>NZ_JBHSNM010000002.1:0-781085 GCF_042655745.1 Lysobacter yangpyeongensis | reverse complement strand
CTCGGTGAGCTGGTGGTACGTCACGGTTGGGGCTCCTTTCTTGCCGGATCAGAGTCCCAACCAGTCTGCCAGCTCACCCCTGCATTCTTGGGGGCTGGAGTTGTCGCACTTACTTTGGCAATTTCCGATTCGGCATGCTGCAGTGCTTCGGCAGTCCGATGGTGAGCGAGAACCTGCCGATCGAGCCGCTGCGGCAGTTCGACGTGGGCTACGAGCACGGTTGCGGCGTGCTCGCGCTCGATGGCCACGCGCATTGCTGGGGCCGCGAAGTCGACGGCAAGACGCTGGTGCCGCCGGGATTGTTCCGCAATCTGAGCGGCGGCCTGATGCACAGCTGCGGCGTGCGTGCGGACGGCACCGGCGCGTGCTGGGGCTACGACGGCGACGGTCAGACCGTGCCGGTGCTGGCGCCGGAGCGCGCGTTCCTCGCCATCCAGGCGGGCGAGCGCCACAGCTGCGGGTTCGACAGCGGGTTGCACATCCGTTGCTGGGGCCTGGACGCGGAGCTGCCGTACGACCCGAACGAACCCGGCCAGCTGCCCGAGTTCGCCACCTTCCGCGCGTTGTCGGTCGGTGCGCACCACAGCTGCGCGATCCGCACCAGCGGCCGCCTGTTCTGCTGGGGCGCCGACTGGAGCGGACAGTTGCAGAACATCCCGCAGGGCACGTTCGTCGCGGTGTCTGCCGGCAGCTCGCACACCTGCGCGATCCGCACCGATGGCACGCGCGAATGCTGGGGCGAGCCGTGGATGACGCCGCACCTGGAACTGGACCCCGAGTCCGTGCCTGGCGTGCGGCCGGGCGAGTACCTCAACGTGCAGTTCCAGCTGCGCAGCGACGGACCGCTGCCGGTGCAGGCGTCGACGTATGCGATCGTCGCCGGCACCTTGCCGTGGAGTTTCTTCCTCGATCCCAATGGCGTGCTGCATGGCAGCGCGTACCAACCGGGTCGCTATCCGATCACCGTCGAAGGCCGCGACCAGAACGGCTTCGCCGCGCGTCGCGAAGTCGTCGTGTCGATCGACGACACGCCGCCGCTGATCCAGGCGCAGATCGCCGGCACCCTCGGCGACAATGGTTGGTACATCAGCCCGGTCAATCTGAGTTGGTTGGTGAGCGAACCCGAATCGTCGATCCGCTATCAGGACGGCTGCGATCCGGTGCAGGTCCAGTGGGACACGCAGGGAATGGATTTCCACTGCTTCGCCGACAGCGTCGGCGGCAACACCGTCGAGAGCGTGACCCTCAAGGTGGACACGCAGGCGCCGATCGTGTCGGTGCAATCGTTCACCGCCGACGGCGCGCTGGCGACCGTGACGTTCGAGGGCCACGACTCCCTGTCGGGCCTGGCCGGCTTCGAATGCGCGCTCGATGGCGGCGCCTATGCGGCCTGCGCCTCGCCGCTGGTGCGCACCTTCGCGCCGGGACTGCACGAACTGCTGGTTCGCGCCGTCGATGCCGCGGGCAATCGCAGCGAGCCGGCCTACAAGAACTGGGTTACCGACGCGACGCCGCCACAGGTTTCGGCAAGCGTGACCGGTCCGCTCGGCGCCAATGGCTGGTATGTCGGCAACGTGCAGATCAGCTGGCAGGTGAGCGATGCGGAATCGGCCGTCGGCGGTATCGGCTGCAACACCGTGCAACTGACGGTCGACACGCCCGGCGCCAGCTTCACCTGCACCGCCACCAGTGCCGGCGGCACGACGGTGCGTACCGTGACCGTCAAGCGCGACGCCACCGCGCCGACGCTCCTGCCGTCGGTGAACCCCGGCACGCTGCTGCTCAACAGCCCGCAGCAGGCCAAAGCGAACGGCAGCGACGCGTTGTCCGGCATTGCCGGCGAAACCTGCGCGCCGCTGGCGACGGCCAGCGTCGGCGCCAAGTCGGTCGCCTGCAGCGTCACCGATGCCGCCGGCAACAGCGCGAGCGCCAGTACCGGCTATCGCGTCGTGTACGGCTTCGTCGGTTTCAGCTCGCCGGTGCAGAACCCGTCGGTGCTGAACGTATCCAAGGCGAGCCGTTCCGTGCCGCTGCGCTGGCGTGTGGTCGACGCGCAGGGCGCGCCGGTCGCCAACCTGACCGCGGCCGGCGTCAACGCCACCGCCATCGCCTGTCCGGTGACCACCGAAAGCCGCATCAGCACCTACGGCGGCAGCAACGGCCAGCTGCGCAACCTCGGCAACGGCTATTACCAGCTCGACTGGATGGCGGCGAATTCGCTGCGTGGCAGCTGCCGGCGGCTGGAGCTGGACCTGGGCGACGGCGAGGCACGGTCGGCCTGGTTCAAGTTCAACTGAAGCGTCGCATGCGGCGGGCCTGTGCGCCCGCCGCATGCGGATTCCTCGGTTGCCTTGGGCAAGCCGCGCCGGCAGCGTAAGCTCGGCCCATGATCGAAGCCGACGATCCCGCCGCCATCGCCCGCAAGCTGGCCGAACTGAAGGTCGAACACCGCGACCTCGACCTGGCGATCGAACGGCTCACCGCGGACGTGTCCGCCGACGAGCTCAGCATCAAGCGCCTGAAGAAGCGCAAGCTGTGGCTGAAGGACTGCATCGCGCGGCTGGAAAGCGCGCTGATTCCCGACCAGCCCGCATAGCCGCGCAATCTGCGATGCACGCACCGGAGCGCGACGGCCGCGTGCAGCGACCGTCGCGACGTGCCGTCGCATTCACTCGCCGGACTTGCCCGACTCCGGACTGATCTTCTCGATCGTGTGCCGCATCTCGCGGCCGAGGATCACCTTGGCGTCCTTCGCCCAGGCGGTCAGGTGGTGGTCGAAGGTGAGCTTGCCGTTCCCGTCGGGCCACACCAGGCGCAGTTCGCGCAGCTTCTGGATGAAGCCGCGGAACAGCGACTTGTCGAAGAACTCCGGCGCCGCCGGCGCGTACAGCAGCGACAGCCGCTGCGCGGCGAGATGGCACAGGCTTTCCAGTTCGCCCGAGCTCAGCGTGCCGGCGCCGTTCTTGGCCAGCACCGAGATGGCGATGTAGTAGCGCTCGAAGGCCTGCTGCAGCGAGTGGCCGATCGCGCGCAGGCGGAACACCTCGTCGCTCTGGCCGGCGTTGCGCGCGAGGATCCCGCCGTCCTCGTCGCTCACGCGTTCGAGCAGGCCCTCGCCGACGAACAGGTCGACGGTGCGCGACAGGCGCTCGCCGAACTGCTCCGCGGTCCACGGCAGGAACAGTTCCGCCTGCAGGAACGGATACACGTTGCGGCCCAGTTCGAGCACGCGCGTCAGGCTCATGCGCCGGTTGTGCTGGAAGCAGCACGCGATCCACGCCGCCGCGGTGAACAGGTGCAGCACGTTGTTGCGGAAGTAGCTGAGCAGCACCGCCTTCTCGTCATCGACGCCGAGCACGTCGCCGAGCGGATGCTTCGTGCGTTCCAGCACGTTGATTTCCTCGCCGTGGGCGATGATCTGCTCGGGCGTGTGCGGCGTGACGGTGACGCGGTCGGAGAACGGCAGGTCGGCGAGCAGCTTCTGTGACAGCGCGATCTGCGCGCGTAGGTCGCCTTCGCCCATCGCGTGCTTGGGCGTGGACAGCAGCGCCAGCGCCAGCAGGTTGATCGGATTGACGTCCGCGGCGCGGTTGATGTTGACGTTGATCTTCTGCGCGAGCGCGTCGACGGTGTCGGAGAGCCACTTGGGCTTCTCGTCTTCCGGCACGGGCCGGCCGTCCCAGCTCGGCGCGTGCTCGGCGAGCACGTCGCCCAGCAGGATCGGCTCGCCGAAGTTCACCACCACCTGGCCGTAGTTGCTGCGCAGCACCCGCGGGATGCCCATGAGCAGCGCCCAGACCGATTCCTTTTCCTTCGGCTTGCCGGTGAGTTCGTCGAGGTAGCTGTTGCCTTCCATCAGCTTCTCGTAGCCGATGTAGACCGGCTGGAACAGCACCGGGCGCGTGGGCTGGCGCAGGAAGCCGCGCACCGTCATCGAGATCATGCCGCCCTTGGGCTGCAGCAGGCGGCCGGTGCGCGAGCGGCCTCCTTCGGTGAAGTACTCGATCGAATAACCGTTGCCGACCAGCTGCGCGACGTATTCGCTCAGCACCGCCGAATACAGCACGCTGCCGCGGATGCTGCGGCGGATGAAGAACGCGCCGCCCTTGCGCAGCAGCGTTCCGACCACCGGCAGGTTGAGGTTGACGCCGGCGACGATGTGCGGCGGCACCACGCCCTTGGTGTAGAGCAGGTAACTCAGCAGCAGGTAGTCCATGTGGCTGCGGTGGCTGGGCACGTAGATGACTTCGTGGCCCGGCGCGGCGGCCTTGAGCTTGTCCAGGTGGTGCACCAGCACGCCGCGGTAGATGCGGTTCCACACCGTGGTGAGCAGGAAGCTCGCCGAACGCACCACCGGGTGCGAGTAATCGGCGGCGATTTCGTAGGCGTAGCCGTGCGCCTTCTTCCACGCCTCGGTGAGCGAGGTCTTGTCGCGCGCGGCCTGGTCGGCGATGGCTTCCTTGACCGAGTCGGAGGCGAGCACGCTGTCGATCAGCAGGCGCCGCGTCGACAGGTCGGGCCCGATCACCGCCGCGCGCAGGCGGTGGAAGTGGGTGCGCAGGACGCGCGACAGCTTGCGCACGGTGCGCTCGGGCGGCAGGCCTTCGTCGAGCACGCCGCGCAGCGACACCGGCGGCGCGAACTGCACCAGCGTGTCGCGGCCGTTCAGTGCGATCGACAGCAGGCGGCGGAAGCGGCCCACCAGCGTCCAGTTTTCCGAGAACAGCACCGAGAACCAGCCGCTGTTCTTGTCCGGCGCGCGGCCCACGAAGATCGAGACCGGCACCAGCTGCACGTCGAGTTCGGGTTCGGCGCGGTGCGCCTCGAGCAGGCGGGCCAGCGAGCCCGAATGGGTCTTCGGCGACGGCGCCGGCGGCGGTGCCGCGGGGGTGCCGGTGATGGTTCCGGTGATCGTGCCGGTGATGCTGTCGGCCAGCGGCGCCAGCGCGCTGACGTTGCGGCGCGACAGGGCGAGGTAGGCGCGCTTGCGGCCGAGCGGGTCGCCCGGCAGCGGCTGCAGCGGGGTGGGCAGGCCGGCCTGGCGGCAGGCGCGTTCCAGGATCAGCGCGTTGGACAGGCCGTAGTCCTCGAGCACGTAGCAGACCGGCCGGCCGCCCAGCAGGGCGAGGTGTTCGGCGGCGGTCTGCGGCTCGATCTTCAGTTCGACCCACGGCTCCATCAGCCAGCCCAGCAGCTTCGCCCACAGCGGGCGGCGGGCGGGGGCGGCGGGGCGCGGATCGGCGGCGAAGGCGGGCGGCGCCGCCATCGGCAGGTCGGGTTGCGCCGGTTCGGGCTCGGCGGCGGTGGCGGGCGATGTCGGCGGTACGGGTTCTACCGGCGCGGCTTCCGGTGGCGTGGGTTCCGACGGCGCGGAGCCGGCGGCAGCGGGCATCGCCGGGACCGTTTCGGCCGACACGGCCGGTGCCGCGGATGCCGGCGTGGCCTTGGGATCGGCGGATGCCGGGGTCTGCGGACGCGAGGGTTCGTCGTCCGGGAAGAGGGAAGTCTGGTTCGGCATTGGCGGGATTATGCCGGCCGATCGGCGCCAAATCTCGGAAGTGGGCGGCCGCGGCCGGGTCGGAGGGGGCCGCGGCCGCTCAGCGGCGCGCGGGCGTGCGGCTGGGCGGTCCGCCGCTGCCGCCGGCGAGGGTGGCCGCACCGGCTTCGGTTTCGGCCCGGCGCAGCAGGTCGCTGAGGTACCAGCGGCCGCCCCGGCGCTCGACCCGGACGAGGGCGTCGATGGGTTCGCCGGCGAGGGTGTACTCGATCCGCACCCGCGCCTGGTCGCCGGTCTGCTCGGCCAGCGTGACGCGCATGCCGGCCAGGGCGGCGTCGAAGTCCAGGCCGTAGGCGGCCAGCGCATGCTCCACGCGGACGAAGAACGGGCCCAGTCGCTGCAGGCTGGCTTCCATCCCGGCCCGGTGCAGGCCGTCCGGCCCGCCCAGGCCGGTGGTGCGGGCCGCCAGGGTGATCTGCGGCAGCACCTGCCGCGCGCGGGCCGGGTCGGCGAGCGGCGCGCGCTGTCCCCAGCGGGAAAGGGCGCCGATCAGCTGGCGGTAGTGATCGCGTTCCTCGTCGCTGTAACTGCCCTCGTTGGCGACGTACTGCACGGTGAACAGGCCCAGCGTGGTGGCCGCGTCGCGGATCTCCTTCTGCGCGCCGGCGAACTGGCGGCGATAGGCCGCCAGCAGCGTCTGTTCCGAGCGCGGCGCCGACAGCGCGGCGAGGAAGCCCTGGAATTTCTGGTCCAGCGGCAGTTCGCTCAGCGGCCACAGCGTGCGGCCCTGGTCCCAGGCGGTGGCCAGCCGCGCGTGCAGGGGTTCGGGAACGGCATGGCGGGCGTAGGCGGCCAGGTCGTCGCGCCGCAGGTCGTCGACCAGCTGCTGCACGGCGGCCACGGGCGAATCCGGGCCGGCCTCGGGCGCCGAGCTACCCGGCACGCAGGCCGCGGCGGCGAGCAGCAGGAGGGTGGCGGCGACGGCACGGATCCGGGCAGGCGCGGGGCAGATGGAAGACGGCAACGCAGGCATCGGGGGCGATCTTGGCCTGCGGTCTGCCGGCGCCACAAGCCAAGGCGGTCGCGAAATCGTTTCCGCGGCGACGCCGGCAAGCGTCAGCTAGTGACGTGCCCCGACGGTCATGACGTAAAAGCGACGTGAAGGCCGCAAGGGCGGTCCCGCAGGCCGTGCAAAACGAAGCGCCAGCATTGGCATGGTTCGTGCTACGTTACGCGACCCGGATCACATTCTTGCAAAGGACGGCTCCACCCATGTCGTTGAGATTCCCGAAAATGAACCTCCAGAAGACCGTCCTTTTTGCCGCTCTTGTCGTTTCGCCCTTCGCCGCCAGCGCCGCCAACACCACCGCCAACTTCGGCGTGCAGCTGACCGTCCAGAACTCCTGCACCCTCACCGCCGGCAACACCGCGTCCGACATCGACTTCGGCAGCGTCACCGGCAACATCACCGCCGATCGCGATGCGGCGACCTCGCTGACCGTCAACTGCAACAACGGCGCGCTGTACCACGTCGGCCTCAACGACGGCCTCAACGCCTCGGCCGGCCAGCGCCGCCTGGCCAGCGCCGCCAATCCCGGCCAGTTCGTGAGCTACGAGCTGTACACCGACGCCACCCGCACCAACCGCTGGGGTCAGACCGCCGCCGGCGGCACCGCCAACGACGTCGACGGCACCGGCAACAACGCCGACCAGACCTTGACCGTGTACGGCCGCGTGCCGGGTACGCCGCTGCAGTCCGTCGGCGCCGGCGTCTACAACGACACGATCACCGCCACGATCGAATTCTGATCATGAAACGGGCAGTCCCCGCCGCGCTCCTGGGCGCGGCGTTGGCTTCGTTCGTGCCCGCGTCCTGGGCACAGGGTCAGCTGCAGGTCGCGCCCACGCTGGTCGAACTGGCGCCGGGCGCCACCGCCGGCCGCATGACCGTGACCAATACCGGCGATGCGCCGATCGCGGCGCAGGTGCGCGTCTTCGCCTGGAGCCAGGCCGAAGGCGAGGACCGGATGGCCGCGACCAACGACGTCGCGATCAGTCCGGCGATCATGCAGATCGCTCCCGGCGCCAGCCAGGTGGTGCGGCTGGTGCGCGAAGGACCGGCCCCGCAATCGCGCGACGGGTCCTACCGCCTCGTCGTCGACGAACTGCCCACGCCGGGCGAAACCGCACAGACCGGCATCCAGCTGCGTCTGCGTTTCGTCGTGCCCGTGTATCTGCGGGCGGCGAAGGCGGCCCCGCCCGTGCTGCAGTGCCAGGTGCATGCAGCGTTCCTGGCGTGCAGCAACGGCGGCGGACAGGCCGCACAACTGGGCGCGTCGCGCCTGATCGATGGCCACGGTCACGCGATGCCGCTGACCCCGGGCCTGTTTGGATACGTGTTGCCCGCCAGCGAGCGTCACTGGACGCTCGATACCGCGGCACTCGCGCGCCTGGACGGCGAACTGCAGCTGGAAACGCGCCTCAATGGCCAGCCGCTTTCGATTGCCGTCGGTCGTGCGCCCTAGGTCGCTGACGCTTGCCCTCGCCATCGCGCTGTCGTCGTACGTCACGACGGCGAGCGCGGGTGCGGGTGCGGGCACCGGCACCGGCTCGGTGTCGCTGGGCGAGCTCGGACTTCCCGACATCGGCGGCGTCGCCGCGGCGACCGGCGCCGGCGACACGCAACTGCTGTACCTCGAGGCCTACCTGGGCGAACGCCCGCTTGGCCAGCTTGCCCGCGTGCAACTGCGCGAGGGCCGCCTGTTCATCACCCCCGACGACCTGCGCCGACTCGGCGTCGTCGTCGATCCGGCCCTGCCCACCGACGAATCCGGCCTGATCGCGCTGGACGCGGTGACCGGGCTGAGCTACCGCTACGACGTCGAAGGCCAGCGCCTGATCCTCGACGTCGCCCCGCAGCTGCGCCCCAACCAGTCGCTGGGCTACCGCATTCCGGAAGCCGTCGAGGCCACGCGCAGTGCCGGCCTGCTGCTCGACTACGACGCCTACGGCCGCAGCACCGACCACGAGGACACGCTGTCGCTGGGCACGATGCTGCGCGCGTTCGGCCGCTTCGGCGCGATCGACAACAGCTTCGTCAGCCGCGCCGGCGACCGCGCCGATGCCTACCAGCGCCTCGACACGCGCTGGACCTACAGCGATTCGCGCCACATGACCACCTGGAGCGCCGGCGACTTCATCGGCGGCGGGCTGGCGTGGTCGCGGCCGGTGCGCATGGGCGGCGTGCAGCTGCGCCGCAACTTCGGCGTGCGCCCCGACCTGATCACCTTCCCGGTACCGCGCTTCACCGGCCAGGCGACCGTGCCCTCCTCGGTGGAGTTGCTGGTCGACAACGTGAAGCAGTTCGGCGCCGACATCGACGACGGCCCGTTCGTGCTCGACAGCTTCCCGCGCATCACCGGCGCGGGCGAGGCCACGCTCGTGGTGCGCGATGCGCTGGGCCGCACCACGCAGACCAGCGTGCCGATCTATGTCGACTACCAGCGCCTGGCGCCGGGCCTGAGCGATTTCAGCCTGGAAGCCGGACGCCTGCGCCTTGGCTACGCCACCGACCACGACCGCTACGGCGACGACGTCGTCGCCAGCGGCAGCTACCGCCGCGGCCTGTCGATGTCGGTGACCGGCGAGGCGCACGCCGAGTACGGCCCCGACCTGCGCCTGGCCGGCGCGGGCGTGGTGTGGGCGCCGGCCGGCCACCTCGGGGTGGTCACCGCCTCGCTCGCGCGCAGCGAGGGCAATGGCAGCGGCGATCAGCGCAGCGCCGGTTACCAGTGGATGAGCCCGCGCTTCGGCTTCGACCTGAAGGCACAGCGACGCTCGCGCGGTTTCCGCGACCTGGGCGACCTCGCCGAAGGCGGCGTGCCCACCTCGCTGCGCGCGCAGGACCAGGCGTCGGCCTGGTGGGCGATGCCGCGCGGCAGCCTCGCCTTCTCGTGGCTGCGCTGGCGCAGCCACGCTGGCGACGAGGACAGCGTGCGCACGCTGACCTGGTCGCAGGTGATCGGCCACCGCCTCAACGCCAGCCTGGGCGTCTTCGACAGCGACAGCTCCGGCGCCGGCTTCAATCTCAACTTCAACCTGCCGCTGGGTCGCCTGCGCGATGCCTCGCTCTCGGCCAGCCACAGCCGCGACCGCGACGACGCGATCGCCGCGGTGCGCCAGTCGCCCGGCTACGACGGCGGCTGGGGCTGGGAACTGCAGGCGGGCGATCGCGACGGCCGTTACGGCCTGGCCTCGACGACGCTGCGCGGCCGTTACGGCGAAGCCACCCTCGGCGCCGACCACGATCGCGGCGACACGAACTATTTCGGGCAGGCCAGCGGCAGCCTGGTGTGGATGGGCGGCGCCACTTTCGCCAGCCGGCGCATCGGCGATTCCTTCGCGGTGGTGAGCACGCAGGGCGTGCCCGGCGTGCCGGTGCTGTACGAGAACCGCTTGTTCGGCACGACCAACGCGCGCGGCTTCGTGCTGCTGCCCGATCTGCGCGGCTGGCAGCGCAACCGCGTCGGCATGGATCCCGACGCGCTCGGCGTCGAATACCGCGTGCCGCCGCTCGAGCAGATGGTCACGCCGGCCGACCACGGCGGCGTGCTCGTGCGCTTCGACGTCGCCCGCGTGCATCCGGCGATGGTGACCCTGCTCACCGCCGGCGGCGCGCCGATGCCGGCCGGCACGCAGGGCCGGATCGTGGACGGCGATGCGTTTCTCGTAGGACTGGACGGCCAGGCCTATCTCGCCGACCTGCCCGCCGGCGGCACGCTGGAAGTGGAACTGCCGGGCAGCACCTGCCGCTATGCGCTGCCGGCGCAGTTGCCCGGGGACACGGGCGTATTGCAGCTGGGGCCGCTGCCTTGCGGAGCACTGCCATGAGCCTGCGTTTCGTCCTGGTCCTGTTCGCCCTGCTGTTGCTGTGGCCGGCGCATGCGCAGGCCCAGTCGACGTGCTCGACATCGGCGCAGACGCTGGCGTTCGGCACCATCGGCACCCCGACCGCGCAGCGCGACACCAGCGCCAACGTCACGGTCACCTGCTCGGGCAGCCCCGGCAGCGTGCGGCGCGTGTGCGTGTCGATCGACGCCGGCACGTTCCCCAGCACGGTGAACAGCCGGGTGATGGTCAACGGCCTGTTCAACTGGCTGGACTACGGGATCACCACCACGCCGGGTGGCGCGAACTGGGGCAACTACTTCGGCTCGGACGGCCAGGAAGTCCAGGTCACCATCGGCGGCGGTGGCAGCGGCAGCGAAACGGTGGCGATGTACGGACGCATCGCCGCGAACCAGAACCTGCCGGCAGGCACCTACACATCGTCGCTGACGGTGCGGGCGCGCATTCCCAGCGGCGGCTCGCCCTGTTCCAACCTGACCGGCTCGTACCAGACTCCGTCTTCGTTCCTGGCCACGGTGACGCTGGGCGGAACCTGCACCATCGCCGCCTCGACGCTGAACTTCGGCACGGTGGCCAATCTCACCGGCGGCGTGTCCGCGAGCGGCGCGCTGACGGTGACCTGCAGTAGCGCCATGCCGTACACGGTCGCGCTCAACGCCGGCACCACGGCGGGCAACACGATCGCGGCGCGCAAGCTCAGCCTGGAGGGCAGCGGCCCGGGCATCGTCAGCTACCAGCTCTACCAGGACGGCGGGCACACCACGATCTGGGGCGACGGCACCGCGGGCGCCGCCTATCCGGGCACCGGCACGGGCACGGCCCAGACGATTCCCGTGTATGGCGACGTTCCCGCCCAGGCGACGCCGGCGGGGGGCACCTACCGCGATACGGTCACGGCGACAATTACGTATTGAGCGCCTTCTCAAGCGGCCCGCCGAAGCGCGCATCCGCGG
Source organism: Lysobacter yangpyeongensis (assembly GCF_042655745.1). Taxonomy (NCBI): domain Bacteria; kingdom Pseudomonadati; phylum Pseudomonadota; class Gammaproteobacteria; order Lysobacterales; family Lysobacteraceae; genus Lysobacter; species Lysobacter yangpyeongensis. The sequence goes on along the minus strand of NZ_JBHSNM010000002.1, from coordinate 769,727 downwards.
GCAGAGGCCCTGCGCGCAAAAAGAAAGGGAGGCCGGTGGGCCTCCCGCAATCCGGCCGAGGCCGGAGGACTTGGTTGTGGCGCTGTTCCGGATCAACCGGACCGCCGCAGGTTAGCCGCCTTTCCAAGTTTAAGCAATACATTGCCATGACTTTATAACTTATTGATTTTTAACACGAGTGGCTTGTGGCCGAGCAACCGATATCCGGTCGCCCGCCGCCGCCGCCGGGGCGTATAAGAAAGCCTGCGGAGGAGTAAGCGCTCCTCCGCGAACGCGAGTGGGAAAAGACGCCGACCTCTGCGCGCGCGCCCTGCGGAGGCGCGCCGCCGTGGGGACTCGCGTCGTTCCGAGGGCGCCGAACGGGCAGAGGAACACCACCATGGCACTCAGGATTGGCGATACCGCCCCCGACTTCACCGCCGAGACCACCGAAGGCCGCATTGGCTTCCACAACTGGCTGGGCGATTCGTGGGGCGTGCTGTTCTCGCATCCCAAGGACTTCACTCCGGTCTGCACCACCGAGCTGGGCTGCGTCGCGCAACTCAAGCCCGAGTTCGACAGGCGCAACGTCAAGGTCATCGGCCTGAGCGTGGATTCGGTCGAAGACCACAAGCGCTGGGCGAACGACATCCGCGACACGCAGGGCGTGGCGCCGAACTATCCGGTGATCGGCGATTCCGATCTGAGCGTGTCGACGCTCTACGACATGCTGCCGGCCGGCACCCAGGGCGCCGCGGCGGGCCGCACGCCGGCCGACAACCAGACCGTGCGCACGGTGTTCGTGATCGGCCCGGACAAGAAGATCAAGCTCGAGCTCGCCTATCCGATGACCACCGGCCGCAATTTCGACGAGGTGCTGCGCGTGATCGACTCGATCCAGCTCACCTCGAAGTACAAGGTCGCCACACCGGTGAACTGGAAGCCGGGCGACGACGTGATCATCGCGGGTTCGGTGTCGGACGATGATGCGAAGCAGTTGTTCCCGCAGGGATGGACGGCGGCGAAGCCGTACATCCGGATGGTCCATCAGCCCAACGCGTGAAGGAGTGATGACGGGCGGGCCGCGGTGCGCGGCTCGTCCGTGGGGTGGGCGTGCAGAGTTTTTGCGTTTCCGTCAGCGGAAATCTGTCCGTCGTCATCCCGCGAAGGTGGGCATCCGGTGACTGTGCTTTTGCTTGCCATCCCCGCGAAGGCGGGGGGCAGTGACTTTGCTTCTGCCCGTCATCCCCGCGGAAGCGGGGATCCAGTGACTTTGCTTTTGCCCGTCATCGCCGCGAAGGCGGGGATCCAGTGACTTTGCTTTGCCCGTCATCCCCGCGAAGGCGGGGATCCAGTGACTTTGCTTTGAGGTTTCTCGCTCGTCACCCCGCGGAAGCGGGGATCTGGTCCTTTGCCTTGAAGTCTTGAACCCTTTGACTCGCCAACCCCGCGGCTTTCAACGGACGAATGTCTGCAGCGAAGATCCAGCGACTTTGCTTCTGCGCGTCATCCCCGCGGAAGCGGGGATCCAGTGACTTTGCTTTTGCTCGTCATTGCCGCGAAGGCAGGGATCCATGGACTTTGCTTTGAAGCTTTGAAGCTTTGAAGCAACAACAACATCAAAGGCTTTCGCCCCTGCGGGGCGAGTTACTTTTCTTTGCTTGCCCAAAGAAAAGATAACCAAAAGAAAGGGCACCCCGGAGCTACGCGCCCTCCGCTTCGCTCCGGGTCCGCGGACGGGCCGGGGCTTTTCGACAGGACATCCCTGTCCTGTCGAAAAGCGCGCGGCATCCCTGCCGCGCGCCCTGCGGGCCTGATCCGTCCCGCCCGCCGCTGCGCTACGGGGCCCCGACAAGTTCAACGTCAAGGTCAAAAGCAGGGGCAAAAGCAGGGGCAAAAGCAGGGGCAAAAGCAGGGGCAAAAGCAGGGGCAAAAGCAGGGGCAAAAGCAGGGGCAAAAGCAAAAAAAGAGCAACCGTGCGGACCAACGTGTCAGCGCGCTTCGCTCGTCATCCACGCGAAGGCGGGGATCTGGTCCTTTTCCTTTGACTCGCCATTCCCGTGGCTTTTCAACGGACGAATGTCCGGTCGAGCGGGCATCCAGTGACTTTGCTTTGCTCGTCATCCTCGCGAAGGCGGGTATCCAGGGACTTTGCTTTTGCTCGTCATCCCCGCGAACGCGGGGATCCAGTGACTTTGCTTTTGCTCGTCATCCTCGCGAAGGCGGGGATCCAGCGACTTTGCTTTTGCTCGTCATCCTCGCGAAGGCGGGGATCCAGCGACTTTGCTATTGAAGTCCTGAAGCTTTGAATACAGGGGGCCGAGACCGCGTCCATCCTGTCCACGCTGCGCAGCGCCTACACAAAGGCAAAGCAATCGGTCAGGTGAGTGGATACACGGCGCAAAAGCAAAGGCACTGGATCCCCGCCTTCGCGGGGATGACGAGCGAAAAACTTCAAGACAACGCAGTGCGATCGCCGGCTTCGAAGAGATGCCAGGCGAAAGTACGACCGACCTCATTTCCTCAAGACGATGCCGATCGAAGAGGGGCAGCCTCACTCCCTCGCATCATCCAGCGCCGCTTCCTTCGCGGCGCGGCGCGCGGTTTCCGGCTGGTTCCAGGCGTTGTCGAACAGCGCCGGTTCCCAGCTGCCGTAGAGCGGGTTGGGCAGGGGCCACCAGCGTTCGCCGATCCAGGACTGGTACGGCGCGATCGCGGCGCGGCGGCCTTCGCGCGTGTTCGACGCGATCTGCACGAAGTCGCCGACCTGGTCGCCGAACTGCATCAGCACGCGGTAATTGCGCGCGACCAGCTGGCGGCGACAGGCCTTCTCGGAACCATGCTGCTCGCAGCCGTCGACCACCGTGCCCAGGCCGAGAAACTGCGCGTCGTCCGCTAGCGGAAAGCCCGCTGCGCGCAGGTTCGCCAGCGTCGGCTGCGCCTGATCGGCGTCGCGGTTGCTGATGTAGAAGACGGTGACGTCGCGCTTCGCCGCGGCGGAGAGGAATTCGACCGCGCCCGGCAACGGCTTCGCCCTGGCCTCGTTCACCCATTCCCGCCATGTCGCACTGTTGAAGCCGCGATGCTCGCGGATCTGCCGCACCGTGCTGGGCGAGTTGTCGAGCACCGTCTCGTCGATGTCGACGATGATCGCAGGTGCAAGCCTGGCGTAGTCGTTGCGACGTTCCTCCTTCGGCAACGCATCCCAGGTGCGGTCCTTCAGCGCGGCGTCGAGGCGCTGCCCCGCGGCGCGGTAGAGCGCGGTGTAGACCAGGTCGCGTTCGACCGAGGTCTGGTACCACACGGTGGCGTTGAGACTGTCGTCGGGCGGCGGGTCCTGCGCCGGTGCGGCGGCGACAGGCGCGGGTGCTTCGACGGCCGCGGTCGGCGCATGCGTGGCGCAGCCGCCGGTCAGGGCGGCGAGCAGGGCGAGGGCGGGAAGCGCGGGAGGCGAAAGGCGCATGGCGTCGGTGTCGATGAAAGAGACGGCCGAGTGTACCCAAGGCGCGCAACGGCGCCGTGGCAGTCGTACGCGCGCAAGCGCGGAACCGGCGCGCGGGGTCAGCTTTCCAGCAGCGCCTTGATCGCGGCGAAGCCGGCGCTGGCGCGTTCCTTCTTGCGCTCCGCATCGGCGACCGGATCGGCGCCGTCACGCTGCAGTTCGGCTGCCGGCAATTCATCGAGGAAGCGACTGGGCTTGAGCCGCACCTTGTCGCCCCAGCGCGAGGCCTCACGCGAATGCGACAGCCACAGCTGTTCCTTCGCGCGGGTGATGCCGACGTAGAGCAGGCGGCGTTCCTCGTCGAGGCTGCCTTCCTCCAGCGCCATGTCGTGCGGCAGCGTGCCGTCCTCGCAACCGACGATGAAGACGTAGCGGAACTCCAGGCCCTTGGCGCCGTGCATCGACATCAGCCGCACCTGGTTGCCCGCCTCGCCCTTGTCGGCGTGCGAGAGCAGCGCGAGTTGCGCGGCCAGTTCGCCCGGGCCCGAACCCTTGCCGCCGTCGAACCAGCCCGCGAGTTCCTCGAGATTTTCCTTGCGGCGCTGGAAGCTGGCTTCGTCCTTGCACTGCATGCGGATCGCCATGAGCATCCCGGACTTCTCGCCGAGCACGCGCACCAGTTCGGCCGGGCTCAGTCGCTGCGCATCGGCGCGCAGCGAACGCACGATCTGCATGAAGCCGTCGAGCGCGTTGGCCGCGCGCGGCGCCAGTTGCTTCAGCGCGCCCACCGATTCGGCGGCGCGCGACATCGGCATGTGCTGGCCGTGCGCGAGTTCGGCGAGCTTGGCCAGCGTGGTCGCGCCGACTTCGCGCTTGGGCGCCTGCACCGCGCGCAGGAACGCCGCGTCGTCGTCGGGATTGGCGATCAGCCGCAGCCATGCGAGTGTGTCCTTCACTTCCTGCCGTTCCAGGAACGCGGTGCCGCCGCTGAGGTGATACGGAACGCGCAGCAGCTGCAGCGCCTTTTCCAGCGGCCGACTCTGGTGGTTGCCGCGGAACAGGATGCAGAAGTCGCTCCACGGCGCGGCATGCTTCTGCGCGAGGAAGTGGATTTCCGACGCCACCTTCTCCGCTTCGTGCGCGGCGTCGCGGCACTCCCACACGCGGATGCGTTCGCCGTCGGGCTGGTCGCTCCACAGCGTCTTGGGATGTTCGTGCGGGTTGTGCGCAATCAGCGCGTTCGCCGCGCGCAGCACGCGGTTGGAGCAGCGGTAGTTCTGCTCGAGCTTGATGATCTCCAGCGCCGGATAGTCCTTGCCCAGCTGCAGCAGGTTGTCCGGATTGGCGCCGCGCCAGGCGTAGATCGACTGGTCGTCGTCGCCCACGCAGGTGAACAGACCTTTCGGCCCGGCCAGTGCTTTCAACAGACGGTACTGCGCGTCGTTGGTGTCCTGGCATTCGTCGACGAGCAGGTAGCCGATGCGCTCGCGCCAGGCCAGGCGCAGGTCTTCGTCGGCTTCCAGCAACTGCACCGGCAGGCGGATCAGGTCGTCGAAGTCGACGGCGTTGAACGTCGACAAGCGCTGCTGGTACTTGCCGTACAGGATCGCCGCGTCCATCTCGCGCGGGCTCTGCGCGACCGCGAGCGCTTCTTCCGGCGGCAGGCCGGCGTTCTTCGCGCGGGAAATGAGGTTGCGTGCGTTGTCGAGCACGTCCGGCTTGCTGCCCGGCGGCAGCAGGTCCTTCAGTTGCGCGGCGGTGTCGTCGCTGTCGAACACGGAGAAGCCGCGGCGCAGCCCGGCCCTGGCGTGTTCGATCTGCAGGAACTTCAGCCCCAGCGCGTGGAAGGTGCAGATGGTCAGCCCGTCGGCCGCATCGCCCTTGATGCGCTTGGCCACGCGCTCCTTCATTTCCTTCGCCGATTTGTTGGTGAAGGTGATCGCGGCGATGCGGCGCGCGGGCATGCGGCCCGAGGAAATCAGGTGCGCGATCTTCTCGACGATGACGCGGGTCTTGCCGCTGCCGGCGCCGGCGAGCACAAGCAGGGGGCCGTCGGTATGCAGGACGGCGGCGCGCTGGGGAGGATTGAGGAAATGCATGCGGACGACAGGCGAACTGGCCGCGCATTCTACCGGGCGGGCGCCGGCATTCCGCGACGCGCGAGCCGATTGAAGGCCGCATGCTGCTCGTGGGCGCCGCGACCCGCGTATTCCCGGCTTCTGCGTGGCGCGGGGCTGCCGCGTAGGTCGTCAGTTTACCTGCGGCGATCGCGTCGGCCGGCTAAGCTTGCGCACCCAATCAAAGCGGATGAAACGGATGTCGAAGCAGCGTGTGTGGCAGTGGTCGGTCCTGGCGCTGGTCCTGGGAATCATGCCCGTGCTGGACGTGCGCGCGGAGCAGGCCGTCGTGCCGCCCGATCCGCTCGAGGATCCGCTGCTGATCACGGCCGGATTCCTGGGCCACCACCAGGATCTCAAGTACCGCCTGCTCGGCATGAAGGCGTACGAGGCCAAGGATTTCGACAAGGCGATGCGTTACTTCCGCCGCGCCAGCTATTTCGCCGACAAGCCCTCGCAGGGCATGGTCGGCGAGATGTACTGGAACGGCGAGGGCGTCGCTGCCGATCGCGCGCTCGCCTACGCCTGGATGGACCTGGCCGCGGAGCGCGGCTACACCGGTTTCATCGGGCTGCGCGAGAAGTACTGGAAATCCCTGGATGCGGCCGAACGCGCGCGCGCCATCGAGGAAGGCCAGGCGATCTACGCGCGCTTCGGCGACGCTGCGGCCAAGCCGCGCTACGAGACGGCGCTGCGCCGCGGCCGGAAGGAAATGACCGGAAGTCGTACCGGTTTCAATCACGGTGTGAAGATCGAGCTTCCCGGTCCGTCCGGTTCGCAGATGATCGAAGGCTCGAAGTTCTACGACGAGCGTTACTGGGACGCGCGCAAGTACTGGGCGTGGCAGGACAAGATCTGGGCACGGCCACGCATCGGCAAGGTCACCGTGGGTGAGCTGGAGGTGGCGACGGACGCGGTCGACACCCGCATCCCGGAAACTGCGCCGGAGATCGACGCACCTGCACCCGAGGTTCCGCCGGAAGTGCCGCCCGAACCCGCGCCGACGCCCTGAGGGCGCCCGTCGGCGTGTCCGCATCGGCACATTCGCCGTAATTGCGGCGTGGTCCGCCGGGGCGTAGCGTTCGTTCATCGCTACGCCTTTCCGGCTGACGGAGTGCGTCCATGAACGTGCGCCCCGCGTGTCTCGTGGTTGCCTGCCTGCTGGCCTTCGGTCACGTGGCGGCCAGCGAAAAGCTGCAATTGGTCGATGCCAGCTTCATGGAAATCGACGCAATGCTGGTCTCCGCGCGCGGACGGCCCAACGAGGAATGGCGGCTCAACGGGCTCAAGTCCTACCAGAGCGGGCATTACGACGAAGCGGTGCAGCGTTTCGAGCGCGCGGCCACCTACGCGGACAAGTATTCGCAGCACTTCCTCAGCCTCATCCATTGGCACGGCGCCGGGGTTCCGGTCGATCGCGTGCAGGCCTACATCTGGAGCGACCTCGCCGCCGAACGCGGCAGCCGGCCGCTGCTGGCGATCCGCGAGAAGATGTGGTCGCAGCTCGACGCGGACGAACGCGCGCGCGCCCTCGCGCAGGGCCCCGCCTTCTACGACCGCTACGGCGACGCCGTGGCCAAGCCGCGCGCCGAGGCGGAGATCCGCCGCTTCGCCCGCGACATGACCGGCAGCCGGGTCGGTTACCGCAGCCAGATGATGGAAAGCGGCGGCGGCCCGGTGAACGGTGCCTTCGTGGCCGACATCGGATCGAATGCGGCCGCCTATGCGGTATCGGTCGCCGGTTCGCCGGACGAGTTGTACGGGCGCGACGGCGGACTGCGGCGCCTGCAGGGCTACTGGCGGGAACAGGACGCGCTGCTGGATCGCGCCAGCGGTCGCGTCGAGGTCGGCCCGGCAACGCGCGCACGTCGCCGGCCGTAAGCGCGTTGCCCAAGTCGTGGATCGCATGCGCGGATAAACTGCGCGCATGGCCAAGCTCTACTTCTACTACTCGGCGATGAACGCCGGAAAGACCACCACGCTCCTGCAATCGGCGCACAACTACCGCGAGCGCGGCATGCGCGTGCTGATCCTGACCCCGCGCCTGGACGATCGCGCGGGCCGCGGCACCGTCGCCTCGCGCATCGGCCTGAAGGCGGCCGGGCATGCCTTCAAACGCGACGACGACCTCGAGCAGATCGTGCGCGCGGACATCGATGCACATGGCCGGCTCGATTGCGTACTGGTCGACGAGGCGCAGTTCCTCGCCAGGCCGCAGGTCTGGCAGCTGAGTGAAATCGTCGATGCGCTGCGCGTGCCGGTGCTGTGCTACGGCTTGCGCACCGACTTCCGCGGCGAACTGTTCGAAGGCAGCCAGTACCTGCTGGCCTGGGCCGACGAGATCAACGAGATCAAGACGATCTGCCACAGCGGCAAGAAGGCGACGATGACCGTGCGCGTCGACGAGGCCGGGCGCGCGGTGCAACAGGGCCCGCAGGTCGAGATCGGTGGCAACGAGCGTTACGTGTCGGTCTCGCGCGCGGAGTTCAAGAAGGTGATGCGCGGCGAGAGCTCGGTCGAAGGCCTGCCGGAACCGCAGCAGCCGCCGTTGCTGTGAGAGGCGACGCGCGGCCTCAGTGGCAATCGGCGCGAATGCCCAGTACTTCGCGCAACACCGCGCCGCCTTCGGGCATCGCCGCCTGCATGTCGGCGGCTACGGCATCGAGAGCAGGTCCCGCGAGCAGCGGCTCGCGCCGGCAGCGCGCTTCGGCGAGGTAGGCGCGCGCCAGCCAGCGGGTCTTGCTGCGTTCGCTGTCGCTCGGCGGCAGGCTGGCGATCTCGGCCAGGCGCCGCGCGGCCGCTGCATTGCCGGCGACGGCGAGCAGGCGCGCCTGCGCGAGTTCGGCGCGCAACGTGTGCGAGTGCTCCGCGCCGTAGCCTTCGCGCGTGAGCGCCACCGCGCTCTGCAGTGCCGCCTGCGCACGCGCATGGTCGCCCAGGGCCGCGGCGACTTCGCCGATCAGCCGGTCCGTGTCGCCCACGAGACCGTGGCGTGCCCCGAACTGGGCGACGCGCAGCCGCCGCGCTTCCTCCAGCAGGGGCAGCGCGTCGGCATCGGCGCCGGTGTCATGCAACACCATCGCCTGGTTGAACAGGCCCGCCGCAAGCAGGCCGCGATCGCTGCCCTTGCGCCAGATCGCCACCGCGTGCGCGAGCGCCGGCAACGCCGCGGCGAAATCGCCGCGCTCCCAGGCGGTGATGCCCAGGCTGTTGTAGTTGCGCGCGACGTCGGGATGCTCCGGCCCCAGGCGCGCGACCAGCCACTGCTGGGTCAGCGCGAATTCGCGCTGCGCCTGCGCGTAGCGTCCTTCGTCGACATGCAGCGCGGCCAGCTGGCGGCGCGCATCGACACCCGCGCGGCTGTCCGCACCGTGCAGTTGCAGGGCGAGATCGAGCGCGGCCTGGCAGTCCTTTTCCGCGGCGGCGGCGTGGCCCTGCACGCGCCGCAGCGCGCAACGCTGGCGCAGGATGTCCACCGCCAGCGGGTGGCGGGTGCTGACGTGCACGCGCAGGTGGTCCATGGCTTCGTCGTAGCCGCGCAGCGCCGCGGCGGTATCGCCCGCATCGCCCTGCAGCGCGGCCAGGTCGATCAGGTTCTCGACGATGCCCACGTCGTCGGAGGGCGTCTCGCGTCGCACCGCGAGCGAACGCTCGTACATCTGCCGCGCGCCCTGGCGCTCGCCGGCCGCGCGGCGGCAACGGCCCAGTTGCGAATAGAACTGGCTGCTCTGCGGCGGCAGCTGCGCCTGTTCGTTGCGGGCGAGATCGAGGAACGGCTGCATCAGTGCGATGCACTCTGCCGCCTGGTCCTGCAGCGCCAGCATCTGCCCGCGCAGGGTGAGCGACTCCAGCTTGAGGCTGTCGGGAATGTCGCGCGTGTTGTCGACGATGGCGGCCTGGCGGCGCAGCAGTGTCTGGGCTTCGCGGTAGTCGCCCAGGCCCAGGCGCAGCCGCGCGAGCAGGCCGAGCAGTTCGGCGCGCGCGCGCGGTTGCCGTTGGGGTTCGGCACGATCGCGCGCCTCGGCGGTGGCGAGCAGGCTGCGCAGATCCACGGCCTGGCCCGGCGCGCCGCCGGCCTGTTCGAACAGGCCGACCATGAAGTCCTGCATCGCCTGCGCGCGCGCGGCTTCGGCCAGCGCCTGCCGCGCCTGCCACGCGACCAGACCGATCGACAGTCCGAGCACCACCACCACGGTGGTCGCGGTCAGCAGCGTCCAGCGGTGCCGCGCGAAGTACTTGCGCACCCGGTAACCCACGCCCTGCGAACGCGCCAGGACCGGGCGGCCTTCCTCATAGCGGCGCAGGTCCAGCGCCAGCGCCTCGACCGAGGGATAGCGCTGCTCGGGCCGCTTCGACAGCGCCTTGAGCACGATGTTGTCGAGATCGCCGGCGAGCACGCGCGCACGCCGCCGCAGGTCGGCGACATGGCTGTAGTCCTCGTGCGTGTCGCGTTCGATCCGGCGCAGCACGGTCTGCGAGGGCTTGAGCGGATCGTTGAAGAGGATCGCGTCTTCCCACGCCGCATCGCTCTCGCGCTTGAGCTTGTAGGGCTTGCGGTCGGTGAGCAGTTCGTACAGCACCACGCCGAGCGAATACACGTCGGTCATGGTGGTGACCGGTTCGCCGCGGATCTGCTCCGGCGCCGCGTAATGCAGGGTGAAGGCGCGCATGCCGGTACGCGTCTGTTCCACCACCGGCACTTCGCTGTCGAGCAGCTTGGCGATGCCGAAGTCGAGCAGGCGCACTTCGCCTGCGGGCGTAACCAGGATGTTGGAGGGCTTCAGGTCGCGATGCACGATCAGGTTGGCGTGCGCGTGGCTCACCGCATCGCACACCTGCTGGAACATGCGCAGCCGTTGCGCGACCGGCTTGTCGAGCGCGCGGCAGTAATCGGTGATCGGCTCGCCGTCGACGTATTCCAGCGCGAGGTACGGCAGGCCTTCGGTGGTGATGCCGGCGTCGAGCAGGCGCGCGATGTGCGGATGCGCCAGCCGCGCGAGGATCTGCCGCTCGCGGGTGAAGCGCAGGCGCAGGTTGGTGTCGGTGAGCCCGGGGCGCAGCAGCTTCAGCGCGACGCGACGCTGGTAGAGGCCGTCGGCGCGCGAGGCCAGCCACACCTGGCCCATGCCGCCCTCGCCCAGCAGGCGGTCGAGCCGGTACGGACCGACCACCGTGCCGGGCTGCGCGCCCATGCGCGCCGGCGTGAGCGGTTCGGCCAGGAAGTCGGTGCGTTCTTCCTCGAGCGCGATGAGCGCCTCGAGTTCGTCGGTGAGCTCGGCGTCCTCGTCGCGCAGTTCGCGCAGGCGTTCGGCGCGCGCTTCCACCGGCAGCTCGAACAGCGCATCGAGCAGCGGGGACAGGCGTTGCCAGCGCGCAGGGTCCATCGGTGTTCCGTACTCCCCGTAGGCCGTCGTCGCGACGGCGGCGCGATCAGGAGTCCTTCAACGAAGCCAGCAGGAACATCCGCGCCTTCTGCCAGTCGCGACGGATGCTGCGTTCCGAACGCTCGAGCAGGGCGGCGATTTCCAGTTCCGACAGGCCGGCGAAGTAGCGCAGTTCGACCACCTGCGCGAGCTTCTGGTCGACCGCCGCCAGCTTGGTCAGCGCGACGTCGAGGCCGAGGGTTTCCTCGTCCAGGCGCAGGCCGCCTTCGACGTCCTCGGGCAGGTCGGTGACGCGGTGCAGGTCGCCGCCGCGCTTCTGCGCCAGGCGCTGGCGCGCGTAGTCGACCACGACGCTGCGCATCGCGGAGGCCGCGTAGGCGAAGAAATGGGCGCGGTCGTCGAAGTGGGCCTCGCGCCGGCCGATCAGCTTGAGGTAGGCCTCGTGCACGAGCGCGGTGGCGTCGAGCGTCTGCCCGTGCTGGCCGGCGAGCTGGCGCCGCGCCATCGAATGCAGTTCCGAGTAGAGGCGGGCGAGCACGTTGTCGAGCGCGCCGCGGTCGCCGCCACGGGCCGCATCGAGCAGCAAGGTGATGTCCGCACTGTCCGCCATGGAAGACCCGACCCCCGGAGATGAGCCGAATATAAACCCAATCCGGAAGCGGCTGTGCGCATTGCGGCGCGGGCGCGTCGGGGCGCGGGACGGCCGGTTCCGGGCGACGCGGTGGCCTACGTCTGGCAGTGCCCGCACCACACCGTGGCGCGCTGACCGATCGCCGCGTGCTTGAGCGGGCGGCCGCAGCGCGGGCAGGGCTCGCCACCGCGGCCATAGGCGGCCAGCTCCAGCTCGAAATAACCCGGCTCGCCGTCGGGGCGGATGAAGTCGCGCAGGGTGGTGCCGCCGCGGTCGATCGCGTAGGCGAGGATGCGCTTCACCGCATCGGAGAGGCGCCCGTAGCGTTCCCGCGACACCTTGCCGGCCGCGCGCAGCGGCGAGATTCCCGCCTCGAACAGCGCTTCGGCCGCGTAGATGTTGCCTACGCCCACCACCACGCGCTGGTCCATCAGGAAGGTCTTCACCGGCGCCTTGCGGCCGCGGCTGAGCGCGAACAGGGTGTCGCCGCTGAAGTCCGGCGACAGCGGCTCGGGGCCGAGGTCGCGCAGCAGTTCGTGGGTCGTGCCCGGCGCCTGCCAGAGCAGGCAGCCGAAGCGGCGCGGATCGGTGAAGCGCAGCACGCGCCGGGAATCCAGCGCCAGGTCCACGTGGTCGTGCGCCTTCACCGGCGTCGCGGCCGGCAACACCCGCAGGCTCCCCGACATGCCCAGGTGCAGCAGCGCGCTGCCGGCCTGGGTATCGAGCAGCAGGTACTTGGCGCGGCGGCGCACCGCGGCGATGCGTTGCCCGGGAAGCAGTTCGCGGACCTCGCGCGGGATCGGCCAGCGCAGGTCGGGGCGACGCAGGGTGACGCCGGTGACGGTGCGCCCCTCGAGGTGCGGGGCGAGGCCGCGGCGGGTGGTTTCGACTTCGGGCAGTTCGGGCATCGCCTTAGCTTACGGGCGTGGGTGCTCCCTGCCTTTCGGCGAGGCCGTAGGGGGCCAAGGCGGGGTCGAGCGCGGCAGGCGGGAGGTGTTGCTGTTTTAGGGAAAGAAGAAAAAGCGGAAAGCACCCCTCCCCAACCCTCCCCTTCGGCTGCGCCGAAAGGGAGGGGGAAAAACCGGCGTTGCCCGTTCAGCTTTGTCGTTTTGCTGAACCCTCACCCGGCTCTCGCCAAAGTGGGCAATCCGTACAGGGGCGCACGCCGGTCCGGGGTGGCAGAATCCCGGCGGGCTCGTCCTTTTCCCTTCACCCCTTCGCCGCGCGAAGGCGGGCGCGCCGTTCCGGAGTTTCCATGTCCGCATTGCTCGATTTCCTCGCCGGTGGCCTGCTGCAGGCCGGCTGGGGCACCCTCGCGATCTACTTCCTGGTCGCCACCCAGCTCACCATCTTCTCGGTGACCCTGTACCTGCATCGTTCGCAGGCGCACCGCGCGGTCGACTTCCATCCGGTGCTCGCGCATTTCTTCCGCTTCTGGACCTGGTTGTCGACCTCGATGGTCACCAAGGAATGGGCGGCGATCCACCGCAAGCACCACGCCAAGTGCGAGACCGAAGAAGACCCGCACAGCCCGCAGATCAAGGGCATCAGGACCGTCTTCTGGCGCGGCGTCGAGTTGTACAAGGAAGCGCGCGCCGACCGCGAGTCGATCGAGAAGTACGGCAAGGGCTGCCCGGACGACTGGATCGAGCGCCACCTCTACACCCCGTACGCCACGATGGGGCCGACCCTGCTGCTGCTGATCCAGTTCGCGCTGTTCGGCTTCGTCGGCGTCGCCCTGTGGGCGATCCAGATGGCGTGGATTCCGTTCTGGGCCGCGGGCGTCGTCAACGGCCTGGGCCACTGGTGGGGCTACCGCAACTTCGAGACCACCGACACCGCGACCAACCTGTCGCCGTGGGGCGTGTGGATCGGCGGCGAGGAGCTGCACAACAACCACCACGCGTTCCCGTCGTCGGCGAAGTTCGCGCTGCGCAAGTTCGAAGTCGACATCGGCTGGATCGCGATCCGCGGCTTCCAGAAGCTCGGCCTGGCCCGCGTGCTGCGCGTCGCGCCGACGCTGGACGTGCGCCCGAACATCGCCATGCCCGACGGCGAGACGATGAAGGCGCTGCTGGCGATCCGCTTCCAGGCGATGACCGACTACTACCGCAACGTCACCCTGCCGGCGCTGCGCGAAGCCAAGTTCAAGCTGCCACGCAAGCTGCGCCAGGGCCTGGCCGACGGCGGCCGCTGGCTCGACGAGGACAAGCGCGCCAAGCTGCAGTCGTGGATCGCCGAGCGTCCGCGCATGGCGCAGCTGGCCGAGTTCCGCGCCCGCCTGTCGCAGGTGCTGGACGAGCGCTCGCACGACGCGCAGGCCACGCTGGCCAAGCTGCAGGCGTGGTGCGCCGAAGCCGAGGCGTCGGGCAATGCGGCGCTGCAGGCGTTCTCGCTGCGCATGAAGGGCTATGCGCTCGCACCGGCGCGCATCGGTGCGTGACGATGTCCATGCGTGACGCACGCAAGAAACGGGAAGGGGCGGCAACGCCCCTTCTTCGTTTGCCGCGGAAGTCGTTCCGCTACACGGTGCTGGCGGTCGGCGCGACGCTTGCCGCACTGCTCTTGCCCGCGCTCGCGACGGCGCAGGTCGTGGCCACCCACGATTACCTCGATCGCATGGACGGCGACCGCGACGGCCGCGTGTCGCTGGCCGAATACCAGGCGTGGATGGGCTACGCCTTCGAACGCATGGACCGCAACGGCGATGGCCTGCTGACCGCCGACGAATTGCCCGGCGGCAAGGGCCGCACCGTGAGCCTGGTCGAACACCGCGAATCGCTGGCCGCGATGTTCCGGCGCCAGGACGCGGACCGCGACGGCTTTCTCGACGCGAAGGAGCTGGCCGCGCCACCGCGCTGAGGGGCAACACATCGCGTCCGAACGCAACGGACCGTGCATCAGGAAGCGGCGCGCCCCGGGCTACGTCGGTTTCGATGAACTTTTGTTCCCTATTCCCCACTCCCTATTCCCGCTCCTTCCGCACCGCTCCCAGCTGCGCGCAACCGCACTTCACCCCCGCTCCCCTAAACTGCGCCCATGACCATTCTCGTGACCGGCGCGGCCGGCTTCATCGGCGCCCACGTGTGCCGTGCGCTACTCGATCGCGGCGACGCCGTGATCGGCCTGGACAACTACAACGACTACTACGATCCGCAGATCAAGCACGATCGCGTGGCGGCGCTGTGCCCGGATGCCGACATCCGCGCGCTGGACCTCACCGATCGCGATGGCCTGGCCGCGTTGTTCGACGAAGTGAAGCCGGATCGCGTCGTGCATCTGGCCGCGCAGGCCGGCGTGCGCTACTCGCTCACGCATCCGCATGCCTACGTCGACAGCAACCTGGTCGGGTTCGTCAACCTGCTCGAGCTGTGCCGCCATCGTGGCGTGCAGCACCTGGCGTACGCGAGTTCGTCGTCGGTGTACGGCGATTCGGCGACACCACCGTTCTCCGAAGACCAGCGCATCGACCAGCCGCGTTCGCTGTATGCGGCGACCAAGGCCGCCAACGAGCTGATGGCGCATACCTACGCGCACCTGTACGGCCTGCGTTCGACCGGCCTGCGCTTCTTCACCGTGTACGGCCCGTGGGGCCGTCCGGACATGGCGCCGCTGCTGTTCTCGCGCGCGGTGCTGGCGGGGCGGCCGATCGAGGTGTTCAACCACGGGAAGATGCGCCGTGACTTCACCTTCATCGCCGACATCGTCGCCGGCGTGCTGGGCGCACTCGATCACCCGCCGGCGGACGAGCCGCCGCATCGGGTCTTCAACCTCGGCAACCACACGCCGGTGGAGCTCGAGCGCTTCATCGCCGTGATCGAACAGGCTGCGGGCACGCCGGCGCAGAAGGTGTACAAGCCGATGCAGCCCGGCGACATGGTCGAGACCATGGCCGATACGGCGCGGGCGAAGGCGGCCTTCGGCTTCGAGCCGGCGACGGCGATCGAGGCCGGCCTGCCCCGGGTCGTCGCGTGGTGCCGCGACTACTTCGGCGATCAGGCCTGAACACCGCACGACGCGTCCCACGGACGAGACTGACGTCGCAACTTCGGGCGGGTAGGATGCACGCCCAATGCCCCCGTTCAGCCGCGCCGATCGCGTGGCCTGAAGAACCGACATGACCGCATCGCCCGAACTCTCCGTCGTCGTGCCCGTATTCAACGAGCGCGATAACGTCCCGCCCCTGGTACAGGAAATCGTCGCCGCGCTGCGCGGCGTGGTGCCGTTCGAGATCGTCTACGTCGACGATCATTCGCGCGACGACACGCTCGCCGTGCTGCAGGGGCTGAAGGCGCAGGTGCCGGAATTGCGGGTGCTGCATCACGTCAGCCAGAGCGGGCAGAGCACCGCGATCCGCACCGGCGTGAAGGCCGCGCGCGGCACGTGGATCGCCACGCTCGACGGCGACGGCCAGAACGATCCGGCCGACATCCCCAGGCTCATCGCCAAGCGCGGCGAGCAGCCGGGCGAGGTCAAGCTGTTCGCCGGCTGGCGCGTCAACCGCCAGGACACCGGCAGCAAGCGCTGGGCCAGCAAGTGGGCCAACAAGATCCGCGCGCGCATGCTGCGCGACGACACGCCCGACACCGGCTGCGGCATCAAGCTGTTCGAACGCGCGGCGTTCCTCGACCTGCCCTACTTCGACCACATGCACCGCTACCTGCCCGCGCTGATGCAGCGTGCGGGCTGGAAGACGGTGAGCGTGCCGGTGAACCACCGCGCCCGCACCACCGGCGTGTCCAAGTACAACAACCTCAACCGCGCGCTGGTCGGCATCCGCGACCTGCGCGGCGTGGCCTGGCTGATCACGCGCAGCAAGCGCACCGCGGTCGAGGAGCTCTGAGATGCTGCTGGACGCCGCCGCCTCGTCCGCCATGGACGGTACCGGCTTCATGGACTCGCCGATCGCGTGGCTGGCCTGGACCGGCCTGCACATGTCGCCGTGGAAGCTGATCGGCCTGACCGGCGCGCTGATGTTCGGCGGGCGCTGGGTGGTGCAGTTCGTGGCGAGCAAGCGTTACGGCAAGCCGGTGATCCCGCGGCTGTTCTGGTACATGAGCATTCTGGGCAGCGTGATGACGCTGGCCTATTTCGTCTTCGGCAAGAACGATTCGGTCGGGATCCTGCAGAACCTGTTCCCGACCTTCACCGCCTGCTACAGCCTGTGGCTGGATATCCGCCACCGGGGCTGGCGGCGGGACAAGGCGACGCACTAGCGTCGCCCCGCGATCGCCGGTTCCTTCTCCCCGCGCGAGCGGGGAGAAGGTCGAAGCAGGCGACAGCCTGCCGAGGGAAGGGCGGATGAGGCGCAACGCAAGGAGCCAGGCTGGTACGCCTGTGGATAACCCTTGCCCGGGCCTCCTTCGCCGTGCATAATGCGCGGCTCGCTGCGTCCGGTCGGCCTCTGGCCTCGACCGGGCGGGACCCGGAACCACGATTCCGGCCCGCCGCCGGCAGCGGACATTTTCCGACCCGCATCGTGTGCCGCCGCAGAACACCGCGACGGAGGGGCCGCCGCCTCCCTGGCCAAGGGAAGCAACAATTACCTCTCGAGGTGCGTATGTCCCGCGTATGCCAAGTCACCGGCAAGCGCGTGCAGACGGGTAACAACGTCTCGCACGCCAACAACAAGACCCGCCGCCGTTTCCTCCCGAACCTGCACGAGCGCCGGTTCTGGGTCGCCAGCGAAAACCGCTGGGTGAAGCTGCGTCTTTCCACGGCTGCCCTGCGCACCATCGACAAGAACGGCATCGACGCCGTCCTGGCCGACCTGCGCAAGCGCGGCGAGAAGATCTGAAGGAGGATCTGAATCATGGCTTCCAAGCGCGACAAGATCCGCCTGATCTCCTCGGCCAACACCGGCCACTTCTACACCACGGACAAGAACAAGAAGAACACGCCGAACAAGATGGAGGTCAAGAAGTACGACCCCGTCGTTCGCAAGCACGTGATCTACAAGGAAGGCAAGATCAAGTGACGTTCTGACCCGTGCGCGCTGCGCACGGCTTTGTCAGAACGTCATCCCCGCATGCTTCAAGCGGGGATCCAGCGACTTTGGTTTTGCTTTCGTTCGAGAAGCCCGCCGCAAGGCGGGCTTCTGCTTTTTTGTGGGTCCCGAAACCGGGGCAACGGCAACAAGGTCGCTGGATCCCCGCCTTCGGGGATGACGAGCAACAACAGAGTCGCTGGATCCCCGCCTTCGCGGGGATGACGAGCAACAACAAGGTCGCTGGATCCGCGCCTTCGCGGGGATGACGAGCAACAACAAGGTCGCTGGATCCCCGCCTTCGCGGGGATGACGAGCAACGGCAAAGTCGCTGGTCCCCCGCTTGACCGGACATGCGTCCGTTGAAAGCCGCGGGGATGACGAGCAACAACAGAGTCGCTGGGTCCCGCCTTCGCGGGGATGACGAGCAACAACAAAGTCGCTGGATCCCCGCCTTCGGGGGATGACGAGCAAAGACGCGACGCAGCAAGGAGCGACGGTGCCACCGGAAACGCCCTCCCTACCCAATGGCCCGGAGAACGACATGAACATCCAGTCCCCGCAACGCGCCGCCCACGCATACGTGCAACGCCTGGTCGCTCCGCCCGAGCGCGTCTTCCCCCTGCTGTGCCCGGTGCGCGAGGCGGACTGGATCGAGGGCTGGCGCCCGACGTTCGTCGCCAGCGATTCCGGCGTGGGCGAAACCGATTGCGTCTTCGCCACCGCGGCGGAACCGCACGATGCGATCTGGTACGTCACCCGCCACGAGCCGGACGCAGGCTTCATCGAAATGCTGAAGATCACGCCGGGCGTCACCGCCTGTCGCTTCACCATCGGGCTGCACGCAATGGCGCAGGGTTGCGACGCGACCGTCACCTACCGGCATACCAGCCTGGGCACGCCCGCCGGCGATGCCTTCGTCGCGAGCTTCACCGCCGAGCACTACGTGGCGTTCATGCGCGACTGGGAAGCGCGGCTCAACCACTACCTCGTGCACGGCACGGCACTCCAGGGCGCGCGCGACTGAGCCGAGGCGACACAACACGACACAACGACGAAGCCCCGGTCTCCCGGGGCTTCGCTTCACACAACGGACGTTCGCGAACGGATCAGAACGCGATGCTCCAGCTGTCGATCCGGCCGACATCGCCATTGGCGTTGTCGCTGACGCGCAGCTTCCAGGTGCCGTTCATCGCCTCGCTCGACAGGTTCAGCGTCACCGTCTTGTTGATGTTGTCGGCGCTGCCGCCGCTGCGGTTGTGGAGGTTGTAGAGCGTGCCGTCCGGCGCGACCAGGTCGACCTTCAGGTCGCCGATGTAGGTGTGCACGATCGCCACCGTCACCGACGCATCCGCGGGCGCATTGCCGCTGCGGCCGGACACGGTGACCGGCGATTCCACCGTGGCGTTGTCGTTGATCGCGTAATCGGTGGTGTTGCCGTAGCTCGTGCGCGGCCCGGTGATCGTGTAGCTGCCGGTCAGGCTCATGCCGGAGAACGCCGAGTAGCCCTTGACCAGCACGTGCCAGGTCCCCGGCAGCGCCGACGGCAGCGCGCAGGATTCCGCGGTGGTGCCGCCTTCGGACTTGCAGTCGTAGCTGGTCGTCGTCGGCGCGCTGCCGTACTTCACGTACAGGTCGGCATCGCCGCCGCCGCCGGAAGTAACGAACTTCAGGCCGGTCGAATCGCTGGGCACGATCATCGTCCAGCGCTGTTCGCTGCCCGCCGCGCCGCCGATGCCGGTGACCGGCACGCCGTTCTGCAGCATCGTGCCGCTGCTGCCGACGGTCACCGTCTGCGACTTGCCGCTGCTCGCGCCGCCGTTGTCGGTGACGGTGAGGGTGACGGTGTAGGAGCCCGCCGCGGCATACGCATGGCTGGGATTGGCCGCCGTCGACGAAGTGCCGTCACCGAAGTTCCAGCTGCGCGAGGCGATGCTGCCGTCGCTGTCGGTCGAGGTGTCGGTGAAGCTGGCCGTCAGCCCGCTCACGCTGCTGGCGAAGTTCGCCACCGGCGGGACATTGCCACCGCTGCCTGCGGTCTTCGCCAGTTCGCCGAGGAAGGCGAGGCCGAGCCTGGCGAAGTGCGCCGACGGCGCCGCGGTGTTGCCCATGTTCGCCAGCGTGTCGCCGGTGCCATGGATGTTCGGGTTGTAGCCGCCGCTGGAGGTGCCGCCTTCGAACATGATCGCGGCGGGATAGCCGGCGCTCGTCCACGAGGCGTGGTCGGAACAGCCGTAGCCGCAGGTGTAGGTGCCGCGCTGGATGCCCAGCGGCGCGAGGTAGGTGTCGAACAGGTCGGCGAGGAACTGCTTCATGTCGGCGCTGGAGTAGTCGCTGACGATGCGCATCTCGGTGCCGCCGGTCTGGTAGTTGGTCATGTCCAGCTGCAGTACGCCGACGACGTTTTTGCCGGCGCTCGCGAACGATTGCGCGATCGCGTTGGAACCGCGCAGGCCGACTTCCTCGGCGGCGTAGCCCATGAACTTCACCGTGCGCTTCGGTCGCCAGCCGTTGGCGAGCGCCACGCGAACCACCTCGGTCAGCGTGGCGATGCCGGAGGCGTCGTCGTCGGCGCCGGGCGCGACCTGCGAGGTGCTGCCGCCGGCGCTGCCGTTGATCGAATCCAGGTGCGCGCCGAGCACGACGATCTCGTCGGGCAGTTCCGCACCCTGGATCGTCAGGATCACGGAAGGTTGCGTCGAGCAGTTGGCGCAGGCGAACAGCTCGCTGCTGACGTCGCTGCGTCCGCTGCCCAGCGCGTCCCAGGTGGACTTGATCCACTCGGCCGAGGTCTTGCCGGCCGGGGCGGCGTAGTAGCGGTTGGTGTAGTTCGAGAGCGTGGTGATGGTCGACTTGATGCGGTTCGCATCGACGCTGCCCAGCCACGGGTTCACCGTCGCGCCGTTGTCGATCGGCGCGGCCAGCAGCGCGTTTGCGCGCAGCGAGGGCTTCAGCAGCTGCGCGCTGCGGTCGTTGCGGATGAAGGCCTCGGCTTCGGCCTGGGTGTCGAAGGCGAAGAAGCCGCCGCAGCGGTTTTCCTTCTCGTGCACGTGGCGCGCGAGGTCGCCCACCTGATGCGCGCGCAGTTTCGCGATCACCAGCTCGTGACCCTGGCTGTCGCGGCGGGCCACGCCGTCGCTGGCGATGGCCTGCAGCCCGGCGGTGTAGGTGGCGCGCGCGGTGACGATGTAGACGGGCGCGAGCGGGTCTTCGGTGCGGGCGGGCGTGGCGGCGCGCGTCTGCGCCGCGGCGAGGGGGGTGAAGCAGGCGCCGGCGAGCAGCACGGCGATCAGCGGGGCGGCAAGCGACGCGCGCCGCCGGAAACGGAACTTCATCGGACTCTCCCTGTTGTCTGCATCGGCGCGTCCTGCAAGGTGCCGGAGCGGCCCAGCCGATGGATGGTGGATGCGACACCGGCGGGACTGGCCCGCCGGTGTCGGTTCAACTCATGCGACGGACGTGCGTCCGCCGGTGTCGATCACTGCATGCGTTCTTCGTCGGTGACCCGGATCGTGGCGATCCGGGTTGCCCGGCATCAGAACGTGATGCTCCAGCTGTTGATGTAGCCGGTGTCGAGCGAGGCGTTGTCGATCACGCGCAGCTTCCAGGTACCGTTCAACGCTTCCGTCGACAGGTTCTTGGTGTAGGTCTGCACGATGTTGTCGGCGCTGCCGCCGCTGTAGCTGCGCAGGTTGTAGACCGAACCGTCCGGCGCGATCAGGTCGACCTTCAGGTCGCCCGAGTACGTGTGGACGATGTTGACCGAGATCGAGGCAGTGCTCGGCGCATTACCGCTACGGCCCGAGACCGTGATCGGGCTGGAGATGCCCGTCGCGTTGTTGTCCGGGATGCTGTAGTCGGTCGTGTTGCTGTAGGTCTGCGTGCCGCCGCCACCACCGCCGCCGGTGCTGTAGTCACCGACGAGGCTGACGCCGCTGAAGCTCGAGTAGGCCTTCACGCGCACGTAGTACGTGCCCGCCTGCGGCGTGGCGAAGCTGCAGCTTTCGGCATTGCCCGACTTGTACGGACGGCAGTCGTAGGACGTGTCGGTCGGCGCGGAGCCGAACTTCACGTACACGTCGGCGTCGCCGGTGCCGCCGGACATGGTGAACACCAGGTTGCTCGCGCCGGCCGGCACGTCCAGCTTGTAGTTCACCGAGTTGCCGGTGGAGGCGCTGATGCCGGTGACCGGCACGCCCTTGGTCAGCGCGGTCGTGGTGCCGCCGCCGCCACCGCCGCCGCCCGAGCAGCTGACGCCGACGGTGTTGAACGCCGCGGTGACGTCGGCCACGGTGAAGCCCAGGTCCTGGGCCGCGGTTTCGACGCCGCACGCGCCCTGGTTGAAGGTCGAGCTCGCCGTCCAGTACAGCGCATTGGCGCGGGCCATGACCTTGAACGCCTTCGGCACGCCCCAGCCCGTCGTCTTGGCCAGGTTGCAGAACGCCTTGTTGTACACGCCGGAGGAGTAGTGCACGTCCAGGCCCGAGTTGTAATCGGCGGCATTGTCGATCGAGCCGCCGTCCTGGGTCGGGTTGCACATGTAGCGCAGCGCCTGGCCGGCGGCACCCTTGAAGATCTCCTGGCCCACGAGGAAGTCGTTGGTGCCCTTCCAGTAGTACTCGGTCGCTTCGCCGCCCATGTCGGAGAAGGCTTCGTTCATGCCGCCCGACATGCCCGAGTAGGTCAGGTTCGAGTGCTGCTCGGTGAAGCCGTGCGAGACCTCGTGGCCGGCCACGTCGGCGCTGACCAGCGGGTAGAACGTGCTGGCGCCGTCGCCGAAGCTCATCGTCGAGCCGTCCCAGAAGGCGTTCTCGTAGCTGCTGCCGTAGTGCACGCGCATGACCAGCTGGAAGCTCAGCGCGTTGTAGCCGGTGTAGGCCGGGTACATGTTGGTGATCACGCCGCCGAAGTAGTGCGCGTCGTTGATCGGCGAGTAGCCGCCGTTGATGGTCTTGTAGGTGTTGCGCGGGCAGGTGTACGAGTACGCCGTCGTGCCGCTGCTGCCGCCGTTGAGGTTCACCGACTTCACGTTGGCGTTGTTCATCGTGCAGGTCGAGCCCGACTGCGCGACGTCGAGGTAGCCGTAGATGCCGCCCGAACCCCACTCGTACTGACCGGTCTTGGTGTTGCCGCCGGGGCCGGTGCCGATCGCGGCGTGGGTCAGGCCTTCCCACTTCTTGAGCACGCGGCCGTTGTTGGCGTCAACGATCACGAACGGACGCGTCGGCGCGCCGCCCTTGGCGTTGTCGGCGAAGTACGACACGACGTAGACCAGGTGCGCACGGTCGTTGTCGTCGACCCACACCATCAGGTCGCTCTTCTCGTTTTCGGTGCGCTTGGTGGTCAGGCTGTTGCCCAGGCCGGCCTGCTTGCCGATCGACAGCGCCTTGCCCTTGTCGAGCTTGGCGACGACCGACGGCAGTTCGCGGGCGAGGCCGTCGACGCGGCGGCCGAACATGGCGCGCACGTGGCCGTTGCGGTCCTCGGCGACGACGACGCTCTCGCCGAACACCGGGATGCCGAGGTGGGTCTGCTGGTAACGGCGCACGGTGCCGTTGCTGGTGTCGGTGCTGAGCAGCTTGAGGCCGGAGGCGGCATCGAAGCCCAGCATCTCGGCATGGCGGTCAGCGACCTTGGCGGCGATGCCGGCGCGCGCGGCGACGGCGTTGTACTGCGCTTCCATCCGGTGGGCGTCCTGCTTGTGCAGGTCCACGCGCGAAGCGGCCATGGCCGGGGCACAGGCGATGGCGAATGCCAGCGGCGTCAGGGCAAGAACGTTCAGCTTGCTGCGTTCCACTACTCTCTCTCCTTGGTGAAATGGGATGTCGATGCCGCTGGTGGCGGTGACGCCGTCCTGGCGCACTTCGCCGCCGTGCCTTGCACAGGCGTGGGCATCGCGATGGGGTGGGACACCGGGCGAATCGGACTGCCATGGGACGGCCAACAGGGAGGCCGCGCTACAAGAAACCGCACGTGCTGCAAGAGTCGCGACGCTGCCGGTAGACGTCGACGACGATCGCCCGCGTCGGCGGGCGAAACGAAGCTCAGGACGGATCGGGCACGTGCAGTCGCGGGCGCAACCAGGCGGTGCGCGTGGCAGTCGGGGCGGGAATGGGCGACATGGGGGCTCCGGGACATGCATCGGCAACAGGTGCCGTCACCCGGGCGAGAGCGTGGGCCGTGGCGCTGCGCCGATGGCGCGCGCGTCCGGACGTCCGTGTGCTTCCGCGTCGTGCCGCATGTCGGACCTCGTGCGCCGAGCGGCAGCACGCGTTCCGGCCATCGGTTCAACGAACCGACGGCTGTGATGCGGAGGTGACGACGAGTGGTCGACCGGCCCGGGTCTCCACTCCTGCCGCGGCCCATGCGGCGCCGGGCATCCTGCACACCCGGCAGGTGTCGTGCACGCCGCGCCGCAACAATACGCAGGCGACTTCGCGCGCGCGGCGCGGCTGGAAACGGTTACTCGCTCGCGTGTCTGCGGACGAAGGCGACGAAGCGGTCCATCCACCCCTGCAGGAACTCGCGACTGCCCGCGCCGATGCCGCCGTCCGCATCGAACAGGCCTTCCTTCGCGTGGATGAAGGCCTCCGGCTGGCCCAGCGTCGGCACGTCGAGATAGGCCAGCACACCGCGCAGGTGCTGTTGCGCCACCGCGGTGCCGATCGCACCGATCGACGCGCCGATCACGCCCGCCGGCTTGCCGGCGAAGGCGCTTTCTCCGTACGGACGCGAGGCGTGGTCGATCGCGTTCTTGAGCACGCCTGGAATGGAGCGGTTGTACTCGGGCGTCACGAACAGCAGGCCATCGGCGTCCCGGATCTCGTGCTTCAGGCGCAGCACCACGTCGGCCTGGTGCGCGTCGTCGTCCTGGTTGTACAGCGGCAGGTCGTCGATGCGCAGGTGCTGGAAGGCGAAGTCCGGCGGCGCCAGCTTCGCCAGCGCGTTGGCCAGTTGCCGGTTGAAGGAATCCTTGCGCAGGCTGCCGACGAGGACGGCGATGGTGAGCTGGGCCATGGCGAACTTCCGCAGCGGAGGTCGGCAGAGCGTGCGCCGGCAGGTGTTAAAGCGGTGCGTGTTGCGGAGCGCGGCACTTGAGAACTTCCCTTCTCCCCGCGCAAGTGGGGAGAAGGTGCCCGAAGAGCCTGCCCCCGGAATGCCTTAATCGGGGGGCGGATGAGGGGCGCTCTTCCGCGGGCCGGGCACAACGAACACGCAAGCCAAGCGAATCCCGAAAGAAAAACGGCGAAGCCACAGGGCCTCGCCGTCAGTGAATCCAATGCTGGAACCTCAAGCGTGCGCCTGCGCCCTCACCAGCACCGGCCGCTCCTCATGCGCACACACCCGGTCGCGCCCTTCCGCCTTCGCGCGATACATCGCCCGATCGGCGTGCATGAACAGATTCTCGAACCCATGCCCGCACAGCCGCGTCGTGGCGCAGCCGAAGCTG
Source organism: Lysobacter yangpyeongensis (assembly GCF_042655745.1). Lineage (NCBI taxonomy): Bacteria > Pseudomonadati > Pseudomonadota > Gammaproteobacteria > Lysobacterales > Lysobacteraceae > Lysobacter > Lysobacter yangpyeongensis. The sequence continues at coordinate 744,738 of NZ_JBHSNM010000002.1, read as the reverse complement.
GCCGTGATCGGCTGGTCGTGATCGATCGACGTGGTGTCGATCGCGGCCAGGTTCTCGCGGCACTGCTGGGCGATGCGCTCGGCCGCCTGCAGATCGCCGCCGCAGGTGAGGATGGCGAATTCCTCGCCACCCAGTCGGCCGAACAGGTCGCCCTCGCGGCACGCAGCGCGGCAGGCATTGGCGACCTGCTTGAGCACCCAGTCGCCGGTCGCATGGCCGTGGCGGTCGTTGATGTGCTTGAAGTTGTCCAGGTCGAGCAGCACGAGCGCTGCCTCCCGGTTCGCCGCCTTGCTGCGCGCCAGATGCGCCTCGGCTTCCTCGCGGAAGTGGCCGCGGTTGCTGATGCCGGTCAGGCTGTCCACCTGCGCCTGCTTGCGGAACATCATCTGCACGCGCTTGACCTTGTAGGCCCAGTAGGCGCCGACGCCGAGGATCATCAGCAGCATGGCCGTCAGCAGCTGGTTGTTCTGCGCGGATTTCTTCGAGAGGTCCTGCTGCAGGCGCAGGACGTCGTTCTGGCGCTGCAGGAGTTCAATCGACTGGTTTTTCTGTTGCAGCTCGTGACGGCTCAGCTGGAAGGCGAATTCGCGGGCTTTGACTTCGTCGAGGCGGGCCTTGTCGGCTTCAGCGTATTGGCGATATTCGTCGAGTGCGGTTGCGAGATCGCTGTTCTTGAGAGCGATCTCGTACAGAACCCGATGAGCGGAAACTAACGGCATCAAGTAAGAGTTTTTGTCGCCGCGTTTTAAGGTGATTTCCGCATGTTGTTTGGACGCTTCAAGATCTCCCGTGGCAAGGTGATATTCGGCAAGCTGGCTGTGAAACTCCCCAATGAGCCACGGGTATCTGGTGGCCTCGACTTCTGCGAGATGTTCCTGAAGAAGCGAAATCGCTCTTTCAGTCTGGCCTCTAGAAGCCCAGCGCCGCGCAAGGTACCCTCGCATAAGATTGCTTGGAATGGGCTCGTTCTGTGCGGCACACTCAGCAATTGCTGCGACGGCGATGGAATCATCTTCCAGGTGCGTGCCCAGTCCAAACGAAGCTTCTACGCGTACCTGTTGCGCGATGCAGTGATTTCTCGGGGAGGCATCCTGCTCCAGCAACAGCTCCGCGTAGTGCTGGCCGAGAGTGAATTGACCGTATTGGTTATAGAGAACAGCCGCGACCAAATAGGCCTGCTGCCGCAATTCGGCATCCGGGACGTTGTCGATCATGCCCATCGCATGTTCGAGGTGGCGCAGGCCGAGCGAAAAGTCCCGTGTGATCGCTGCGCTGTTTGCAACCAGTAAGGCAGCGCGGAATTTGATCGGAATTTCGGGCGACTCGTCGTATATGGAGAGCGCCAGTTTGGTAGCTGCTTGGTACTTTCCGGTTACGACGAGTTGATAGGCGTGCAGGAGTTGCACACGACGCTTCTGTGTTGGGCTTGCAACTGCCGTTAGTTCGTCAAGCTGCGCCAAAGACGCAGCCAGTCTGTCCGGGCTCCTACTGCGTTCCGCCTCGGCGCGACCCAGCAACTGGTCGATGTCTGGTTGTGAGGCGGATGCATTGGCCGAAAGGGATGCCGAAATAAGAGCCGCCATTGCTACCAAGCGAATCATTCTGAATTCCATAGCCGTCTCCTTGCGCGGGGCTGTCTTGGTCTGGCGGCTCGCTCAGACGTCACGCACTGACGGAGGAGCTTTCACGGTCCGGTACGTCCTCTCCGTCCGCGGGCTCTTCGTCCTGTTGGGGCTCGTCGTTCTCGGCGGGAACCACCATACACATCATCTTGAGTCGCCCGCCCAGCGCCTTGCTCAATGCTTGCGCGTTTCGGTCCAGCAGTGCCTTTTGAGCAGAGGGATCCATTTCGGTCTTAGCTATGGCGGCAGCAAATTCGTCGTCCGATAGCGGCTTCGGATTGCGGGCCAGGGCTTCCAGGAACTGCACAGCGATGGACATCTTTGACTCCTTACTGCTCGGTGGTGTGCGGTGGTGGTGCCGAGGCGGCTAGAGCCGCCTCGGCGATTTGCTGATCAATCGGGAACAAAAACAAGGCAGCGCATCGCCGCACGCCCGTCAAGCGCGTGGTTAATCGCATTGGTGTCGCGCGCCAGCAGCGCTTCGCGCGAAACGGCGTCCACGCCGAGGGCTTCGACGGCCTGGGCGTAGTTCGCGGCGGACAGCGTGTTGGGCGAGGCGCCGAGGGTTTCGAGGAAATGCACTACGTTGGACATTCACTGGTCTCCTTGTGGGTGGGTGTTGCGCTTGGTTGTTATTCCTTCGTGGGCAGGGTGGTGCTCACGATGCTCGTTGGGTCTTGCCCAAAGCAAAGTCACTGGATGACGGACGTTCGTCCGTTGAAAGCCCCGCTTTCGCGAGGATGACGACTTGGGAGCGAGCGGCGGTGTCGGTGGCGTCGCTGACCGGCGTAACGCCGGCATTCGCCGCCGCTTCCGCGCGCTCCACGGCTTCGATCCGCGCCAGCATCGCATCGTCGCGCTGCAGGGGCATGCAGGGCGGCACGACGAGCGTCGAATGCATGTGCAGCGGCGTATCGGGCAACGCGTGCAGCGGCACGGTTTCCATGCGCGGCTGGGTGATGGGCAGCGTCGCGGCTTCGTACACGGTGACCGGGTGGTCGAGCGGGTAGTCCTCGCGCAGGCGGTCGACCAGCAGCTGGCGGTATTCGCGGCCGGTGGCGAAGCGGCGGTAGGTGCGGTCGCCGGCGATGCCGACCTGCCACAGGACCAGATAGGCCGACGGGTCGAGGCGGCGGCGGTAGAACATGAACTGGCTGGCTTCGTAATGCGCGCAACCGACCCGGCCCGGATCGATGCCCAGGTCGGCGTACAGGCAGTCCTCGGCGGAAACGCCGGGTTCCATGTGCGCATCGAAGCCTTCGCGGCGCGCCTGCGCGATCGCATCGTGCGGGGCCTTGGCGAACACGCCGGGGTGGCCGTAGAAGGCGCCGCACACGGTCTTGCCGGCGCGGACCTCGGCGAGCATGTCGTTGACCATGCCGCGGTAGGTCTGGTGGCGCAGTTTCCCCTCGGCGTAGTGTGGCTGCAGGCTGCGCACGTCCGGGTGCATCTGCTGCAGCCACAGCTCGACCACCGGGTCGGACACGGCGACGAACACGACGTCGGATTGTTCGATGTGGCTGCGCGCGCGCGGCCCGATATGGGCCCCCAGCATCATCCCCAGGCCGACGCAGACCAGGCGGCCCGGCTTCGGCGTGTTCTCCCCGGCAGGCGTCTCCACGCGCTGCTTCTCCCCAGAAAACAGACCGTTGACGATACCTCTCCCGCCGGATTTTGCAAAACCGGTCTCAGTTGGCGGACCGTCGGGACTCCCAGACGGCCTTTGGCAATTCCCAATGTCCGATTCCGTCCGGAGCGCCCGCGCGCGTCCGGATGAAGCCGAAGGGGGCCAGAAGCCGTTCGATGACCGGCAGGCCGTCGTCCTCCGCGCTACGGGCGTCAATGGCGCCGAGCCCGAGGTCGGTAAACCCGTAGTGCAGCAGGGCGACGAAGATCTCGCCGCAGACGCCGCGGTTCCACCATTCCGGAAAGAGCATGACGCCGATCTCGGCGCGCGCACCCTCGCGACGCAGGGCCGCAAGGCCGGCACGTCTGCCCGTCGTCTGCTCGTCGACGCGCCAGAAGCGATGGCCCGGGGTTTGGGCGCGATTGTGACGACACACATTGGCGAAACCGCGGACAGCCGCCTCGACGGTCAGGGGCTCGGCGATACGGTGCATGACCGCAGCATCGCCATAGATGTCGCGATATAGCGCGAGGTCGCTGTCGTTGCCGGATTGGAATAGCCGCAAACGCAATCGCCGCGTGTCCAGAGCGGCGTGGTCAAGTGTTGCGGGACTTATTGCAGTGGTGTCCGTAGCAGTCATGTCAGATTTGCCGGTACGTCGAGAGCCCCTGGGTGCGGCCTTCAGCCTTCCCCCGGGATACGGGCATCGATCAGCTCGCCCACTTCGCATCCGCACCCCGCGCCTTCGCCACGCGCACGCAGCCGCCGTTGTCGGCGCTGCGATCGAAGATGCAGTACTTCTCCGCCAGCAACGGCAGGCCGAGGATCGACTGGTTCGGCCAGTTCTTCAGCTGGCTCGCCAGCAGGCAGTAGGCCTGTCCGGCGCGCATCGCGTTGCGCGGCCAGTAGTGCTCGTCGGTGCAGGTGAGCCGGGTCTCGCTGCCGTCGGGGGCGCGCAGATAGAAATGCAGCGCGGGCCACGCGACCGCATCGACCTCGGCATTGGCGATGCCCTGCTGCTGTTGCGCGAAGGTCTGCTGGAAGCGTTCGACCAGCGCCGGCAACCGTGCGTCGTAGCGGGCGAGGCCGTCGATCACGGCGCGGTACAGCGTGGCCTCGAGGATCAGGAAACTGCAGCCGGTATCGAGGATCGCGTTGCTCGCGGCGCGGTGTTCGTATTTTTGATCCAGCGCCGGCGCTTCGATGCGCGGGCCGTCGCCGACCTGCACCGCGACCAGATCGGCGTTGTAGTACAGGTGGTCGACGAGCTGGATCTCGCGGAAGTCGCCTTCGTGCAGGCGTTGCGCGTGGTCTTCGTCGTGCCGTTCCGAACTGCCGAGGATCATCACGCCCTGGTTGAGCGGATCGCTGGCGAGCAGGTCAGCGTCGGCGTTGTCGTCCTCGACGTGCACCAGCGCGCGGCGCATCAGCAGGGCGAAGCGGTTGTCGATGCGACCGGCATAGGCCAGTGCGCTGAACAGCGGCAGCGGCGTGACGCGCGGCTGCTCCTTGAGCAGCGTGGCGAAGTCGCCGAGGTTTTCGTCCTCCCGGTCGAACGGCCACGGCCAGGTGAGCGGCGGGTCGACGCCGCGCGCGGCGAGGTAGTCGCGCACGTCGTGCGCGGTGTTGAGGCCGCTGTAGGCGAGGCCGAACAGGCCGTCGGCCTCGCGCATGTCCTGCGCCTGCGCCTGCACGCGCGAGAACTGCGCATCCTCGAGACGCACGCTGCCGTGCAGGCCGTCGAAGTGCACTTCCGCCGACAGCACCGGCCCGGCCCACACGCCCTGGCCGTAGCGCACCTCCTGCGCCCACGAGGTCGGGGTGTGGCTGGGGTCCTGGTCGGGATCGTAGGCATGCGGCAGCACGACCAGCGTGCTGCTGCCGGTGTCGAGCACGAAGTTGCCGGGGCGGCGGTCGCGGCCGATCGCCAGGCGCACGGTGTAGGCGCCCTTGGCGTAGGCGAGGGTGATGGGGAGATGGAGGGCGCGGGTCATGCGGGGGATTGGAGCAGATCGTGCGAGTCGATGCGATGCCATGAGGGGCGGACGCATTTGCCTTTGCTCGTCATCCCGGCGGAAGCCGGGATCCATTTGGACTTTGTAGTTTGTCCGGATGGGGCAAGTGCAGAAGCAATAGCAAAATGGATCCCGGCTTCCGCCGGGATGACGAGGGTTTGGCGGGCGCGGGACGACGAAGGTCGCTTACGTCGGGATGACCCGCGTTACGGCACCCGCCGCTGCTGCACCAGCGATTCGACGACCGAAGGATCCGCCAGCGTCGAGGTATCCCCCAACTGCTCCGGCGCGTTCTCGGCGATCTTGCGCAGGATGCGGCGCATGATCTTGCCGCTGCGCGTCTTGGGCAGGCCCGGCGCCCACTGCAGGTGGTCGGGCGAAGCGATCGGGCCGATCTCCTGGCGCACGTGCGCGATCAGTTCCTTGCGCAATTCCTCGCTCTCGGTCTCGCCGGCGATCAGGGTGACGTAGGCGTAGATGCCCTGGCCCTTGATGTCGTGCGGGAAGCCGACCACGGCCGCCTCGGCCACCTTCGGATGCGACACCAGCGCGCTCTCCACTTCCGCGGTGCCGATGCGATGCCCGCTCACGTTGATGACGTCGTCGACGCGGCCGGTGATCCAGTAATAACCGTCGGCGTCGCGGCGGCAGCCGTCGCCGGTGAAGTACATGCCCGGATAGGTCTTGAAGTAGGTGTCGATGAAGCGCTGGTGGTCGCCGTACACCGTGCGCATCTGGCCCGGCCACGAATCGAGCAGCACCAGGTTGCCCTCGGCTTCGCCTTCCAGCAGGTTGCCGTTGGCATCGACCAGGGCCGGCTGCACGCCGAAGAACGGCTTGGTCGCCGAACCGGGCTTGAGGTCGGTCGCGCCGGGCAGCGGCGTGATCAGGATGCCGCCGGTCTCGGTCTGCCACCACGTGTCGACCACCGGGCAGCGCGCATCGCCGACGACTTCGTAGTACCAGCGCCAGGCTTCCGGATTGATCGGCTCGCCGACCGTGCCGAGCAGGCGCAGCGAGGCGCGCGAGGTCCGCTTCACCGGCGCTTCGCCCTCGCGCATCAGCGCGCGGATCGCGGTCGGCGCCGTGTAGAAGATCGTCACCTGGTGCTTGTCGATGACTTCCCAGAAGCGCGACACGGTCGGGTAGTTGGGCACGCCTTCGAACACCAGCGCGGTCGCGCCGTTCGCGAGCGGGCCGTAGACGATGTAGCTGTGGCCGGTGACCCAGCCGACGTCGGCGGTGCACCAGTAGACGTCGTCCTCGCGCAGGTCGAACACCGCTTCGTGCGTGTAGCTCGCCCACACCAGATAGCCGCCGGTGGTGTGCAGCACGCCCTTGGGTTTGCCGGTGGAACCGGAGGTGTAGAGGATGAACAGCGGGTCTTCCGCGTTCATGCGCTCGGGTTCGCACTGGTCCGGTTGTCCGTCGACGACCGCGTCGTACCAGCGGTCGCGCGGCATCTGCATGTGCACCGCGGCGCCGGTGTGGCGCACCACGAGCACGGTCTCGACCGAATTGGTGCCGGGCAGTTTCAGCGCGGCATCGACGTTGGCCTTGAGCGGAATCTTCCTGCCGCCGCGCAGGCCCTCGTCGGCGGTGATGATGAGTTTCGATGCGCAGTCGTGCACGCGGTCGGCGATCGACTGCGGAGCGAAGCCGCCGAACACCACCGAGTGGATCGCGCCGATGCGCGCGCAGGCGAGCATCGCGACGACCGCTTCGGGAATCATCGGCAGGTAGATGGTGACGCGGTCGCCTTTCTTCACGCCGAGTGCGCGCAACGCATTGGCGAGCTTGCAGACGCGCGCGTGCAGCTCGCGATAGGAAATGTGCTGCGCCGGTTGCGCGGGATCGTCGGGCTCGAACACCAGCGCGGTCTTGTCGCCGCGCGTGGCGAGGTGGCGGTCGAGGCAGTTGACGCTGGCATTGAGTTCGCCGTCGGCGTACCAGCGGATGTGGAAGTCGTCGAGCCGGTAGCTGACGTCCTTGATCCGCGTGGGGGTCTTCATCCAGTCCAGGCGCCCGGCGACGTCGGCCCAGAACGCGTCGGGTTCGCGCACCGATTGCGCGTAGAGACGTTCGTAATCGTCGCGCCGGATGCGGGCGGTGGCGGCGAAGTCGGGCGGCACGGGGTACAGGTCTGTTGAGGACATGGACGCGGTCCGGAGTGAGGAGAGGCCCAGTGTGCCGCAAGCGCGGCGGCCGGGGCAGGGTCGCGAGGCGGCGTTGTGCGCATCGCAGCGCGGCTGAACACGCCGGCGTGGCTTCCTGCACATGCGCCGACGAGGCATCCGGGCACCATCGCGGTTCCTCCGTCATTTCCGCCGCCCATGCCGACCACTGTGGCCCGCCGCCTGAACCGCAACCTCCTGTTCCTCGCTCTCGCCTGCAGCCTCGCCGCGTGCAAGCCGTCCACCGACACCGCGACCGCACCGGCACCGACCGAAGCCGCCGCGACCGCGCCGGCGATCGGCGTGGACCTGGCCGGCATCGACAAGAGCGTGAAGCCCGGCGACGACTTCGATGCCTTTGCCAACGGCACCTGGCGCAACAGCGCGACGATTCCCGACGACCGCTCCAGCATCGGCACCGGTTACGAGGTGCAGAAGAAGGCCGAGCAGCGCAATGCCGACCTGATCAAGGGTCTGGCGGCGAGCAATCCCGCCGCCGGCAGCGACGCGCGCAAGATCGCCGACTACTACGCCGCATACATGGACGAGGCCGGCATCGAGGCGCGCGGCCTGCAACCGCTGCAGCCGGAACTGGCGAAGATCGATGCGATCGCGTCCAAGGCCGACCTCGCGCGCGTACTCGGCAGCGGCCTGCGCGCCGACGTCGATCCGCTCAATGCGACCAACTACCACACCGACAACCTGTTCGGCCTGTTCGTCGCGCAGGGATTGCAGGATCCCGAGCACAACGTCGCCACGCTGATGCAGGGCGGCGTGGTGATGCCCGATCGCGAGTACTACCTCTCCAACGACAAGGAGATGATGGAGACGCGCGCGAAGTACCTCGAGTACGTGACCGCGCTGCTCCGGCTCGCCAACGTCGCCGAGGCCGAAGGCAAGGCGAAGGACATCGTCGCGCTGGAGACGAAGATCGCGAAGGCGCAGTCCTCGATCGTCGACACGCAGGACGTGCACAAGGCCAACAATCCGTGGGCGATGGCGGACTTCGCGAAGAAGGCGCCGGGCCTGGACTGGAACGCGTACTTCGCCGCCGCGGGCCTGTCGGACGAGAAGACCATCGTGGCCTGGCAGCCGCTGGCGATCACGCGCCTGTCGGCGCTGGTCGGTAGCGAGCCGCTCGAAGTGTGGAAGGACTACCTGACCTTCCACGCGCTGAGCCGCAACGCCGACCTGCTGCCCAAGGCCTATGCCGACCTGCGCTTCGGTTTCTTCGGCACCACGCTGCAAGGCACGCCCAAGCAGAAGGACCGCTGGAAGCGCGCGCTGGATTCCACCAACAACGCGCTCGGCGACGCCGTGGGCAAGCTGTACGTGGAGAAGTACTTCCCGGCCTCGTCCAAGGCGCAGGTCGAGGAGATGGTGAGGAACATCCTCGCGGCGTTCGCCGAACGCGTCGACACGCTGGAATGGATGACGCCGCAAACGAAAGCCAAGGCGAAGGCCAAGGCGCAGACGATGCGCGTGAGCGTCGGCTATCCGGAAACCTGGCGCGACTACGGCGCGCTGGAAATCCGCGCCGACGATCCGCTCGGCAACCGCCTGCGTGCGGAGGAGCACGAGTACAAGCACCAGATCGCCAAGCTGCACCAGAGCGTCGATCGCGGCGAATGGTGGATGACGCCGCAGACGGTGAACGCGGTGAACCTGCCGCTGCAGAACGCGATGAACTTCCCCGCCGCGATTCTCGAGGCGCCGTTCTTCGATCCCAGGGCCGACGCCGCCGCCAACTACGGCTCGATCGGCGCCGTGATCGGCCACGAGATCAGCCATGGCTTCGACGACACCGGCGCCGAATTCGACGCGCAGGGTCGCCTGGCCAACTGGTGGACGCCGGAAGACGCGAAGCACTTCAAGGAGGCCACCGCGCGGCTGGCGGCGCAGTACGACGCCTACGAGCCGCTGCCGGGCCTGCACATAAAGGGCGAGCAGACGCTGGGCGAGAACATCGCCGACGTGTCCGGCCTGACGATTGCGTACCTCGCGTACAAAAAGTCGCTGGGCGGCAAGGAAGCGCCGGTGATCGACGGGCTCACCGGCGACCAGCGCTTTTTCCTCGCCTATGCGCAGGGCTGGCGGTCGAAGATGCGCGACGCCGCGCTGCGCCAGCGCGTGCTCACCGACGGCCATTCTCCGGGCCGCTGGCGCGCACAGACCGTGCGCAACATCGATGCCTGGTACGACGCGTACGGCGCCAAGCCGGGCGAGCAGCTGTACCTGGCGCCGGCGGATCGGGTGAAGATCTGGTAGGCGGCGACGCCGCACACGCGCGCCATGAAAGCGACCGCAAGCTGCGGTGCCGTGATACCTCGCGAGGTTTGGTCGGACCTGCGCGAGGTATGCCGCGATTTCCAGCGATGGGTTGCGGCGGGCTCGCCGTCGGAGTTTCACGAGCCAAAGTAGACCTCGACCGGCGTCTACGGCCTGGCAGCCGCGCAGCTCACATCGGCGGGCACCTGTGGCGCGTGAGGTTAACCGCTAGCACGTTGGGTCGCGGCAGGGTTCGGCCGGACGACCCTCGCAGGCGCACATCAGGGCGTGGGCTTCTCGGGCCATAGCCTTGCGGGCAACGGTGCGCAGCCATGGCCCCAGCATTGCGCCCAGCAAGCCCGTAAACGAAAGCGAGAGTTCCACATCGCATCCACCCGTCACCGGGGCAATGCGGTGGTCGCCTGTGACCCGGATGCCCGGGTGATGCGACTCCCAGGTGAAACCCTGCTCCGGATCCCAGCGGGTAACGGTCCACAACGCGGGACGCAGGCCAGGCTGTTCGATATATGCCTTCGACCCAAGGCCGGGTGATGCGGCATCCAGTATCTCCAACCGCGAAATGGTTGGGCACCAGCGGGGCCAGTCGGCCAGTGCACTCAGCACTGCCCATGCCTGTTGTGGGGGCACCGCGATCCGCTGGCGAATGCTTGCATGGGTCATGGGAGGTCGTGCGAGGCGAATTGAATCGGGTCCGGGTCATCCGGGGGTGAATCATGGCGACAGCGCGATTCGCGCGGCGGTGGGCATCATGAAGCGAAGAGCGAAGAGAGCCAATCACCAACTCCCATCAGCAGCTTCGCAGTGAGCAGCAGTGACATCGTCACCAGCATCGGGCGGATCAGCCGGGTGCCGGCGCGCAGCGTGAGATGGGCCCCCAGCCTGCCACCGGCGCTGCTCGAGATGGCCATCAGCAGCCCTAAGGGCCACAACACTTTGCCGCCGATCCCCAGGACCAGCAGTGCTCCAAGGTTGCTCGAAAGGTTCAGGACCTTGGCGTGCGCCGTCGCCTTGACCAGCCCCATGCCGAACCATGCCACCAGCGCCGCGGCCAGAAACGACCCGGTTCCGGGGCCGAAAAATCCATCGTAGAAACCGATGGCGGTGGCCGTCGCGAGCAGCGCGCGCGCGTTGAAGCGAGCGTGCCGGTCTTCGTCTGAAACTCGCGGTGCGAAGGCGAAGTAGCCCGCCATCATCACCAGCAGGACCGGAACCAGACCCGTCAGGAACGCAGGGTCAACGAACTGCACGGCCGCGCCTCCGAGCACCGCCCCGACCGATGCGCCAATCGCCGGGCGGACGATGCTGCGCAGATCGATGCGGCCGCTGCGGGCGAAGGTGTGGACGGCGCTTGCCGCGCAGAACGCGCTCTGGACCTTGCTCGTCGCGATCGCGGACACCGGGGGCACGCCCGCCGCCATCAACGCCGGAATCGTCAGCAGGCCACCCCCTCCGGCGATCGTGTCCACGACCCCCGCCACGAAGGCTGCGCCCGTCAGCAGGGCGACGGTGCCGACGCCAAGATCCATGTCGTCAGGATTCGCTGGCCAGTGCAACCAAGCGATCCGCGCAACGGGCTGTCGCATCGAGGACGGCCTGCAGGATGGCGTCATCGAAGGCGCTGTGTCCGGCCAATACGACCCGCAGATCGAGCTCCGGCCATGCCCGCTTCAGTGCATGCGCTGCCTGCATTGGGCACGCGATGTCGTATCGACCTTGGACGAGCGTGGCGGGGATGTGCCGGATGCCGTCGATCCCATCAAGCAGCGGCGTGTCCAGGAAGCAGCCATGCCTGAAGTAGTGCGCCTCGATCCTGGCGTTGGCGATGCCCTCGTCCGTCGCCATCTCGGGCGACGGGCGCGGGTCGTGCACCAGCGTGCTGCTGCCATCGGTCCAATCCAGCCATGCCGCTGCGGCGGCCGCACGGATTTGCCTATCGGGATCATCGAGGCGGCGCCAATACGCCTCGACGAGATGGGCGCGTTCTTCCTGTGCGATGTGCTCCTCGTATGCGGACCAGCGTTCGGGAAAGATCCAGCGTGCGCCGCCGGAGCGTTCGTTGAGCCAGTCGATCTCCCCGTCTGTACCGAGAAACAGCCCGCGCAGAATCAGCTCGATCACGCGCTCCGGATGCCGCTGGGCGTAGGCAAGTGCGAGCAGGGAGCCCCAGGACCCGCCGAACACGACCCAGCGTTCGATGCCAAGCCGGCGCCGGATGGATTCGAGGTCGTCCACCAGATGCGCCGTCGTGTTGTTCGTGACCTCTCCGCCTGGCGTCGACTTGCCGGCCCCGCGCTGATCGAACAGCACGATGCGGAACAACGCCGGATCGAAGAAACGCCGCTGCGGCGTGGAGATGCCACCACCCGGGCCGCCGTGCAGCAGGACCACGGGGAGTCCGTCCGGGTTGCCGCACTCCTCGACGTAGAGCGCGTGCAACGCGTCGACGTGCAGATGGAAGGCGAGCCGCGGTTGGAGGGGGGGATACATGTGTGCAGAACGTTTGAACTGTGGGGCCGGGCACAGCGTAACTCTTTGGTGCCGGGGGGAAGTCGCCATTGACTACAACAGTGGCGCATACCAATTGCTCGTCCCGGGAAGAAGGGCGGCGTTGGTGCAGTTGTTTTTCGTGTCTGGTTCGAATGCGGACTTGGCAAATGCGTGCATGAACGCCTGCGGAGTGCTGAAGCAGCGCGGGGAGGCGGAATGGGTGCGGGCATCGCGCTACGACCCAGTAGCAGTTGTTCAGTTGCATGAAGAGATTTGGACTTGCCATTTCCAACTGAACGGACTTCACGATCGGCCGGATTTGATGTGAAATGGCCTCCTCGAGTAAGGAAGCGAGCCTGCCAGCGCGACATCGGCAGAGCTCGTGGAGGTATTCCATCGTTTAGGAGCGACCCATGAAGCACTTGATCGCCGCCGTACTATTGGCCGCTATTCCGTTTTCCTCCCAGGGGACGGAAGGGCCCAAGCCGCGCAACCGGGCCGAGGCCACCGCGGTCATCCGCGAGCTGCGCCGCATCGTGACGCCGCACGGCATCGAGCGGGCGGAGACCGTGCGAATCGGCGGCATCGACCAGTTCGTCACCATCCGCGGAAGCGACCGGCGCAACCCCGTGCTCCTGGTCCTCCACGGCGGTCCCGGTTTCGCCGAGTTGCCGCTGGCGTGGCGAAACACGCTGGCGCTGGAGGAATACTTCGTCGTGGTCCACTGGGACCAGCGCGGCTCGGGAAAGACCCACCTGATCAACGATCCCGACGCGGTCGCGCCCACGATGAACAGCGAGCGCTTCATCGATGACATTGAGGAGATAGTCGCGTTCCTGCGTCGCGACCTGGGCAAGCAGAAGATCTTCCTGCTGGGCCATTCGTGGGGCAGCTACATCGGCCTGGAGTTCGCCCGCCGTCGCCCGGAATGGCTGCACGCCTACATCGGCACCGGCCAGGCCACCGACATCCGCGCGAGCGAACGTCGCGGCTACGCCTATGCGCTCGATGCCGCGAGGAAAGCCGGAAATGCCCAGGCCGTGGCGGAACTGGAATCCATCGCGCCCTACGCCGAACCCGGCAAGCCGATCGCGCTGAAGGACATCGCGCTCGAACGCAAGTGGTCGGACTTCTTCGGTGGCGTGATGGCCGGACGGACCGGTCAGGTCGACGGCCAGGCCGCACGGCTCTCACCCGACTACACCGACGAGGAAGCGCCGCACATCTACGACGGCAACGGGTTCTCGCAGAAATACCTCTTCGAACCGCTGATCAACCTCGACCTCAGCGCCTCCACCAGCTTCGCCTGCCCGGTCTTCCTGTTCGAGGGCCGCCACGACCGCACGGTGAACTCCGAGGTCGCATACGAGTGGTTCCAGAAAGTGAAGGCGCCGCAAAAAGGTTTCGTCTGGTTCGAGAATTCCGCCCACGAGGTGATGACCGAAGAGCCGGGCCGTTTCCTGGTGACGATGGTCGAGCAGCTACGCCCCATCGCGGAGAAGGCCGGCGACGTCGCGCCTTGAGCCAGTCGCATCGAGAATCGCCCGGTCGGCGACGCATGCTTCCTTTCAGGCACCGCTGAGCCGCACCGCGGCGATTTCACGCCGCGGCGGCGCGCCGAACAGCCGCCGGTATTCGCGGCTGAACTGCGATGGGCTCTCGTAGCCGACGCGATGGCCTGCCGCGGCGGCTTCCAGTCCGTCGCTCAGCATCAGCCGGCGCGCTTCCTGCAGCCGCAGCTGCTTCTGGAATTGCAGCGGCGACATCGACGTCACGGCCTTGAAGCGCTGGTGCAGCGAGGAGGGGCTCATGTGCGCGGCAGCGGCGAGATCCTCGATGCGCAGCGCGTCGGCGTAGTGCGTCTTCAGCCGCTCGATCGCGCGGGCGATGCGTTGCGCGGGACCGTCGACTTCGCACAGCTGGCGCAGGCGTTCGCCCAGTTCGCCGGTGAGCACGCGGTAGTGGATCTCGCGCAGTGCCAGCGGCGCGAGCACCGCGGCTTCCTCCGGCGTGTCGAGCAGGCGTGTCAGGCGCAGCACGGCGTCGAGCAGCGGTGCGCCGGTGCGGGCGAGGTACAGGGCGCGCGTGGTCGATTCGCGCGCGGGCGCGGCGGGGCCCAGTTGCGCCAGCAGTTCGCTGACCAGCGCGGGATCGATGTCGACGCGCACGCACAGATACGGCTGCGCGGGCGTCGCCTCGAGGATCTGCCCGGTGATCGGCAGGGTCATCGACACCACCAGGTAATGCAGCGGGTCGTAGACGAAGACCTCCTCGCCCAGCTGCGCCTGCTTGCGGCCCTGCACGACCACGCACAGGCAGGGGTGGTAGACGCTCGGGAGCGGCTGCGAGGGCGCGCTGGCGCGGATCAGCGCCAGGCCGGGCACGACGGTCGCGGTGAGGCCGTCCTTGCGGGTGTTTCGTGCAACCCGGTCGGCGAGTTCGGCCTGCTGCGCCGACAGTTCCGGGCGCGCGGCGATCACGTTGGAAGCCTTGTCGTGCATGGCAATGCCTCGCGGAAAGCGTGCCGCGATTATGCGCGCGCGCTTCCGCCGCGGCAGTGCGTGGAACAGCGGTCTGGAGGATCGGGCAAGAATCCGCGAGCAATCGGCTAACGGCACGACGGCACGGGGCGTACGGTGAGCGCACTCCCCCAACGCATCGGAGCGACCCGCATGACCACCGCGAATTTCCCCCGCCGCAGCCTTGGCCGTCAGGGCCTCACCGTCTCCGCGATCGGCCTGGGCTGCATGGGCATGTCCGATTTCTACGGGCCCAGCGAGGAGACGACCAACCTTGCCGTGCTCAACCACGCCCTCGACATCGGCGTGAACTTCCTCGACACCGCCGACATGTACGGCGTCGGCGCCAACGAGCGCCTGCTCGCCAAGGTGCTGGAGACGCGCCGCGACGAAGTGGTGCTGGCCACGAAATTCGGCAACGTGCGCGCGCCCAACGGCGACTTCCTCGGCGTCAGCGGCACGCCCGAGTACGTCGCCGCCGCCTGCGATGCGAGCCTGCAGCGCCTCGGCGTCGACCACATCGACCTGTACTACCAGCACCGCGTCGATCCCAAGGTGCCGATCGAGGACACCATCGGTGCGATGCAGCGCCTGGTCGAAGCGGGCAAGGTGCGGTTCCTCGGCATGTCGGAAGCCTCCGCTGCGACGCTGCGGCGTGCCGCGGCGGTGCATCCGATCGCCGCGCTGCAGAGCGAGTACTCGCTGTGGACGCGCGATGTCGAAGCCGAGATCCTGCCGGCGTGCCGCGAACTGGGCATCGGCTTCGTGCCGTACAGCCCGCTCGGCCGCGGCTTCCTCACCGGCGCGATCCACAATGCCAGCGAGCTCGCCGCGAACGACTGGCGTCGCACCAATCCGCGCTTCCAGGACGGCAACGCCGAGCAGAACCACGCGCTGGTCGAAGCGGTGACCGAACTCGCGCAGGCGCGCGGCTGCACGCCGGCGCAGCTCGCCCTGGCCTGGCTGCTCGCGCAGGCGCCGGACATCGTGCCGATTCCCGGCACGCGCCGTGTTTCGCGGCTGGACGAGAACGCGGGCGCAGCGAGCATCGTGTTGAGCGACGCGGAACTGCAGCGCATTGCATCGGTGCTCGACGCGCACCAGGTCGCCGGCCTGCGTTATCCGGAAGCGAACATGGCGGCGGTGAACCTCTGACCTTCGCTGTCGGGTCGACATCGCGGGCGATCGCGATGTCGGGGCGGGGTGCGGCGCGCGCGGCGCGCCGCGCCCTTTTTTGTGTGCGCGATTTTGCGCGTGTGATGCGGTCTTCCGGCTGCCGGGCGCCGGCCTTGTCGGAAGCAGGTGGTGCGGCCGCGGACCGCCGTCCGTGGAGCGGGACCGACTACTACTATTTCCATAGTTGACAGCCCGGCGAGGGGCCGATTAAGGTGCGCGCCATCAACTAGTTAACTAGTAGGTACGCCATGGCCCGACCACCCTCGCCCACGCTGACCGAATCCGAGCGCGCCATCCTCGAAGTCCTCTGGGACAAGGGCGAAGCCTCGGTACGCGAAGTCACCGACGAGCTCTCGCGGAGGAAGGCCGTCGCCTACACGACCGTGCTGACGATGTTCGCCACGCTCGGCAAGAAGGGTTTCGTGACCCATCGCGCGGAAGGCCGCGCCTTCATCTACCGCGCCGCGATCACCCGCGAGCTGGCCCGCAAGCAGGCGCTCGATCACCTGTTGCAGCAGTTCTTCGACGGATCGCCCAACGTGCTGGCGCAGCACCTGCTCAGCGAGCACGACATCGAGCAGACCGAACTGAAGGCGCTGCAGCGCAAGGTCAGCGCCGCGAAATCCGGTGCTGCCAGGGCCGACGCCACCAAGCCGAAGGGGAAGCCATGATCGCGAACCTGATCGATGCGGCGATCGCCATCGCCGGCCAGCACCTGTGGCAGAGCGCGGTGCTGTTCGCAGTCGCGCTGCTACTGATGCGGCTGCGTCCGCTCGGCGCCGAGCTGCGTTCGTGGCTGCTGCTGTCGGTCTTCGCGCTGGCGGTACTGGCGCCGATGACCGCGCTTCTGCCGGCCGTCCTGCCGGGCACGTCCGTGCCGCCGAAGACCCACGCCGAGCAGGTCGGGCACAACTACGAGATGACGCCGACGGCGGCGGAAGGTGCGTCGCTCAGCGAACAGTCGTTCGAGGCCGGGCTGTGCCCCGACACGCTGTACATGGAAATTCCCAAGTCATGGTCGTCGGTCTTCGCGCTGGCGTGGCTGCTCGGCGCGTTGTGGCAGGTCATGCGGCTCCTGGAAGGCGCGTTCCAGGCGCGCCGGCTGCAACGTTCCGCGCGGCCGGCGCCGGCGCTCATGGCGGCGATGGCGCACGTCCTGCCTCCGCGCACCCGCATCGCCACCACGGCCGTCGATGGCCCGATGGTGGTGGGCCTGCTGCGTCCGTGCATCCTGATCCCGCGCGCGCTGGTCGATACGCTCGAACCGCAGGCGCTGCACGACATCCTTCAGCACGAGATCGCGCATATCCGGCGCGGCGACCTGTGGCTGGCCTGCGTGCTGCGCCTGGCACTGGCGGTGTTCTGGTGGAATCCGTTCCTGCGCCTGATCGATGCGCGGCTCGCGTTGGCCCGCGAGATGGCCTGCGATGCGCGCGCCGCGCACGGCTGCGGCGCGGGTACCGAGTACGCCGGCTCGCTGCTGGCCAGCGTCGAGAAGCTGCTGGCGATCGGCGAGCGACCGCCATCGCTCGCGGTGGGCATGTTCGAGCACCGCAGTCATCTCGCCCAGCGCATCGATGGGCTGATCGAGGACGGTGTCACCGGCGTTGCGCCGGTGCGGCGCCAGGTCGTGATCGCGTCGAGCGTCGCGCTGCTGGTCGCGTTTGCCGGCGTGGCCGCCGCGACCACGCCGCGGCTGACGCTGGCCTCCGCGCCTGCGGCCGAACCCGCGCCGCAGGTGCTGGCGCTGCTCGCGGCCGCACGCAGCGGCGACATCGATACGGCGCGCCGGCTGGTCCGCAACGGGGTCGACGTCAACGCACGCGTGCTCGATGAAGGCACGGCGCTGATCCAGGCGATCCGCGCGCACCGTCCGGCGATGGTCGACGCCTTGCTCGCGCTCGGCGCCGATCCCGATCGCGCCGCGCTGGGCGAGGGCAACCCGCTGATCGTCGCGGCCGCGCGCGGCGACCTGCGCCTCGTGGACCGGCTGGTGCGCGCCGGCGCCGACGTCAATCGCGTGGTGACCTACGACGAGACGCCGCTGATCAACGCCGCCCGCGAGGGCCATCTGCCGACGGTGAAATACCTCGTCGCGCACGGCGCCAACGTCAATCTCGGCGTGGTTGCCGACGGCTGGATGGGACGGTGGCGGTCGCCGCTCAACCAGGCCAGCGATCCCGGCGTGCGTGCGTACCTGGTGAGCCAGGGCGCGGTCCCCGGCCGACCCTAGACCCGCTTTCCTCCTCCGACCCCCAACCGACTCTCCCCGCACAGGGGAGGGAACAGACGAGCATTGCCATGAAGAAATGCGTTGCCCTGCGTTGCACCCGCCTTGCCCTCGCACTCGCCGCCTCGCTCGCCGGCACCGCGCACGCCGCGATCAGCGTCGACGGCCAGCTCGACGAACCCGAATGGGCGCAGGCGCGCGAATACGACGATTTCCGCATCACCGAACCCTACCGGCTGACGACACCCGAAGCCGGCGTGCGCACGAAGGCGCGACTGCTGTCGACGCCGGAAGGCATCGCGGTGGCGTTCGTCCTCGACCAGGCGCCGGGCGTGCAGCGGATCAAGCCGCGGCTTGAACGCGACCAGGTGCGCAATGCCGACCGGGTGAACTTCAACATCGACTTCGACGGCGATGGTCGCACCGCGTACGCCTTCACCGTGTCGCTGTCCGGTTCGATCCAGGACGGCGTGCTGACCAACGAGAACCAGCTCAGCACCGACTGGGACACCGAGTGGAGTTCGGCCGTCAGCGAAAGCGCGACCGGCTGGCAGGTGGAGATGCTGATCCCGTGGTCGGTCGCGCCCATGCGCAACGCCGACAGTGCCACGCGCACCGCGAAGGTGTACTTCGCACGCGTGGTCGGCAGCACCGGCGAGCGCCAGGCGTTTCCGGCGGTGGCGCAGGACCGCGGCGGCCGCTTCGTTTCCGATTTCGACCCGATCGAGATTCCGCAGTATCGCAGCGCGCTGTTCCACTATTGGCCGTACGCGACTGCGCTGCACGACTTCATCGACGATCGCACGCGCTACAAGGCGGGCGTGGACGTGTTCTGGAAGCCGTCGCCGGATTTCCAGCTCAGCGGCACGATCAACCCGGACTTCGGCCAGGTGGAGGCCGACGATCTGGTCATCAACTTCGACGCGGTGGAGACCTTCTTCAGCGACAAGCGCCCGTTCTTCACCGAGAACCAGAGCATCTTCGACCTGCGCACGCCCGATTCGGGACGGCTGATCCACACGCGCCGCATCGGCGAACGCAACGACATCGACGCCGCGCTCAAGCTCAACGGCGCGTTCGGCCGCATGAGCTACGGCCTGCTTGCGGCCACCGAGGACGGCGACGACGGCCGCGACTTCTACGCCGCGCGCCTGCAGCTGCCCGTCAGCGACGCGATGAGCGTCGGCTGGCTCAGCACCGACACCGGGCGCGCGGACATCGATCGTCGCGCGCAGGTGCACGCCGTGGACCTGCGCTGGAAACCGTCGCACTCGCTGATCGTCAGCGCGCAGGCGCTGGGCAGCTTCATCGACCAGCAGGGCACCGCGAGCAACGACATCGGTGCGTGGGTGCGCACGTTCTGGACGCCGACGGACCGCTGGAGTTTCGAGGTCGAGGCGACGCACTTCGGCGAGCGGCTGAACTTCAACGACCTGGGCTACCAGCGCCGGCCCAACGTCAACGAACTGGAAGTCACCGGCGACTACAACCAGCGCATCGCCGACGCGCAGTCCGCGTTGCGCAACATCCGCTGGATCGCCGAACTGCAGGCGCGCAGCAACGACCAGGGTTACCACCTGCCGACCTACCTGCTGCTCACCAACGTCTACAACTTCCGCAGCGGGGACCGGGTGGACCTGTACGTGGCCCCCCGCACCGCCGGCTGGGACGACCGCATCTCGCGCGGCAACGGGCTGTGGCGCACGTCCGGTCGCTACGAGGCGCAGGCGCAGTTCACCAGTGCGCGCTACGGCGACTGGACCTTCAGCGCCAACGCCGGGTTGCTCCCGGTGGGCCTGTCGGCGACGCCATCGCGCACGGTGATGCTCACCGCGGGCTGGTATCCCGGCGACCGCTTCAATGCCGAGTTCGAGTGGGGACCGGAGTGGACCCGCGACTGGCTGGTCTGGCGCGAGGGGCGCACGTTCGGGCGCTACGGGCGGCGTCTCGACTATGCGGGCGTGAACCTGAGCTGGTTTCCCGCCGCACGTCACGAGTTGCGTCTGAAGTCGCAGTGGATCGCGATCCGCGCGCACGACGGCACGCAGTACGAGTTGCAGCCGCAAGGCGACCTGCAGGCGACCGGCGCGGCGCTGCCGGACTTCGACATCAACGAGCTCGGCCTGCAGCTGCGCTACCGCTACCTGCTGGGGCCGCAGTCGGACCTGTTCCTGGCGTATTCGCGCGGCGGCTCGAGCGAGCTCGAGCGCGAAGGCGGCATCGGCACGGGCGACATGCTGCAGGAGGCGCTGGAACTGCGCGATTCCGACCAGTTGCTGGCGAAGGTGCGTTACCGCTTCTGATCGGGGCGGCGCGGCGCGAACGACGCACCGCGCCTGTTCCCGCACGGCTTACGCGGCGACGGCCTGCAGGTAGCGCGCGAACGAGGCATCCACCGCGGCCCGGCCGCCGCCGATGATGTTGCGCCCCCAGGTGTAGCCGAACACGTCGTCGAAGTCGTAGCCGTCGAGCAGCGCCTGCATGTGGCGCACGTCGGTGGGCTTCATCGGCATGAAGTTCGGATAGCTGTACATGAAGGTGACGTGGCGGCGGTCCTGCACCACCTGCAGCGCATCGCCCGGCAGCAGCGTCGCGCCGCGCGGGCCGCGCTTCCAGTGCAGCGCGGTGCTGCCGTCGAAGTGACCGCCGACGCGCAGCAGGGTCACGTCCTGCGAGAGCTTCAGTTCGTCGCCGCTCCAGAAGCGGATGTGCCTGGACGGGCGCTGCACCCAGTCGCGGTCGGCCTCGTGCAGCAGGATCGGCACGCCGCCCAGCGCTTCGCTCCATTCCACCATCGAGGTGTAGAAGTGCGGATGCGAGATCGCCATCAGGTCGACGCCGCCGCGCGCGCGCAGCGCGGCCACGGCCTCCTCGGTGACCAGGCTGACGCACTCCCACAGCACGTTGCCCAGGTCGGCGGGCAACAGCAGCGCGCGTTGCGGGATCGCGAAGTCGGTGGGCAGGCCGAGGCCGAGCAGGCCGGCGTCGTCCTCGATGCGCAGGCGGTATTTCTGCGCGAGCGCGGCGTGGGTGGTCCAGGTCTGGCCGTGCCAGCCCACGTACTGGCGCTCGTCCTCGCAGACCACGCAGCGCGCGGGCGGGGCGTCGGCGGCGGCGTACTGGGTGCCGCAGGTTTCGCAGATGTAGCAGGTCATGGCGGGATCCCTCGGGGCCGGGTTGGTGGGGCGTGGGGTTTACCGTAGGCTGCGACTGGCTCCCCGGGCAGGCCGGCACCGATGAATTCGCAGGAACCAGTTTTCGAGTTCCCGATCCGCTTCGACGAGGGCGACCCGGGCGGCCGCACCCGCCGTCTGCACGAGCAGCTGCGCGCCGCGATCCTCGACGGCCGGCTCGCCGCCGGCGCGGTGTTGCCGTCGACGCGCCAGGCGGCGGCCGGCCTCGGCATCGCCCGCAACACCGTGATCGCGGCGTACGACCTGCTGGTCGCGGAGGGTTACGTGCTGCCGCGCGCCGGTGCGAAGGCGGTCGTCGCCGATGTCGATCGCCTGCAGCGCCGCGGCGAGGCGCGTGCCAGCGTCGCCGCCGATACGCGCATCGCGCCGCACTGGCGAAGCACGGCTGCGGGCAGCCTGGCGCCGCGCATGCTTCCGCCGCGCAGTTTCCGCCTCGGCATGCCCGATCACCTGCAGTTTCCGCACGAGGTGTGGCGGCGCCTGATGGCGCAGTCGCTGCGCACCTGGTCGAAGACCGCGTTCGCGTATCCGCCGTCGCAGGGCATTCCGGTGTTGCGCGAGGCGATCGCGAAGCATGTCGCGTTCGCGCGCGCGGTCGCTTGCACGGCGGAAGACATCGTGGTGACGTCCGGTGCGCAGCAGGCGTTCGATCTGCTCGCGCGGCTGCTGGTAACGCCCGGCAAGACCCGTGTGGCGGTGGAGGACCCGGGTTATCCGCCGCTGCGGGCGGCGTTCGCCGCCGCGGGGGCGACGTTGGTTCCGGTTCCCGTCGACGATGAAGGGCTGTGCGTCGAGGCCTTGCCGCCCGGGGTGCAGGTGATCAGCGTGACGCCGTCGCACCAGTCGCCCACCGGCGTGGCGCTGTCGTTGCGGCGGCGACTGGCGCTGCTCGAGTACGCGCGCGCCCACGATGCGGTGATCGTCGAGGACGACTACGACGGCGAATTCCGCTACGGCGGCCGGCCGCTGGATGCGCTGCAGACGCTGGATCGCGATGCGCGCGTGTTCTACATCGGCACGTTTTCCAAGAGCCTGTTTCCATCGTTGCGCAAGGGCTTCGTGGTGGTGCCGACGTGGGCGCGCGAGCGCTTCATCGCGGTCAAGCACGTGGCCGACGCGCATTGCGACACGCTCACGCAATCGGTGCTCGCGGCGTTCATCCGCGATGGTCATCTCGCCCGGCACGTGCGGCGCATGCGCGGGATCTATGCGCGGCGGCGCGAGGTGTTGCTGGAAGGCATCGCGCACGAACTGTCGGCGTGGCTGGTGCCGATTCCCTCGGAGGCGGGGTTGCATCTGGCCGCGCGCGTGCGCGATCCGGCGCAGGCCGGGCGGATCATCGCGAAGACGCGGCAACACGCGCCGGGCGCGATTGCGGCGGCGGATTACGGGTTTGAACTGCCTACGGTGCCGGCGGTGGTGTTCGGCTTCGGGGTGATCGACGAAGCGGCGATCGTGCCGGCGTTGCGGAAGCTGCGCAGAGCTTTGGAGCTACCCCTCGCCCCGCTTGCGGGGTGAAGGCGGACGCTTATGCGCCACTGGCGCATGTCCGACTGAACGCCCTTGCGCTATGCGCAAGGGCCGGGGGCAGAGCGAGGGACAGCGTCGCGATAGCGACGCAGGGTGAGGGGACGTGTCGCGATGGCGGTGCAACAGCAAAAGCGCCCCTCATCCGCGCTTCGCGCCACCTTCTCCCCGCCGGGCGGGGAGAAGGGGAAGTGCCTATTCGCTCTTCGCGCGCAACCGCTCCAGCACCCCGTCCAGCGAATCCAGGTCGCTGTAATGGATCACCAGGCGGCCCTTGCCGCCGCGGCCGTGCAGGATGCTGACCTGCGTGCTCAGCGATTCGGACAGTTCGCGTTCGAGCGCGGCGATATCGGCCTGCGGCTTGGCCTTCTGCGGCTTCGCCTTGCCGGCGCCGCCCGGCACCTTGCCGGCCGCGAGCAGCTGCGCGCGGTGCTCGACTTCGCGCACCGACCAGCCGTTTTCCGCGGCCTGGCGCGCGAGCGCGATCGCGGCCTGCGGGGTCAGCGTCAGCAGCGCGCGGGCGTGGCCCATTTCCAGCGCCTTGGTTTCCACCAGCACGCGGATTTCCGGCGGCAGTTCCAGCAGGCGCAGCAGGTTGGACACCGCGGCGCGCGAACGGCCGACCGCATCGGCGGCCTGCGCGTGGGTGAGGTCGAATTCGTCGATCAGGCGCTGCAGCGCGATGGCTTCTTCCAGCGGATTGAGGTCTTCGCGCTGGATGTTCTCGATCAGCGCCATCGCGACCACCGTGCGGTCGTCGACTTCGCGGATCACCACCGGCACTTCGGCGAGGCCGGCCAGCTGCGAGGCGCGCCAGCGGCGTTCGCCGGCGATGATTTCGTAAGCCTTGCCGCCGAGGTCGCGCACGACGATCGGCTGGATCACGCCCTGCGCCTTGATCGAGTCGGCGAGCTCGGACAGCTTGCCCTGGTCCATCGTGCGGCGCGGCTGGTACTTGCCGGGCGTCAGTGCGTCGATCGGCAGCGTGCGCAGGGCATCGCCCGGTTGCGCTTCGACCAGCGTGGGCGCTTCGGCGGCGGCCTTGGGGCCGAGCAGGGCTTCCAGCCCGCGGCCGAGGCCGCGCTTCTTGGCTGCGCTCATGCTGCCGCCTCCTTGGCCGGGGTCTTCGCCGCCTGTTCGCGCTCGCGCTGGCGGCGCAGTACTTCGCCGGCCAGGCCCATGTAGGCGATGCCGCCGCGGCTGGCGCGGTCGTAGCCGACGATGCTCTGGCCGTGGCTGGGCGCTTCGGCCAGGCGCACGTTGCGCGGCACGATGGTGCGGAACACGCGGTCGCCGAAGTGCTTGGTCAGTTCGGCCGAGACCGCGTTGGCGAGGTTGTTGCGCACGTCGAACATGGTGCGCAGCACGCCCTCGATTTCCAGCGCGGGATTGAGGTTGGCCTTGAGCGCATCGATGGTGTCGAGCAGGGCGCTGATGCCTTCCAGCGCGTAGTACTCGCACTGCATCGGCACGATGATCGAATCCGCGGCGGTCAGCGCATTGAGCGTGAGCAGCGACAGCGCCGGCGGGCAGTCGATCAGGATGAAGTCGTAGTGCACGCGCAGCGGTGCGAGCGCGGTCTTCAGGCGCTGCTCGCGGCCCGATTCGTTCATCAGGCTGATCTCGGCCGCGGTCAGCTCGATGTTGGCCGGCAGCAGGTCGAAGTCCTCGGCGGTGCGCTTGAGGATCTTCGTGGCGTCGGCTTCGCCGAGCAGCACGTCGCAGATCGTGTCCTCGATCTCGCGCTTGTCGATGCCGCTGCCCATGGTCGCGTTGCCCTGCGGGTCCAGGTCGACCAGCAGCACGCGCTTGGGCGTCTTGGCCAGGGCGGCGGCCAGGTTGACGGCGGTGGTGGTCTTGCCGACCCCGCCCTTCTGGTTGGCGACAGCGATGATGCGGGCCATGCGGCTCGTTGCCTCGGGTAGTGCGGTGGATGGCCAGAGCTCAGGCCGGACCGGGGATTATGCCCGCCTCGCCGGTCGCTTGCCGGAACGGGGTTGCCGTTGGTGCAAATCGTCCGCAAGCGCACCCACGCAAGGCGGGCCCGGGCCGCCATTCGCCGGCCACGTCAGGAGATCTGCGTGGGTCGATGCGAAATTCTGGCGGTCCGGTCGCGGGCCGCGGAGAGATTTCCGGCGCGTTCGATGGCGGCTCGAGACCCGCCCTACGCCTTGCGGCGGATTTCGATGAGGTGGCGCTCGCCGGTCACGCCGGGGACCGACAGGGGATGCGCGGCGGTGACCGCCCAGCCCGCGGGCAGGGCGGCGATCTCGTCGACGGGGTACACGCCCTTCATTGCCAGCAGCACGCCGTCCGGCTTCAGCAGGTGGCCGCCGAGTTCGAGGATCAGCGGCAGGGTCGCCAGGGCGCGTGCGGTGATCGCGTCGTAGGCGCCGGGTTCGGCCACCGCCTCGATCCGCGCTTCGGCCACGCGCACGTCCGGCAGGCCCAGCTGGCGCACGGCCTCGCGCAGGAAGCGCGCCTTCTTGCCGTTGCTCTCGACCAGGGTGACCCGCAGGCCCGGCTTGACGATGGCGAGCGGGATGCCAGGCAGCCCGGGGCCGGTGCCCAGGTCGGCGAGCGAGCCGCCACGCGCGGCGAGCGCGTCGACGAAGGGATGCATGGCCAGCGAATCGAGCAGGTGGCGGCCGACCATTTCCTGCGGATCGCGCACCGCGGTCAGGTTGTAGGTACGGTTCCAGCGCACGAGCAGGGCGAGGTAGGCCAGCAGCGGCGTGGCGAACGCGGCGTCGAGGCCGAGCTCGCGCAGGCCGGCTTCGAGGGTGGGGCGCAGGGCGTCGGGCGAAGTCGAAGTCATCGCGAAAGTATGAACGCGAACGCGGCAGGCGCCCTCAGCGCGCGGGCGGATCGCGCCAGGCCAGCGCGGCGACGTAGCCGGACGCGGGTTCGAATTCGTGCAGCGACCAGTCGCGCGGCCGGCCCAGCCCCGCGGCGCATTCGACCAGCGCCAGGCGCGCGCCGGCTTCGGCGAAGCGCAGTTTTTCCAGGCCGAAGGACAGGCCGTGGCCGTGCGCCTTGAGGACCGCCTCCTTGGCGCACCACAGGCGCAGGAAGGCGCGATCGCGCGCGGCACCGGCCGCGAAGGCGGCGAGCCAGTCGCGCTCGGGCGCGGTGAAGTAGCGCTGGGCGAGGTCGAGCGCGCGCGGCCGCGGCCGCAGGCGTTCGCAGTCCGCGCCGACTTCGACGCCATGACCCAGCGCGATCAGCAGGCCGTCGCCGCTGTGGCTCCAGCTGCAGTCGTAGCCGTCCTGCGGCGCGCCCAGGCGCGGCCGGCCGCGCGGTTCGCGGCCGAGGTTGAGCGTCGCCGGCGTTACCCCCAGGGCGCCGGCGAGCCAGTCCCGGGCCACCGGGTCGGTGGGGGTGCCGTGGGTGTGGGCGTGCCAGCTCCAGCGGATCGGCGCGGGCTCGGGGGCGGTTTCGGGGCCTGCGGGCGCCATGGTCGGGGTGTGGACGCGGGTGCCGGTAACATACCCGAAGGGGGAAACACGCAATGTCCGCAGTCATCCAATCCAGCCAGGGGCAGGCCGCGAGCGCGGCGCTGGCCCAGGGCAGCCCGGCGCGCCTGCTCGCATTCGATGCGACGACGTCCGTCGTGCTCGATCGGTTCGCGCAGGAAGTGCGCGGCGTCGCCGAGCGCCTGCCCGAAGGGCGTTGCGCGCTGAATCTGTGCGAAGACCGCTACCGTTTCATGGTCGCGCTGTGCGCCGCCGCGCTGCGCGGGCAGACCACGCTGCTGCCGCCGTCGCGCGCGCCGGCGGTGGTCGCCGACGTACTCGCGCAGCATGCCGGCAGCTACGTGCTCGGCGATGCGCTCGTGAATGGCGACGACGATGCCGTGTGCGCGCCGCGCGGCTGGCGGCTGCCCGCGACGCTGCCGCGTCGCGACGGCGAGGCGCTGGTGCTGGCCGACGATCTGCTCGTCGCGATCGGTTACACGTCGGGCAGCACCGGCCGGCCCAAACCGAATCCGAAGACCTGGGCGTCGTTCCGCGCGAGCACCGCGCAGAACCTTGCCGCGCTGCACGACCTGCTCGATCGCGACGGCATCACCGCGGTGGTCGCGACGGTGCCGCCGCAGCACATGTACGGCATGGAAATGTCGGTGCTGCTGCCGCTGCTCGGGCCGATCGCGGTGCACGGCGATCGGCCGTTCTTTCCGGCCGACATCGCGCGCGCCGTGCGCGACGCGCCCACGCCGCCGCTGCTGGTCACCACGCCGGTGCATCTGCGCGCACTGGTCGAATCCGATGTGCAGTTGCCGCCGTTGCGCGGCATCGTGTCGGCGACCGCGCCGCTGTCGCGCGAGCTGGCCGTCGGCGCGGAATGCCGTTTCGGTTGCGAGGTGCGCGAGGTGTTCGGTTCGACCGAAACCTGCGTGATCGCGCGCCGCCGCACCGCGCACGAGGACGCGTGGACACCGTTGCCCGGCGTGCGGCTGACGCCGCAACCGGACGGCACCGCGGTGCAGGCGCCGCATCTGGCGCAACCGGTGGTGCTCGCGGATCTGGTGGAAAACCGCGACGACGGCCGCTTCGAACTGCGCGGCCGCAACGCCGACCTGATCGAGATCGCCGGCAAGCGCGCCTCGCTGGGCGACCTCAGCCGGCGCCTGCTCGCCGTCGACGGCGTGCGCGATGGCGTGGTGTTCCAGCTCGATCCCTGCCCGCGCACCGGCGTGGCGCGCATCGCCGCGCTGGCCGTGGTCGCCGAAGACGTGAGCGAAGGCGACGTGCTGTCGGGACTGCGCGCGCATGTCGACGCGGTGTTCCTGCCGCGGCCGCTGCGTCTGGTCGAGGCGTTGCCGCGCAACGAGACCGGAAAACTGCCGCACGCGGCGCTCGCCGGCCTGTTGCGCGGCGCGGACTAGCGGGAAACCACGGGCCGGCGTCCGGCCTTGACGGCGCCTTCATCGCGACAAAGCGAATGGCGATTGGCGGCGTCGCATTCTGGACGCCGCCATCACGCAAGCGCGCACAGACTCCTTCTGCCCCCATCGCGGGAGCGGGAACCGGAGGCCGGTTCCCCACGACTTCTCACTCGCAGCTGGAAGGAGAGACGCACATGATGGGTTTCATTGTTTGGCTGATCGTAGGCGGCATCATCGGCTGGCTCGCGAGCCTCGTCATGAGGACCGATGCCCAGCAAGGGATTTTCCTCAACATCGTCGTCGGCATCATCGGCGCGTTCCTCGGTGGCTGGATCGGCAGCATGCTCGGCATCGGCGGCGCGGACATCAACGACGGGGCCTTCAACCTCACCAGTCTGCTGCTGTCGCTGGTGGGCGCGGTCGTCCTGCTGGCGATCATCAACCTGTTCCGTCGCGGACGCGTACGCTGACGATCACGACGCGTGGCGCGGATGACGAAGGCCCGGGATTCCGGGCCTTTGTTTTTGCGGGGGGATGGAAGGACGGGAATCCCAGGGCGGGATCGAAAGGCGGGAATCAAAAGGCGGGAATCAAAAGCGGGAAGGGGGAACGATGCGCGGTCGTCGTTCGTGCTTTTCGGGATGCTGGCTTTCAAGGGCGAACCGCAGGAAGCGAGCCTGTTTCGTTCCCTTTTCCCGCCTTTCGATTCCCGCTTCTTCGTCCCCGCTTCTTCATCCCCCCGCTATCTCCACCCACACCGGCGTGTGATCGCTCGGCCGCTCGCGCGTGCGCGGCGTGGTATCGATGCCGGCGGCGACGGTGCGCGCGCGCAGCGCCTGGCTCACCAGCACCAGGTCGATGCGCAGGCCCCAGCCGCGCTCGAAGGCGTTGAGCCGGTAGTCCCACCAGCTGTGATGGCCGGGCTCGTCGTTGAACAGGCGGAAGCTGTCGTGCAGGCCGAGGTCGAGCAGGCCGCGCAGCGCCTCGCGCTCCGGCGTGGAGCACAGGATCTTCTCGCGCCAGCGTTTGGGATCGTGCACGTCGCGGTCGTCGGGGGCGATGTTGAAGTCGCCGAGCACGATCAGGTTGGGGTGCTGGCGCAGTTCCTCGCGCAGCCATTCGCGCACGGCTTCGAGCCAGCGCAGCTTGTAGGAAAACTTTTCGCTGCCGACCTTCTCGCCGTTCACCACGTACAGGTCGACGATGCGCACCTCGCCCACCGTCGCGGCGAGCACGCGCTTCTGCGGATCGTCGAAATCGGGGATGGCGGTGACGCATTCGCTGGCGAAGGGAATCCGGCTGACCAGCGCCACGCCGTTGTAGGTCTTCTGCCCGCAGAACACGCTGCGGTAGCCCAGCTCCGCCAGGGCGGCGTCGGGGAACCTGCTGTCCTCGAGTTTGGTTTCCTGCAGGGCGACGACGTCGGGGCCGGCGTCCTGCAGCCACTGCAGCAGGTGCGGCAGGCGCACGTTGAGCGAATTGACGTTCCAGCTGGCGATTTTCATGCGGCGAGTGTAGCGGAGGCCTGCCGTCGCAGGCGCGCGCGGTAGTGCGTCGGCGCTTAGAATGCAGCGGCTTGCCGGCGCTGTCCGCCAATGGCTCCCGCGCTCGTCATCCCAGCGAAAGCCGGGATCCATTTTGACTTTGCCCTTGCTGCCGACAACAAGAGCAACCGCAACATGGATCCCGGCTTGCGCTGGGATGACGAGTCACACACCTGCGGATTGAGTTTGCTCTTGCTGTCGACAACAAACGCAACCGCAGCATGGATCCCGGCCTGCGCTGGGATGACGAAATCAATCGACGGATCGATTGACGAATGCCGGCCTCCCCACGAACCCACGCAAACCCCATGAACATCCGCCCCTACCTCGACAAGACCCCGATCCCCGGTGAGCGCACCTACATCGATCCCGCGGCGAGCGTCATCGGCGATGTCGTGCTCGGCGACGACGTCTCGATCTGGCCCGGCACGGTGGTGCGCGGCGACGTCAACTTCATCCGCATCGGCGCGCGCACCAACATCCAGGACGGTTGCGTGGTGCACGTGAGCCACGACGGACCGCACGCGAAGCTCGGCGGCTTCGCCACGGTGATCGGCGAGGACGTCACCATCGGCCACAAGGCGATCATCCACGCCTGCCGCATCGAGGATGCGGTGCTGATCGGCATGGGCGCGATCGTGCTCGACGGCGCGGTGGTGAAGAAGCACGGCTTCGTCGGCGCCGGCGCGCTGGTCGCGCCGGGCAAGGTGGTCGGCGAGGGCGAGCTGTGGCTGGGCAACCCGGCGAAGAAAGTCCGCATGCTCGGCGATGCGGAAATCCAGGCGCTGTACTACTCGGCGCAGCACTACGTGCGGTTGAAGAACCAGTACCTCGGCGTGGCCACCGCCTGAGCGCGCCGCGACCGGTGCGACGGCGGTTGTGGCGGTCGCCTGCGCGATTTACAGTCGGGCGCACGGGGATGTCGGGGAATGTCGTGCGCAGGGACGTAGTCGTGCGTCGCGTGGTCCGTCGTCAGCCGCACGCCCGCGCCCGCCGATCCCCGTGTTCGCGCGCCGCGCGGAACCCGCACCGCTCCGAGCGATCCGCACCTTGAAGCCGCACGATTCGAAGCACGACCCGGACAGCGCGACGTGAGCAGTACGACTTCGACCGCCGCTGCCATGCTCGATACCTACCGCGAAGTGGTGACGCCCGAAGGCGTCGCCCTGCACCTGCCCGCCGCCGGCCCGGTGCCGCGCGCGCTGGCGTGGGCGATCGACCTGGCGATCCGCATGGTCGCGCTGATGATCGTGGGCATGGTGATGGGCGCGCTGGGCACCGCCGGCTTCGGCCCGTATTTCGTGATGACCTTCGTGGTGTTCTGGTTCTATCCGGTGCTGTTCGAAGTGCTGGGCCACGGCCGCACGCCCGGCAAGCGCGCGCTGGGCCTGCGCGTGATCGCCGCCAACGGCGCGCCGGTCGGCTGGCTCGCCGCCTTCATCCGCAACCTGATGCGCACGGTGGACATGTTGCCCTTCGGTTACGCCACCGGCCTGGTTGCGAGCCTCGCCGATCCGTGGGGCCGGCGACTGGGCGACATGATCGCGGGCACGCTGGTCGTGCACGATGCGCGCGCGCACGAACCGCAGGCGGCGCCGGTCGGCTCGGTGCTGGCCCCGGCGGTGGCGCTGCTGCCGCACGAACAGGCCGCGATCGTCGCCTTCGCCGAACGCGGGCCGCAGCTCACGCACGAACGCCAGAGCGAACTGGCCGACCTCGCCGAACCGCTCGTGCAGGCCCGCGGCACGCTCGCGCTCGCGCGGCTGTACGGCATCGCCAACTGGTTGCTGGGGCGGCAATGAGGCAGGAAACCTTCGTCCAGCGCCACCAGGCCGAATGGATCGCGCTCGAGCAGTGGCTCGACGCGCGCGGCGGCAGTGCGCGCAAGGCGCGTGCGCACCGGCGCGACTGGCATGGCCTGCGCGATCACGAGATGCCCGAACGCTACCGGCGCCTGTGCCAGCAGCTCGCGCTCGCGCGCCGTCGCGGCTACAGCGCGGTGGTCACCGACCGCCTGCAGCAGCTGATGCAACGCGGCCACGGCGTGCTCTATCGCACGCCGGCGCCACGCTGGCGGCGCGCGGTCGAATTCCTGCTGGCGGGCTTCCCGCGCCTGGTACGCGCGGAGAAAGGCGCGATGCTGGCGGCGACGGTGCTGTTCGTCGTGCCGCTGCTGGCGATGTACGTCGCGATCCAGCTGCAGCCCGACCTGTCGAGCGCGCTGTACGACCCGGTGCAGCTGGCCAATTTCGAGCAGATGTACGACCCCGCCGATCCCAACCGCGCGCTCGGCCGCGACGACGGCACCGACGTGGCGATGTTCGGCTTCTATATCTGGAACAACATCAGCATCGCCTTCCGCGTGTTCGCCAGCGGCCTGCTGGCGGGACTCGGACCGATCCTGTCGCTGGGTTCCGAGGGCATCCGCGCCGGCGCGGTCGCCAGCCACCTGCAGGCGGTCGGTCACGGCGATCCGTTCTGGCGTTTCGTGTGCGGGCATGCGGCGTTCGAACTCACCGCGATAGTGATCGCGGGCGGCGCGGGCCTGCGCCTGGGACTCAACCTGATCGCGCCGGGACAGCGCCGCCGCGTCGATGCGCTGGTCGAAGCGGGCCGTCGCGGCGGCCTGCTGTGCGTGGGCGTGTTCGTGATGCTGCTGATCGCGGCGTTCATCGAGGCGTTCTGGTCCTCGATCGGCTGGATGCCGGCGTGGATCAAGTATTCGGTCGCGGCGGCGCTGTGGACGGCGGTGTTCATGTGGCTGCTCGCGGGCGGTCGCAACCGCCTGTACGCCGACGAGGACGCCGCGGCGTCCGGGGCGGGCGGCGCATGAGGATCGACGATCTCACCGTCGCACTGCGCCCGCGCACCGCGTGGGAAGCGGTCGAACTGGGCACCGCGTTGGTGCGCCGGCACGCCGCGGCCGTGTGGAAGCCGTGGCTGCTGCTGTCGCTGCCGGTACTGCTGCTGGTCAACGCGGCGTGCTGGGCGATCGGCGCGGTGTGGCTGGCCGGCCTCGTGATGTGGTGGCTGAAGCCGCTGTTCGACCGCCTCCCGCTGTACGTGCTGTCGCGCGCGGTGTTCGGGCAGGTGCCGGGCAGCGGCGAAACCCTGCGTGCGCAGTGGCGTTTTGGCCGCCGCTGGTTGCCGGCCTATCTGACCTGGCGACGGCTCAGCCCGGTGCGCGCACTGTATCTGCCGATCGACCTGCTCGAAGGCGGCAGCGGCGCCGAAGCCGGCGCGCGGCGTCGCGCCCTGGGTTCGCCGGCCTATGGCGTGGCGACGCTGGTGCTGGTGGTGTTCGCCCACTTCGAAGCCGCGCTGGTGCTCGGCGCGGTCTTCACCGTGGTGCTGTTCGCGCCGGGCGATCTGGTGCAGGAAACCGCCGCCCGTCTGTGGAACGTGTTCGAATCGCAGCAGGACGGCGTGCAGTTCGCCGAGAACCTGCTGCTGTGGATGGCGACCACCGTGCTGGAGCCGTTCTACGTCGGCGCCGGGTTCGGCCTGTATCTCAACCGCCGCACCGAGATCGAGGCCTGGGACATCGAGATGGCCCTGCGCCGGTTGCGCAAACGCCTGAGCCACGTCGCCGCACCGCTGTGCCTGCTGTGCGCGCTGTGGTTCGGCGCGCTGCTGCCCGCGCATGCGCAGGCCGACGAACCGGTCGCCACCACCGCATCGGCGCCACCGGCCGCGGCTCCGCTGCGGCGCGAGGCATCGACGCTGCACGAGGTGTTCGGCGCGCAGACCGTCGACGACGAGGGCTGGCGCCAGTCGGTCAAGCGCGCCTACGAGGATCCGCGCGTCAGTCCGCGGCGCACCGTGATGCAGTGGGTGCCGAAGAATCCGCAACAGCAGCCGACGGAGCGGCCGCCGCTCGCGTTCGGCCGGCTCGGCGAGTGGCTGGCGTCGATCGGCGAATACGGCCTGTGGATCGTCGCCGGCGCCGTGGTGCTCGCGTTGCTGCTCACCGCGCCGCGCTGGCTGCGCTGGATCCGCGATCCCGCGCGTCGCCGCGAGCGCGAACCCGAGGTGGTGAAGCACGACGCATTGCCTGAGGAAGCGCCGCTGCCCGACGACATCCCCGCGGCGGTGCGCCGCCTGTGGCAGGCCGGACGCGAACGCGATGCGCTGGCGTTGCTGTATCGCGCCAGCGTCGAGGCGATGACCCGCCGCGCGCAGGTGGTGCTGGTGCCGGGCGCGACCGAGGCGCACACGCTGCGCGCGTCGCGGCAGTTGCCGTCGGCCGAGGAGCGCGACGTCTTCGCGCGCGTGGTGCGCGTGTGGCAGGTGGCCGCGTACGCGCACGGCCTGCCGGAGGCCGCGGAATTCGAAGACCTGCTGGCGCAGTCCGCGCAACGCCTGCTCACGGCCCTCCCGGCGGGAGGCGCGGCATGAACGCGACGACGGCTTCGAACCGGGTCACGCGCGTGGTGCTGCTGGTGCTGCTGGGCCTGCTGGTGCTCGCGGGCCTGGCCGGCTGGTGGCTGCACAGCTACGAACGCGTGGCGCGCGAAGTGCCGATGCCGCGCACCGGCGAGGCGCGGCGCAACCCGTTGTTCGCGCTGCAGGTCGCGCTGGAACGCGACGGCATCGCGGTGCAGTCGCGGCGCCGGCTGCAGCTGCTGGCCGGCGGCGCCCGCGATCCGGCGGTGCCGCTCGCCGCGCGCGACACGGTGGTGCTGTTCAACGATCCACGCGCGCTGTCGGGCGCGGAAGTCGACGCGCTGCTGCAGTGGGTCGCCGGCGGCGGACACCTGGTGGTGCGCACGCCGCCGCCGGGCCTGCTCACGCGCAACGCCGCGGCGGTGCCGCTGTTCGTGCCGTTGCAGCTCATGCCGATGGACAGCGAACACCGGGCCTGCGAAACGGTGCACGGCGTCGCGCGCGCCGGTGCGCCGGATTCCGCGGCGGCCGATGCCGCCGATGCGGCGGATGCCGGCGATGGCGAAGACGGCGTGCTGTTCTGCGGCGCGCGCCGCTTCACCCTGATCGGCGCCAATCCGGTCCTCAGCTGGGGCGATCTCAAGAACGGCTACGTCTTCGCACGCGTGCGCCACGGCCGCGGCAGCGTGGACGTGCTGGCGGGGCTGGATTTCCTTTCCACCGACCGACTCGAGCAGCCGGCCGGCCATGCGCTGGCGCGCCAGTTGCTGCAGCCGAATTTCGGCGCCGGCACGGTGCACCTGGTGTACGCGACGCAGATGCCGTCGCTGTGGGCCACGCTCGTCCGCCACAGCTGGATGGCCTGGGGCCCGCTGCTGCTGGCGCTGATGGCGTGGTTGTGGCGGCGCATGCAGCGCTTCGGCCCGCCGCTGCCGGCGCCGGCGCTGGAGCGGCGCTCGCTGCTGGAACATGTCACCGCCAGCGGCGCGCTCGCCTACCGTTACGGCTACGCGCAGCGGCTGTACGAAGCCGCGCGCGATGCGTTCCTCGCCCGCCTGCGCCGCCGCGATCCGCAGGCCGCGGCCCTGCAGGGCGAAGCGCAGTTGATGCTGCTCGCCGAACGCTTCCCGGATGTGCCGGCCGACGAGATCCGCGACGCGCTGCAACCGCCGTCGCTGCGCCGGAACGGCCAGAATGATCCTGTTGCCTTCCGCACCCGCATCGCCACCCTGATCCGACTGAGAAACCGACTATGAGCGACACGCTGATCCCACCGCTGGCCCCGGACCATGTCGCCACCCCGCGCGCGATCGCGCCGCTCACCGGCGACGCGCTGACGCAGCGCGCCGCGCGCATCCGCGACGAAGTGGGCAAGGCCTTCATCGGCCAGGCCGAGGCGCTGGACCAGGTGCTGATCGCGCTGCTCGCCGGCGGCCACGCGCTGATCGAGGGCGTGCCGGGCCTGGGCAAGACGCTGCTGGTGCGTGCGTTGGCCAAGGCGCTCGACTGCGGCTACGCGCGCGTGCAGTTCACACCCGACCTGATGCCCTCGGACATCAGCGGCCACGCGGTGTACGACCCGAAGACCGAGACCTTCAACATCCGTCGCGGCCCGGTGTTCACCAA
Organism: Lysobacter yangpyeongensis; assembly: GCF_042655745.1. Classification (NCBI taxonomy): domain Bacteria; kingdom Pseudomonadati; phylum Pseudomonadota; class Gammaproteobacteria; order Lysobacterales; family Lysobacteraceae; genus Lysobacter; species Lysobacter yangpyeongensis. Next base: position 709,434 of record NZ_JBHSNM010000002.1, on the reverse strand, counting down.
CCTGCTGCTCGCCGACGAGATCAATCGCGCGCCGGCCAAGACGCAGTCCGCGCTGCTCGAGGCGATGCAGGAACTGCAGGTGACGATCGAAGGCCACAGCTTCGAACTGCCGCCGCCCTTCCTCACGCTCGCCACGCAGAACCCGGTCGAACAGGAAGGCACCTATCCGCTGCCCGAAGCGCAGCTCGACCGCTTCCTGCTCAAGGTGCTGATCGGTTATCCGTCGCGCGCGGACGAGAAGAAGATGGTCGTGGCGGTCAGCCAGGGCCGCATGGCCTCCGACTTCGATCTCTCGCAGGTGCAGCGCGTGGTCGGGCCGGAGGAGATCGTGGCGATGCAGCTGGGCACCGCGCAGGTCACGGTGGACGATGCGGTGATCGACTACGCGGTGCGCATTGCCGCGGCCACGCGCGACTGGGCCGGGATCGCGCTGGGCGCGGGCCCGCGCGGCAGCCTCGCCCTGGTGCGCGCCGCGCGCGCGCAGGCGGTGCTGGCGGGTCGCGACTTCGTCACGCCGGACGACGTGCGCGAAATCGCCAAGCCGGCGCTGCGCCACCGCATTGCGCTGGCGCCGGAACTGCAGATCGAAGGACAGGAGCCGGACGACGTGCTGCATGCCTTGCTGGCGAAGGTCGAGGCGCCGCGGCAATGAACCGGCATCGTGAGCCCGTAGCCCGGGCTACGTTCTCCGCGGAGCCGTTCCGGTGAACGGGCGGCGCAGCGTGCCCCGTCCCGCACCGGCCTTGCTGGCGCTGCTCGTGGCCTGGGCGGCGCTTGGCCTCGCCGCGAGCATCGGCGCGGTGCCCGCGCCGGCCTGGTGGCTGGCCGGACTGGCGCTGCTGCTGATGGCCGTGCTGGATGCCGCGCGCGTGATCGCCCGCGCCACGCCGCACGTGCAGCGCCGCGTGCCCGACACCTGGCCGATCGGCGTGGAGCGTCCGGTGACGCTGACGCTCGAAGCGGGCGGCGCGCAGCGGCTCGATCTCTTCGACCTGCACCCCGGCAGCTGGGCCATGCAGGGCCTGCCGCGGCGCCTGCAGTTGCAGCGCGGCGAAGCGACCAGCATCGACTACGCATTGCGGGCGAATGCGCGCGGCGACTTCGTCTTCGACGGCGTGCAGCTGTACCTGCATTCGCCGTGGCGCCTGTGGTGGCACTCGCGCGTGGCGGGCGAGCCGCAGCGCGTGCGCGTGTTCCCGAACTTCGCGCCGCTGGCGCGCTTCGCCATGTTCAGCGCGGAACAGGCCTCGCGCCTGGTCGGCGCGCACGTCAAGCGCCGTCGCGGCGAAGGCACCGACTTTCACCAGATGCGCGAATACCGCGTCGGCGACAGCCTGCGCCAGATCGACTGGAAGGCGACCGCGCGCGCGCGCCGGCTGATCTCGCGCGAATACCAGGACGAGAAGAACCAGCAGCTGGTGCTGCTGCTCGACACCGGCCGCCGCCTGCTCGCGCGCGACGGTGAGCTGGCGCACTTCGATCACGTGCTCGACGCGGCGCTGGTCGTGTCCTATCTCGCCTTGCGCCAGGGCGACGGCGTCGGCCTGCTCGCCAGCGGCGGCGACAGCGCGTGGGTGCCGCCGCAGCGCGGCGTGGGCGCGATCGACAACCTGCTGCGCGCGACCTATGCCTTGCAGCCCAAGCCGGTTGCCACCGACTTCCTGCAGGCCGCGACCGAACTCTCGCTGCGCCAGCGCCGCCGCGCGCTGGTGATGCTGGTCACCAACCTGCGAGACGAGGACATGGACGACCTGCTCGCCGCGGTGCAGATGCTGCGCAAGCGCCACCTGGTGTGCGTGGCGAGCCTGCGCGAAGCCGCGCTCGACGCGACGCTCGCGCAGGACGTGCACGACCTGCCGTCGGCGATCCGCGCCGGCGCCACCGCCGAATACCTCGCCAAACGCAACGCCGCGCACGATGCGCTGCGCAGCCACGGCGTGATGGTGCTCGATGTGGCCTGCGCGCAACTGGCCGCCGCGCTGGTGGAGAAATACCTGGCTGTGAAGCGGGATGGATTGCTATGAACATGACGCGTCTTCTTCTGATCGCGTGCGTGCTGGCCGGGATGGCGGCATGCGCGCAACCGGGCCACTACCGCCCCAACCATCCCCTGGATGCGGAGCGCTTCGGCCTGCGCTGCGATGGGGATTTCGACCAGGCGCCAAGCCTGCTGGCCGGCAAGTCCCCGGTCTTCCCGGTCGGCATGCTGAATCCCGAGGTGATCGAGGATCGCAAGATCCGGCACCTGCCGCTGGAATGGTGGGTGGATACGACCTTCTCCGTCGATGCCGACGGGCGCGCGTCCGACGTGCATGCCACGCCGACCTCGCCACAGACGTTCAGCGACCACATGGTCGTGGCGGTGAAATCGTGGCGCTTCACGCCGGCCAGCAAGGACGGCGTCGCGGTCGCCAGTCGCTGCTCGACGCGCTTCGGTTACACGCTCGAATAGGCACCGGCACCTTGCGCCACGCGATCGGACGAATTCCGCCTCACGGGCGAGTCGCGACTTCCAGCGCCGTCAGCGTTTCCATCGCCTCGCCGGACGAGGCCCCGCACATCGAAGCCAGCGGTCGCAACGACGCGCAGAACGCGGGTCGCTCCGGCCTGCCGTACAGCCGGCAGCGGTATTCGTCGTCGAGCTGCACGCAGGGAATTCCTGCCGGCTTGCCGTGCGGCATGCCCGGGATCGGCGAGGTGATCGAAGGCGCGATGCAGCACGCGCCGCAGCGTTCGCGGCAATCCATCGACGGGGCGCGGCTCAGTCCGCGCTGACCAGCACCGCGTCGCGGTCGCGCAGCATCGCGTAGACCGCGTCGGTCTCGGGCCGCACCTTGTGCCAGCGCAGGAAGCTTTCCGCGGCCTGTTCGACCAGCATGCCCAGCCCGTCGATGCAGTCGTGCGCGCGCGCCGAGCGTCCCCATGCGAGGAAGGCGACCGCCGCCTCGCCGTAGCTCAGGTCGACCGCCGCGCCGCGCGGCGCGATCAGGTTCACCGGCAGCGACGGCAATACGCCATCGCGCGTGGCCGAGGTGGCGTTGATGACGAGATCGAAGTTGCCCAGCGAACCCACGTCGTCGAGATAGCGCGGATGCACGCGACCGGGCTGGGCCAGGGCATCGGCGAGGGCGTCGGCACGCTCGGGGGTACGGTTGACGATGAACAGATCGCCGATGCCGGCATCGAGCAGCGCCGGCGCGACGCCCTTGGCGACGCCGCCGGCGCCGATCAGCAGCGTGCGGCGCGCGCGCAGGTCCAGGCCATGGCGGTCGGTGAGATCGCGGATCAGGCCGATGCCGTCGGTGTTGTCGCCGTGCCAGCCGGTGGCGGTGCGGATCAGCGTATTGGCCGCACCGGCGCGTTGCGCGGCCTCGCTGAGGTGGCTGCAGATCTGCGCCGCGTGCGCCTTGTGCGGCAGGGTGATGTTGGCGCCCACGCCACCCTCGGCCGCGAACGCCGCCAGCGCGGCGTCGAAATCTTCCGGTGCCGCGTCGATCGCGATGTATTCCAGCGCGATGCCGGTCTGCCGCGCGAACGCGGCATGGATGCGCGGCGACAGCGAGTGGGCGACGGGATGGCCGATGACGGCGTAGCGCTGGACGGGCATGGAGACCTCGCGCGTATGCGGATGGACCTGCGGGGATCCGGGATGCGCACGCGTTGCGTGCTGTATCGGGACGAACGCGAAGGCCGGGCTCCGGCGGCCGTCCACAGGGCGAGTGTACGCCCGCGATCGCGAACTGTGCAGCGACGACAGGTTTTGCGATGGTCACCAGTCAGCAACTGCGGCACATTGGCGCCTCGTTCACTGTTCAACGACAGGACACCACGATGCGCCGCCTCGCCCTGCTGACTGTTTCGACAATGGCCGCGTTGCTTGCCGCTGGCGCGGCGCAGGCCTGGCTGGCCGAATTCGGCATCGAAGGCATGCACGTGGTGTCCACGCCGGCCTCGGAAATGCGCGCCACCATCAGCCCCGACGGTCGGCGCATCGTCTGGGGCAGCACCGATCGCAGCGGTGGCGCGGGCGGCTGGGACCTGTGGCAGGCCACGTTGAAGCAGGGCCGCTGGCAGGATCCGCAACCGCTGCCGATCAACTCGAAGGCGAACGATTTCGATCCGGCCTTCAGCGCCGATGGGCGCTGGCTATATTTCTTTTCCAATCGCGACGGCGGACTCGGCGGCGATGATCTGTATCGCGTCGCGGTGCACGGCGATGGTTTCGGCGCGGTCGAAAACCTCGGGCCGGGCGTCAACAGCAAGGGCGACGAATGGGCGCCGACGCCGGGTGCGGACGGCAAGACCCTGCTCTTCGCGAGCGATGGCTTCGGTGGTGCGGGTCGCCACGATCTCTTCGTCGCGCACTGGGATGGCAGCGCGTTCGTGAAGCCGACCGCAGTGCCGGGCCTGAACACGCGCAACGACGAATTCGACGCGGCTTGGCTCGATGCTGGCCGCGCAATCGTGTTCACGCGCTCGGCCAACGTCGACGGCAAGCCAATGCAGCTGTTCGTCGCGCAATGCGACGGCGCCCGTTACGTCGATGCCGCGCCGCTGAAGCTTTCGTTCAACACCGACGATGCATGGACCCTCGGTCCGGCGGTGGACTGGAACAAGCCGGGCGAGTTGCTGGTCACCGGCAAGGCGAAGGCGCCCAGCGCCGGCAAGCTGGACATCTACCGGATGAAGGCGCCGGCGGTGACGGGGAAATCGGGTTGCGTCTGACGCCGCTCAGCAATGGGCGGCGAAGCCGGCGATGATGCGCGCGCACTCGTCCGGCGCGGCCTGCAATGGCCAAGGGCCCGGCGAAGGACTCGCCGAGCAAGAGGAAGGGCAAGCGATTGGGCAGGCGTTCGCGAACCCAGGCTTCGAGCGCCGTGTAATCGAGCAGGCGATCAGTCGGATACGCCAGCACGCGCACCGTATCGAAATGCGGGCTCGCGTACTCCAGGAACCGATCGTGCAGTGTGGCGGTGCCGTCGAGGCCGGGAAGCACCACCAGCGAGATCATTGCGTCGCGCTCAACCTTCCCGCAACCACCGCGCCGCATCCAGCGCGAAATAGGTCAGCACGCCATCCGCGCCGGCGCGCTTGATCGAGGTCAGCGCTTCCAGCGCGCAGCCGCGCTCGTCGATCCAGCCGTTCAACGCGGCGGCCTTGAGCATCGCGTATTCGCCGCTGACCTGGTACACGAAAGTCGGCACGCCGAATTCGTCCTTCACCCGGCGCACGATGTCGAGGTAGGGCAGGCCCGGCTTCACCATCACCATGTCCGCGCCTTCCTCGAGGTCGCGCGCGACTTCCTGCAGCGCCTCGTCGGAGTTGGCCGGGTCCATCTGGTAGGTGTACTTGTTGCCCTTGCCCAGTGCCGCGGCCGAACCCACCGCATCGCGGAACGGGCCGTAGAACGCGCTCGCGTACTTCGCGCTGTAGGCGAGGATGCGGGTGTGGATGTGGCCTTCGCCTTCCAGTTCGCCGCGGATGGCGCCGATGCGGCCGTCCATCATGTCGCTGGGCGCGACGATGTCGGCGCCGGCGCGCGCGTGCGAGAGCGCCTGCTGCACGAGTGCTTCGACGGTCTCGTCGTTGAGCACGTAGCCGCTTTCGTCGATGAGCCCGTCCTGGCCGTGCGTGGTGTACGGATCGAGCGCCACGTCGGTGATCACGCCCAGTTCCGGGAAGCGCTGCTTGAGAGCGCGTACCGCGCGCTGCACCAGGCCGTCGTCGGCCCACGCGGCTTCGGCGGTGAGCGACTTGGCCTCGGGCGCGGTGACCGGGAACAGCGCCAGCGCGGGCACGCGCAGCTCGCTGGCCTGTTCGGCGACCTTGAGCAGTTCCTCGATCGAGACGCGCTCGACGCCGGGCATCGAGGCCACGGCTTCACGGCCCTTCAGTTCATGCACGAACACCGGGTAGATCAGGTCGTTCGCGGTGAGCACGGTCTCGCGCATCAGCCGGCGCGAGAAGTCATCGCGGCGCATGCGCCGCAGGCGGGTGTAGGGGTAGCTCATGGCGGGCCATTCTACGCCGCGCGTATCGGGCCGGCCCTGGGCTGGGCGAGACAAACTCTTCCCTCTATCCGCTTGCGGGGAGAGGGTCGAAGCGGCCGATAGGCCGCTGAGGGTAGGGCGGTAGCGAGCGCAGCGAGCGGGCGCTTGCCGCTCTAGACCAAGAGTCTCGTAGCCCGGGTAAGCGCAGCGCACCCGGGGCCATTGTCGCAACTCCTTCCGGGTGTCACGTGTGGCATCGACAGCGAGCATTCGCTGCCCTCGATCGCGGCTTTCCCCGGGTGCGCTGCGCTTGCCCGGGCTACGGGATGCGCCGGCGTCACTCTCGCGAATACACCCGATAACGCAAAGGCTGCACCGCGATCCGGCTGCCCACCGCCGGCGTCTCCGCATCGGGTGTTGCGGCGAAGTCGAATTCGAGCGGTCGCGGCTGGCCGTCGACGTCGAGTTCGAGGGTGATGCGGTCGGCGAGCCGATGCGCCGCGACCACGCGCGCGCTCCAGCCCTCGCCCGCGGGTACCAGCGCGAGATCGTGAGGGCGCACGTACAGCCGTGCCGGGCCGTCGCCGGCCTCGGTCGCAAAGCCCGGCGACTGCCCGTCGGCCAGGAAGCGCCCCGCGTCGACGCGGCCTTGCAGGGCATTCGCGCGGCCGATGAAGTCGAACACGTATTCCGACGCCGGCGCGGTGTAGATCTCGTGCGGCGTGCCGACCTGCTCGATGCGGCCCTCGCGCAACACCACGACGCGATCGGCGAGCTCGAGCGCTTCCTCCTGGTCGTGGGTGACGAACAGCGTGGTCTGCCCGGTCTGGTCGTGCAGCCGGCGCAGCCAGCGGCGCAGTTCGATGCGCACCTTGGCGTCGAGCGCGCCGAAGGGTTCGTCCAGCAGCAGCACGGTGGGATCGATCGCCAGCGCGCGCGCCAGCGCGATGCGCTGGCGCTGTCCGCCGGACAGCTGTTCCGGATAGCGCTCGCCGTGCTCGGCCAGCTGGATCAGCGCCAGCAGCTCCTCGACGCGGCGCCTGATCGTCGCCTTGTCGGGACGCTTCGCGCGCGGCCGGCTGCGCAGGCCGAAGGCGATGTTCTCCGCCACGGTCATGTGCTTGAACAGCGCGTAGTGCTGGAACACGAAGCCGACGTTGCGTTCGCGCAGGCTCAGGCGCGTCGCATCGGTCTCGCCGAACAGCACCTGGCCGCTGTCGGCGTGCAGCAGTCCGGCGATCACCCGCAGCAGGGTGGTCTTGCCGGAACCGGACGGCCCGAGCAGCGCGACCAGCTCGCCCGACGCGATGTCGAGATCGACCGAGTCCAGCGCGGCGACGTCGCTGTAGCGCTTGCTGAGCTGGCGGATGTGCAGGTCCGCGCCGCGGGCATCCGCATGCGGCGAGGAGCTGCGCGCCGGCGCACCGGCCCCAAATGACTCAGTTGCGCCCATTCAATGCCTCCGATGCGTCCTGGCTGCGCGGCGACGAAGCGTAGCTGCGATCAATCGTCAACGGCGTGCCACGCCGCGATTCGATGTGGCTGCGATCGGTCATCACCGGCACACCGGGCGGGGAATCCGACGTCGCGTTATAGCTACCCACTCAATGCCTCCGATGTGTCTTCGCCAGTGCATCGCCATGCCGCGCCTCAAGCCAGAACCTGATCACCAAGGTCACCAGCGCCAACCCGCTCAGCAGGGATGCCGCCGCGAACGCCGCGGTGCTGTCGAATTCGTTGTAGAGGATCTCGATGTGCAGCGGCAGCGTGTTGGTGAGGCCGCGGATGTGCCCCGAGACCACCGAGACCGCGCCGAACTCGCCCATCGCGCGCGCCGCGCACAGCAGCACGCCGTACAGCAGACCCCACTTGATGTTGGGCAGGGTGACGCGGCGGAACATCGTCCACGCGCCGGCACCGAGCGAACGTGCCGCGAGTTCCTCGTCGCTGCCCTGCTGCTGCATCAGCGGGATCAGTTCGCGCACCACGAACGGGAAGGTGATGAACAGCGTCGCCAGCACGATGCCAGGACGCGCGAACAGGATGCGCACGTCCCAGCGTTCGAGCAGATCGGCGAACCAGCCGTGCGTCGTGCTGAACAGCAGCACCAGGCAAAGGCCCGCGACCACCGGCGACACCGCGAAAGGCAGGTCGATCAGTGCGAGCAGCACGCGCTTGCCGGGGAATTCGAAGCGCGTCACCGCCCACGCCATCAGCATGCCGAATACGGCGTTGACCGGGATGACGATCGCGGCGGTGAGCAGGGTGAGTTTCAACGCGGACAGTGCATCGGGTTCGCGCAGCGCCGCCCACCACGCGCGGAAGCCGTCGCCGAAGGCGGCGCCGAGCACCATCAGCAGCGGCAGCACCACCAGGCCGAGCATGACCAGCATCGCGAGCGCGATCAGCAGTGCGCGCAGCCAGCGGGGTTCGTGCAGGACGTCGCGGGGCGGGCTCATGCGTGGTGGGTCCTTCGACTCCGGCCCTTGCAGGGCCTACGCTCAGGACGAACGGGTTTCAGGGAACCAGGCCAACGCCCGGCACGAATGGTTTTCAGGGAACTGCCTCGATCCGTTCGCCCTGAGCGCAGCGCCGCAGGCGCGCAGTCGAAGGGTGCCTCTTGCCCGCAACGGCGCGTGGCCACCATGGCGCACGACCTTCGACGACGGGCGGCTTTCACCTGAGCAAGCTCAGCCACGGCCCTGCTCCCGGCGTTCGTGCGCGAACAGCGACGGAATCGCATTGATCGCCAGCAGGCACACGAACGACGCCGCCAGCAGCAGCGCGGCGATCGCGATCGCGCCGTTGTAGTCGTACTCCTCCAGGCGGATGGTGATCAGTAGCGGCGCGATCTCCGTCGCGTACGGCTTGTTGCCGGCGATGAAGATCACCGAACCGTATTCGCCCAGCGCGCGCGCGAACGCGAGCGAGAAGCCGGTGAGCAGGGCCGGCAGCAGCTCCGGCAGGATCACCCGGCGTAGCGTGGTGAAGCGCGAGGCGCCGAGCGAGGCGGCGGCTTCCTCCTGTTCGTGGCCCAGCGCTTCCAGCACCGGCTGCACCGTGCGCACCGCGAAGGGCAGGCCGATGAACACCAGCGCGACGACGATGCCGAGCGGCGTGTAGGCGACCTTGAGCCCCGCGGCTTCGGCGAAGCGTCCCACCCAGCCGTTGCCGGAATAGATCGCGGTGAGCGCGATGCCCGCGACCGCGGTCGGCAGGGCGAACGGCAGATCGACCAGCGCATCGAGCAGGCGCCGACCGGGAAAGCGGTAGCGCACCAGCACCCACGCGACGAGGCCGCCGGCTATCAGCGCGACGGACGCGGCGACGAAGGACGCACCGAAGCTCAGCTTCAGCGCCGCCTGCACGCGCGGATCGTGGATCGCGCGCAACCAGCCCGCGCTGCCGAGTCCGGCGGCGTGCACCGCGAGCGCAAGCAGCGGCAGCAGCACCACGACGCCGAGCCAGGCCATGCCCAGGCCGAGACTGAGCCCGAAACCGGGCAACGGCCGCCGGCTGCGGAAGGGGATCAGCGATGGCAGGACGGCGGTGGTCATGGAGTGGTGTTGGGCAGGCAGGCAGATTGGGTTCGGTGTGGGATCTGTGCGGTTGTTTCGCTGCGGATGTTTGGTTGAAGCTGGTTTGCCGGCGTCGCTGTAGCTGTAGCTGTAGCTGTAGCTGTAGCTGTAGCTGTAGCTGTAGCTGTAGCTGTAGCTGTAGCTGTAGCTGTAGCTGTAGCTGTAGCGGTTGCTGTTGCTGTTGCTGTTGCTGTTTTTGCCCTTGTTTTTGCTCGTCATTCCCGCGAAAGCGGGAATCCAGTGTCTTTGCCTTTGCCAGAGCCCGGCAGCAAAGCAAGACGCGAAAGTCACGGGATGATCGGACGTTCGCCCGCTGAAAGCCCCGCTTCCCCGGGAATGACGCCTGACGCATCGCCGCCGCCTCGACGGAACTACTCCGGAAACATCACGCAGACCACTCAGGGAACCACGACGGCGCCCTCACCGCGGCCGATAAATCCGATCAAAAAATCCTCCATCGGCAAAATGCGCCGCCTGCGCCCGCTTCCACCCGCCGAACGCGTCGTCGATCGTCACCTGCGTCACCTTCGCGAACTTCGCCAGCTCCGCCGCCGGCACCTTGTCCGGCTCCGCGGGGCGATAGAAATGCTTCGCGGCCAGGCGCTGGCCCTCGGGCGAATACAGGAAGCGCAGATACGCCTCGGCCTGCCGGCGCGTGCCGTGGCGCTCGACGTTGCGGTCCACCCACGCCACCGGCGGTTCGGCGCGGATGCTCAGCGACGGCACCACGAGCTCGAACCTGCCGCGCGTATCGCGCTGCTCCAGCGTCAGCAGCGCCTCGTTCTCCCACGCGATCAGCACGTCGCCGATGCCGCGTTCGACGAAGGTGGTGGTCGCGCCGCGCGCGCCGGTGTCGAGCACCGGCACGTTCCGGAACAGCCGAGTGAGGTAGTCGATGACCTTGCCGCCGTCGCGGTACTCCTTCGACGCCCACGCCCACGCGGCCAGGTAGTTCCAGCGCGCGCCACCGGAGGTCTTCGGATTGGGCGTGATCACGGCCACGCCGGGCTTCACCAGATCGCTCCAGTCGCGGATGCCCTTCGGGTTGCCCTTGCGCACCAGGAACACGATGGTCGAGGTGTACGGCGCGCTGTTGTGCGGCAGGCGCGATTGCCAGTCGGCCGGCAGCAGCCTGCCCTTCTCCGCGATCGCGTCGATGTCGGCGGCGAGCGCGAGCGTGACCACGTCCGCTTCCAGTCCGTCGATCACCGCGCGCGCCTGCTTGCCGGAGCCGCCGTGCGACGCGCGCATGCGCACCGTTTCCCCCGTCTGCCGCTGCCACTGCGCGGCGAAGGCGCGATCCACTTCCGAGTAGAACTCGCGCGTCGGGTCGTAGGACACGTTGAGCAGTTCCGCATCCTTCGCCGAAGCACTGCCGCAGAGCAGGGCCAGCCCGAGCAGCGAGGTACGCAGGAAGCGACGAAGGGGTGCTGCGGTCATGGAATCATCCGGTCAGAAGGAAAGCTGGGCGCGGGTGAACACGGTCTTTTCGTCCTCGCGATCGCCACCGGCAGCGCCGCCGTCGAACGCGGCCTGCGTGTAGTTGGCGACCAGCTTCAGGTTCCGGGTGAGGTACCAGTTGAGGCCGACGCTCCACGCGGAAATGCGGCTCGCCGCGGTCGCCGGATCGGCGAACAAGGGGAAGGCGTCGTCGTCGATGTCCAGTTCGCCATAGCGCGCCACCAGTTCGAAGGCACCCCAGCCTGGGGCAGCCGGCGTAAAGGGATGTGTAGGCCGCGCGACGCCGCGATACGAGGCGGCCTCGCCGGTCAGCACCCAGCTGCCGGTGAGTTGCCAGGCAGTGTTTTCCAGGTGGGCGACGCGGCCGGCATCGTTGCCGCCGGCGAGCCGCAGTTCCTGTTCGGACGCGACGTATTCGCCGAGCAGGCCGAACGGTCCACGGTAGTAGTACGCCTGCGGCGACCAGCGGCGATGCAGGCCGTCGGCCGCGGCTCCGTTGCGGTAGGCGAAGAACGTCGCCTGGCCCGGCGTGCGATAGCGCGGCAGGAAATTGCTGCCGGCGCCGAAGGCATCGCCGACGCTGGCGGCGAGCCCGACGCCCAGGCCCGACCACGCGCTGGTGCCGTGCTTGAACGGCTCCCAGAACACGCGCGCGGCGGCTTCGAATTCGTCGTCGGGATTGGACGCCGCGCTGTCGCGACCATCGACCGTGCCGTTGAACACGCCGACGGCGTAGTTCAGCGTGTCCTGCGCCAGTGCGCCGTGCAGCTGCACGCCGTAGTCGCGTGCGGGCGTGAGTTCGGTCGGCAGGCCGCGTTCGATCGCAGGCAGGCCGCTGCTGGACTGCAGCTGTTCCAGGCCGAAGGGCTGCTTGAACTTGCCCAGGCGCAGCGTCGCGCGCGGATCGAATTTCAGGTCGAGGTAGGCATCGTTGAGCGATGCGTTGTCGCCCGCCAGCTGCGCCTGCACGCGGAAGCCGACCAGCGCGCCCCAGCTGCCTTCGAGCGTGGGCTCGACGCGACGCATCAGGAAGGTGTCGTGCTGCGACTGCGCCGCACCGTCGAGGAAGAAGCGGCCGTCGCCCTGCACCAGTGCATGGAACTTCACCTCGATGTCGTCGCTGGCCGGCGATTTGATCGACAGGCCCTTGGGGCCGAGGGCGACCACGGGCTGCCTGGCGGCTTTCGCCGCCGCTTCGTCGGCCTGCAGCGCCAGTCGGCGTTCGAGCACGCGCAGGCGCTGGTCGAGATCGGCCAGGGCAACGCCGTCGGCACCGGTTTCGGGGGCGACGCCCAGGCGCTGCTCGAGCGCCTGCAGGCGCCGGGCGAGGTCTTCGACCGTCACCTCGTCCGCATGGGCGGGCAGCACGGCGAGCGCGAGCGCCAGGGACAGGGCGGTGCGATGGGGGAAGCGGGCGGGTTGTGCGGACATGGGTCACCGGGGGCGAAGGAAAACAGTGGCGGGGGGCGAGGCGTGACGGAAACGGCCGTGCCTTATCTGCATATGCCGGTTGCGCATCTGGCGGATGCAGCGTGCTCCCGCTGCCTGGGGCCGGCCATGATCCGGGTCAATCCGGTCCGGTGTCGTGGCGAAGGCGGTGTCGTTGGTGCTGCGGGTGTGTTGGCGGGCCAGCAAGACAGCCGTTCGCCCTGAGCGTAGCGAAGCGAAGTCGAAGGGCGGCTTTTCGCCACGATGTCGCGTGCACGCACGCCAGGCAGCCCCTGCGTGCAAGCCCGGGTTTCGCGATGCGGAGGGTGGGGTCCTTCGACTCCGGCGCTGGCGCGCCTGCGCTCAGGACGAACGGTGATTGGGTTGAAGGGACAAAGCCCCGTTCGCCCTGAGCGTAGCGAAGCGAAGTCGAAGGGCGCGCCGCGCGAGCGCCGCCGCCGCGACGTCAGATCAACCCGCCGCCCATGCTCAGGCGGATGGCCGCCACCACGATCACGATCCCGTTGAGGATCAGCCCGGCCTTCGCCCGGCCGCGGTGCTCGCGGCGGGTGAAGAGGATGCCGATCGCGGCAATCACCGCGCCCACCGCGGCGAACGGGATCAGCAGCCAGTTGGTGATGCCGATCACCGGCACCAGCGCCAGCACCATCCACAACAGGGCGACGATGCCCCACAGCAGGCTGATCAGTCCCATCGCAGGTTCTCCGCTGGCCGCGGCGCGGCCGATGCGCACACGATGGCGGCGCGCGGCGCCCGCTTCAAGCCGATGATCGGGTGCGCCGCCAACGCCGGCCTCAGCGCGCGCCGTGCACGCCGTCGATTTCCACGTGCAGTTCGCGCCGGCACACCGCTGCGTGCAGGACGGTGAAGCGCACCGCCGGATCCAGCCGTGCGCGCAGGTGCGCGGCGACGGTGTCGAGTTCCTCGCGGTCGCGCACGTACACCTTCAGCCGCGTGGTGGCGTCCATGTGCGCGGGCAGGTCGGGGCGGCGCGCGCGGGCGGCGGCGATCAGGCTGTCGAGGTTGGCCAGCGTTTCCTCCAGCTGCGCGGCGACGTCGCCGGCGTGCCGGGATTCGTGGCCGACGATGGCGGCCGTGCCGGAAATCAGCAGCGGCATCGACTGGCCGGGCGGCAGCATCGCGCGCGCGAAACTCGGCGGCTGCGGGCCGTAGCGGCGTGGATAGCGGTAGGCGCTGACCTGGCGCGGATTCTCCAGCGGCGTGCCGGGAATGCGCGCCGCGAGCCAGTACACCTGCAGGCGGCGCGCGCCGCTGGCGTGCCCGATCGCGGTCGCCGCCGGCAGGGCCTGCGGATCGAACTCGCCCAGCCCGCGCGCGCGACCGACGCAGAACAGGCGGTAGCGCTCGGCGTCGCCGTCGCCGTGGGTGATGCCGTCGAGGTAGTTCCACATGCGCAGCAGGTGCGGATAGCCGCGCGCACGGATGAAGGCGCCGAGCCGGGCGTAGGCGCGCGTGGCCACCGCTTCGATGCCGGCTTCGTCCTCGTCGAGCTCCAGCGCGCCGAACTGCAGCGCCCCGTCCTCGCTCCAGGCGATGCCGTCCTCGCGCCCGCGCGTCACCGGCGCGCTCGCGCGCCAGCGTTCGAAGACCGGCACGCCGTGCGGTTGCAGCGCGATGCGCAGGTAACGCGGATCGTCGAGCGCCGGTGCGGCGCTGCCGAAGCCGAACACGGCCAGCGTGTCGTCCGCGGCGAGCAGCGCTTCGGCCGACGCGTCGCTGTAATCGATGTGCAGCGTGGGGAACGCCAGCGATTCCACTGCACTCATGGATTGCCCTGCTGCAGGGTGTCGCCGTTGAATGTCTCGCGTGCGGCGCGGCGGCGACGCAGCCAGCCGCGCAGCGCGGCCGGTGCCAGTTGCAGCGCGGTCAGCGCGTAGATCACGCGGAACAGGCGCAGGCGCCACAGCACCCGAGGGTTGTCGAAAACGTCGCCGGCCAACATCGAAATCACGGCCTGTTCCACCTGCCAGTTGTTACGGGGATTGTCGAACGGATGCTTCATCACGGGCGTGTTGAAGCGGTAGATGAACCGCCGGAACCGGCGCAGCCCGCGATCCCGGTGCCGCGCCATCGCCGCCTGCAGCGCGGCCTCGCGCGGCGGTCCGTGCAGCGCGTCGTCGACCACCGGGCGCGGAACCGGTCGGCCGTGGTGCGTGCCGGGCCGCCGCCGATGACGTCCACCGCGAGGGTGGGGTCCGGGGTGGCGGGAGCGGGCGAAGGCGAGGCCGCGGCCTGCAGGCCGGGCGGGTGCGGTTCGGTCATCGCCCCATGATAGTCGCTGGCCGATCGCCGGATGCTTGCACGGGGCCGCGCGATGCAGGATCGTTGCGCCCCCAGCCGTCCGTATTGCCCGGAAATTCCCGATGTCCGAAACGCATGTCGCCGCCCAGACCGCCGCCGAAGCCGAACTGGCCCAATTGCTGGTGGACAGCCTGAACCTCGACGGCGTCGACCCGGCCGGCATCGATCCGGAGGCGCGCCTGTTCGGCGAAGGCCTGGGCCTGGACTCGATCGACGCCCTCGAACTGGCCCTGGCGGTGTCGAAGAAGTACGGCTTCCAGCTGCGTTCGGACAGCGACGAGAACCGCCGCATCTTCGCTTCGCTGCGCGCGCTGTCGGCGCATATCGAGCAGCACCGCGTCGCCTGAGCGCCTGAAGGCTTCAGGCTTCGCCGCATGATCGTCGCCCGCACGCGGCCGGCCGCATGAAGCGCGCGGTCGTTTCGCGCCTGCTGTTCGCGCTCGCGTATCCGCCGCTGGCCTACTGGGCCACGCGTGTCGAAACCGGCACCGCCGCGGCAATTGCCCTGGGCGACCTTGCGCTGGTCTTCCTCGCCGGGCCGATGCTGTACGGACGGGCGTGGGCCTGGGCGCTGGCGCTCGCGCTCGCCGCCGGCCTGTCCGCGCTGGCCGGTGCCGAGCTTCCGCAGATGCTGCTGCTCGCGCCACCGGTGCTGTTCCTGGCGCTGTTGTCCTGGCTGTTCGGGCGCAGCCTGCGCGTGCCGCGCGAGGCGCTGATCACCCGCATCGTCTCGGCGCTGCACGACCAGCCCGCCACGCTGCTGCCGGCCGACCTGTTCCGCTACACCCGCCGGCTCACCGCGGCGTGGGCGCTGCTGCTGGCGATGCTGGCGCTGGTCAACGGCGTGCTCGCCTTCAGCGAGGTGCCCGGCGGCGTGCTGGCGCGGCTGGGTCATCCGCCGGCGTGGGGCATCGCGCGCGCGCAGGGGTCGCTGATCGCCAACCTGGTGAACTACGGCGTGGTCGGCGGCTTCTTCGTCGGCGAATACATCCTGCGCGAACGCTGGTTCAAGGACCGGCCGTACCGGCACTTCTTCGATTTCCTCTACCGCATGGGGAAACTCGGGCCGGACTTCTGGAAGGGATTGTTCCGATGACCGCGGCGATGCCGCGGACCGGCGATGGCGCACCGCATAATCCGTGCATGGAATTCACGATCGCGCCCGACCATCCGTGCCTGCCCGGCCACTTCCCCGGTCGCCCGCTGGTGCCCGGCGTGGTGCTGCTGGACCGCGTGCTGGCGGCGATCGAGGCCGCGCACGGCCCGCTCGGGCCGCTGCGGCTGCCGCAGGTGAAGTTCCTGCAGCCGCTGCTGCCGGGCGAATCCGCGCGCATCGAGCTGGAAGGCGCGCCGCCGCGCTGGCGGTTCCGCGTCCTGCGCGGCGACACCGTGCTCGCCAGCGGCGACGCGGCCGCCGGCGCATGAACGTCGCGCAGCGCAATGCGGCGGCGTGGAAGCGCCGTCCGGAAGGCGGCGGTTTTTTCGCCATCTGGCTGATCCGCGCCATCGCCCGGTACGGCGGGCGCGCGGTCGCGCGCAGCCTGCTGTGGCCGATCACCTGCTACTTCCTGCTGATGCGCGGCCCCGAGCGGCGCGCCTCGCGCGCCTACCTGCGGCGCGTGCTGCCGGTGCGACCGACGCTGTGGCACGTCGCGCGCCACATCCACACGTTCGCTTCGACCATCCTCGATCGCGTGTTCCTGCTCAGCGGCCAGCTCGAGCGTTTCGATTTCGACGTGCAGGGATTGCCGGGGCTCGATGCGCAGCTCGATCGCGGTACCGGTGCCCTCGTGCTCGGTTCGCACCTGGGCAGCTTCGACGCGCTGCGCGCGCTCGCCGCGCGCCGCCCGCAACTGCGCGTGCGCGTGCTGCTGGACAAGGCACACAACCCGGCGATGCAGCAGTTGCTCGATGCGCTCAACCCGCGGCTCGCCGCCGACATCATCGACGCCGGCCAGCCCGGCACGGCCATCGTGCTGGCGATCCGCGAGGCGCTGGCCGAAGGCGCGCTGGTGGCGATGCTCGCCGACCGCGTGCTGCCCGGCGACACCGCGGAACCGGCGCCGTTCCTCGGCGACACCGCGCGCTTTCCGCTCGCGCCCTGGCAGATCGCCGGCGTGCTGCAGGTGCCGGTGACCCTCGCCTTCGGCCTGTACCGCGGCGGCAACCGCTACGAACTGGTGTTCGAGGCGCTCAGCGACGGGATATCCCTGCCCCGGCATGAACGCCGGCAGGTGCTGGCCGGCCTCGTGCAGACTTATGCGGCGCGCCTGCAGCATCATGCGCGGCGCGCGCCGTACAACTGGTTCAACTTCTTCGATTTCTGGCAACCCGATGATGCGACTGCCGTCCGCGACGAAAGCCCTCAGCCTGGCCCTGGCGATCTTCGCGCTCGCCGCCGGCACGACGCTGCGCGCGGCCACGGCTGAGCCCGCGCGCGCCGACAGCGACTGGATCCTCGCGCGCCTGGCGCAGCCGGTGCCGGCGCGCACTTCGTTCGTCGAACTGCGCGGCTCGCGCCTGTTGAAGAAGCCGTTGCGCCTGCAGGGCGAGTACCGCCGTCCCGATCGCGACACGCTGGTGCGCGAGGTCACCGCGCCGTACGCCGAAACCACCACCATCCGCGCCGGCGAAGTGGTGATCGCGCGCGCCGGCCGCACGCCGCGGCGTTTCTCGCTGGCACGCGTGCCGGAACTGGCGGGCCTGCAGACCAGCTTCGGCGCGCTGCTCGGCGGCGACCGCGAGCAACTCGAGCAGCACTACCGGATCGACACGCAGGGCACCCGCCAGCGCTGGACGATGACCCTCACGCCGAAGGATCCGGCGATGCAGGAGAAGCTGGAAACGATCACGCTGTATGGCCGCGGCGCCGAGCTGCGCTGCATCGAGACGCAGCCCGTGCAGGGCGACGCGCAGCGCACGCTGCTGGCGGGCGCCGCGCGCGCGGCCACCGGCGTTACCGGCGCCGGCGCGCTCGCCGCGCTGTGCTATGGCGGCGCGAAGTCGCAATGAGCGAGGTCCGGCGGACAACGGGACAGCAAGCCGCGTCCGCGGCGGTTCGCGACACAGGGGAATGGCCGTGCTCTGGGAAGTAGCGCCGATGCGCGCCAGCCGACGCATCGCCCTGGCCCTGCTGTGGCTGGGCGTGCTCGCGCTCGCCGGCTGGCTGGTCGGCAGCCGGCTGGAGCTGTCGGGCGACCTGCGCAAGTTCATGCCGGCGGCGAAAACGCCCGCGCAGAAGCTGCTCATCGACGAGCTCGGCGAAGGCCCCGGTTCGCGCCTGCTGCTGGTCGCGCTGTCGCACGGCGACGCGCCCACGCTCGCCACGCAATCCATTGCCCTGCGCGAGGCGCTGGCCGCGCAGCCGATCTTCAAGCTGGTCGCCAACGGCGGCGAAACCGGCCTCGAGGCGATCCCCGAACGCCTGCGCCCGTACCGCTACCTGCTCTCGGACACGCTGGACACGCAGGCCTTCGACCGCGCGTACTTCGCCGCCGAACTCGAGCAG
This sequence comes from Lysobacter yangpyeongensis, assembly GCF_042655745.1. Lineage (NCBI taxonomy): Bacteria > Pseudomonadati > Pseudomonadota > Gammaproteobacteria > Lysobacterales > Lysobacteraceae > Lysobacter > Lysobacter yangpyeongensis. The sequence goes on along the minus strand of NZ_JBHSNM010000002.1, from coordinate 691,126 downwards.
CGCGTCGCCGACCTCGGCTCGCCCGCGGCGGCGCTGATCGAACCGCTGCTGCCGCGCGATCCCACGCTGGAAACCCTCAAGCTCGCCGAAGCCTGGCAACCGGCCAACGCACCGCGACGCCTGCACGGCGTCTGGTTCGATCGCGCCGGCCGCGAAGCCTTGCTCGCGGTCGAGACGCAGGCGGCGGGTTTCGATCCGAAGGGCCAGCAGGCCGCGGTCGAGGCGATCCGTGCCGCGTTCGCGCAGATCGGCGGCGCCAGCGGTACGCAGTTGACGGTCAGCGGACCGGGCGCGTTCTCGGTGGAGATCGGCGGCCGCACCGCGCGCGAGGCCGGGTGGATCGGCAGCGTGGATACGGTGATCTTCATCTTCCTGCTGTGGCTCGCGTATCGCAGCTGGAAGGCGCCGTTGCTGGGCGGCCTGCCGCTGGCGAGCGGCGGCCTGGCCGGGCTCGCGGCGGTGACGCTGCTGTTCGACGGCGTGCACGGCATCACCGTCGCGTTCGGCTTCACCCTGATCGGCGTGGCGCAGGACTATCCGATCCACCTGTTCTCGCACCAGCGCGCCGGCCTGTCGCCGTGGGTCAGCGCGCGCGCGCTGTGGCCGACGCTGGGCACCGGCGTCGCGTCGACGTGCATAGCCTATTTCACCTTCCTCGTGTCGGGCGTGGACGGGCTCGAGCAGCTGGCGGTGTTCACCATCGCCGGCCTCGGCGTCGCGGCGCTGAGCACGCGCTTCCTGCTGCCCGGCCTGCTCGATCCGGAGCCGCGCGATCCCGCCGACTCCCCCCGCCTGGCCCGGCTGTGGTCGCGGCAGGCGCGCTGGCCGCGCCTGCACGTCGCGGCCTGCGTGGGCCTGGGCATCGTCGCGCTCGCGATCGCGTGGGGCGCGCCCGGCCCGTTCTGGCAGAACGACCTGTCGCGGCTCACGCCGGTGCCCGCGCCGCTGCTGGCGCGCGACGCGCAGCTGCGCGGTGAACTCGGCGCGCCCGACGTGCGTTACGTGATCGCGCTGGAAGCACCCGACGCCGAAGCCGCGCTGCAAGCGCTGGAGAAGCTGCAGCCCGCGCTGGCAACGCTGCGCGCGCAGCACGCCATCGCGGCCTTCGATTCCGCCGCGCGTTACCTGCCCAGCCGCGCCCGGCAGCGCGCGCGGCAGGCGCACCTGCCCGAACGCAAGGAACTGCAGCGCGCATTCCGGGGTGCGGTCGCGGCCAGCGCCTTCGACGCGGACGCCTTCGATGGTTTCGTCGACGACGTCGAAGCCGCCCGCATCGCGCGACCGCTGACGCCGCGTGACCTGGAGGGCACGCCGCTGGCCGCCACCGTCGGCGGCCTGCTGCTGGAACGCGACGACCACGCCACCGCGCTGGTCTCGCTCAGCGGCCTGCGCGATCCCGCGGCCGTCGCGCGCGTCGCGCGCGCGCATGGCGCGCAGCTGCTCGATCTCAAGCAGGCGTCCGAATCGCTGGTCGCCGCGTACCGCCAGCGGGTGCTGTGGGCGCTGGCCCTGGCGGGCGTGCTGCTGGTGTTCACCGTGTGGGTGGTGCTGCGCCGCCCGCGCCGCGTGCTGCGCGTGCTCGCGCCGATGGCGCTGACCACGCTGGTGATCCTGGCCGTGCTGCGCGGCTGCGGCGTCGAACTCAACCTGTTCCACCTGGTCGCGCTGATCCTTGCCGCCGGCCTCGGCCTCGACTACGCGCTGTTCTTCGACCACGCCGGCGACGACCGCGGCGAACAGCTGCGCACCCTGCACGCGATCATCGTCTGCAGCCTGACCACGCTGCTGGTGTTCTCGCTGCTGGCGTTGTCGTCGATCCCGGTGCTGCGCGCGATCGGCTCCACCGTGGCGCTGGGTGTGTTCTGCAACTTCGTCCTCGCCCTGCTGGTGACGCGGCATCCCATCCGCAGCGAACCGGCGGATCGCGACACGCACGAGGCCACACGCACGGGCATGGACAATGCAACGGCGTTGAGTTCCTGATCTCACTGACGATCCACGCATGATTCTGCGCGATGAAATCCAGGCCCTGATTCCCCACCAGGGCGCGATGTGCCTGTGGGACGAAGTGCTGGACTGGGACGAAGCGACCATCCGCCTGCGCGCGCGCAACCACCGCGACCCGGCGCATCCGTTGCGCAGCGACGGACGTCTGCGCGCCGTGCACCTGTGCGAATACGGCGCCCAGGCGATGGCGGTGCATGGCGGCCTGCGCGCGGCCGGCACCGGCGCGCGCGCGCGACCGGGCGTGCTGGTCGCGCTGCGCGGCGTGACGCTGCAGGTCGAGCGTATCGATGATCTGGCCGGCGACCTCGAATGCGAGGCGCAGGCGCTCGCCGAATCCGCCGACAGCCAGCAGTACGCATTCCGCATCACCCACGCCGGCACGCTGCTCGCCGAAGGCCGTGCGGCGGTGATGCTGCAGGGAGCTTCCGCATGAGCGAGATACCGACGAAAGACCCCGGCACCGGCACGCACGGAACGCGTCGGCGCGCGCTGGTCACCGGCGGCAGCGGCGACCTGGGTTCCGCCATCTGCACGCAGCTGGCGGCCGCGGGCCTGCACGTGATCGTGCACGCCAACAGCAACGTGGCGCGCGCCGATGCGGTGGTCGCGTCAATCCGCGGGGCGGGCGGTTCCGCCGAAGCGGTCGCCTTCGACGTCGCCGATGCCGATGCCAGCGCGGGCGCCGTCGCCGCGTTGCTGGAATCGGGTCCGATCCAGGTCGTCGTCAACAACGCCGGCATCCACGACGATGCGCCGCTGGCCGGCATGAGCGAGGCGCAATGGAAGCGCGTCATCGACGTGTCGCTGCACGGCTTCTTCCATGTCACCCAGCCGCTGCTGCTGCCGATGGCGCGCACGCGCTGGGGCCGCATCGTCAGCGTGTCCAGCGTCGCCGCGGTGCTCGGCAATCGCGGCCAGGCCAACTATGCCGCGGCGAAGGCGGCACTGCACGGCGCGACCAAATCGCTGGCGCGCGAGATGGCGTCGCGCGGCATCACCGCCAATGTCGTCGCGCCGGGCGTGATCGCCGGGCGCATGACCGAGGGCACCTTCTCCACGGAAGCGATCCGGCAGATGGTTCCCGCGGCGCGCGCCGGCACCCCGGAGGAAGTGGCGGCGCTGGTCGCGTTCCTGTGCTCGGATGCGGCGGGGTACATCAACGGGCAGGTGATCGGCATCAACGGGGGAATGGGGTAGGCCTGGCCGGTTCGCACTACAACAATCGCAGTACCAACAAGGGGAAGTTATGCGCAACATGTTTTTCAACCGGATCGTGCTGGCTGCGGTCCTGGTGGCTGCCTCGGTGCCGGCATTCGCCGACGGCGAGGTCGTCAGTTACATCGAGCCAAAGAACGCGACCAATCCGGCGCCGACCATGCGACTGGACAGCTTCCAGCGTTTCGAGGCCGCGCCTATCGCGATGGATCCTCCGTATGCCGGGCAAAAACCCAACGAGATCGCGAAGGAGAGCATCCAGGCGAACCTGGACCTGCGCCTGCAGCCGGTATTGGCCGATTGGAACGCAAAACCGGTGGAAGGCGAGGCTCGTGCATTGAAGATCGAGCCCACCATCCGTCACGTCCGCTTCATTACCGGCGGCAAGCGCTTCTTTGCCGGCGGTCTTGCCGGCGGATCGGCCGTGTTGATGACGGTCAAGCTGAGCGATGCCAGCACGGGCGAAGTCATCGCCGAGCCGGAGTTCTATCAGCACGCGAACAAAATGGGCGCGGCATGGTCGTTCGGGGCCACCGACAAGGCCATGCTGATCCGCGTGGCGGCGATGGTGGTCAATTACCTGAAGGCGAACTACAGCGCCAGCGTCGGCGGTTCCACCACCGATGCGGGCGAAGTGGAGTTCTGAGATTCCTGTGGGCGGGGCGCTGAACAGGCGCCCCGCTTGACGTCGCGTTCAGTGGACGAAGCGGAACATCGGTCCGGCCGGAGGAAAGCCCTATGCGCACACTGATAGCGGTACTCATGCTGACCCTCGCGGCCTGCGCCAGCACCCACCACGTGATGCTCGGCCAGGCGCGCCCGGCCATCGACCCGGCCCAGGTCAAGGTTTACCAGGTGCCGCCGAAGCACTACGAGGAAATTGCGCGCCTCGATGCGAAGAGCGGCGTCGGCTTCGGCACGCAGGGCCAGATCAACTCTGCCATCGACCGCCTCGCGCGCGAAGCGGCCAAGCTCGGCGCCAACGGCGTGATCCTGCTGGGCGTCGACCAGACCGGTTCGCCGGTGAGCCTCGGCGTCGGCGGTGGCAGCTTCGGCCGCCACGGCGGCGCCTCGGTCGGCATGGGCATTCCCACCGCGCAGCAACGCGCGGAGGGCATCGCGATCTACGTCACCGAGGAATAACGCTTCGACTCCGCGTCGCGCTCAGGCGCCGCGCGGCGCGCGCTGCAGCGGCACGCGGGCGAATTCGCCGCTCGGATCGTGGACCAGCGGCGGGTGCGCGCGGGTGGTGCGGTATTCGCGCACGACGTTGCCGTAGTTCCACACCTGCTTCACCACGTGCGAGGTGATGCGGTACAGGTCGCGCAACGGGCGGAAGTGGCTCTTGCGGAACTGTGGGCCCGCCGGTTCGGCGCCCTGGTAGCGCGATTCGATCGGCACCGACACGCAGCGCACGCCGAGCCGGCGCGATGCGGTGATGAGGATCTGCGCCTCGAACACGAAGTCCTCGCCGGGCACGTCGCGCAACGCGGCGACGCTGGCGGGATAGAAGCGCTGGCCGCTCTGGGTGTCGGCGACGAGGAAGCCGCAGCCCCAGGAGATGCCCCAGTCGCCGAACTCGTTGGCCAGGCGCCGGTAGCCCGGCTGTGATGCGCGCTTGCGCAGGCGCGCGCCGATCACGATGTGGTTGGGATAGGCATTCGCCGCATCGAGCAGGCGCGGAATATCGGCGGCGTCGTGCTGGCCGTCGCCGTCCATGGTGATCACGCCGCGCGCGCCGCGGCGCAGCGCTTCGGCGAAACCATCGCGCAGCGCGGCGCCCTTGCCCATGCGTTGCGCGTGGCGCAGCACCACCACCGGCAGGTCGGCGATGCGCTCGCCGGTGCCGTCATCGGAGCCGTCGTCGACCACGATGACGTTCGGGCATTCGCGCAGCGCGCCCTCGACCACGCCGCGGATGCGCAGCGCTTCGTTGAGGGCGGGAATCACGATGTGGACGTCGTTCCTGTCGATCACCAGCGGATCCTGACGGTGAGAGCGCGGCCGGGGCCGGCGGGGAGAGTGGCGGCATCGTGGATACCACGCCCGCCGTTGCGGGCGAGTGCATCGAACAGCGGCAGCATCGGTGCCATCGCATTGCCGGCGGCATGGCGGGCGAGCGGACCGGCCGCTTCCGCAGCGGTTTCGTGGTCGTGCAATGCGGCTTCCAGCACCGGCGCACCCGCGCACTCGTGGCGCGACAGCACCAGCGCGCCACCGAGCAGGCCGCGGCTGGGCGAAACGCCGGCGACGGGACCGGTCGCCTGGCTGTCGTAGGCCACCAGCAGCACCGCCTCGGCGCCGGCGACGAGTTGCGCGAGGGCTTCGATCAGGCCCTGGGCGAAGCTCGCGTCGTAGGCGCTGATCGCGGTGGCCGGCTGCATCGCGCCGGTACCGATCGTCCAGTAGCCGGCGGCGGCGTTGTGCACCGAGTTGTGGAAGCGGGTGGGCGAGATGCTGCGCGGATCGCTGGCGAGCGTCGCGCACATGTAGTCGGTGATGGCCAGGTCGCCGTGGGTGGAGGCGAACACCGACGGCAGTGCGACCGGTTCGCGTCCCGCCGCGGCGCAGGCGGCGAGGGCGACCTCGAGCGCAACGGCGACGGTTTCCGGCGCGCGGCGGCGTTCATTGGGCGCGAGCAGCTGCGGCGACGGCCGCGCGGGTGCGTCGGCGACCAGCGCGCCCTCGCGGACGAACGCGACGGCCGCTTCCCACGACGGCAAACCGGGGGCCCAGAAGCCGATCCCTTCGACGGTGGCGTGCAGCGGCTTCATGCGCGACCGAACACGAGCGAGCAGTTGTTGCCACCGAAGCCGAAGGAATTGTTCATCGCGTTGCCGATCGTGCGTTGCGCGGCCTCGAAACGGATCTGCGGGCCGCAGGCCGGATCGGGCGTGGTGCTGTTGAGGATGCCGGGCAGTTCGCCGTGTTCGAGCGCGAGCAGCGCGAACACCGACTCGACGATGCCCGCGGCGCCGAGGGTGTGCCCGGTCCAGCCCTTGGTGGAACTGGCGTGCAGCGAATCGGGGAACAGCGCCGCCACCGCGAGCGCTTCGACCGAATCGTTGGCTGGCGTCGCGGTGCCGTGCAGGTTGAGGTAGTCGACCTGTTCCGGTGGCAGGCCCGCGCGGGCGAGCGCGTCGCGCATCGCCAGTTGCGCGCCCAGGCCCTGCGGGTGCGGCGTGGACATGTGGTGGGCGTCGCTGGATTCGCCGTAGCCGCGCAGCAGCAGCGCATCGTCCGCGGTGGCGCGTTCCAGCAGCGCGTAACCGCCGGCTTCGCCCAGCGACAGGCCGGTGCGCGCCGCGTCGAACGGCCGGCACGGCTCGGGCGAGACCAGCTGCAGCGAATTGAAACCGAACAGAACGCTGCCGCACAGCGTGTCGATGCCGCCGACCAGCGCGGCATCGCACAGGTCCGCCTCGATCAGGCGCGCGGCCTGCGCGAACACCTTCGCGCTCGACGAGCAGGCGGTGGCGATGGTGACGCAGGGGCCGCGCAAGCCGGTCGCGGCCTGCACGAAGACGCCCGGCGAATGCGGGGTGTGGATCAGCGGCCGGCGCAGGTCCGCCGGCATCGCGCCGTCCTCGAGCCGGGCATAGCCTTCCTCGGTGGCGGCGATGCTGGCGGTGGACGTGCCGATCACCACGGCGACGCGCGCGGCGCCGTGGCGGGCGACGGCGGCGTCGATCGCCGCGCGCAGGCCGTCCTGCTGCAGGGCGAGCCAGGCCAGGCGGTTGTTGCGGCATTCCCACCGCGCCAGCTCCGCCGGCAGCGCCAGTTCCTCGAGGCCCGCGACGCGGCCGATCCAGCAGTCCAGCGGCGCCTGGTCCGGCGCCAGCACCGGCAGGTCGTTGCGGCGCAGGCCGCCGCGGCGCTCGCGCAGCGCCCGGCGCTGCGCCTCGCGGCCGCGGCCCAGTGCCGTGGTGGCGGTGTACGCGCGGATCGCCAGCGGCGCCATCGGCGACGGACGGACATGCGACGACATCGGCGACACGCGGGACTCCTCGGGGGCAGGCGCGGGAGTATAGCCAGCGCGCCGATTCCTCCTGTGCCGCTTATCCTGTGCCGCTCGCCCGACACCCCGCCGGACATGACCAGCCGCATCGCCCACCGCCTGTCGCTCGCGATCGATCGCGACGTGCTGCATGCCGGTGTGGTCGCGCTGGCCGCCTGCGTGCTGAGCGCGGGCCTGGTGTACCTGGGCTACCTCGTCCACGTCTGGCGCGTGGCGCGCCGCGCGCCGTGCGAGCCGGAACAGGGCGAGTGCGTGCTGCTGTTCGGCAAGAACGCGCCGCGCGGCCGCATCGACCGCGACTTCGCCGCCCGCCTGGACCGCACCGTGTGGCTGTGGCAGCGGGCGCCTCGGCGCAGCCTGGTCCTGCTCGGCGGTGGCGCCCGCGGCGAGCGCAGCGAGGCGGAAATCGCGCGCGACGCGCTGTACGAACGCGGCCTCGCCCGCCACGTGCCGCTGCGGCTGGAATCGCAATCGCGCGACACCCTGCAGAACCTGCGCAACGCTCGCGCGCTGCTCGGCGATGGCGTGCGCACGCGGGTGACCCTGCTCAGCAATCGTTACCACCTGGCGCGCTGCGCGCTGTTCGCGCGACAGCTCGGTTTCGACTGGGAACTGTGCGCGGCGGAAGCGACCCTGCCGCCGGGCCCCGCCACGTGGTGGCGCATTGCGGGCGAAGCGGCGTACGTGTGCTGGATCGACGTCGGCACGCGCTGGGCGCGGTTGCTGCGCCACCAGCGGATGCTCGCGCGGGTTACGTAAGAACAACGCAGGGGCCTTGCGACGCTGGCCCCCCGCTTGAAGGATGACGTAAGAGCCCTGGCCCGCCGTCGATCGCGACTGTCCCGGACAGGCGGGTTGATATTCGTAGGGTGGGCACCGGCCCGCCGTCGTCGATCGCGACGTGTCCCGCGCCGACATGCTCGTGTTCGCAACAACGCCCAAATGCAAAAGGCGGGCCGAAGCCCGCCTTCCGCAGCACGATCACGTCCGGCGCGCCGCTACTACCGACGCGCCGGCGTCCCGTCACTTCGCCTTCTGCTTCTGCGCCGGCACGAACACCTCGCGCACCGCCTTGGCCAGCAGCGCCGGCGGCAGCAGGCCCTGGTCGAGCAGGAAGTCGTTGAACGCCTTGCGGTCGAAGCGGTCGCCGAGCGCGAGCTCGGTCTCCGCGCGCAGCTGCATGATCCGCGAGTAGCCGTAGAAGTAGCTGCCCGCCTGGCCCGGCGAATTCACCGAGTAGCGGTCCACTTCCTGCTTCGCCATCGCCTTCGAGAACCCCGCTTCCTCGGTGAGCACGCGCATCACCGTGTCGCGGTCGGTCAGGCCCAGATTGATCATGGGATCGAGCATCGCGCGCGCTGCGCGCAGCAGGCGGAACTGCAGCGCGATCAGCTGGCCCTCGAGCGGTTCGTACGGAACCATCTCGGCTTCCGCGTACAGCGCCCAGCCTTCGACGTTGACCGAGTTGAACGCATACAGCGTGCGCGCCAGCGACACGCCGCGTTCGACCATCGCGGTGAACTGCAGCTCGTGGCCGGGGCGGCCTTCGTGCGCGGTCAGCGTCCACGCGCCGGCCGGGTAGTTGAAGTCGTCGTAGATGCCGTCGGCGCCGGCGTTCGGGTTGCCCAGCGGGAGCACGAACACGCCCTGCTGGCCCGTGTTGCCCACCAGCGGCGCCGGCAGGAAGTGCGGCGCGGACTGCGCGGCGTTCTCGGCCGGCGTGCCCAGACGCATCTGCATCGGCCGCTGCGGCAGCGCGACCACCTTGTTGGCGGCGATCAGGCGATCGAGTTCGGGCATCACGATGTTGCGGTAATGCGGCTCGACCTCGTCGTCCTTGAACTGCGGGTACTTCAGTTCCCGGATCACGTCGACGTAGTCGGTCGACTTCAGGCCCTTGGCCTTGGCCACCAGCGGCGCGATCTGCTGCATGGCGTTGCGGGTTTCCATGAACTCCAGCTGCGCGCGTTCGATCAGCACGCGCGGGTCGATGTCGATGCCGTAGCCCTTCAGCTGCAGCGCATAGAGTTCGTCGGGCAGCTTGTAGTCGGTGCGCGCGGTCGGCAGCACCGTCGACTTCGCCCACGCGGCGTAATCGGCCAGTTGCCTGTCGAACGCGTCGAGCGCGGCGGCCGCTTCGCCGTCGAGCCTGTACTTGCCGAACAGGTCGCGGATGCCCTTGCGGTAGGTCTCGGTGTTGTCGATGGCCTGCTGCACCTCGATCTGCGTCGGCTGCAGCAGGCCCTTGTCGCTGCGTTCGTCGTAGCGCTGGCGCGCCAGTTCCGCCAGCGCCGTCGAGCCGGGCGCGAGGCCCGCGTAACGCTGCAGGCGCAGCACGGCCTTGGCGCGGCGGTCCTGCGGCGTCTGGTCGGAGAGCAGCGACTGGATGCCGGTGAAGACCGTCTGGCCGACGTCGAGCCACGGCCGCACCAGACGTTCGTTCACTTCGCTCGCCTTGATCTGGTCGTCGGCGGCCTGCAGCAGGATCGAGATGTCCTGCTTCACGTTCGGATCGGTTTCCGTCGCCGACTTCGCGACGAGCTCGGCCTTGGCCTTCGCCGTCGCGTCGCGGAAACGCTTCGCATAGCCGGGACCGAAGTCGAACACCTTGTCGTCGAAGCCGGGCACGCCGAAGAACGAGACCTGCTCCGGCTGGAACGGCGCCTGCGCGAGGATGAGGATCTGCGTGTAGGCGTTGCTCTTGGCGACCCAGGCGGGCGCGGGTTTGGCGACAGGTGCGGCGGTCTTCGTCGCCGGCGCCGCATTCGCCGTGGCGGCAACGGGGGCGAGCAATGCGAGGGATATGGCCAGGGTCAGGGTTTTCATTCGTGCGTGGACTCGGGGGTTGGGGAGGGGCAACGTCGCCCAACGCCGGCAGGCACCGCCAGCGCCAAAGGTCACGCCACCTGATGTCACGTCTCCTGAGCGGTGCCGGCGAGCAGTGCGCTTTCGAACGCCTCCGCCGACATCGGCCGGCCGAGGAGATAGCCCTGCAGCACGTCGCAACGCAGCAGGCGCAACAGCTTGGCCTGCTCGTGTTCTTCGACGCCTTCGGCGACGACCTTGAGCGAGAGAGAGTGCGCCAGGCCGATGATGTTGGTCACCAGTGCCATCGTCTCCGGGCTTTCGGTGATCAGGGCGATGAACGAACGGTCGATCTTGATCTCGTCCGAGGGCAGCCGCGCGAGGTAGTTGAGCGAGGAGTAGCCGGTGCCGAAGTCGTCGATCGACACGCGACAACCGAGATCGCGCAGGGCATCGAGCACGTGCATGCTGTGTTCGATGTCGTCGACCAGCACGCTCTCGGTGATCTCGATGTCGAGCGGCTGGTCGGCGACATGGGGCAACAGTAGACCGCGGCAGCCGTCGAGGAAGCCGCTGTGGTGCAGTTCCTGCGCGGACACGTTGACCGCGATGCGGAAGCCCGGGTGCCACTCGCGCCATTGCAGGGCGGTGTGCAGCGCCTTGCGCATGGCCCAGTGGCCCGCCTGCACGATCAGCGTGCTCTCTTCCAGCACGCTGATGAATTCGCCGGGCGCGAGCAGGCCGCGTTCGGGATGGCGCCAGCGGATCAGCGCTTCGGCGCCGATCAGGTTCTGCGTGGCGGTGTTGAACTTCGGCTGGTAGAACAGCTCGAACTGCTCCTCCTCGATGGCCGCGCGCAACTCATGTTCGAGCTCGAGGCGGCGGCTGGCGCGGCCGCGCAGTTCGTCGCCGAAGGCGTAGGTGCGCAGCTTGCGGCGCTCGCCCTCCAGCAGCGCGGCGGCGGCGTGGTGCTCGAGCGCTTCGGGATCCTCGCCCGCCTGCGTGAGCACGAAGCCCGCGCGCAGCTCGATGCGCACTTCGCGGCCGTCGATGGCGAACGGCTCGTGGTGGATCGCCTGCAGCAGGTCGTCCAGCCGCGCCGCCTCGTCCTCGGTGCCGCCGGCCGGGCTGCAGGCGACCGCAAACGTATCCGCCTCCAGGTGCGCCACCAGCGCCTCCTCGCCCATGCGCTCGCACAGGCGGCGGCCGAGCTCGCGCAGCAGCGCGTCGCCGAAGGCGCGGCCATGCGATTCGTTGATCGCGGCGAAGCGGTCGACGTCGGTCAGGGCCACCATCATCGGCCCCTGCTTCAGCCGTTCGCGCAGGCGTTTCTGGAATGCGGCACGGTTGGGCAGGCCGCTGACGGGATTGTGGTAGGCGAGGTATTCGAGCTGCTCGCTCTTGGAGATGAACTGGACCGCAAAGTCGATTTCGTCCGCGAGGCGCTCGAACAGCGCGATCTCCTCTTCGCCGAAGCGCTGCGCCTCGCCCGCGTACAGGCCGATCGCGGCCCACGGCGGCGCACCCACGGGCAGCACCGCCTGCGCGTGGATGCCGCCGGCCTGCCAGTCTTGGCGCGCCCAGGCGGGAATCCGCGTGTCGGTGGCCAGGTCGGACACGATCGTGGCCGCGCTGAAGTTCAGCGCGCGCAGCGCCGGCGCCCACTGCGCGGCATCCGGCATGGCGCGTGCGCGCCGGCTGACCGCGAGCACCGCGTCGAGCGCGCGGTCGTCGCCGTAGGAGCTGACGATGCTGGCTTCGGCATCGCCCAGCTGGCGGATGCACGCGCCGAGGAATCCGCCCTGTTCCACTGCGACCCGGCACGCCGCGTCGAGCACGCCCTGGCGCGTGCCGGCACGCAGCACCGCATTGCCCAGCGCGCTGAGCACCGCGTGCAGCCGCGCCAGGTGCTGGATGCGGCTCTCCTGCGCGAGGTGCGCGGTGACGTCGTGGTTGAGCCCGCGGAAGCCGATGGTGTGGCCTTCGCCGTCGCGCAGCGGCATGCCGGTGCTTTCCAGCACGCGCACGCTGCCGTCGCGGTGCACGAAGCGCAGGCGCAGGTCCTGCCAGGGCGCGGCGGCGTCGGCCTCGCGCATCAGCGCGTCGGCAAGGCCGCGGTCGTCGGCGTGCAGCAGCGTCGCCCACGGCCGCCCGCCGATGCTCGCCGCGTCGTGGCCGAGGACCCGTTCCACCGCGCCGTTGCTGTAGCTGAGCCGTCCGTCGCGGTCGGTTTCCCAGATCCAGTCCTGGCTGCTCTCGACGATGCTGCGGTAACGCTCCTCGCTTTCGCGCAGGGCGCGTTCCATCCGCTCGCGCTCGTTGCGCTCCTGCGCGGTGCGCAAGGCGCGCTCGACCGCCGGCGGCAACCGGCGCAGGTTGTCCTTGAGCACGTAGTCGGCCGCGCCGCGCTGCAGGGCTTCGATCGCGACGTCCTCGCCGATGGTGTTGGAGACGAACACGAACGGCACTTCGGGAGCGACCTCGCTCACCACTTCCAGCGCGTCGTGCCCGCTGAAACCGGGCATGGTGAAATCGCTGAGGATGACGTGCGGCGCGAACTCCGCGATGGTCGCACGCAGCTTGAAGGCGTTGTCCACCCGGCGGAATTCCACCTCCGTGCCGAGCTTGCGCAGGATGTGCGCGATCAGCTCGGCGTCGGCCGAGGAATCCTCGACGAGCAGGACCTTGAGCGGGCAGGGAATGGTCATGGCGTGCCGGGGGTCTGGTTCGCGATCATCCAGTACATGCCGATCTGGGCGATGCGCTCGGCGAACTCGGCGAAGTCCACCGGCTTGACCACGTAGCTGTTGACGCCCAGTCCGTAGCTGGCCAGCAGGTCGCCCTCCTCGCGCGAGGACGTCATCATCACCACCGGTATCGACCGGGTGAACTCGTCGCCCTTCATCACTTCCAGCAGCTGCAGCCCGTCCATCCGCGGCATCTTCAGGTCCAGCAGGACGAGCTTGGGATGGCCATTGGGCCGATCGGCATAGGCGTTGCGGCAGTGGATCCAGTCCAGCGCCTCGACGCCATCGCGGACCCACTCCACGCTGTTGGCGATGCCGCGGCGCTTGAGCGTGCGCAGGGTCATCTCGGCGTCGGCGGAGGAATCCTCCACCAACAGGATCTCGACCTGCTGATATCCGTTCATGCGCTGGTTTCCTCCGGGGCTGCAGTGGGAAGTTCGAAGACGAATTCGGCGCCGTGGCCCGGCTCGGACCGGGCCCGGACCTGGCCGCGATGACGCGCCACGATCCGCTGCACGATCGCCAGGCCGACGCCGGTGCCTTCGAATTCGTCCTGGGAATGCAGGCGCTGGAACACGCCGAACAGCTTGCCGGCGTAGCGCGGATCGAAGCCGACGCCGTTGTCGCGCACGCGATAGCGGACGACGTCGTCGTCGCACTCGCCTTCGATGCGGACCAGCGCCTGCGCGCCGCGTGGCGCGCTGTACTTGACCGCGTTGGAGAGCAGGTTGCTCCACACCTGGCGCAGCAGCACCGGATCGCCGTGCGCGTGCGGCAGGCTGGAGACGTCGATGCGGACCTGCGGGTTATGCGTCAGGTCGGCGTCGCCGAGCGCGTCGTTGATCACTGCGTTCATGTCGACCCGGATCGGCGTCAGCACCTGACGGCTGAGCCGGGAGAACGCCAGCAGGTCGTCGATCAGCGCGCCCATGCGCCGCGCACTGGCTGAGATCTCGTCGACATAGCGCAGCAGCGAGGCGTCAAGGACATCGCCCGCTTCCTCGCGCAGCATCTGCGCGTACCCGCCCATGTGGCGCAGCGGCGCGCGCAGGTCGTGCGAGACGCTGTAGCTGAAGCTTTCCAGCTCGCGATTGGCGTCGGCGAGCTGGCGCGCCTGCGCGGCGAGTTCGCCGTTGAGCTTGCGGATCGCGTCCTGCGCGGCCTTGCGCTCGGTGATGTCCTGGATGAAGGCGTTGAAGCGGGTACGCGACGCCGATTGCGTCGGCCAGATGGTCAGTTCGATCGGAAACTCGCGGTCGCTGCGGTCGAGCGCGCTGATCTCGATGCGGCGGTTGAGCACCCGGGCCTCGCCGCCGGCGAGGCAGCGCTGCAGGCCGATGAGATGCGCCTCGCGGTAGCGCGGCGGAATCACCAGATCGGACAACTGCTGCCCCAGCGCTTCGGCGCGGGTCCAGCCGAACATGCGCTCGGCCTGCGCGTTCCAGTCCTCGATGCGGCCGTCGCCGTCGATGGCGATGAAGGCGTCGGAGGCGGTTTCGATGATCGTGCGCACGCGCTGCTCGCTGAGCAGCAGGCGTTCGTGCGCCTGTTCGGTGGCGGTGACGTCGTGGGCGAGGCCGACGAAGCCGAGCAGTTCGCCGGCGGGGTCGCGCACCGTCGAGACCGCCAGTTGCACGCGCAGGGTGCTGCCGTCGCGGCGCACGTAGGTCCAGCGGTCGACGTCCGTGGCGCCGCGCCGGGCCCGGGCGACGAAGGCTTCGAAGCCGGGTTGCACCGGCGTACCCAATTCGGCCGACAGCGCCGCGGCGCGCGCCTCGACTTCGGCGGGCCGGTGGAAGATCTCCGGGGAACAACGCCCGACCAGCTCCTCAGGTGCGTACCCGAGCGCGTCCCGCGCCGCATGGTTGAACAGCGTGATCACGCCCTCGGCATCGGTGGCGATCACCATCAGGCCCGCGTTCTCCAGCACGGCGCGCTTGAGCGCGTTGGAGCGTTCGAGCGCCGTGCGCAGCGCGGCGCCGCGCCGGAACTGCTGCCACAGCGCCGCGCAGCTGACGAGGAGGAACGCGACGGCGAGGAACCCGCCCAGCGCCATGACGCCGTTGAAGCGGCGCGCGCTGGTGCCGGCCGCCGCGGTGAAGCGGGCGAGGCGTTGCTGCTCGGTGTCGCGCAGGCCGGCGAGCGTCGCGCGGATGGGCTCGAAACCGCGTTCGGCGTAGGGGTCGAAGATCGCGCGCGCGGCGGCCAGGCCCTGCGTGCGGGCGATGCGGGTGGTGGCCTGCATGCGCGCGTGGCGTCGTGCCAGCGCCGCGCCGGCAGCGTCCACGCGCCGGCGTTGCGCGGGGTCGTGGCGGGCGAGGGTGCGCAGCCGGGCCAGCACCGCCACGGCCTGGGTGTATTCGGCGTCGCGTGCGCGCTCCAGCGCGGGGGCGCCGCTGATCAGCAGGCCACGCTGGTCGGCCTCCATGCGGGCGGCGAGGGTTTCCAGCGCCTGCGCGCCGCTGAGGACCTGGCTGGCGTGTTCGACGACCGCGCGGATGGCATCGGCGCGTTGCGCCATGCGGTAGGCCTGCACGACCAGCAGGGAAACCGCCACCAGCGCCAGGGCGAAACCGGCGCTCCAGACCCCATATCGCCACCTGCCGTGGCCTGTTGTCACCGCTCCCTGCATCGTGCCCCTTCCTGGGTTACACGGCGTTGGTACGGAACTGCGGACACCGCAGACTAAGCCCGTACCACGCCGTGACGCCAGTGCGCCGGCCCGCGCCGGCAGGGCACGACCTTAGGGAGACGGTTTCAGGCAGCGCGTGAAGAAGGCCGCGCTCAGTCGCAGCCGGTGCAGCAGGTCGGCGCCCTTCAAGCCGTGTTTCGCGCCGGGATAGGTCATCAGCTCGAACGGCTGACCGCGCTTCTGCAATGCGCTCATCAGCGATGTGGAGTTGGTGAACAGCACGTTGTCGTCGGCCATGCCGTGGATCAGCAGCAGTGGCGAGCGCAAGCCGTCGATGTGCTGCAGCACGCGCGCCTCGCGGTAGCCGTCGGCATTGGCCGCGGGCAGGTTCATGTAGCGCTCGGTGTAGTGCGTGTCGTACAGGCCCCAGTCGGTGACCGGCGCGCCGGCGATGCCGCAGGCGTACTGATCCGATGCCTTCGCCAGCAGCATCAGCGTCATGTAGCCGCCGTTGGACCAGCCGTGCACGCCGATGTGCTGCGCGTCGACCCACGGCTGCGCCTTCAGCCACTTCACGCCCTGCAGCTGGTCGGCCACTTCCACCGTGCCCTGGCGGCCGTACAGCGCACCGCCGAAGGCCGCGCCGCGACGCGGCGTGCCGCGGTTGTCCAGCGTGAACACCACGAAACCCTGCTGCGCCAGGTACTGGTTGAACCAGTGGTCGCCGCGACCGGGCCAGCTGCGCATCACCGTCTGCGTGGCCGGGCCGCCGTAGACGTAGACGACGACCGGATACTTCTTCCCCGGATCGAAGCCGGCGGGCTTGATCAGGCTGTAATGCAGCGTCGTGCTGCCGTCGGCGGCGGTGAGCGTGCCGAACTCCTGCGGCAGGTGCGCGGCACGGTACTTCGCGTAGGGATGCTTCGGGTCGTCGATGTCGTTCGCGAGCAGGGTCGCGAGCAGCGTGCCGTCGTTGCGGAACAGCTGCAGCTGCGGCGGCGTGTCCGGCGTGGACCAGTTGTCGACGTAGACGCTCGCGTTCTTCGCGAAGCTCGCGTGGTGGATGCCGTCCGGCTTCGACAGCCGTTCGATGGCGCCACCGGCCAGCGGCACACGGTACACCTGCACGTCCAGCGGCGAGTCCTTGCCCGCGGCGAAGTAGACGAAGCCGGCGGCCTCGTCGACCGCGAGCACCTCGTCGACCGGCCACGCGCCCGCGGTCAGGGCAGTCGCCGTGCCCTTGGCGTCGATCACGTACAGATGCTGGAAGCCGCTGCGCTCGGAACTCCACAGCACGCGGCCGTCGCGCAGGAAGCGCAGGTCCTTGTGCAAGGGCACCCAGGTCGCGCTGGTCTCGGTGACGAGCGTGCGCTGTGCGCCGGAATCGAGGTCGGCTTCGATCAGCTCCAGGCGCTTCTGGTCGCGCGACTGGCGCTGGAAGGCGAGATGGCGCGGATCGCGCCAGTCGACGCGGGCGAGGTAGATGTCCGGGTTCGCGCCCAGGTCCACGGTGCGGATGGCGACCGGCGTCATGCGCTCCTGCAGGCGCACGGTCTGCGGGCCGCGCCGCGTGTCGATCGCGTGCGCGCTGGTCGCAACGGGGCGACCGAGCGACGTCATGTCGGCCACGCGCAGGCTCACCAACACGTTGCGATCGCCGGCGGCGGGATAGCGCTGCTCGACGACTTCGGTGCGATCGGGATAGACCTCGTAGCGCTTCTGTACCGGCACCGGCGATTCGTCGATGCGGGCGAAGGCGATCGCCGAGTCGTCCGGCGCCCACCAGTAGCCGGTGTGGCGGTCCATTTCCTCGTCGGCGACGAACTCGGGCACGCCGTTGCCGATCACGTCGCTGCCGTCGTGGGTCAGCTGGATCTGCCTGCCCGAGGCCAGATCGATCACCCACAGGTTGCGCGCGCGGATGAAGCTGACGAAGCCGCCCTTCGGCGAGATCTTCGGATCGATGGCGAAGCCTTCGCCGTGCGTGAGCTGGCGCACCGCGGCCTTGCCGGTCTTGTTCAGGTCGTACAGATACAGCTCGCCGCCGAGCGGGAACAGCAGCGACTTCGCGTCGGGCGCCCACTGGTACTCGATGATGCCGCTGAGCGCGGCGGTGCGCGCGCGTTCGCGGCGCGCCTTCTCCGCGTCGCTGAGCACTTCCTCGCCGGGCAGGACGTCGTTGCTGTCGACCAGCAGCTGCGTGGTGCCGCCGGCGACGTCGTAGGCCCACAGGTCGAGACGATTCCGGTTATCGGCCTTGCCGCGCAGGAAGGTCACGCGGCTGCCGTCGGGCGCGATCTGCGGCTTCTCCAGGCTCGGCCCGGACAGCGGCGCGTCGCCGGCGATCGCCTCGAGCGTGAGCTTCTGCGGCATCGCGGCGGTCGGAGAGGTTTGGGCGTGGGCACTCATGGCGAATGTGACGGCGATAAGGAAAGCGGGCCAGCGCATCGGGATGCGGCTCCGGTCGACGGGTAGGATGGGCGATTCTAGGGGCAGCGGTTGCTCCGGCAGTGCGCATGCTTCGTGAAGTTTCGTGAAGTGAAGCGGCTTGCGCTCTTCCCCCTCCCTTTCGGCAAAGGCGAAGGGGAGGGTCGGGGAGGGGTGCTTTTGCCTTTGCTTTTGCTCCTGCTCTTGCTTCTCGGAACAGCAACAGCAAAGGCACTCGCCCCTGCGACGCTCGACCCCACCCCGACCCTCCCCTTCGCCTGCGACGAAAGGGAGGCAGACAAGCCGGCCAACGCGACCGGAACGGCACCACCAGAACGCGGAGTTCCCCATGCATTGGATGATCTACGGCGCCAACGGCTACACCGGCCGCCTGATCGCGGCCGAGGCCGTCCGGCGCGGCCTGCAACCGGTGCTCGCCGGACGCAGCGAAGCGGCCGTGCGCGCGCTCGCAGAAGAGCTGGGCCTGCGCTGGCGCCAGTTCACGCTCGATGTGCCCGGCGCGGTGGAAGAAGGCCTGCGCGGCATCGACCTGGTGCTGCATTGCGCCGGCCCGTTCTCCGCCACCAGCGCGCCGATGCTCGAAGGCTGCCTGGCCACGCGCACGCATTACCTGGACATCACCGGTGAGATCGACGTGTTCGCGCACTGCCACGCGCAGCACGCGCGCGCGCAGGAAGCCGGCATCGTGGTCACGCCCGGCGTCGGCTTCGACGTCGTGCCCAGCGACTGCCTGGCCGCGCAACTGCATCGCGACTGTCCGTGGGCGACCTCGCTGGTGCTGGGCTTCGATGCGGGCGGCGGCTTCAGTCCGGGCACGGCGAAGACCAGCGTGGAAGGACTCGGCAGCGGCGGCCGCGTGCGCGAGGGCGGCGCGCTCCGGCGCGTGCCGCTGGCTTGGAAGACGCGCACGTTCACACGCGACGGCGCCGACCGGATGGCGATGACGATTCCCTGGGGCGACGTGTACACGGCGTACGTCAGCACCGGCATCCCCGACATCGAGGTCTACACCACGGCTTCGCCGAAGACGATCGCGCGCGTGCGGCGCCTGCGCAGGCTCGGACCGGTACTGCGACTGAAGCCGGTGCAGCGCTGGCTGCAACGCCGCGTCGAGCGCCGCGTGAAAGGACCGGATGCGCAAACCCGCGACGCCACGCAGGCGTATTTCTGGGGCGAAGTGCGCGGCAACGGCCGCGCGCAGGTGCGGCGCATGGTCACGCCGAACGGCTATGCGCTGACGGTGACCGCCGCGCTGGGCATCGTGCAGTGCTTCCTCGACAATCCCGCGCCCGCGGGCGGCTATTACACGCCTTCGCTGCTGATGGGTCCCGACTACGTGCTGGAACTGCCCGGCGTCGCGATCGACGGCCCATAGGCTGGGGCGGCCCGGACGCACGATTCCATTGCGAATGGCGTTGCCTGCCGGCATTCCCTCGATGCGTGCAGGGACCGGTTGCGCCGAAGCAGCGATCGTCGACTTGGCAGCCCCACCCGCCGCCGTTACCCTGCGATCCCCCGGTTTTTCGCCCCGTTCCGATGTCCGACGTCCGCTCCGAAGTCAAGCTCAATCCCCTGCCCGCGCTGATCTTCTCCTCGCGCTGGCTGCAGCTGCCGCTGTACCTGGGGCTGATCGTCGCGCAGGCGGTCTACGTGTTCCTGTTCGGCAAGGAACTGTGGCATCTCATCCACGAGACGCCGCGGCTCGGCGAGCAGGACATCATGCTCATCGTGCTCGGCCTGATCGACGTGGTGATGATTTCCAACCTGCTGATGATGGTGATCGTCGGCGGTTACGAGACCTTCGTGTCGCGCCTGCGCCTGGAAGGCCATCCCGACCAGCCCGAGTGGCTCAGCCACGTCAACGCCAGCGTGCTGAAGGTGAAGCTGGCGATGGCGATCATCGGCATCTCCTCGATCCACCTGCTCAAGAGCTTCATCGAAGTCGGGATGGTCGACGGCCTGCCGCTGTGCAGCTCGGCCGCCGGCATCGAGGCGGTCAAGGCGATGCAGCCGCTGATCGACGCCGGTGCGAAGACGCTCAAGGCCTGCACCAACGTCACCGCGACCGGTGTGATGTGGCAGACCATCATCCATGGCCTGTTCATTCTTTCGGCCATCGGCATCGCCTACACCGACAAGCTGATGACCGGCACTACCAGCCGGCGCGAACACGCCCACGCGCACTGACGCACGGGAACCCTCCGCGCTCAGCGCCGGCCCATCACCGCCGCGCGCAGGCGTCGTGCGTCGGCGCGATCGGAGAAGCGCAGGTCGCGGCCGCTGCCGCTGAGGCCCAGGCGCGCGTACGCGGCGGCCAGCGACGGGAATTCCCGCGATGCCGCGTAGCGGCGGAACGTGCGCGTGAAGGCATCGCCGCCCGCGATCCGGTCCAGCTGCGCGACGAAATCCGCCGGCGCGACCTCGCTGGTGCCGCGCAGGCAGCAATCGGCATAACGCGCGAGCACGGCATCGAGGCTGCTGCCACGCGCGCGCAGTGCCAGATCGAGCTCCAGCCAGTAGGCCGCGCCGGCCCAGTACACGCGCATGGTGCCGTGGCGACTCGCGGAGAGCGCATCCAGGCGCATCCCGCTGTGCTCGCGCCGGCCGCGACCGAAACCGGCGTCCAGGCGGCGCCAGGCTTCCGCCGCGTCGAGCAATCCGCCGCGGGCGCGCAGCACGTTCTGGTAGTAGCTCGCCAGGCCCTCGGCCAGCCAGCGGCCTTCGTCGCCCAGATAGGGATGGAACAGGTGCGAGAGTTCGTGCACCGCGGTCCAGTCCGCGCGCAGTTCGTCCAGGCCGGCATCCGGGCGCACGTACAGCAGCACGGCGACCTGGCGCCGCCGCAGCGTCTGGCCCCACGGCACCGGACTGCTGCCGCCGCGGTCGGTTTCGCTGACGCGCACCGTCGCGTCCTGCAGCGGGAAGCGGCCGTAGGCGGTGAGCGTGGCCCGCGCGGTTTCGGTCAGCCACTGGCGCAGCATCCGCGCACGCGCTTCGTCGATGTCCGGCGATATCCGCAGATGCAGGGTGCGGTCGCCGTCGCGCAACTCATCGCCGTCGAGCCGCAGCGTGGCGCTGGTGTCGTCGGCCGCGGCGAGCGGCAAGGCCCGGCATAGCAGGAACCCCGTCACGAGCGCGCAGGACAGCCGCCGGAGCAGCACCGGAATCAGCAGCCTGCGCAGTGCATGGGACATCGGCCTGACCGTGCAGCGGACGCGTCGCCCGTCGCCGCCACTGTGCCGCGCCGCGCGTGAAGCCGGCCTTTCTCAGCCTGCGACACGCGCCGCCGGTAGAATGCGTGGATGGATGTTTCGCATTTGCTCGACGCGCTCAACCCCGCCCAGCGCGAGGCCGTGAGCGCACCGCCGGGCCACTATCTCGTTCTCGCGGGCGCCGGTTCCGGCAAGACCCGCGTGCTCACCCATCGCATCGCCTGGCTCAACGAGGTCTTCGGCGTGCCGCCGCACGGCATCCTCGCGGTGACCTTCACCAACAAGGCCGCCGGCGAGATGCGCGCGCGCGCCGAGCACCTGCTGCGCCACGGCGCGCGCGGCATGTGGATCGGCACCTTCCACGGCATCGCCCACCGCCTGCTGCGCCTGCACTGGCAGGAAGCGAAATTGCCGGAAGGCTTCCAGGTGCTCGACAGCGACGACCAGCTGCGCCTGGTCAAGCGCGTGGTGCAGCAGCTGGAGCTGGACGACACGCGCTTCCCGCCGCGGCAGATCGTGTGGTGGATCAACGCGCAGAAGGACGAGGGAAGGCGTCCGCAGCACATCCAGCCCGAGCGCAACGACGACTGGCTGGACGTGATGCATCGCGCGTATGCGCTCTACCAGGAGCGTTGCGACCGCGCCGGCCTGGTCGACTTCGCCGAACTGCTGCTGCGCGCGCACGAACTGCTGCGCGACAACCCGGCGCTGCTCGCGCATTACCGCCACCGCTTTCGCGAGATCCTGGTCGACGAGTTCCAGGACACCAACGCGATCCAGTACGCCTTCATCCGTGTGCTCGCCGGCGAGAGCGGCCACGTGTTCGTGGTCGGCGACGACGACCAGTCGATCTACGGCTGGCGCGGGGCCAAGGTCGAGAACATGCAGAAATTCCTGCGCGACTTCGCCGACGCGCAGACGATCCGCCTGGAGCAGAACTACCGTTCCACCAGCACCATTCTCGATGCCGCCAACGCGGTGATCGCGCACAACCCGGATCGCCTCGGCAAGAAGCTGTGGACCGACACCGGCCACGGCGAACCGATCGACCTGTACGCGGCCTACAACGAGATGGACGAGGCGCGTTTCGTGGTCGAACGCATCCGCCAGTGGGTGCGCGACGGCGGCGATTACGGCGACGTCGCCATCCTCTACCGCAGCAACGCGCAGTCGCGCGCGTACGAAGAGGTGTTGCAGGAAGAGCCGAAGATCCCGTTCCGCGTCTACGGCGGCATGCGCTTCTTCGAGCGCGCCGAAATCAAGGACGCGCTGGCCTACATGCGCCTGATCGCCTCGCGCGTGGACGACGCCGCGTTCGAGCGCAGCGTCAACACGCCGGCGCGCGGCATCGGCGATCGCACGCTGGAAGAGGTGCGCCGGCGCGCCCGCGCCGATGGCGTCGCGCTGTGGGAAGCCGCGCGGCGCATCACCGCCGACAACACGCTGCCGGCGCGTTCGCGCAACGCGCTGGCGGGTTTCATGGCGCTGCTCGACGACCTCGCCAACGAGGTCGACACGCGCCCGCTGCCGGACAAGATCGACCACGTGCTGGCGCGTTCCGGCCTGCGCGAGCACTACGCCAACGAGTCGCGCGGGCAGCTGGATTCGCGCACCGACAACCTCGACGAGCTGGTGTCGGTGGCCTCGCGCTTCACCGGCGGCGAGGACGAGGAGGAAGCCGCGGCCATGCCGGAGCTGGTCGCCTTCCTCAGCTACGCCGCGCTGGAAGCCGGCGAAGGCCAGGCCCAGGCCGGCGAGAACAGCGTGCAGCTGATGACCCTGCACAGCGCCAAGGGCCTGGAGTTTCCGCTGGTGTTCCTCGGTGGCCTGGAGGAGGGCCTGTTCCCGAGCCTCAAATCCACCGAGGAATCCGGCCGCGTGGAAGAGGAACGCCGCCTCGCCTACGTCGGCATCACCCGCGCGCGGCAGAAGCTGGTGCTCAGTTACGCCGAGACGCGGCGCATCCACGGCATGGACATGTACGGGACGCCCTCGCGTTTCCTGCGCGAGATCCCCGCCGCGCTGCTGCACGAAGTGCGGCCGAAAGTGCAGGTCTCGCGACCGATGTACGCGGCGCCGCCGCGCCGCGACCTCGGCCATGCGGCGATCGAGGTGCCGGCTTTCCGCCTCGGCCAGGACGTCATGCATCCCAGTTACGGCCGCGGCGTGGTCACCGATTTCGTCGGCAGCGGCGCTTACGCCAACGTGCAGGTGAACTTCGAGAACGCCGGCAGCAAGTGGTTGAAGCTCGCATCGTCGAACCTGCAACCGGCCTGAAGCATGGCCCGGACCGGAGCCGTCCTGCCGCCTTCCGTCGCCGCCCCGGAAAAAAACCGAAAAAAGTGCAAAAAGATGCTTGGCGGCGCGGCTTTTGTGCCCTACATTCCGCTTGCCGAGGGGTTTTTCCAGGCATACCTCAAACCAACTCTCCATCCGGGGGATATAGAAAAATGGCGAAGAAGAAAGCTGCTCCGAAGAAGGCCGCCGCCAAGCCGGCCGCCGTCAAGCCGATCAAGGAAGTGCTGGGCAAGTCCGGCCTGGTCGCCCACCTGTCGGAAACGACCGGTGTCGCCGCGAAGGACGTGCGTGCGGTCATGGGCGCGCTGGAAAGCGCGGTGCACGCTTCGGTCAGCAAGAAGGGCGCGGGTGCCTTCACCCTGCCGGGCCTGCTGAAGATCAACGTCGTGAACGTGCCGGCCAAGCCGAAGCGCAAGGGCATCAACCCGTTCACCAAGGAAGAGCAGTGGTTCGCCGCCAAGCCGGCCACCGTCAAGATCAAGGTCCGCGCGCTGAAGAAGCTCAAGGACGCCGCGGCCTGATCCCCCGGATCACGCTGATGCAATCGAACAAGGCCCGCTTCGGCGGGCCTTGTTTTTTGCTGCCTTGGCGATTGTGCGGTGGATCGCGTCAGCGGCGCTTCCGTCCCGGCAGTGCGGTCCCGTCAGCAGGGTTTGCGACCTAAGCCGCGCCGAGGGTCAGTTCCACTGGAACAGCTTCCACATCACCGGCGATACCGGCCCTTCGCCCTTGCTGCTGTCGAGGCGGCCATCGCCGTTGCGGTCGATCAGGTAATAGGGCTTGCCGCGCCGCGGCGTGACCTTCACCACCTGCAGCTGGCCCTGTACGCGGTATTCCTCGATCCGGTCGCCATCGACCATGCGGCTGGTGACGTCGGCATCCTGCAGGCCGGCCGTGGGATCTTCCTCGGCCATCGTCGCGCAGCCGCCGATGGCCAGGACGAAGAGGAGCGGGGCGATCATGCGCATGGACATTCTCCGGGTGCTGGCGATTGCACGCAGCATACGCGCCCGGGCGTGATCCGGTCGCATGCGTGGCGACGTGTCCGTGGCAGAACCGTGCCCGTCATTGCGCCCGCGTAGAATCCCCGCCATGAAGCGACTCGTCCTGATCGATGGTTCCAGTTATCTCTACCGCGCCTTCCACGCGCTGCCGCCGCTGAGCAACGAGGCCGGCGAACCGACCGGCGCGCTGTTCGGCGTCGTCAACATGCTGCGCGCGCACCTGAAGGAACAGCCCGACTACATCGCCTTCGTCGTGGACGCCCCGGGACCGACGTTCCGCGACGCGCTGTATCCCGAATACAAAGCCAACCGCAAGGCGATGCCGGACGAACTGCGCGCGCAGATCGAGCCGATGTGCGAGATCGTGCAGGCGCTGGGCTTCCGCATCCTGCGCGTGGGTGGCGTCGAAGCCGACGACGTGATCGGCACGCTCGCCACGCAGGGCGCCGACGACGGCATCGAAGTGACGATCTCCACCGGCGACAAGGATTTCGCCCAGCTGGTGCGCCCCGGCATCGCCCTGGTCAACACCATGAGCGGCAGCCGTTACGACTCCGAATCAAGCGTGGTCGACAAGTTCGGGGTGAAGCCGGAGCAGATCGTCGATTTCCTCGCGCTGATGGGCGACAGCATCGACAACGTGCCGGGCGTGGAGAAATGCGGGCCGAAGACGGCGGCGAAATGGCTCGGCGAATACGGCACGCTGGACGCGGTGATCGCGCATGCCGGCGACATCAAGGGCAAGATCGGCGACAACCTGCGCGCCGCGCTCGATCGCCTGCCGCTCAACCGCGAGCTGGTCACCATCAAGGTCGACGTGCCGCTGGATTACCGGCCGCAGGACCTGGTGCTGCAGCCGCGCGACACCGAGGCGCTGCGCCGCCTGTACGCGCGCTACGGCTTCAAGCAGGCGCTGCGCGAACTGGAAGGGCCAGCGGCGGCGGACGAGGACGCGGCGAAGATCAGCGTGCGCGGCACCGCCGCCGGTTATGCGCGCGGCAGCGCCGCGACGGAGGCGGTCGATCCTGCGCTGTCCGCGCCCGGCCAGTACGAGTGCATCCTCGATGACGCGCAGTTGCAGGCCTGGGTGGCGAAACTGCAGGCGGCCGACGCCTTCGCCTTCGACGTCGAGACCGACTCGCTCGATCCGATGCGCGCGCAGCTGGTCGGCATCAGCTTCGCCGTCGAACCGGGCCACGGCGCGTACCTGCCGATGGGCCACACCTATCCCGGCGTGCCGGCGCAGCTGCAGCGAGACCTCGTGCTGGCGGCGGTGAAGCCGCTGTTCGCCGATCCGGCGAAGAAGAAGATCGCGCAGCACGGCAAGTACGACCTGCACGTGCTGCGCCGCCATGGCGTCGAGGTGCAGGGTTACGCCGACGACACGATGCTGGAGAGCTTCGTCTACAACGCGACGGCGACGCGCCACGACATGGACTCGCTGGCCAAGCGCTACCTCGGCTACGAGACGATCAAGTACGAACAGGTGACCGGCAAGGGCGCGAAGGCCATTTCCTTCACCCAGGTCGCGCTCGACGATGCCACCTGCTACGCCGCCGAAGATGCCGACGTGACCCTGCGCCTGCACCGCGCGCTGGCGCCGAAACTGGCGGCCGAACCCGCGCTGGAACGCGTGTACCGCGAGATCGAGATGCCGCTGGTGCCCGTGCTCGAGCGCATCGAGGCCAACGGCGTGCTGATCGATGCCGACGAACTGCGTCGCCAGTCCGCTGACCTGGGCAAGCGCATGCTCGCCGCGCAGCAGAAGGCCACCGAACTCGCGGGCCGCAGTTTCAGCCTGGATTCGCCCAAGCAGCTGGGGCAGCTGCTGTTCGACGAACTCAAGCTGCCGGCGCTGGTGAAGACGCCCAGCGGGCAGCCCTCGACGAATGAAGAGGCGCTCGAAGCCATCGCCGACCAGCACGAACTGCCGCGGGTGATCCTCGAATACCGCGGCCTGGCCAAGCTGCGCAGCACCTACACCGACAAGCTGCCGGAGATGGTGAATCCGGACACCGGCCGCGTGCACACCAGCTACCACCAGGCGGGTGCGGCAACCGGGCGGCTCGCGTCCAACGATCCGAACCTGCAGAACATCCCGATCCGCACCGATGACGGGCGCCGCATCCGCGACGCGTTCATCGCGCCGCCGGGGCGCAGGATCGTGTCGTTCGACTACTCGCAGATCGAACTGCGGATCATGGCGCACCTGTCGGAGGACGCCGGCCTGCTGCGCGCGTTCGAATCCGGCGCCGACATCCACCGTGCCACCGCCGCGGAAGTGTTCGGCAAGCCACTCGATGAAGTGAGCGGCAACGAGCGCCGCGCGGCCAAGGCGATCAACTTCGGCCTGATGTACGGCATGAGCGCGTTCGGCCTGGCGCGCAACCTCGGCATCGCGCGCGGCGAGGCGCAGGACTACATCGCGCTGTACTTCTCGCGCTATCCGGGCGTGCGCGACTTCATGGAGCGCACGCGCCAGCAGGCACGCGATCGCGGTTACGTGGAAACCGTGTTCGGCCGTCGCCTGTACCTGGAGAACATCAACGCGCGCAACCAGGGGCTGCGTGCCGGCGCCGAGCGCGCGGCGATCAACGCACCGATGCAGGGCACCGCGGCCGACATCATCAAGCGCGCGATGGTCGACGTCGACGGCTGGCTCGCAGCGCATCGCGATCGCGCGCTGATGGTGCTGCAGGTGCACGACGAACTCGTGTTCGAAGTGGATGAGGCCTTCGTCGACGTGTTGCGCACCGAAGTGCCGGCACGGATGGCGGCCGCCGCGCAGTTGCGGGTGCCGCTCGTGGTCGACAGCGGGGTGGGCGAAAACTGGGGGCAGGCCCACTAGAAACATCCCAACGCGAGCGGTTCGGATGCGCGGCCGCGACACCCACGCACCTGACCGGGGGAGGGAAAGGGCGGGCGGTTTCGTTAACCGGGTTTTTTGCCGCCAAAGCGCTCCGGCCACGGCCGGTTGGCCGATGTTTGCCGAAGTTGGGGGAATGAATTCCCCCTGAATCCAACAAATCGTTAACCTTCCTCTTCACGAACTATCCATGTCCGGGATGGTCTTATTGCTCGCGACAGGTGCAACGCCTGTCGCTGATCTCTCCCTCCCCTGGAGTGATCCCAGGAGTGAAGGCCCCTCCCCAGGCCCCACTCCTCCAGCCCCGCCGGCCCCCCCTGCCTGCGGGGCTTTTTATTGCCTGCGCTTTTTGCGCAGGCAATAAAAACCCAAAGTTTTGCTGCGCAAAACTTCGGGCCCCGCTATGTGCACCCAATCCCCGCGGCTGTCGCCGCGCCCCCTTACCAAGGGGGCTTTCCACCAGAGAGATCCTGGAAATGGAGCCTGGAGGAAGAGCGGAGAAAAGGAGCGTGCCGAGAAAGCTTTGGGGTGCCTGGATGAGTCGTTCTTCGCAGCCGCTCGAAGGCGATTTCGTGCGAGCGATTCCTCTCACCCGTATGTGGGCATACATCCCTCTCGCCTGCGGGCAGAATTCCCTCTCCCCGCGTGCGGGGAGGGTGCCCCATCGGGGCGGGTGAGGGGCGGCGAGCGCAGCGAGCTGCCTTTCGCGGCTCCCGCGTTTACTGCGCCTGCGCCGCCGCTGCGCTACGTTCGCGGCACGAACCGGGGAGTAGCGCCATGAGCGACGGGTCCGCAAGTCTTCTGCAGCTGAGTCTGCCCTGGTACCAGTTCGTGCTGCGGGCGGTGCTGGTGTACTTCGCGGTGATGGTGCTGGTGCGGATATCCGGCAAGCGCGCGGTCGGGCAGTTCACGCCGTTCGACCTGGTGCTGCTGATCCTGATCGGCAATGCGGTGCAGAACGGCTTGAACGGGGGCGACAACTCGCTGTCGGCGGCGGTGATCCTGTCGGCGACGCTGCTGGCGCTGAACTACGGAGTCGCGTTCGTGTCGGCGCGGTATCCGCGCATCCGCAAGGTGGTCGAGGGCGAGCCGGTGATCCTCGTACACGATGGCCATGTGCATCGCGACGTGCTCAAGCGCGAACTGGTCAGTCGCGCCGACTTCGACAAGGCCATGCGCGAAGCGGGTCTGTCGGATGTCGACGAGATCCACCAGGCCGTGCTGGAAACCAACGGCCACATCACCATCATTCCGAAGCCGTCGCCGGGGCAGCAGAAGTCGGGCGCGCACTGAGCGGTCGGCACGCAGCCGGTCCGGCTTCGTCAGCCCAGTTCCGCCAGCCAGTCGCGCGGCCGCAGGTAATCGGCGAGGCGCGCCTCGGCGCTGCCGGCTTCCGGTGCGTAGCCGTATTCCCAGCGCACCAGCGGCGGCAGGCTCATCAGGATCGATTCGGTACGCCCGCCGCTCTGCAGGCCGAACAGGGTGCCGCGGTCGAACACCAGGTTGAATTCGACGTAGCGCCCGCGCCGGTACAGCTGGAACTGCCGTTCGCGCTCGCCGTAGGGCGTGTCGCGGCGGCGCTCCACGAGCGGCAGGTACGCGTCGAGGAAGCCGTCGCCCACCGCACGCAGGTAGGCGAATTCGCGCTCGAAGTCCCCGTGCAGGTCGTCGAAGAACAGCCCGCCGACGCCGCGCGTTTCGCCGCGGTGCTTGAGGAAGAAGTACTCGTCGCACCACTGCTTGTGCGCGGCGTAGCGCGCCGCGCCGCCGAACGGTTCGCACAGCGCGCGCGCAGTGCGGTGCCAGTGCAGGACGTCCTCGTCGATGGGATAGAACGGCGTCAGGTCGAAGCCGCCGCCGAACCACCACGCCACGGTTTCGCCGTCGCGCATCGCGCGGAAGTGGCGCACGTTGGCGTGCGTGGTCGGCAGGTAGGGATTGCGCGGATGGAACACCAGCGACACGCCGACCGCGCGCCAGGAGGCGCCGGCCAGTTCCGGCCGCGCCGCGCTCGCCGACGGCGGCAGCTTGGTGCCCGATACATCCGAGAAGCCGATGCCCGCCTGCTCGAACACCGCGCCGTCGCGCAGGACGCGTGTGCGCCCGCCACCGCCTTCTTCGCGCACCCACCGGTCCTCGACGAAGCGCGCGCGACCATCGGCGGTTTCGATCGCGGCGCAGATGCGGTCCTGCAGGCCGGTGAGGTAGTCGCGGACGGTGTCGAAGTCGTTCATCGGCGCATTGTAGGGCGGCGTGCGGCGCGTCCGGAATCGCGTGCGGCCGGACGACGGTGAACCTTCCACGACGTCGACGGACGTCGACGCGATCAGCCGTCCCCGCACTCCGCTTCGGTCGGAATCAGCGGCAGCAGGGCATCGGCGTATTCCTCGGCCGCCCGGATCGCGTTCATCTCGTTCGCGGCCGATGCATCGCGTTCATAGACCGACTTCAGGCGCAGCGCCTTGTCCTCGGCCGCATGCGCGGCTTGCCGCAGGGTCTGCAATGCCGTGCGGCAATCCATCCCTTGCGGTCGATCCGGAAGTGCGGAGGCGCGGTGGGGCGCGACGGCACCGGCCGAGCCTGCGGCGGTGTCTGCAGCGGTGCGCTCGAGCGCCACGGAAAGCACCCGCGATTCGGTCGGCGCATAGCCGATCCGCATCGGTATCGACTCGTCGGCGTCGGCCCCGCAGCCGTTGAACACCCAGCGTTCCGATACGACGTCGGCGGATTCGCTCAGCACCTCGGCATCAATCGATGCGGGGTTGCCGCACTCCGCATAGGCTTCCTGGCCCTGCAGGTACGCCGCCAGGCGGATTTTCCGGTCGGTCAGGCTGCGTCCGTTGAAGGGCAGCGACAGGCCCGTTTCCAGCGCGCGCAGCTCCCATGCGCAGTGCCCGGGCGCATCGTTGGCGAGGGGCTCCGCGTGACGACGCTCGAACTCCGCGCGGTGCTCCGCTGTCGGCGCGCCCACGTTGGACTCGCCATCCATGTCGCGACCCGAGGCGATCTCTTCGGCGTACGACTGCTCCCAGCCTGCGAGCGCCGCGCGCAAGGGCACGGCGAGCGCGGGGAGCCGTTGCGCGCAGGCTGCCGCGATCAGCCGGTAGTCCATCGCGGTGCGATAGACGCGTACGTCATCGAGCGACCGCTCCCGGGCATGCGCGACGGCACACGCCGTCGCACCGATCGCCAGCAGCCACGCAGCCGCGGTGCGTCCGCTCACTTGAGGGTCCGCTCGAACAGCTCGTAGATCCGCCGGTACTCGTCGTACCACGCGTCCGGATGGGTGAAGCCGTGGCGTTCCATCGGGTACGGCGCGATTTCCCACTTGTCCTTGCGCAGTTCGATCAGGCGCTGCGTGAGCATCACCGAATCCTTGAAGAACACGTTGTCGTCGATCATGCCGTGCGCGATCAGCAGGTTGTCCTGCAGCTTGTCGGCGTACTCGATCGGCGAGGAGACCTTGTAGGCCTCGGGATCGAGTTCCGGCGTGTTGAGGATGTTGCTGGTGTACTCGTGGTTGTACTGCGACCAGTCGGCCACCGGACGCAGCGCGGCGCCGGCCTTGAACGTGCCCGGCGCGCGGAACAGCGCCATGAAGGTCATGAAGCCGCCGTAGGAGCCGCCGTAGATGCCGGCGTGGTCGCGGTCGCCCTGTTTGTTGGTCGCGAGCCAGTCGAGACCATCGAGGTAATCCTCGAGCTCCGGATGGCCCATGTTGCGGTAGATCGCCGTGCGCCAGTCGCGGCCGTAGCCTTCCGAGCCGCGGTAGTCGAGGTCGAGCACGATGTAGCCGTGCTGCACCAGCAGGTTGTGGAACATCTGCTCGCGGAAGTAGTTCGGGTAGCGCTCGTACACGTTCTGCAGGTAGCCGGCGCCGTGCACGAACATCACGATCGGATATTTCTTCCCGGGCTCGATCGTCTTCGGGCCGTAGAACTTGCCCCACACCGTGCCCGCGCCGTGCTTGCTGGGCACCTGCACGTATTCGGGCTGGATCCATTCGCGCGATTTGAATGCGTCGGTGCGCGTATCGGTGAGCTGCCGACCCTTGCCGGTGGCGATGTCCACCACCGACAGCTGCGGCGGCAGGTAGCTGCCCGAATGCCGTACCAGCAGCTGGTGGCCGTCGGGCGACAGGGTGAAGTCCTCCACGCCGCCCAGGTCGGTGACCTCGTGCAGGTTGCTGCCGTCGCGGCCGACCGCGCACACGTCGTAGCGGCCCGGCCACTTGCGGTTGCACAGGAAGTAGAACGTCGCGCCGTCCGCCGACAGCTGCGGCGCCGACACCTCCCACTTGCCGGAGGTCAGCGGGTGCGGCTTGCCGGTTTCCGCGCCGACGTACAGGTGCGAATAGCCGCCTTCTTCGGACAGCAGCCACAGCTGGCCGTCCGGCGTCCAGCCGAAATCGTTGAAGCTCCAGTTGATCCACGCCGGATCGGTGAGGCGGTGCCGCGGCTGCAGCTTCGCGCTGGCGAGGTCGAGCGTGGCGATCCAGCGGTCCTTGTTGTCGATCGCGCGGATCATCACCGCGACGCTGCGGCCGTCGTCGGTCCAGCGGATCGAGGGCGGGCCGCTGTTGTCGCCGCTGGTCAGCACCTGCACGTCGCGGTTGCCCTTCAGCGGCTCCTGCTTCGCCGCCTTGCGCAACGCGGCCAGCGGGTCGTCCTTGATGCCGGGCAGCGCATCGAACTTCACTTCGGTGACCTTCGCCGTGGCCACTTCCACCAGCCACAACTTCTGCGGCAGCGGGGCGTTATGGCCGACGCGGGTGCGCGCTTCCTCGAATTCCTCGTAACCCGACTCGGTCACGTAACGCGGCAGCTTGCCGGCCTGGCCGGCGTCGGCGTCCTTCGCGGTGGTTACCACCAGCAGCCAGCGCGCATCGGGCGACAGCAGGCTGTCGACGATGGTGACGTCGTTGCCGAGGTAGGCCGGCAGCGGCGCGCGCGAGGGATCCTCGCTGCGCCAGCGCTCGTCCTGTTCGCGCGCGGCATCGCGGCGCGCCTTGTCGTCGCGCAGCGTGCGGAGCATGTCGAACTGGCGTTCGCGCAGGTCGTCGGCCTTGGGCGCGGCGCCCGGATCCTTCTCGGCCTTGACCACCGCGGCCTGGGCGACGCCGGTGCCGGCGCGCCACCGGTACCAGTCGTTGCCGACGCGGAAGACCAGGCCGCCGTCGCGGCTCCACTGCGGCAGGGCTTCGGCGACGTCGGTGCGCGTCACCTGGGTGAGCGCGCCGCTGCGCAGGTCGCGCACGAACACGTCGCCGCCGCGCACGAAGGCCATGCGCGCATGGCCAGCGTCGAAGACGGGGGTGGCCGCGTCCAGCTCCGCACGCGCGCTGCCGTCGACCTTCGTCGCCGCGCCGCCATCGACCGGCTGGCGGTAGGTATCGCGGATCGCGGCGCCTTCGCGCTTGAGCAGGTATTGCACCTGCTTGCCATCCCACGACCACCACGCCTGTTCGACCGGCGAACCGATCCAGTCCGGGTCGGCCATGGCCTGGTCGAGCGTGATCGGGGTTTGCGCGAGGGCGGAAGTAGCGAGCAGCAGGACGGAAAGCGGCAGCAGACGGCGCATGGGCGTGACCGGTGGAAAGAACCGGGCGGCAGGTTAGCAGCCGTGCCCGTCGCGGACCGGGCCAAAGGTCATGCCGCGTCGCGACCGGTGCCGAATGCACAGGACCGGCAAGCCGGCGTCAGTGCGTCGCGTGCGGCGCCTGGTGCGCGTCGCCGGCCCGCCGCGCCACCGCGGAACCGGCCGGCGCCAGGCCGCGATCGGCCGGACCGTTGAGGCGCGCGCCGTCGCGCGGATCGAAGCGCGAACCGTGGCAGGGGCAGTCCCAGCTGGATTCGGCCGCGTTCCAATGCACCACGCAGCCCAGGTGCGGACAGACGGCCGAATGCAGGTGCAGTTCGCCGTCGTCGTCGCGCCACGCGGCGATCTTGTGCAGGCCGTCGCGCAGGATCGCGGCCTGGCCCACGCCGATGCGTGAACTGTCGTCGAGCTCGCCGCCGCTGAGCAGTTCGCCGTAGTACGGCACGAAGTTGAGGTTCTCGCGCAGGTACTCGTCGGCTGCGCGCAGCGTGCGCCGGTCGGGCGCGTAGATCTCGCGCCACGGCGAATCGCGGCCTTCGACGAGGTCGGCGATCAGCATTCCGGCGATCGTGCCGTGGGTCAGGCCGTTGCCGGAATCGCCGGTGGCGACGAAGACGTTGTGGGCGCGGCCGGGATTGCGGCCGATGAAGGCGAGCCCGTCGATCGGCTCGATGATCTGCCCGGACCAGCGATAACCGACCGCGCCGGCCATGGGGAAATGCTGGCGCGTCCAGCGTTCCAGTTCGGCGAAGTGCCGCTGCGGGTGTTCGTCCTGCCCGACCTTGCGGTCCTCGCCGCCGACGAGCAGCCAGTCGACGCCGTCGGCGCGCGCGCTGCGCACGTAGTGGTACGGATCCAGCGTGTCCCACAGCAGCGCGTCGGGCACCTCGCCGGCGCTGATGCGCGCGGCGATCACGTAGCTGCGGTACGCGGCCTGCTTGGTGTGCAGCGCGAGTCGGTCGTTGAACGGCACGTGCGTGGCGACCACGATGGCGTCGCAGTCGATGCGCGTCCCGTCGTGGGTCAGCACGTGCGCCTCGCGACCGCCTTCGACGTGGCTCGCGCTCGCGCCGTGCAGGCGGCCGCCCGCGGCTTCGATCGCGCGCGCCAGTCCCGCCAGATAACGCAGGACGTGGAAGCGGGCCTGGCCGCGGAAACGCAGGGCATCGCCGAACCCCGCCAGCGCGCCCGGTGCGCCGGGAACGCGCTCGCAGGCCACGCCGGCGCGCGAGGCGGCGTCATATTCGCGATCGAGGATGCCCGCGCGCCGATCGCCCAGGCCCTGCACCAGGTAGCCGTCGACACGGGCGAAATCGCAGTCGATGCGCTCCACCGTGCAGATCGCCTCGATCATGTCGATGGCCGCGCCGTGGCTCTGTGCCGCCACGCGCGCGCGTTCGCCGCCGTGCAGCTGTTCCAGTTCGAAATAGCGATCGTCCAGCGCGTTGCACAGGTGGCCGGTGGTGCGCGCGCTCTGACCGCCGCGCAGGCCGCGCTCGTCGATCACCAGCACGTCCTTGCCGATCGCGGCCAACCGATACGCGGTGGTCAGCCCGGCGATGCCGGCGCCGACCACGCACACCTGCGTGCGTTGCGAACCGGGCAGCGGCGGGAGTTCCGGAACGGTTGCCGTATCCATCCACAGCGACAGGCTGCCGCCATCGCTGCTGCCGTCGGGCGCCCTGTCCATCGCGCACTCCTTCGCCGCGGTCGATACCGTACGGGTCGAGCCTGCGCGGGCGGAGGTGAACTCCGCGTCCATGCGCCGTGAGGCCTGGGTGATGCGATGCGTGCGAGGCGTCGCGCGCGACTGCTCCGGTCGGGGCCTCGTGCAACTGCTCCTGTTCCCGGCGGGATTTGCGGCGCACAATACGCAGCCGCGGCGCTCCCCACGTGCCGCGGAGAGGTCGCGTGGATGCATCGTGGTTGTCCCCGTTGTTCCTGTCGCGGGTGCAGTTCGGCTTCGTCATTTCCTGCCACATCCTGTTCCCGGCCTTCACCATCGGCCTGGCGAGCTGGCTGGCCTTCCTCGAGTTCCGCTGGCTGCGCACGCGCGACACCGTCTGGCGCGACCTCTATTTCTTCTGGCTGAAGATCTTCGCCGTGTCCTTCGGCATGGGCGTGGTCAGCGGCATCGTCATGAGCTTCCAGTTCGGCACCAATTGGGCGGTGCTGAGCGAGAAGGCGGGCAACATTCTCGGGCCGCTGCTCTCGTACGAGGTGCTGACGGCGTTCTTCCTCGAGGCGACGTTCCTCGGCGTGATGCTGTTCGGCGCCAGGCGCGTGCCGGAGAAACTGCACTTCTTCGCCACCTGCATGGTCGCGCTGGGCACGCTGATCTCCACCTTCTGGATCATCTCGGCCAACAGCTGGATGCAGACGCCGCAGGGCTACACGCTCACCGCCGACGGCGTGTTCGAGCCGGCGAGCTGGTGGGCGATCGTGTTCAATCCCTCGTTCCCGGTGCGGCTCGCGCACATGGTGCTGGCGGCATTCATCACCACCTGCTTCGTGATCGGCGGCGTCAGCGCGGGTTACCTGCGCCGCGGCGTGCACGTCGAGGCCGGGCGGCGGATGCTGAAACTCGCGGTGGTGTTCGCGGCGATCGCGGTGCCGGTGCAGATCTTCGTCGGCGACCAGCACGGGCTCAACGTCGGCGAACACCAGCCGGTGAAGCTGGCGGCGATCGAAGGCCATTGGGAAGCGGGTCCGAAAGGCGAGGGCGTGCCGCTGGTGCTGTTCGCGCTGCCCGACCAGAAAGCCGAGCGCAACGATTACGAAGTCGCCGTGCCGCGGCTGGGCAGCCTGATCCTGACCCATTCGCTGGATGGCGAGATCCAGCCGCTGAAATCGGTGCCCGCCGACGACCGCCCGCCGGTCGCGCCGGTGTTCTTCGCCTTCCGCGTGATGGTGGGGCTGGGCACGTTGATGCTGCTGGTCGTGATCGCTTCGCTGTGGCAATGGCGGCGCCGGCGCCTGTTCGACACGCCGTGGCTGCTGAACGGCTGGCGCGCGATGACGCTCACCGGCTTCGCTGCGCTGCTGGCGGGCTGGTACGTGGTCGAAATCGGCCGCCAGCCGTACGTGGTCTATGGCCTGCTGCGCACCGCCCAGGCGGTGACGCCGACGCTGGCCGCGGGCAGCGTCGCGACCTCGCTGCTGGTGTTCGCCGCGGTGTACTTCACCGTGTTCGGCGCGGGCATCTGGTACCTGCTCAAGCTGATCAGAAAGGGACCGCAGCCGCACGAGCCGGTGCCGGAGCGCGACGCGGGCGAACGCACGCCGGCGCGTCCGCTGTCGGTGGGGGATCGGGCGGTGGAGGATGCGGCGACGGGGAGGGGGGCATGAGTACTGCTTTTGCCGTTGCCGTTGCCGCCGTTGCCGCCGTTGCCGCCGTTACCGTCGCCGATGCCGCCGTCGCCGTTGTTTTTGCTGTTGCCTTTGCCTTTGCCCGTCATTCCTGCGAAAGCAGGAATCCAGTGCCTTTGCCCCACGGAGTCTTCAAGGATGAAGCAACCCGCCGTCTACATTCTGGCCAGTGGCCGTAATGCGACGCTCACACGGGAGTCACCAGTGCACTCGTCCAGCGCGTCTGGCAGCACCGCGAACACGCGCTAGACGGATTTGCCAGCCGCCACGGCGTCACGATGCTCGTCTGGTACGAACTTCACGGCTCGATGGAGGCGGCGATTACGAGGGAGAAGCAGGTCAAGGCGTGGAAGCGGCAGTGGAAGATCGAGTTGATCGAGAAAGGAAATCCGTATTGGCGGGATCTGTGGGGGGAGATTCTCGATCACTGATCGGAAGACGGGAGGCACTGGATTCCTGCTTTCGCAGGAATGACGAGCAAGGGCGAAAGCAGCAGCAATAGCAACGGCAACGGCAAGAGCTGCAACAGCAACAGCAGCAGCACAGCAGAAGCAGAAGCACAGAAGCAGAAGCGCCAGTACCAGCACCAGCACCAGCACCAGCACCAGCACCAGCACCAGCAATCACGACGCCGCAGGCGCAACGGCAGATCGCACCCAACCGCACAGGAAACACGATGGACTACTGGCTCCCCATCATCTGGTTCGCCGTGATCGGTTTCGGCGTGCTGATGTACGTGCTGCTCGACGGCTTCGTGCTCGGGCTCGGGATCCTCGCGCCGTTCGCCGAGGACGAGCACCAGCTCGATCACATGATGAATACCGCCGCGCCGATCTGGGACGGCAACGAGACCTGGCTGGTGCTCGGTGGCGCCGGCCTGCTCGCGGCGTTTCCCAAGGCCTATGCGGTGGTGCTCTCGGCGCTGTATCTGCCGGTGCTGCTGATGCTGATCGCGCTGGTGTTCCGTGGCGTCGCTTTCGAGTTCCGCTTCAAGGCGACGCGGGCGAAGCCAGCGTGGGGCGCGGCCTTCGCGCTGGGCTCGATGTTCGCGGCGTTCGCGCAGGGCGTGATCCTCGGCGCACTGGTCGAGGGCATGCCGCTGCAGGGCGGCAAGTACGTCGGCGGTGCGTTCGGCTGGTTCAGCCCGTTCTCGATGCTGACCGGCGTCGCCGTCGTGTTCGGCTATGCGCTGCTGGGTTCCACCTGGCTGATCCTGAAGACCGAAGGCCGCATGCAGCAGATCGCGCGCACGCTGACGCGGCCGCTGGTGCTGGTGGTGGTGGCGTTCATGGGCCTGGTCAGTGCGTGGCTGCCGTTCCTGGACTCGCGGATCATGGCGCGCTGGTTCGAAGGCGGGAATTTCTGGTGGCTGGCGCCAGTGCCGCTGCTGGCGCTGCTCAATGCGTTCGCGCTGTGGCGGGCGGCGATGCGGCAGGGGCGCGACGCCGCGCCGTTCCTGCTGACGCTGTGCTTCTTCGCGCTCGGCTTCGCCGGGCTGGTGCTGGGCATCTGGCCGAACATCGTGCCGCCGGGCCTGTCGATCTGGGACGCGGCCTCGCCGCCGGCGTCGCAGGGTTTCGTCGGCGTCGGCCTGATCGTGCTGCTGCCGGCGATCCTCGGTTACACGTGGTGGTCGTACAGCGTGTTCAGGGGCAAGGTCGCGGCGGACGCGGGGTATCACTGACGCACTGCTGCTCCCCACGCAGGGCTGCACTGTCGCCCGGGGCGAGCACGGCCGCGCCTTCACGCGGCCGATGAAAAAGGCCGGTGAACGCGCCCATTTTCGAGCGTGAAAATGCTCCCCGCGCGGATGCGGACGGTTATGCTGTACGCGTTGTCACGCGGCGAGTCCGTCCCCCGATCGCATGCAAGCCTACGTCTACAAGAGCCTGCGCAAGGCCGACACCTACGTGTACCTCGGGGCGCGCGACGATTTCGCGCGCCTGCCCGAACCGCTGCGCAGCCAGCTGGGCAGCCTGCAGTTCGTGCTCGAGGTGGCGCTGACACCCGAACGCCGGCTCGCCCGCGAGGACGTCGAGGTGGTGCGCGGCAACCTCGCCGCGCGCGGCTTCCACCTGCAGTTTCCGCCGACGGTCGCCGACCCGATGACGGATGACTGGGGCACCGATGCCTGAGGCGATTGCAACGGCGCCCGACGTGCAGCCCGCCGATGCGCCGGCCCGGGCCGCGGCCCGCAGCCCGCGCCAGGTCATGGCCTGGATCGCCTTCGCATGCGGTATTGCGTTGGCCGGCCTCGCCGGTTTCGGCGGGATCGCGGCCGTCGCCGCGTTGCTGGCGCAGCCCGCGTTCGCGCTGGCGGTGGCGCAGCGGCGTGGCCGCGAATTCGCCGCGCCGCGCGCATTGCTGGTCGAAGCCGGCTGGCTGGCGGCGCTGTGGAGCGGTGCGGCGGTGCTGGTGTTCGCGCTGGTGGCCTGGCCGCTGTCGGCACTGATCGACGGCGGCTCGCTGAGTGCGGCGCTGGGCCTGAGCCTGGTGGCCGGCGTCGTGGTGCTGGCGCTGTGGCGCCTGTGGCCGCTGTGGCACGGCATGGAAACCGAGGGCGGCGCGCCCGCGCGGCACTGGAGCGAGCTGGGCGAACTCGATGCCGGCGCCTGGCGCGGCTGCGGCGTCGCCGCGATCGTCACCGTCCTGCTGGGCGTGCTGGTGCTGCTGGCGTGGCCGGACCTGCTGGGCGCGACCGCACGCTGGTCGCTGGCGGCGCTGCTTGTCGCTGCCTCGCCGCTGCTGCACTGGCTCCTGCAGCGCACCGCGCCGGCCGACGCGCTGCCGGAACCCGAAATCGACGTCGAACCGGACACCGGGAGCGCAAGCGAACTCCCGCTCAGCGGCCTGCCGCTGGAAGCCGAGCTGTATGCCGCCGCACGCGCCGGTCGCGTGGAGCAGGCCCTGCAGCTGATCGACGCCGGGGCCGACGTGCACGCGCCGCCGCCGCACGAGGACCGCGACCAGCGCAGCCTCGCCGTGCTCGCCGCGGTGCTGCCCGACCTGCGCCTGCTGCGCGCGCTCATCGCCCACGGCGCCGACCTCAACGCCGCGCACGCCGGCATGACGCCGCTGCTCGCCGCCACCCGCGACAGCTGGCACGGCCGCCCGGACGCGGTGATGACCCTGCTCGCCAACGGCGCCGATCCGCGCGCCGTCGACCATGACGGCAACACCGCGCTGCATCACGCCGCGCGCAGTTCCGATCCGGGCGTCGCCGCACTGCTGCGCGATGCCGCCGCCGAGATCGATCCGCTCAACGTCGACGGCCTCTCGCCGCTCGGCGTCGCCTGCTCGGTAGGCAACTGGCGGCTGGCGAAATTCCTGCTCGAGCGCGGCGCCAAACCCGAACCGCCCGGCGGCCAGCCGGCGCTGCTCGCGGCGGCCGGCGGCGAGGAAGACGACGTCGCCGGCGTGCAGCTGCTGCTCAAGCACAAGGCCAGGGTCGACGCGCGCGATGCGCACGGCCGCAGCGCCCTGCACGAAGCCGCGTTCGCCGGCCATGTCGAGATCGTCGAAGTCCTGCTCGCCGCCGGCGCCGATGCCGCCGCGACCGATCGCCTGGCGCGCACGCCGGTGCTCGAAGCCGCGCGTGGCGGCCGCCTCGCCGTGCTCGAACGCCTGCTCACGCAGTTGCCCGGTGCCTCGCGCAGCGGCGCGCCCGGCCACGAGGTCGCCGCGGTGGACGCGCACGGCCGTGGCGCGCTGATGCTGGCGGCGATGTCGGAGAACGCCACACCCGCGCTGATCGAACGCCTGCTGGCGCTCGGCCTCGATGCCGACGCGCGCGACTTCGAGGACAAGCGCGCGATCGACCGCGCGGCCGAAGCCGGGCGCTGGGCGCTGGTCGCGGCGCTCGATCGCGCCTATCCGCTGCCCTCGGCGGTGAGCGATGCCGCCGATGCGAGCGAACCGCTGCCCGATCGCGCCCCCGCCGCGCTGCTGCGCGAA
Organism: Lysobacter yangpyeongensis; assembly: GCF_042655745.1. Classification (NCBI taxonomy): domain Bacteria; kingdom Pseudomonadati; phylum Pseudomonadota; class Gammaproteobacteria; order Lysobacterales; family Lysobacteraceae; genus Lysobacter; species Lysobacter yangpyeongensis. The sequence goes on along the minus strand of NZ_JBHSNM010000002.1, from coordinate 650,953 downwards.
GGCCTGCACGAGCGGCGCGGCAGTGAACTGGGTGGGCTCGCGCAGCTGCTCGGTCCGGCCGAACTGGGCGCGCTGCTGCACGACGAAGCGCCCGCGCCCGGCGCCGACCAGGTCGAACGCCTGCTGCTGTGGGGCGCCGATCCGTCCGTGCGCGACCCGAACGGCGACACGCCGCTGTTTGTGCTGCTCGCCCGCGGCCCGGCCGCGTTGCCGGCGCTGCACGCGCTGCTGCGGCGCGGCGTGTCGCCGGCCGGCAGCGGTGGCCTCGCACGCTTCCTCGCCGCCTGCTCGGCCAGCGAACAGGCGGCGCGCGGGCTCGAATACTTCGCCCTGGACCTGCTCGAACGCGGCGCCGACCCCTTCGCACCGTCGCCCGCCGGCGATCCGCCACTGGCCCTGGCCGTGCGCCTGGGCTGGTCGCGCCTGGTCGACCGCCTGCTCGCGATCGGCGTGAGCCTGGACAGCCGCGACAGCCACGGCATGAGCGCGCTGCACCTGGCCGCCGCGCTGGGTCGCGAGGCGATGCTGAAGAAGCTGGTCGCCCATGGCGCAGCGCCCGACCTGCTGGCCGCCGACGGGCAGACGCCGCTGGGCGTCGCGCTGTCCTCGGGCCGCCGCGATCTCGCCGACTGGCTCGACTGGCGCGGCTGGCCGCTGCCGCGGCGCCCGCTGCGTGCGCAGGACGTGCCCGCCGCGGCGATCGTCGGCGATGCCGATGCGGTGCGCCGCCTGCTCGACCTCGGCCTGCCCGTCGATGCCGCCGACAGCCAGGGCTGCAGCGCGTTGCTGCGTGCAGCCGGTGGCGGCCATCGCGCGGTCGTCGACCTGCTGCTGGCGCGCGGCGCCGATCCGCAACTCGCCGCGAATTCCGGCGCGACGCCGCTGTCCGCGGCGGTGAGCATGCGCCATGTCGAAGTCGTCGATCGCCTGATCGCCGCCGGCGTCTCGCTCGAGCAGCGCCTTCCCGGCGACCTCACCGTGCTGATGGTCGCCTGCGCGCTCGGCCTGCCCGACATGGCCGCGCGCCTGCTGTCGGCCGGTGCCGACGTGCAGGCCACCGACGCGCAGGGCCGCACCGCGTTGCATTGCGCGGCGATGTTCGGGTTCACCGCGCGCGAGCGCGCGCGCCTGGTCGCGTTGCTCGACACGTTGCTGCTGGCCGGCGCCGAAGCCGATGCGCCCGCCGCCGGCGCCACGCCGCTGCTGTTGCTGCTCGGGGCGCGCGCGGAACCCGGATCGGCTGCGGACGAGGAAGTGCTGATGGCCGGCATCGACCAGTTGCTCGATCACGACGCGCGCCTGGACGCGCAGGATCCGCGCGGCTTCGGTCCGCTGCACCTGGCCGCGCTGCACGGGCTGATGCGCGTGGTGCTCAAGCTGCTGCGCGCCGGCGCCGATCCGGGCCAGCGCGACACGCTCAACCGCACGCCGCGCGAGATCGCGGTGATGCGCGGCTTCGTCGACATCGCCGCCGAACTCGCACCCGCGCCGGTGGCGCCGGGCCAGGACGTGTCGATGGCGCGCTTTCTGCGCGATCGCTGAGCGCGGATCGCGGATCGCTCTGATCGAGGATTGCTGATCGCGGCTCGGCCGCGGCGCATTGCCGCGGCCGTCGTCGAAACCCGTCCGTTTGCCGTTACGCCTGGCTGGCCGCGTCCTCGCGCGCGGGCTTGTCCGCCACGATCTCGCCCAGCACGCCTTCGCCGGCGTCGGCGCTGAACAGGTCTTCGAGCTCGCGCCGCGCATCCTGCACGGTCTGCTTCAGCGCATCCTCGTCGTCGCGCACTTCGTACTGCGCCTTGAGCAGACGCTCGTCGTGCTCGTGGAAGCGCTGCGCATGCTGGCGCGCGGTGTCCGCCGGCACGCCCAGTTCCACCAGCACCTGTTCGCCCAGCTTGAGGCTGGAATGGAAGGTCTCGCGCATCACCTTCGCGCCCAGGTCCATCAGGTCCCAGGCGTGGCGACGGTCGCGGGCGCGCGCGAACACGGTCGCGTCGGGATACAGGCGGCGGATCGCTTCCACTGTGCGCAGGTTGTCGTCCTGGTTGTCGATCGCGATCACGAACACCTTCACGCCCGCCGCGCCGGCCGAACGCAGCAGGTCTGGCTTGGCCGGATCGCCGTAATAGATCAGGTTGCCGAAACGCCGGGAGAAATCGACCTGCTCGATGTCGTTCTCGATCGCGATGAACGGCGTGCGGTGCGCGGCGAGCATGCGCGCGACGATCTGGCCGAAGCGGCCGAAGCCCGCGATCAGCACCTGCGGATGGCCGTCGGGAATCGCGTCGAAGGCGCGCTTGGGTTTCGCCACCGGATGCGCCGCGAGCAGGCGCGACACCGAGATCACCAGCAGCGGCGTGAGCGCCATCGACACGCCGACCGCGGCGACGAGGCGATCGCGCAGCGCGTTGTCGAACAGGCCTGCCTTCACCGCTTCGCCGAACACCACGAAGGCGAATTCGCCGCCCAGCGCCAGCACCGCGGCGAGTTGCAAGGCCTCGCGCCGGCCCGCGCCGCCGGGGCCCAGGCCCACCGCGACGAGCAGCGCGAACTTGATCGTCATGAACGCGAGCACGATCGCCGCGATCAGCAGCGGTTCGGCGAGCACGCGCTGCACGTCGATGCTCATGCCCACGGCCATGAAGAACAGGCCCAGCAGCAGGCCCTTGAACGGATCGATCTGCGATTCCAGCTCGTGCCGGTATTCCGAATCGGCCAGCAGCACGCCGGCGAGGAACGCGCCCAGGCCCGCGGACAGGCCGGCCAGCTGCATCACCCACGCCGCGCCGAGCACGGTCAGCAGCGCGGCACCGGTGAAGACTTCCGGCATCCGCGTGCGCGCCACGATGCGGAACAGGTGCCGCAGCACGATGCGGCCGCCCAGCACCACCACCGCGATCGCCACCACCGCCTTGAGTACCGCCAGGCCGATCGGTTCGCTGCCCTGCACGCGCGCGTGGCCGAGCAGCGGAATCGCCGCCAGCAGCGGGATCGCCGCGAGGTCCTGGAACAGCAGGATCGCGAACGCGAGGCGGCCGTGTTCGCTCGCCAGCGCCTTGCGCTCGGACAGCAGCTGCAGGCCGACCGCGGTCGAGGACAGGGCCAGGCCCAGGCCCGCGACCAGCGCCGCCTTCCAGTCGAAGGTGTTGCTCAGGGTCGCATCGCCGAGCAGCGTCGCGCCCAGCATCGCGGCCACGGCCAGGGCGAGTCCGCTGAGCAGCACCTGCGCGCCGCCCGCGCCGAACACCGGCTTGCGCATCACCCGCAGGCGCGCGGGCGACAGCTCCAGGCCGATCACGAACAACATCATCACCACGCCGATCTCCGACGCGGTCAGCACGCGGTCCGCATTGCGGATCACGCCGATGCCGTGCGGCCCCAGCGCCACGCCCGCGGCGAGGTAGCCCAGCACCGCGCCCAGTCCGAAGCGCCGGAACACCGGCACCGCGATCACCGCGGCGAGCAGGAACACCAGCGCGAGTTCGAGACCACCATCGTGCATACGCCACCTCCGTTTGCGCGATTATGCCGCCCGGATGTGCGCGAGCCGCACGGGCGAGCGTCCGGCGCCGCTCCGGCATGCCAGGCAGCGCGGAGCGGCCGTTCCGGCGCCGCGCTCGCGTCCTATGGGAAGGGTCACGATGACGGAGATGGACATGCACACGATGTCGTTCAGAACGGTCGCGACGGTGGCCGTGGCATGGCTTGCGCTGGCCGGCGTCGCACACGCGGGCGAGGCCAGCGGCTACTTCCGCATGGGCGAGACGCGTCTCGACGTGCGCCATGCGGTCGCGGTGATGGAGGACGCGCCGCTGGACGATGGCGAGCGCAACACGCTGGTCTTCCTCAGCGCCGCGCCGCTCGATGCGGGCCAGGTCGCGGCGGCCTTCGACCCGATGGACGCAGTGCGCGAACAGGAACCTGCCGGCGGGTACCTCCGCCTGTGCATCACCGTCGATGGCGGCGATTGCGGCCTGTTCTTCTCGCCGGAAGGTTTCAACAGCGGCGGCTACGGCGAACTCGCGCTCGAGGAGCAGGGCGACAGGCGCATCGCCGGCCGCTTCGCGCTCGCGCAGCCGGAAGATTTCATGGGCAAGGACTACCAGTTCGACCTGCGCTTCGCCGCGGACATCACGCCGGCGCCCGGCAGCGGTCTGCCATCCGGTGGTGGCGCACCGGGCGCGGCCTACAACGCGTATCTGAACGCGCTGGCGAAGGACGATGTGGCCGCGCTGCGCGCGATGGCCGGCGAAGACGGGCAATGGCGCTATCCCGAGGACGATCCGACGGCGGCCAGGGAAGCGCTGAAGTCGGCCCGCGACGGCCAGCCGCTGCGGGCCGAGATCGCCCGCGGTCGCCTGCACGGGAACAACGCGATCCTGTGGGTGCGCGGCGTGGACCGCGACGACATCGAACGCGCGGGCCGCGTGCTGATGGTCCGGGACGGGAAGGACTGGCGCTTCGAGGAAGCGGATCTCGAGAGCGTCGACCAGTAGGTGCGCTCTCGCCAATCCGTGGCAGCAGGTGCCGGAGCAAGGCGCCCGCGATCCTGATGCCACCGATCCGGGCATCGGTGTCCCGCACGGACCGGGACTGCGACTGCCGAGCAGGCTGGCCGACGACTGATCGATGTGCCTGCTGCAAGCAGCGAAATCCTGCGGCTTGGGTCCGGCATCTGCGCATGGTGGCCTGTGCGCGCCGCACCTGCCGCCTGGATGAAAACGCCCGCTGCAATGCCGCGGCAATCGTATACAACGCCGGCGTGAACGGCGGGGGGATTAGACTCGGCCGATCTTTCCCGGCCGTCCGCGAATGTCCCGACCCGCTTCCCTGCTGGTGATCTTCGGCGCGACCGGCGACCTCGCGCAGCGCATGCTGTTCCCGTCGCTGTACGGCCTGCAGGCCGACGACCTGTTGCCGCCCGCGCTGCGCATCCTCGGCACCGGCCGCACCGACGAGGAGGCGAGCGCCTTCCGCGCGCAGATCGGCGAGGCGGTCCGTCGCAACGTCGCCGCCGGCGAATGCAACGAGAGCGTGCTGCAGGCGCTGCTCGAACGCATCGATTACCTCGCCGCGGACACCGGCGACAGCGCATCGCTGGAGCAACTGGGCGCGCGTATCGGCGAACAGCGCGGCGCGGCCGACATCGTCTACCACCTGAGCACCGCGCCGCGCTTCTACGCGCCGATCTGCGCCGCGCTCGGCGGCATGGGCCTGGCCGGCCCGGGCACGCGCGTGATGCTGGAAAAGCCGATCGGCCACGACCTGGCCAGCGCCACCGCGATCAACGACGCCGTCACCCGGCACTTCGACGAGGAGCGCGTGTTCCGCGTCGATCACTACCTCGGCAAGGAAGGCGTGCAGAACCTGCTCGCGCTGCGCTTCGGCAACGCGCTGTTCGAACCTCTGTGGAACGCGCGCCACATCCAGCACGTGCAGATCACCGTTGCCGAGACCGTCGGCGTCGAAGGCCGCGGCGACTACTACGACCACTCCGGCGCGATGCGCGACATGCTGCAGAACCACATGCTGCAGCTGCTGTGCCTGGTCGCGATGGAGCCGCCCGCGCACTTCGAGCCCTCCGCGGTGCGCAACGAGAAGATCAAGGTGCTGCAGTCGCTGCGCCCGATCGGCCGCAACGAGGTGCTGGGCGAAACCGTCGCCGGCCAGTACACCGCCGGCGCGGTCGATGGCCGTGTCGTGCCGGGTTATCTCGACGAGCTCGGCCGTCCCAGCCGCACCGAAACCTTCGTCGCGCTGCGCGCGCACGTCGACAACTGGCGCTGGTCCGGCGTGCCGTTCTACCTGCGCACCGGCAAGCGCATGCCGGCGCGCCGCACCGAGATCCACCTGCAGTTCCGCGCGGTGCCGCATTCGATCTTCACCGGCGCGCAGGTGCAGCCCAATGCGCTGACCATCCTGCTGCAGCCCGAGGAACGCATCGAGCTCAACCTGATGAGCAAGACGCCGGGCCTGGACCGCGGCGGCGTGCGCCTGTCGCAGGTCTCGCTCGACCTCGACATGCACGAGGAATTCGCCGCGATCCGCCGGCGTCCGGCGTACGAACGCCTGTACCTCGACGCGATCGAAGGCAACGGCACGCTGTTCGTGCGCCGCGACGAGACCGAAGCCGCGTGGGCCTGGGTCGACGACATCTTCGACGGCTGGCGCCACACCGACCTCACGCCGCGGCCGTACCCTGCGGGAACCTGGGGGCCGGCCGCGGCGGTGGCGATGGCCGAACGGCACGGCCACAGCTGGCGCGACTGACACCGTGGCGACGAACGGGAGTGTGCAGATGGCGTGGATCGAACACCGTTACCCGGATGCCGACGCGCTCGCCGCCGCGCTCGCCGCGCGCCTGGAGGACGTCCTGCGCGAGGCGACCGCTTCGCGCGGCCACGCGCTGCTCGCGCTCGCCGGCGGGCGCACGCCGCTGCCCGCGTACCGCCTGCTCGCGGCGCGTCCGCTGGACTGGCGCAAGGTCGTGCTGATGCCCACCGACGAGCGCTGCGTGCCGCACGACCACCCGGCCTGCAACCTGCGCGAGATGCGCGCCGCGTTCGCCGGCGCCGATGGCGTGCGCTTCGCCTCGCTCACCGTCGACGACGGCGATCCGGAGCGCTCGGCGGTGAACGCCGGCACGATGCTCTCGCAGCACGCCGGCGCGTTCGACGCGGTGGTGCTGGGCATGGGCAAGGACGCGCATACCGCGTCGCTGTTTCCGGGTGCGGAAGGTCTCGCGGCCGCGCTCGACCCGACCGGCACCACGGATGCCTGCCGCATCGATCCCGAGCCGCTGCCGCCCGAAGCGCCGTTCCCGCGCATTACCCTGACCGCCGCGCGCCTGCTGCGCGCGCGCGCCGTGCACCTGGCCCTCACCGGCGCGGACAAGCACGCGGTGCTGCGCGCCGCTCAGGCGGCGTCCGATCCGCTGCGTTATCCGGTCGCCGCGGTGCTGGACGCCGCCGCCCGCCACACGCCCGGATCCGTGCACATCCACTGGAGCGAATGATGTCGCTGCATCCCGTCACCGAACGCGTCACCGCCCGCATCGCCGAACGCAGCCAGGTCTCGCGCGGCGATTACCTCGCGCGCATGGACGCGGCGCGCGAAACCTCGCCGGCGCGCACGCGCCTGAGCTGCGGCAACCTCGCGCACGGCTTCGCCGCCGCGGGCGAGGACAAGCCGCACCTGCGCGGCACGCGCGGCGGCAACGTCGGCATCGTCACCGCGTACAACGACATGCTCTCGGCGCACCAGCCGTACGAGCCCTATCCGGCACTGATCCGCATGGCCGCGCGCAATGCCGGCGGCAGCGCGCAGGTCGCCGGCGGCGTGCCGGCGATGTGCGACGGCGTCACCCAGGGCCGCACCGGCATGGAACTGTCGCTGTTCTCGCGCGACACCATCGCGCTGGGCACCGCGATCGCGTTGAGCCACGACATGTTCGACGCGGTGCTGTGCCTGGGCATCTGCGACAAGATCGTGCCCGGCATGCTGATCGGCGCGCTCAGCTTCGGCCACCTGCCGGTGATCATGGTGCCGGGCGGGCCGATGCCCAGCGGTCTGCCGAACAAGGAGAAGGCCGCGGTGCGCCAGCGCTACGCCGAAGGCAAGGCGACGCGCGAGGAGTTGCTCGAAGCCGAAGCCGCGTCCTATCACGCGCCCGGCACCTGCACCTTCTACGGCACCGCGAACTCCAACCAGATGCTGATGGAAGCGATGGGCCTGCACATGCCCGGCAGCGCCTTCGTCCATCCCTACACCGCGCTGCGCGATGCGCTCACCGTCGCGGCGACCGAGCAGGCGCTGCGCATCACCGCGCTGGGCGAGGATTACCGTCCGATGGCGCACACCGTCGACGAGAAGGCGATCGTCAATGCGCTGGTCGCGCTCGCCGCGACGGGCGGTTCCACCAACCACGCGCTGCACTGGGTCGCGGTCGCGCGCGCGGCGGGACTGATCATCGACTGGGATGACCTCGACGAGCTCTCGCGGGTGACGCCGCTGCTCGCGCGCGTGTACCCCAACGGCAGCGCGGACGTGAACGCCTTCCAGGACGCCGGCGGCCCCGGTTTCGTCATCCGCGAACTGCTCGACGCCGGCCTGATGCACGAGGACATCCGTTGCGTGCACGGCGGTAGCCTGCGCCAGCAGACGCTCGAACCCTGGCTCGACGGCACCACGCTGCGCTGGCGAGAACCGCCGGCCGCGACGCGCGATCCGACCGTCGTGCGGCCGGTGGCGGAGCCCTTCGACAGCGAAGGCGGGCTGCGCCGCCTGCAGGGCAACCTCGGCCGCGCAGTAGCGAAGATTTCCGCGGTCGCGCCCGAATACCGCGCGATCACCGCGCCGGCGAAGGTGTTCGATGCGCAGGACGCGCTGCTCGACGCCTTCAAGGCCGGCGCGTTGCAGGGCGATTTCGTCGCCGTGGTGCGCGGCCAGGGCCCGCGCGCGAACGGCATGCCGGAACTGCACAAGCTCACGCCGACGCTGTCGGCGCTGCAGGACCGCGGCCAGCGCATCGCGCTGCTGACCGACGGCCGCATGTCGGGCGCGTCGGGCAAGGTGCTTGCCGCGATCCATGTCTCGCCCGAGGCCGCCGACGCCGGCGCGATCGCGAAGATCCGCGACGGCGACATCCTCCGCATCGACGCCGATGCCGGCACGATGGAGGCGCTGGTCGATGCGGCCGAGTGGGCCGCGCGCACGCCCGAGCATGCTTCGCTGCAGCCCAACCGCAGCGGCCTGGGCCGCGAGCTGTTCGCGCTGATGCGCACGCAGGTCGGCACCGCGGAGGAGGGCGCGTGCAGCCTGTTCGTCACGGAGACGCCATGAACGCCGCTTCGCGCCCGCTCGCGCTGATCGCCGACATCGGCGGCACCAACGCGCGTTTCGCGCTCACCGATCCGGTCACCGACGCGCCGGAAATCATCGAGCCGCGCACGCTGGCCACGGCGGAGTACGCCAGCCTGCAGCACGCGGCCGAGCACTACCTCGCCGAAGTCGGCGCGCGTCCGGACAGCGCGGCGATCGCAGTGGCCAGCCCGGTGCACGGCGAGGAGATCCGCCTGACCAACCGCGCGTGGTCGTTCACCCGGGGCGAACTGAAGCAGGCCCTGGGCCTGCGCCGGCTGGCGGTGATCAACGACTTCGGCGCGGTGTCGTGGGCGGTGCCCGCGCTGCAGCCGGACGATTACGTGACCCTGCACGGCCGCGACGACGCACCGCTGCAGGGACCGGTCAGCATCATCGGCCCGGGCACCGGGCTGGGCGTCGCGCTGCTGGTCGGCGATGCGCAGCGTGGCTGGAACGTGGTGGAAACCGAAGGCGGCCACGTCAGCTTCGCGCCGCTGGGCGACGAGGAGCAGATGATCGCGCGCTGGCTCACCGCGCGCTTCGGCCGCGTGTCCACCGAACGCGTGCTGTGCGGCGCGGGCCTGTCGTACGTCGATGCGATCCTGCGCAGCGACGGCCACGCGCCACCCGACGTCGCCCTGCGCGATCCGGCGGAAATAGTCGCCGCGGCGCTGGAAGGCCACGACGTGATTGCGCGCCGCGCGCTGGCGCGCTTCTGCGCGGTGCTGGGCAGCGTGGTCGGCGACACCGCGCTGATCCACGGCGCGCGCACGGTGATGATCGCCGGCGGCATGGTGCCGCGCTTCATCCCGTTCTTGCGCAGCAGCGCGTTCCGCGAACGTTTCCTCGCCAAGGGCCGTTTCGTCGCGTACCTGGAATCGATGACGATCCGCGTCATCACCCATCCCAACCCGGGCCTGCTCGGCGCGGCGGTTGCCGCGCGCACGGCCCTGCAAGCGGAGTCACCCCGATGAGCTCCATCCCGACCCTTCTCCATGCCCAGCGCATCGACCAGGCGCTTTCGCGCGCGCCGGTGGTGCCGGTGCTGAGCATCGCCCGCATCGAGGACGCCGTGCCGCTGGCGCGCGCGCTGGTCGACGGCGGCCTGCCGGTGCTGGAAGTGACCCTGCGCACCGAAGCGGCGATCGGCGCGATCCGCGCGATCCGCGAGCAGGTGCCGGAAGCGAGCGTCGGTGCCGGCACGGTGCTGAGCGCGCGCGACCTGTCCGCGGTCGAAGCCGCGGGTGCGGGCTTCGCGATTGCGCCGGGCGCGACTGATGCGCTGTACGCCGCGGCCGGTGATGCGCAGATTCCGCTGCTGCCCGGGATCGCCACGGCGAGCGAGCTGATGCACGGGCTGGAACTGGGCTACCAGCGCTTCAAGTTCTTCCCCGCCGAGTCCAGCGGCGGCATCGCCGCGTTGAAATCGTTCGCCGGCCCGTTCGCGCAGGCGAAGTTCTGCCCGACCGGCGGCATCGATGCGGCGAAGGCGCCGGCCTACCTCGCGTTGCCGAACGTGATCACGGTCGGCGGTTCGTGGATGGTCCCGGCCGATGCGCTCGCCAGCGGCGACTGGGCGCGCATCGCGAATCTCGCGCGCGAGGCGGCGGCGCTGCGGACCGCGCGCTGAGTCGGTCCTCCCGATGCATCCCGGACCCGGGTGCGCTGCGCTTACCCGGGCGACGTCGGTCTCCTTTCCAGTTGCGGGATTCTCTCGCTCGTCATCCCCGCGAAGGCGGGGATCCAGCGACTTTGCTTTCTTTTCTTTGTTTCGCTTCTGTCGTCATCCCCGCGGAAGCGTGATCAGTGACTTTGCCTTTCTTTGCTTTGCTTCTGCTCGTCATCCCCGCGAAAGCGGGGATCCAGCGACTTTGCTTTTCTTTTCTTTGCTTCGCTTCTGCCCGTCATCCCCACGGAAGCGGGATCCAGTGACTTTGCTTTCGTTTCTTTGCTTCGCTTCTGCCCGTCATCCCCGCGAAAGCGGGGATCCAGTGACTTTGCTTTTTTTGCTTTGCTTCTGTTCGTCATCCCCGCGGAAGCGGGATCCAGTGACTCTGCTTTCGTTTCTTTGCTTCGCTTCTGCTCGTCATCCCCGCGAAAGCGGGGATCCAGTGACTTTGCTTTTGAGGCTTTGAGGCTTTGAAGCAACAACAACAGCAAAGGCTTTCGCCCCTGCGGGGCGAGTTACTTTTCTTTGCTTGCCCAAAGAAAAGATAACCAAAAGAAAGGGCACCCCGGAGCTGCGCGCCCTCCGCTTCGCTCCGGGTCCGCGGACGGGCCGGGGTTTTTCGATGCGACATCCCTGTCGCATCGAAAAATGCGCGGCGTCCTGCCGCGCACCCTGCGGGCCTGATCCGCCCCGCCCGCCGCTGCGCTACGGGGCCCCGGCAACGTCAACGTCAACAACAAACTGCAAGAGCAACCGCGAGAGCAACCGAGCAACCGCGAGAGCAACCGCATGGACCAATGCGTCGTCCCATTGCGCGTCATCCCCGCAAAGGCGGGGGCAGCGAATGTGCTTCGAAGCCTTGAGCCCTTCTTCGCCCGTCATCCCGCGGAAGCGGGAATCCAGCGCCTCTGCTTTTGCCGTCTTGAAGGCTCGAATCGACATCAGGCGTTACCGCCACAGCGCACCCGCAAACCCGACGCAGGAACAGCCGCCCGCACCTTCATCGAGCCCACAAAAGAAAAACCCTTGCCGGGGGAGAGACCCGGCAAGGGCTGGTGTCCGGCGGAGGCCCGTGCTCAGAACTTGTAGTTCACGCCGAACAGGACCGTGCGGCCCCACTTGATGTACTCGAGCGGGCGATCCTTGGTGCCGGCATAGGTCTGGTACGCGGAGTCGGTCAGGTTGTTCACCTGCAACAGCACGCTCAGGCCCTTAAGGGCTTCGTTCTGGAAGTTGTAGCTGATCTGCGCATCGGTGATGTCCTCGCCGACGACGTAACGCAAGGTGCGTTCGCCCGCGAAGTTGCCGATCTCGCCGATGAAGTCCGAGCGCCGGCGCTGGCTGACGCGGAATTCGAAGCCACCGCGCTCGTAGTACGCCGTCAGGTTGTAGACGCGCTTGGAAAGGCCCGGCAGCGTGATCGGATCGTTGCCGACGCTGGAGCTGTTTTCCGGCGCCTGGACCTTGATGCTGCTGTCGTTGTAGCTGGCGCTGGCGACGATGCCGAAGCCCTGCAGCGGCTCCCACAGCATGTCCAGCGGCAGCGAGGCGGTGAGTTCGACGCCCTGGAGCTTGCCGCCCTTGCCGTTGAACGGACCACTCAGCGTGCCGGTGGCCTGCGCCGGCGGGCACGGCTGGTTGGAACCGGCCGGCGTGGTGCAGGTGTCGGGCGGCGTGTAGTCGGCGATCAGCTCGGAGAAGTCGTAGTCGCGGCTCTGGTTGAAGATGTAGGTGCGCAGGTCCTTGTAGAAATACGCGGCCGCCACGTACGCCTTGGTGCCGAAGTACTTCTCGTAGGAAACGTCGAACGCGTTGGCGCGCCACGGATCCAGCAGCGGGTTGCCGCCGCTCGCGCCGGGCCGGCCGGTGGCGCTGTCGACGCCGAAGTCCAGCGACGAGCGCAGCTGGTCGACGCGCGGGCGGGCGACCTGGCGGGCCAGCGCGACGCGAACCGTCTGGTCGGCGGGCAGCAGGAAGGCCAGGTTCATGCTTGGCAACACGTCGGTGTAGGTCTTGCCGGCCTCGAAGCGGCGGATCTCGCTGCCCGCGGGCTGGGTGTGGTCCCACACGTTCGATGCCGAGGACTGGTCGGCGTGCTGAAGCTGCACGCCGACGTTGCCACGCACGCCGACCGAACCCCAATCGGTGTCGATGTTGGCGCGCACGAATCCGGTGGTGAGCTTTTCCGACACGCTCCAGGCCTTGGAGATCAGCCAGGGCGCGTCTTCGTTCGGATCGAAGGTCATGTAGCGCGCGACCGCACCCGGAACGTTCCAGGAGGGGATCAGGCCGACGCCGGCGAAGCCGAGGTCGACCAGGCCGTACTGCAGGTCCGGCGCGATGGTGGTGTCGCCCTGCGCACCGACATTGATGTTGCCTTCGGGCTGGTGCTTTTCCTTCTCGCGATCGGCGTAGTTCAGGCCGACGTCGATGCCGGAGAACCAGCTGCCGGCAAAGCCCGGCGCCGGAAGCGAAGCGGTGAGGCGGAAGCTCTTGAGTTCGTCCACCACCTTGGGCGTCTTGCCGTAGCCCGATCCGTAGATCGTGCCGCGCAGGAACAGCGCGTTCGGATCGGAGTAGTCCAGGCCGGGCGTCAATTGCGAGAAGCCGCTGCCCGAATAGTGCAGGGTGAGCGAATCCAGCTGCGGCGCCGGCGCGAGCTGGGTGTTGTTTTCCAGGTTCACCTCGTCGCGCTTGGCCTTGGAGTAGCTGATGTCGGCGTTGATGCGGGCGGAACCGACGCTGAAGTCGTTGTTCCAGCCGAACGCGTCGATCTTGTCCTCGCGCTTGTTGTACATGCCGCGCACGAGCGGATAGATGTTGTGCGCGACGCCATCGGTGAAGGTGCCGTTGCCGTTGACCTGCACGTCGGTGACGGCGATGCGCCCGAAGCCGCCGTTGTAGTCGCCCAGGTTGGCTTCGAACTGGTTGGCGGTGTCTTCCTGCGTGGCCTCGGAATGGAACAGGTCCAGGGTGCTGGTCCAATCGCCGGACGGGCGGAATTCCAGCGTGCCCATGACGCCGTCGCGCTCGACATAGCCGGTGCGGCGCAGCGCCTTGATGCCGTCGGACCACCACGTGCCGGCGGCGACGCCCGGACGCCAGTCGGCGCCGAGTTCCTTCCACGGCTCGTACAGGCCGACCTGCTCTTCCTGGATCGGCGTCTTCGAATGCGAGTAGCCCAGCGCGACACCGACGGTGCGGTCGGCGAACTGGCCGATGTAGCTGGCATTGATGCGCTCGCCGTAGCCGGAGGCATTGGCCGCCTTGCCCAGCGAGTTGTGCTGGCCGCGGACGCTGAGGGCGGTGACGCTCTTGTCGAAGCGCAGTGGGCGCACCGTCTGCATGTCGATGGTGCCCGACAGGCCCTGGCCGACCAGGCCGGCGTCGGGCGTCTTGTACACCGTCACGCCGCTCATGAGTTCCGACGGGTACTGGTCGAACTCGACGCTGCGGTTGTCGCCGGTGCTGACCAGCTCGCGGCCGTTGAGCAGCGTCGTGGCGAAGTCGGGCGACAGGCCGCGCACGCTGATGACCTGGGCACGACCGGCGACGCGCTGCGCCGACAGGCCGGGCAGGCGCGCGATCGATTCGGCGATGCTCACGTCGGGCAGCTTGCCGATGTCCTCGGCCGAAACCGATTCGACGATCGAAGTCGATTCCTTCTTCGTCGAGATCGCGCCTTCGATGCCGACGCGGATGCCGGTCACGGTGACCGATTCCAGCGTCTTGGCCTGCCTGGCGGCGGCGCTGTCTTCCTGCTCCTGCTGCGGCTTGGCTTGCGTCTGCTGCTCTTCGGCCGTCTGCGCCTGCGCGCCGGCGGCGAGCATCATCGTGGCCGAGGCCAGCGCGACGCTCAGCAGGTTTCTCTTGAACTGCACCATCACTCCCCCTCCGGAATGAGCTTTCTCGTGTTCGCTGGTGGTGCGCACGTCGCCGTGCGGTTCCCCTGCGGATCTGTGTAGGTACGCGCTGCCCGAAGACAGGCGCGGGTCGATGGTAGTCCCGGGCATGTCCGCACAAATTCCCCTGCATACGTATTCATGGAAAAGCGCCGGCAAAACCGGCATTTACGTCGCCCGTGCGCGCTTGGCGTGCAAACGTGCAACCGTGGCAGGGTGAATCGCACCGCCGGTGCGGATCGGTGCGCATCGCGCCTCGTCGCGGGCTGCATACGTATTCAACCGGACGCGGCGCGACGCCCCTGCGCAGAATCGGGCGGATCCGGCCGGCAAATGCGACGCCACGCAGCGTTCGCACCGCGATGCCGGCAGCAGACCCTCGGGAGGGGCAATGAGCAGCATCGATACGGCGGCAGGTGGGGCAACGCAGCACGCGACCATGCGCGTGCTGCTGATTTCGGCGGCCGCAGCACTGGGCGGCTTCCTGTTCGGATTCGACACGGCGGTGATCAACGGCGCGGTGGACGCGATGCGCACCGGCTTCGGCCTGAGCGCCGCGGCGACCGGCGTCGCGGTGTCGTGCGCGCTGCTCGGTTCCGCGCTCGGCGCGTGGTACGCGGGGCCGCTTGCCGACCGCTACGGCCGCGTGCAGACCATGCGCGTGGCGGCGGCGTTGCTCGCGATCAGCGCGCTCGGCGCGGGCATGGCCTTCGGCGTGTGGGACCTGATCGTGTGGCGCGTGGTCGGCGGCATCGGCGTGGGCGTGGCCTCGGTCATCGCGCCGACCTACATCGCCGAGGTGTCGCCGGCGCATGTGCGCGGGCGCCTGGGCTCATTGCAGCAACTGGCGATCGTGCTCGGCATCTTCGCCGCGCTGCTCAGCGACGCGTGGCTCGTCGGCGCGGCGGGCGGCGCGGCGCAGCCGTTGTGGCTGGGCCTGGCGGCGTGGCGCTGGATGTTCCTGGTCGCGGTGCTGCCGGCGCTCGTGTATGGCGCGCTGGTGTTCGGCGTGCCCGAATCGCCGCGGCATCTCGTCGCCAGAGGCCGCCTCGCCGAGGCGCGCGCGGTGCTGCTCGACGTGCTCGACCTGCGCGATCCGGCCGCGCTCGACGCCAAGCTGCACGACATCGAACGCAGCCTGCGCCTGGAATACCGGCCGACGCTGCGCGACCTGCGCGGCCCGAGCGCAGGCCTGCTGCCGGTGGTGTGGATCGGCATCCTGCTGTCGGTGTTCCAGCAGTTCGTCGGCATCAACGTCATCTTCTATTACTCCTCGACGCTGTGGCATTCGGTGGGCTTCAGCGAAGCCGATTCGTTCTCGATCACCGTGGCCACCTCGATCGTCAACGTGCTGGTGACGCTGGTCGCGATCGCGCTGGTGGACCGGCTCGGACGCAAGCCGCTGCTGGTGATCGGCTCGGCCGGCATGGCGGTGACGCTCGGGTTGATGGCGTTGTGTTTCTCGCACGCGGCGGGCACCGCTTCGCAACTCACGCTGCCGACGCCGTGGGGCATGACCGCGCTGGTGGCGGCGAATGCGTACGTGGTGTTCTTCGGCCTGAGCTGGGGCCCGATGGTGTGGGTGCTGCTGGGCGAGATGTTCCCCAACCGCATCCGCGCGATCGCGCTGGCGGTGGCGGCGTCCGCGCAGTGGCTGGCCAACTTCGCGATCACCGCGACGTTCCCGTCGCTGGCGGAGATCGGCCTGACGTTCGCGTATGGCTTGTATGCGGCGTTTGCGGTGCTGTCGCTGGTGTTCGTGCTGCGTGCGGTGCGCGAGACCAAGGGGATGGAGCTGGAGGAGATGCGGGATTGAGGGTGGGGTGACCGCTCATCGGCTGCACCGGCCCTTCTTCTTCTCCCCGCATTGCGGGGAGAAGATGCCCGAAGAGCCTGCCCCCGAATGCTTTAATCGGGGGGCAGATGAGGGGTGCTTTTGACTTTGTTGTTGCTCTGCGCCAGCGGGGCGAGGGCAATCGGCGCTACTTCCCCAGCAAAAACACCAACGGCACGTCCACACGCTCCCGCCACGCGCGTTCGCTGTGCTCGGCACCCTCGAACCGCCGCGTGATCCAGTCGCGCCCTTCGACATGGCCGTTCGCGCGCATCGCCGCATCCATCCGCTGCTGGTACGGCGCGTACTGTGCATCCAGCGTCGCCGTGCCGAAGTCGTAATAGATCCGGTGGCGGCGCGGATCGGGCAGGTGCGTGGACAGCCAGTCGATCATCGCGCCGTCGCCGATCGGCCAGTGCGTGGAGATCGCGCCCACGCCGCCGAACACGTCCGGATACTCCGCCACCGCGTACAGCGAGATCAGCCCGCCCATGCTCGAGCCCATCACGACGGTGTCGCTGCGCCCGCGGCGGGTGCGGTAGGTGGCGTCGATGAACGGCTTCAGCTCCTCGACGAGGAAGCGCAGGTAGTCGTCCGAGGTGATGTCGGTGCGCGCCAGCGGCGGAAAGCCCTCGACGCCGACGGCGAGCGACTCGCCTTTCACCGCCTTGCGCGGCATGTATTCCTGCAGCCGCCGCGGCGTGTTCCAGATGCCGACGACGATCGCCTCGCGGACGCGGTGCTCCGCGATCAGCCGCGTCATCGTCTCGTCGATGCCCCAGTCCACACCGGTGTACGAGAGTCGCGGATCGAACAGGTTCTGCCCGTCGTGCATGTACACCACCGGATAACGGCGATGCGGATGTTCGGCGTAGCCCGGCGGCAGCCATACATCGACATTGCGCGCGGGCACGTACGCGGATTCGACGTCCTGCCAGCTGTCGACGCGACCTGTCGCCTCCAGCGCCGGCGCACGACGCGCGTAGGCCCAGGTGAGGAAGGCGGGCAGCATCCGCGCCCAGCTGGCCTGGTTGTGCGCGCCGCCGTCCAGCGTCAACAACACCGAATCGCAACGGTCCGGGTGCGCGCCGTAGTCGGTGTTCACCGAATAGCCCAGCTGCTGCAGGCCTTTCGCGCGCAGCTCATCGCCGTCCTTCCAGCCGAGCAGCAGATCGCGGGTGTCGTCGAGCACGTCGACGATGCCGTCGCCGTCGCGATCGTCCTTCTCCTCGGCCGTGCCGACCGCGAAGAAGTAGCGCGCGCCGTTGCGCGGCGATGTGGCGTCGACCATGCGCTGCGCCAGACGGGTGCGCTGTACCGCCCGCGCATCGCTGCCGTCGGCCGCGAGCCACAGCGACGGCGAGAAGGCGCCAACGCGGCCGAACAGCTCCGGATACTGCCAGCCCAGGTTGAACGCGTTCGCGGCGCCGAGCGACCAGCCCAGCACGGCGCGCGCGTCCGCTGACGGGCGCGTGCGGTAGCGGCGATCGATCTCGGGCACCAGCGTCTGCGCGAGCCACTGCGAATACGCATGCGCGTTCGCGCCGACCGGTCCGTAGCGCGTGGCTGCGACCAGGCTGCGGCCGGCCACGCGGTCGGAGAAACCGTAGGCCGCCATGCGGTCCGGTGGCATGTCGATGGCGACGACAATGAGCGGGCGGATCGTGTCCTCGGCGTACAGGCGTTCCAGCGTGGCCTGCAGGCCGACGGCTTCCATGTCCTGGCCGTCGTTGACGTACAGCACCGGATAGCGGCGTGCTGCGGCGGCGCCGTAGGCAGGCGGTAACCACACGCGGACATGCAGCGGCGCGGGCGCGACGCCGGGCGCCGCGATGCCGAAGCTGTCGACCACGAGCGGACCGTGCGCCGGAGCGACCGCGCCCGGGGCGTGATGCGCGCACGCCGACAGCAGCGCAGCCAGCACCAGCAGCTGCGCGGCACGAAACAGCGCACGGCGAAACGGTCGATGCAAAAAAGACGTCATGCGTGCTTGCGCCGATAAGGAAAAACCGCGCCGGGCGGTCGCCCGGCAGCCGTGATCGTGTGACTGCGCGGATTCGGATTGAACATCGTGGCGTCAGCGCTTCGGCACGAACCGGATCGCCGCGCCGCCGCCCGCGCCCAGTCGCAGCGTGAGCGTGTCGCCGCGCCGCACCGTGCGCTCCTCGACGACGAAGGCGAAGGGATGGGTCTTCCAGTCCGCGCCTTCGCCGTCGCGATAGATCTGCGCGGTGTAACTGCGACCGGCCTCGAGGAACGACAGCGGCACCTGCAGCGTGCGTGCGTTCTCGTCGGTCACGCTGCCCAGATACCAGTCCTCGCTGTGGCGGTCCTTGCGCACGATCGTGGCGTAGTCGCCGACTTCGCCGTTGACGACGTGCGATTCCGACCAGTCGGTGGGCACGTCGCGGATGAAGGCGAACGCGTCCATGTGCTGCTCGTAGTGTTCCGGCAGGTCCGCGGCCATGTGGATCGGGCTGTACAGCACCACGTAGTCGGCGAGCTGGCGCGCCAGCGTGTTCTGGATCGGCTGGCCGCCGCGGCCCTTCAGGCTGACCACGCCGGGGGTGAAATCCATCGGCCCGGCGAGCATGCGCGTGAAGATCAGGTTGGGCTCGTGCTCGGGTGGATTGGGCGGATCGCCCCAGGCGTTGAATTCCTGGCCGCGCGCGCCTTCGCGCGACACCCAGTTGGGATACGTGCGGCGCAGGCCGGTGTCCTTGATCGGCTCGTGCGCGTCGATGGCGATATGGTGCTTCGCGGCCGCCTCGAGCACGCGCAGGTGGTGGTTGCTCATGAACTGGCCTTCGTGCCATTCGCGCACCACGGGGCCGTTCGCCACGTCCTGCCGTTCGATCTGGCCGGCGTCGCAGACATAGCCGGTCTTCACCGCGTCGATGCCCAGACGCTGGAACAGCGTGAACGCCTCGTCCATCTGCCGCTCGTAATGGCTCACCGCGCAGGCGGTCTCGTGATGGCCGATCAGATGCACGCCTTTCGACTGCGCATACGCGGCGAGCGCGGCGAGGTCGTAATCCGGCGTGGCCTGGCGGAAGTCGAAGTTCCAGCCGTTGGCGAACCAGTCGCCGTCCCAGCCCAGGTTCCAGCCCTCCACGAGCACGCCGCGGAAGCCGTACTTCGCGGCGAAATCGATGTAGCGCTTCGTGTTCTCCGTGGTCGCGCCGTGCTTCGGGCCGGTGCCCCAGGTCTGTTGGTCCAGGTGCAGCGACCACCACACGCCGACGTACTTGGACGGCTTGAACCAGCTGACGTCGCCGAGCTGGTTGGGCTCGTTGAGGTTGAGGATCAGGTTGGATTCGACCAGTCCTCCGGCGCGATCGGCGATCTGGATCGTGCGCCACGGCGTCGCGAACGGCGTGCGACGTACGACCTTCGCCGGCGCCTCGCCGCCGGGCGTCAGCATCGCGCGCAGGCGGCCGTCGCCGCCCCTGGCCAGGTTCATGCCGGCGTAGTCGACCAGCGCGGCTTCATGGATGGCGAGATGCGTACCGTCATCGGTGCGCAGGGTGATCGGCGTCTGCGCGATGCCGACTTCCGCCAGCGGCGTGCGCTGGTACAGGTATTCCTCGCGGTTCCATTCGAAGGCGGGAATCCACCACGCGGTCGCCGGCCGCGCGAGCGCGAATTCGGTGAGTTCCTCCTGGATCTGCACCTCGTCGAGTTTGGGTTGCTTCGGGAATTCGTAGCGGAAGCCGACGCCGTCGTCGAAGACGCGGAACACCAGCTCGATGCGGCGATGGTCGCGATCGCCTTCGACGAAGTTCGCGTGCAGTTCGTTGTAGTGGTTGCGCACGTAGCGGCGTTCGCCCCACGGCTGTTCCCAGGTCTCGTCGAAACTGCGCGAGGACTGGCCGTCGAGCTTCAGGCCACGCAGGAACTGGCGGTCGTTGCGCAGGATGAAGCCCAGGCGCGAGTCGGCGATGAGCGGCTGGCCCTCGCGCAGCACGCGATAGGCGAGGCGGCCTTCGCCATTGAGGTCGAGTTCGACCTTGAGCGTGTGGTCTGGCGATTCGACGCTGGCGACGGTATCGGCGTGCGCGGCGAAGGCGGCGGCGGACAGCGCGAACGACAGCGCCAGCGAGTACTTCAGGGGACAAGGCATCTGGACTACCCCGGATCTGGAAGGTTGCGTTGCTTCCCGCGGCCGCACGGAGCGAAAGACACTGGGTTTCCGCTTGACCGGACATTCGGTCCCCTCACCCTGCGTCGCTGGCGCGACGCGGTCCCTCTCCCCGCAGGCGGGGCGAGGGAAGAGACTTCAGAACGCGGCGTAGAACGCGCCATGCGCCGGCAATCGCCGCGTGTTGCCGTCGATGTGGCCATTCGTGATGCCTGGAGCAACGACGGGATTCGCTGCGCGCAATCCCT
Source organism: Lysobacter yangpyeongensis (assembly GCF_042655745.1). Taxonomy (NCBI): domain Bacteria; kingdom Pseudomonadati; phylum Pseudomonadota; class Gammaproteobacteria; order Lysobacterales; family Lysobacteraceae; genus Lysobacter; species Lysobacter yangpyeongensis. Next base: position 630,297 of record NZ_JBHSNM010000002.1, on the reverse strand, counting down.
CGGGCAAGACCCAGTCGACCGCACTCGCAGACAGATTGAACACGACCAACAGCTTCTGCCCGTCGCCTTCGCGCACGAACGCCAGCACCGGCTCGGGTGCATCGAGGAAGCGGATCGCGCCTTCGCGCAAGGCCGGCTGCGTGCGGCGCCAGCGCAGGAACGCGCGCGTGGCGTTGAGTACCGAATGCGGATCGGCCTCCTGCACGGCGACGCTGCGTTCGCGGTGCTCGGGCGGAATCGGCAGCCACGGCTGGCCGTCGCTGAATCCCGACTCGTTGCCGCCGTTCCACGGCATCGGCGTGCGACAACCGTCTCGACCCTTGAAGTTCGGCCAGAAGGTCTTGCCGTAGGGATCCTGCAGCGCGTCGAAGGGCACGTCGGCTTCGGGCAGGCCCAGTTCCTCGCCCTGGTACAGGCACACCGAACCGCGCAGCGAACACACCAGCGCCACCAGTTGCGCGGCGAACGCATCGCTGGCGTGCGCGCCGCCCCAGCGCGTCACCGCGCGGCGCACGTCGTGGTTGGAGATGGCCCAGCACGGCCAGCCTTCGGTCATGCTCGCTTCCAGGCGCTCCACCGTGCCGCGGATGTAGGCGACGCTGAAGTCGTCGACCAGCAGCTCGAAGCTGTAGCCCATGTGCAGGCGGCGGTCGTTGACGTATTCGGCGGTGGTCGCCAACGAGTCTTCCGAGGAGATCTCGCCGAGCGTGGTGGCCTCGGGATAGCGGTCGAGCATCGCCCGCAGCTCTTCGAGGAACTTCAGGTTTTCCGGCTGCGTGTTGTTATAGAGGTGGTACTGGAACGCATACGGATTGTCGGGGCTGAAGCCGCGCCCCGTGCGCAGTTCCGCCGGCTTGGGCGGGTTGTCGCGCAGCCGCGCGTCGTGGAAGCAGAAGTTGATCGCGTCCAGGCGCAGGCCGTCGACGCCCTTGTCCAACCAGAACCTCACGTTGTCCAGCGTCGCTTCGCGCACGGCCGGGTTGTGGAAGTTGAGGTCGGGCTGCGAACTCAGAAAGTTGTGCAGGTAGTACTGGCCGCGGCGCGGCTCCCATTTCCACGCTACGCCGCCGAAGATCGACAGCCAGTTGTTGGGCGGCGTGCCGTCGGGCCGTGCGTCTGCCCAGACGTACCAGTCCGCGCGGGGATTGTCGCGGCTCTCGCGGCTCTGCCTGAACCATTCGTGCTCGATCGAGGTGTGGCTCAGTACCTGGTCGATCATCACGCGCAGGCCCAGCGCGTGCGCCTTCGCCAGCAGGCGTTCGAAATCGGCGAGCGTGCCGAACAGCGGATCGACATCGCGGTAATCGGCGATGTCGTAACCGAAGTCGGCCATCGGCGACTTGAAGAACGGCGAGATCCAGATCGCATCGACGCCGAGGCTGGCGACGTAGTCGAGCTTCTCGACGATGCCGGGCAGGTCGCCGACGCCGTCGCCGTTGGTGTCCAGGAAGCTGCGCGGGTAGATCTGGTAGATCACCGCGCCACGCCACCAGCGGTTCGTTGCCATCGCCTTCCGGCCCCTGTTCCTGCAGAGCCGCGACTATTCCATGCAACCTGCTCGGACGAACGGGCCTTCGGCCATGCCATGGCTTGAATACGATTACATTTCATTGTGCAGTGCAGACGCTGACTACCATGCGTGCCGCGATCTATCGAGGAAGGCAGATGAAGCAAAGCGACGTGCCGCAGGGCAACGCATTCCGTAAGCCGCAACTGTCGTTCTGGCAGATCTGGAACATGTGCTTCGGTTTTCTCGGCATCCAGTTCGGCTTCGCCCTGCAGAACGCGAACGTGAGCCGCATCTTCCAGACACTGGGTGCGGACATGGACACGCTGCCGGGGTTGTGGATCGCCGCGCCGCTGACCGGCCTCATCGTCCAGCCCATCGTGGGTTATCTCTCCGACCGGACCTGGACGCGCCTGGGGCGTCGTCGTCCCTATTTCGTGGCCGGCGCGGTGCTCGCGTCCGGCGCGCTGCTGCTGTTCCCGAACGTGCCCGTGCTGTGGATGGCGGCAGGATTGCTGTGGATCCTCGATGCGTCGATCAACATCTCGATGGAGCCGTTCCGCGCCTTCGTCGGCGACCAGCTGCCGGTGCGGCAGCGTGCCAGCGGCTACGCGATGCAGAGCTTCTTCATCGGCATCGGCGCGGTGGTTGCCAGCGCATTGCCGTACGTGCTGGCGAAGTACGGCATCGCCAACACGGCCGGGCCGGGCGAGGTGCCGGACACGGTGCGGTATGCGTTCTACGCCGGCGGCGCGGTGCTGCTGCTGGCGATCGGCTGGACCGTGCTGCGCACCCGCGAATACCCGCCCGAGACGCTGCATGCGTGGGACGAGGCACCGCCGCTGGCGCGACGCACGCGCGAGGCGGGCATCGTCCGTCGCAACGCGGCGATCTGGCTCGCCATCGGCATTGCCGGCATCGCGCTCGTCGCCTTGCGCGGCTGGGACCGCCAGCTGTACGTCTTCGCGGGACTGATCACGGCCTACGGCCTGGCGCTGCTGCTGCGTTCGGGCATGCGCGGCGAAGGCGCGTTCACGCACATCATGGACGATCTTTACGACATGCCGCCGACGATGCGCCAGCTGGCGGTGGTGCAGTTCTTCTCCTGGTTCGCCCTGTTCGCGATGTGGATCTACACCACCGGCGCGGTGACCAGCGTGCACTTCGGCAGCACCGACACCACATCGGCCGCGTACAACGAGGGCGCCAACTGGGTGGGCGTGCTGTTCGCCGCGTACAACGGTTTCGCCGCGCTGGCGGCGGTGCTGATTCCGTGGATGGTGAAGCGCTGGGGCCTGCGCCTCTCGCACCTGGTCAACGCGACGCTCGGCGGCCTGGGTCTGCTGTCCTTCGCGGTCATCCGCGATCCGCAGTGGCTGCTGCTGTCGATGGTCGGCGTCGGCTTCGCCTGGGCCTCGATCCTGTCGCTGCCGTACGCGCTGCTCTCCGACAGCGTGCCGGCGCAGAAGATGGGCGTGTACATGGGCATCTTCAATTTCTTCATCGTCATTCCGCAGCTGGTGGCGGCGAGCCTGCTGGGCGTGCTGCTGAAGCTGTTCTTCGGCAGCCACCCGATCTATGCGCTGGTGATCGGCGGCGTCAGCCTGATCGTCGCCGGTCTGTGCGTGCTGCGCGTGCGCGAACCCGCGCGCCAGCCAGCCGTCGCCACCGCCAACTCCTGAGGAAGAACGCATGGGTCGTAGACTGATCGCCGCGGCGTGCGCGCTGCTCGTGGCCGGATGCGCGCGCGACGGTGCGCCGTCGCGGCAAGCCACCGAAGCAGGCACGGCACCGGTGCCTCGCGCGGCGCAGGCGGGCGCCGCCGCCGGTTACGTCGGCACGCGCGAGCCGTTCGCTGCCAATGCGGTGTACTTCGTCCTCACCGACCGTTTCGTCAACGGCGATCCCGGCAACGACCACCGCGACCAGGCCGCGGGCCCCAATCACACGTTCGACCGGCCGGTGCCGGGCGCGCCTCCGGGACGCAGCGACAATGTCGGCTACCTCGGCGGCGACTTCAGGGGTCTGCTCGACAACGCGCAGTACATCCGCGACATGGGTTTCGGCGCGGTGTGGATCACGCCGATCGTCGACAACCCCGACGAGGCCTTCACCGGCGGCGATCCGGTGAAGTGGGGCGGGATGTTCACCGATCAGGGCAAGACCGGTTACCACGGCTACTGGGGCGTGAACTTCTACAGGCTCGACGAACACCTGCCGAGCGCGGAACTCGATTTCGCCGGGTTGACGAGGGGCCTGAAGCAGCACGGGCTCAAGACCGTGCTCGACATCGTGTGCAACCACGGTTCGCCGGCGTACACGATGCCGCAGGACCAGCCGAAGTACGGTGAGATCTACGACCGCGACGGCACGCTGATCGCCGACCACCAGAACCTGCGACCGGAACAGCTCGATCCGCAGCACAACCGGCTGCACGCGTTCTACAACACCACGCCGGGCCTGGCGCAGTTGTCGGACATCAACGAGAACGATCCGCGCGTGCTCGATTACTTCGTCGGTGCGTACTCGCAGTGGATCGACCAGGGCGCCGACGCCTTCCGCATCGACACGATTCCGTGGATGCCGCACGCGTACTGGCATGCCTTCACCACGCGCATCCGCGAAAGGCACCCGGGCTTCTTCATGTTCGGCGAGGCGTTCAACTACGACGCTGCGTCGATCGCGCCGCACACGTTCCCGCGCAATGCGGGGGTGAGCGTGCTCGACTTCCCGCTGAAGGAACGCATGGCCGAAGTGTTCGGCCGCCAGGGCGGCGGTTTCGAGCGCATCGCCGAACGACTGTACCTGGAGGACGGTCCGTACCAGAACCCGTACGAGCTGATGACCTTCTACGACAACCACGACATGGCGCGGCTGGACGCCAGCGACGAAGGCTTCATCGACGCCAACAACTTCCTGTTCACCGCGCGCGGGATTCCGGTCATCTACTACGGCTCGGAAACCGGCTTCGAACGCGGCACCGCCGAGCATGCGGGCAATCGCAACTACTTCGGCCAGGCGCGGATCGACGCAGCGCCGCAGAGCCCGATCTACCGGGCGCTAAGGCGCATCGGCCGACTGCGCGCCGCGACACCGGCGTTGCAGCGCGGCCTGCAGGTGAACGTACTGATGCAGGGCGATCGCGCCGCGTTCTATCGCGTGTTGCAGCAGGATGGCGTGCATCAGATCGCCCTGGTTCTGCTCAACAAGGGCAGCGTCCCGGCGGCGTTCGACCTGAAGGACGTGCAGGCTGGGCGCTGGCATGCGGCGATCGCGGGCGGCGAGGTGGACGTTGCGGACGGCGGTGCGCTGAAAGCCAGCGTGCCGGCGCACGGTGTCGAGGTCTATCTGCTGGACGCGGCTGTCACCAATCCGCAGTTGCGCGCGACGCTGGCGCGCGCGCGGGTCGGCGCGCATCCGCGCGGCTGATTCCGAGCTCCGTCATCCCAGCGCAAGCTGGGACCCCCTTTGTTGTTGGCTTTTTGCCTTCTGACGGCAAGGCCACAGCCAAGGCAAGATCAAAATGGATCCCCGCTGGCGCTGGGATGACGACTTCCGGAGTCTGGCGCGACATTGTGCTGTTGCCGTTGTTCTTTCGCGACAAGCTAAGAAGCTACTTCGTAAGCTCGCGCGAGCTGACCCACGCCCAAAATGGATCCCAGCTTGCGCTGGATGACGAATCAGGGGTTGGCCGTTTTCAGCGAGCGGATGCGGCGCCTATGCAGCGCTGCTCGACCGCCGCACCACCAGCGTCGGCGGCAGCATCACGCTGTCGGCGGGTTCGCCGCGGACCTGCTTCAGCAGGGTCTCCACCAGCAGTTCGCCCGCTCGCGTCGTGTCCTGGATGACCGAAGTCAGCGGCGGACTGGCGAAGCGCGCCATCGGGATGTCGTCGAAACCGACCACGGCCACGTCCCAGGGCACGTGGCGGCCGTGTTCGTTGAGCGCGCGCATCGCGCCGATGGCGATGAGGTCGCTCGCGGCGAAGACCGCATCGAAGGGCCGGCCGCGTTCCATCAGCGCGATCGCCGCGGCGTGGCCGGCCTCTTCCGAACTTTCCGCATCCACCTGCAGGTCGGCATGCATCGACGCGCCCGCCTTCTGCAACGCGGCGTCGCACCCGCGGTAGCGGTCGAAGAATTCCGGCGAATGGTTCGACGCGTTGCCGAGGAACGCCACGCGCTTGCGCCCCATTTCGATCAGGTGCTCGCCGACCAGCTGGCCGCCGCGGAAGTTGTCGCAGCCGATCGAGATGCCCGGCTGGTCCGGCAGCACCGGCCCCCAGCGCACGCAGTGCGTGCCCTGTTCGACCAGCTGCTCGAGCTTGCTGCGGTAGGTCATGTAGTCGCCGTAGCCGAGCAGGATCAGGCCGTCGGCCTTCATGCTGTCCTCGTAATCGGCGTGCCAGTCGTCGGACAGCTGCTGGAACGACACCAGCAGGTCGTGCCGGTTGCGCGCGCAGGCGCGCGTGATCGAACCGAGCATCGACAGGAAGAACGGGTTGATGTGCGACTCGTCCGGGGTCGGGTCTTCGAACAGCAGCAGCGCCAGCGTGCCCGAACGCTGCGTGCGCAGGCTCGAGGCGCGGTGGTCGACCTTGTAGTTGAGCGCACGCACCGCTTCCATCACGCGCTCGCGCGTTTCCGGGTTCACCAGCGGACTGCCGCGCAGCACGCGCGACACGGTCGCCTGCGAGACGCCGGCGCGATGGGCGATGTCGACGGAAGTGGCGCGGGTCTTCTTGTTGCGCATGCGGGCGGAACGGTGGCGGACCGCCGGAGTGTAGTCGGAAAGGAACGCGGGGCGCTCGCCCTTCTCCCCGCGGTGGCGGGGAGAAGGTGCCCGCAGGGCGGATGAGGGGCGCTTCTTCTGCGCCGGCCTCAAGCTGCGTCGCGCCGTTCCTCTCCCACCGGCGGGAGAGGAGCGTACAAAGAACGACGCCGGCAAGTGCCGGCGTCGTGCGGTGCAGTCGCGGGAGAACTCAGCGCTTCATCGAACTGAAGAACTCGTCGTTCGACTTGGTGTTCTTCATCTTGTCGAGCAGGAATTCCATCGCGCCGATCTCGTCCATGCCGTGCAGCAGCTTGCGCAGGATCCAGATCTTCTGCAGCAGCTCCGGCTCGATCAGCAGGTCCTCGCGGCGGGTGCCCGAGCGGTTGATGTTGATCGCCGGGTACACGCGCTTCTCGGCGATGCGGCGGTCCAGGTGCACTTCGCTGTTGCCGGTGCCCTTGAACTCTTCGTAGATCACCTCGTCCATCTTCGAACCGGTGTCGATCAGCGCGGTCGCGATGATGGTCAGCGAGCCGCCTTCCTCGACGTTGCGCGCGGCGCCGAAGAAGCGCTTCGGGCGGTGCAGGGCGTTGGCGTCGACGCCGCCGGTCAGGACCTTGCCCGACGACGGCACCACGTTGTTGTAGGCGCGGGCGAGTCGGGTGATCGAGTCGAGCAGGATCACGACGTCCTTCTTGTGCTCGACCAGGCGCTTGGCGCGCTCGATCACCATTTCGGCGACCTGCACGTGGCGCGCGGCGGGTTCGTCGAAGGTCGAGGAGACCACTTCGCCGCGCACGGTGCGCTGCATTTCGGTCACCTCTTCCGGGCGTTCGTCGACCAGCAGGACAATCAGGTGCACGTCCGGGTGGTTGGTGGTGATGGCCGTGGCGACCTGCTGCATCATCATCGTCTTGCCCGCCTTGGGCGGCGAGACGATCAGCGCGCGCTGGCCTTTGCCCTGCGGCGCCATCAGGTCGAGGATGCGGCCGGTGATGTCCTCGGTCGAACCGTCGCCGCGCTCCAGGCGGAAGCGCTTGCGCGGGAACAGCGGGGTGAGGTTCTCGAACAGCGTCTTGTTCTTCGACGCTTCCAGCGGCTCGCCGTTGATCGTGTCGACCACGGCCAGGGCGAAGTAGCGCTCGCCGTCCTTCGGCCAGCGGATGCGGCCGGACAGGTGGTCGCCGGTGCGCAGGTTGAAGCGGCGGATCTGGCTGGGCGAGATGTAGGTGTCGTCCGGGCCGGCCAGGTAGCTGGCCTCGTGCGAGCGCAGGAAGCCGAAGCCATCGGGCAGGATTTCCAGCACGCCGTCGGCGGCGACGCCTTCGCCGTGGCGGGTCAGGACCTTGAGCAGGGCGAAGATGACGTCCTGCTTGCGCGCGCGGGCGACGCCTTCGGTGATCTGCAGCTGGTCGGCGATTTCCAGCAGCTTGGGCGCCGGCATGCGCTTGAGGTCGCCGAGCGAGTAGGTCGGGAAGCCTTCCGGCACCTGCGGGTGCGGACGCGGGACGAAGGGTTCGGCGTTGCCGCCGTCGTCCTGCATGCCGCCGCCTTCGCGGTAGCGCTCGCGCTGGCGTTCGCGACGGTTGCGGAAGCGGTCGCGGCGGTTGCGGCCGCCGCCTTCGAAGTCGCGGCCTTCGCGCTGTTCGCGCGGCTGGCCGTTGTTGCCGTCGCCGCCATTGCCGGCGGGCTGGTCGTTGGCGGGGGCGGCGGAGGCCTCGGCGGCGGGCGGCGGCGGTGCGGCTTCGCGCGGCGGGGCCGGCGCGGCAGCCTGGGGTGCGGGTTCGGCGGCGGCGGGGGCGGCGTCGGCCTTTACGACGCGTGCCTTGCGCACGCGCTTCTCGGCGGTTTCGCCGGAATCGGGGGTGTTATCGGACAAGCAGGGAATCCTCGCTAAGCGGCGAGCGCTCGCGTCGGGCGAGCGGGACGTCAGGGACGTGGGTGTTGAGAAGAGGGGCGCGGCGCCACGGATACGTGCGCCTGCAGGGCGAAACTAGCACCGCGGCTGCATGGCGGCAAGCGGGGCGGGGCCTGGGGTTCATCTTTCCAATCCCTTCTCCCTCCGGGAGAAGGTGGCGCGAAGCGCCGGATGAGGGGCGGGAACCCGGGAACGATCAGCGGGCCGATTTGGTCGGGCGTTTGAAGTTCCCCCGTCGCCGACCCTCACCCCAACCCTCTCCCGGGGGAGAGGGGCAACAGCCGCGGGCGGCTCAAAGCGCCTTGTCGATCATCTGGCTCAGCTGGGCCTTGCCGACGGCGCCGATCTGCTGCGAATGGATCTGGCCGTTCTTGAACAGCAGCAGCATCGGGATCGAGCGCACGTGGTACTTCATCGCGCTGGCGCGGTTGTGGTCGACGTTGACCTTCACGATCCGGGCCTTGCCGGCGTAGGTGTCGGCCAGTTCGTCCAGCGCGGGGGCGATCATCTTGCAGGGGCCGCACCACTCGGCCCAGAAATCGACGAGGACCGGCTCGGACGAGCCCAGCACGACGGCATCGAAATCGGCATCGCCGACATGCATCACTTTGTCGCTCACGCAAATCTCCTGGATCGGGCCCTTCGGGAAGGGCGAGGGCCCCGGCAGGCGGCGGGGCGAAGGGACTGGGTTAAACTGGGGCGTTTCGCGCTGGCTTCAAGGCCCGTTCCGAGGGTACAGCCGCGCCGACATCCCACCGGAAGGTCTGGCTGAACAGCCCACTGGACCAGCAGCCCACCCCAATCCGGCCCCGGCAGTCTGCGATGGCAGGCAGCCACCATGCAAGCGCGCGAGCCGCGCGAGAATGAAACACACTGATGAGTGACAAGCCGTTAACCGATATCACGTTCGATTCGTTCGAGCTCCATCCCAGCCTGCTGGCCGGGCTCGAAGCCGCGGGCTTCACCCGCTGCACGCCGATCCAGGCGCTGACGCTGCCGCTGGCGTTGACCGGGCGTGACGTCGCCGGCCAGGCGCAGACCGGCACCGGCAAGACCCTGGCGTTCCTGGTCGCGGTGATGAACCGCCTGCTGACGCGTCCCGCGCTGGCCGAACGCAAGCCGGAGGACCCGCGCGCGCTGATCCTCGCGCCGACCCGCGAACTGGCGATCCAGATCCACAAGGACGCGGTGAAGTTCGGCAGCGACCTGGGCCTGAAGTTCGCCCTCGTCTACGGCGGCGTCGATTACGACAAGCAGCGCGAGCTCCTGCAGAAGGGCGCCGACATCATCATCGCCACGCCCGGCCGCCTGATCGACTACGTCAAGCAGCACAAGGTCGTCTCGCTGCACGCCTGCGAGATGTGCGTGCTCGACGAAGCCGACCGCATGTTCGACCTCGGCTTCATCAAGGACATCCGCTTCCTGCTGCGGCGCATGCCCGAGCGCACCACGCGGCAGACCTTGCTGTTCTCGGCGACGCTGTCGCACCGCGTGCTCGAGCTCGCCTATGAGCACATGAACGAGCCCGAGAAGCTCGTCGTCGAAGCCGAGACCGTCACCGCCGCGCGCGTGCGCCAGAAGGTGTTCTTCCCGGCCGACGAGGAGAAGCTGCCGCTGCTGCTCGGCCTGCTCTCGCGCAGCGAGGGCGCGCGCACGATGGTGTTCGTCAACACCAAGGCGTTCGTCGAACGCGTCGCGCGTTCGCTGGAGAAGGCCGGTTACCGCGTCGGCGTGCTCAGCGGCGACGTGCCGCAGAAGAAGCGCGAATCGCTGCTCAACCGCTTCCAGAAGGGCCAGCTCGAGATCCTGGTCGCCACCGACGTGGCCGCGCGCGGGCTGCACATCGATGGCGTGTCGCACGTCTACAACTACGACCTGCCTTTCGATGCCGAGGACTACGTCCACCGCATCGGCCGTACGGCTCGTCTTGGAGCAGAGGGCGACGCGATCAGTTTCGCCTGCGAGCGCTACGCGATGTCGCTGCCCGACATCGAGGCGTACATCGAACAGAAGCTGCCGGTGGCGCCGGTCGAACCCGAACTGCTGATCGCGCTGCCGCGTACGCCGCGCGAAGTGCCCGCCGGTGGCGATGCCGACGAAGAAGCCGGCGAGAGCATCGGCGCGATCTTCAAGGAAGCGCGCGAGCAGCGCGCCGCCGACGAGGAGCGTCGCGGCGGTGGCCGCAGCCGCGGCGGTCGCGGGGGCAGTGGTCGACGCGAGGGTTCGCGCGATGGGGCCAAGCGCGAAGGCGCTCCGCGTCGCGAGCGCGCGCCGGGCGAGGCCCGTCCGCCGCGTGCCGAACGCCCCGCGCCGGCCGCTCCCGCCGCCGCAGCCGCAGCGCCTGCGATCGAAGGCGAGCGCGCGCCACGCAAGCGCCGCCGCCGTCGTGGCGGCCGCCGCATCGAAGGCGCAGAGGCCGCGATCCAGGGCGTCGGCAATGGCGCACCGGTGAATGTCCAGGCGAAGCCGGCCACGCCGGCGGCTGCGGCCAAGCCGGGACTGCTCGCGCGCATCGGCCACGGCCTGAAGAAGCTGATCACGCGCGCGCCCAGCTCGCAGCACTGAGTGCCAGCGGTCGCGGCGGGACGGGTTCCGTCGCGACTAGCCATCGTCGTTCGCGCCGCCGATACTTGCCGCCAGCCTGTCAGCACTCCGGACCGAATGGCCGTCCTGCGCTTCGACAACGTCAGCAAACGCTACGACAGCGGTCATCACGCCCTGACCGACGTCAGTTTCGAAGTCGCTCCGGGCGAGATGCTGTTCGTCACCGGCCATTCCGGCGCCGGCAAGAGCACCCTGCTCAAGCTCATCCATCTCGGCGAGCGCGCCACGCGCGGCGCGGTGCTGTTCGGCGAGAAGAATCTGGCCCGGGTACGCGGCAGCCGCATCGCCCTGCACCGGCGCGAGGTCGGCGTGGTCTACCAGGATCACCGCCTGCTCACCGATCGCAGCGTCGCCGACAACGTCGGCCTGCCGCTGGTATTGCGCGGCATGCGCCGCGGCGACATCGCCCGGCGCGTGCGCAGCGTGCTGGAGAAGGTGGGACTCGCCGCGCGCGCGAACGCCTTTCCCGGCCAGCTTTCCGCCGGCGAACAGCAGCGGGTCGGCATCGCGCGCGCGATCATCGGCGAACCGAAACTGCTGGTCGCCGACGAGCCCACCGGCAATCTCGATCCGACGCTGTCGGCGGAAATCCTGGCTCTGTTCGCGTCCTTGCCCGAGCGCGGCACCAGCGTGCTGGTCGCCAGCCACGACCTCAACCTGCTCAAGCGCATGAAGAAGCGCGTGCTCGTGCTCAACCAGGGGCGCCTCGTCGACGACATCTCGCCGCAGGATCTGGCCGAATGAACATCGAAGGCGAGCTCCGCCCGCAGTCGCGCCTGGGCATGTGGTTCGACCACCACGTGTACAGCTTCGTCGCCAGCCTCGGCCGCCTGTTGCGCAAGCCGTGGGCGACCGCGCTCACCGTCGGCGTGATGGCGGTGGCGCTGGCGCTGCCGCTCGGGTTGTGGGTCACGTTGCAGAACGTCGCGCGCTTCGCCGGCGATGTGCAGCAGTCGCGCCAGGTCAGCGTGTTCCTCAAGACCGACGTCGTGGCGGCGCGCGCGAAGGCGCTCGCCGGCGAACTGGAATCGCGCCCGGACGTCGCCGCCGTCGAGCTGCGCACGCCCGAGGAGGGGCTGGAAGAGCTGCGTCAGCGCGGGCTCGGCGACTCGCTCGCGGCGCTGGAAGGCAATCCGTTGCCGAGCCTGCTGATCGTCACCGCGCAGGGCGATGAAGCGCCGCTGGCGCAATCGCTGCAGCAGCTGCCCGAGGCCGACGTCGTGCAGCACGATGCCGCGTGGCGCGCGCGGCTCGACCAGTGGCTGCGTTTTGGCCAGCGCCTGGCGTGGGTGCTGGCCGGCCTGCTGGGACTGGGTGCGCTGCTGGTGGTCGGCAACACGGTGCGACTCGACATCCAGTCGCGGCGCGAGGAAATCGGCGTGCTGCAACTGCTGGGCGCGAGCGATGGCTTCATCCGTCGCCCGTTCCTGTATCTGGGCGCGTGTTACGGCGTGCTCGCCGGCGCCATCGCGCTGGCGCTGCTGACCGGCGCCGATCTCGCGCTGCGCGCGCCGCTGGCCGAACTCGCGCGCAGTTACGGAAGCGGTTTCAGGCTGCAGGGTTTCGATCCGCTGCAGGCGGCGGGTATCGTGCTGAGCGCGGGCGTGCTGGGTTGGCTGGGGGCCGGCTTCGTGACCGGTCATTACCTGCGGCAGACCCGTCCGACGGAAACCTGAGCCGAAAAGCCGACGGGCGTCGCAACCCCGGCGGATAAATCCCGAGCGCAGCGCGTACACTCGCGGCTCCCCTGTCGCTCCGATGTTTCCAATGCCATCGCAGGACCTGCGCCACCTCGACAATGCCGCGCCGCGCGTAATGGTGGTCGACGGCAGCAAGCTGGTGCGCAAGATGATCGGCGACGTGCTGGTGCGCGAAATGGCCGATGCCGAACTCGTCGCCTGCGGCAGCATCGACGAGGCGCGCGAAGCGCTCGCGCGGGGCGCGGTCAACCTGGTCACCACCTCGCTGGTGCTGCCCGATGGCGACGGCATCACTCTGGCGCGTACCGTGCGCGAGGCGTCGGGACAGGCCTACGTGCCGATCATCGTCGTGTCCGGCAACGCGCAGGATGCGCTGGAAGCGCGCCGCTTCACCGAAGACGTGACCGACTACTTCGACAAGGGCCTGGGTTACAGCGCGCTCGCCGCCTTCATCCGCGGCTACGTGCAGCCCGAGCCGATCCCCGGCGCGCGCGTGCTGTACGTGGAAGACAGCAAGGTCGTCGCATTGGCGACCAAGCGCATGCTCGAACGCAACGGTCTCACCGTGGTCCATTTCGTCGGTGTCGAGGAAGCGCTCGAGTACCTGGAGCAGCACCGCGGCAGCGGCGATCCCGGCGCGGACCTGGTGCTCACCGACGTGTACCTCAAGGGCGAGCTGGAAGGCAGCGACCTGCTAAAGCGCATCCGCAACGACTTCGGCTACGGCAAGCGCCGCCTGCCGGTACTGGTGATGACCGGCGACGCCAATCCGGACAACCAGAGCGAGCTGCTGCGCATGGGCGCGAACGACCTGGTGCTCAAGCCGATCGAGGAACGCCTGCTGGTGACCAAGACGCTGTTCCAGCTGCGCGTGGCGAAACTGCCGGAACAGCGCGCGCTGGACGCGTAGCGAATCTTCCTCGCGTCCGACGTCGGTCACTCCGACAGGGGAGTCATGGCGGCTATGCTTCGCGCATGAACGAAGCCGTCGACCGCATCAAGCTCGAACCTTCCTGGAAGTCGCGCATCGGCGACTATCTGCAACGCGACGACATGCGGCAGTTGTCCGCGTTCCTGCGCGAACGCAAGGCGCAGGGCGCGCGCATCTTTCCGCCGGGGCCGCAGATCTTCTCCGCGCTCGAGGCGACGCCGTTCGATCGGGTGAAGGTGGTGATCCTCGGCCAGGATCCGTATCACGGCTTCGGCCAGGCGCACGGCCTGTGCTTTTCGGTGCAGCCGGGCACCGCCGTGCCACCGTCGCTGGAGAACGTCTACAAGGAAATCCAGCGCGACCTCGGCATCGCGCGGCCCGACCACGGTTGCCTGACGCATTGGGCCGAACAGGGCGTGCTGCTGCTCAACGCGGTGCTGACCGTGGAAGAGGGACGCGCCGGTGCCCACCAGGGCAAGGGTTGGGAAGGCTTCACCGACTGCATCGTCGAGCGGCTCAACCGTGAGCGCGAGCACCTCGTGTTCATGCTCTGGGGCAGCTACGCGCAGGCCAAGGGCAAGGTGATCGATCCGCGCCGGCATCTGGTGCTCAAGGCGCCGCATCCCTCGCCGCTGTCGGCGCATCGCGGCTTCATCGGTTGCGGCCATTTCTCCGCGGCCAACGCCTACCTCGCCCGCCACGGGATGGCGCCGATCGACTGGTCGCTGCCGCCGCGCGCTGCGCTCGCCTGATCGCGAAGACGAAAGTGCCGGCGGTGCCGGCACTTTCATGGTTCCCGGTATCCGCTCGCTTTCGCGATGCGGCCTCGAAGCGACTTCAGTCCAGCTCCAGGCGCGCGTCGCCGGAGAACGACTTGAAGGTGATCTCGCCGTCGCCGTTGCCGTAGCGGTGCTCGAAGCTGGAACCCGGGCCGTGCCGCGGTCGGGTGATCTGCGTATCGGGTGCCTGCAGATCGCCGCTGAAACTTTCGCCATGCACCTGCGCCGACAGGTTCGACGGCATGCGCAGGGTCAGGTTGCCGCTGACGCTATCCAGGCTGATGCGGCCGCCCGGTTCCAGCGCGGTGCTGACGCCCAGATCGCCCGACACCGTGTTGCCGGTGAGCTTGCGCAACGCGCTCTGGTGGCCGGCGACGTCGATGTCGCCCGACACGGTTTCCACGTGCACTTCGCCGCTGAGGCGGCCGCGCAGGTCGATGTCGCCGCTCACGCTTTCGGTGTTGACCTTGGGGCTGTTGAGGATCAGCTTGAGGTCGCCGCTGACGCTGTCGATGGTGGCTTCGCGCGGTGCGCCGACGACGGTGATGTCGCCGCTGACGCTGTCGATCGCCAGCTCGCCCGAGGCGATGCCGCTGACGTCGATGTCGGCGGACACGCCATCGATATCCAGGTCCGCCTGCAGCGGCACCATCAGCCGCAGGTGCGAGGGTTCGCTCTTGTCGCTGCCGGAGAAGAAGCCGAGGCCGCCGGTTTTCGGGTACTTCACCTTCACCAGCAGGTGCTGCGCGTCGCCGGTGATCTCGAGCTTTTCGACGCCCTGGCCGAGGCTGCCTTCGACCTTCACTTCGCGGCGGTCCCAGGCCCGCACCTCGATGCTGCCCTTCAGGTTGTCGACGGTGAGGTGGCCGCGCGCGTCCAGCGGGCGGGTTTCGTTGATCGGCGTGGCGGCCAGTGCGCTGTTGAACAGCGCCGATCCGGCGAGCGCGCCGGCGATGAGCAGGGAAGGGAATCGGGACATGGGATTTCTCCGGACAGCTTCTGGAATTCCTGGGACAGTGATGTGGATCAGGTGTAGGCCATGCGCTGGGCGAGCGCGAGGCGGTGGGCGTAGGTGCGGCGCAATTGTTCCAGCAGCAGGACCGAATCCGGATCGCGCGCGAGCGCGGCGCGGATCGTGGCGGCGTCGCGATCGAGCGCTTCCACGGTCGGCTGCAGCGTCGCCGGGGTCGGCGCCTGCATTTCCTGCAGCGCTGCCTGGTACTGGCGGGTCAGGCCGTCGGCTTCACGCTGCACGAGCGTCGGGGATGCGGGCGCGGCGACCTGCGTGCCGCGGGCGAACCAGCCCGCGACGCCCACCGCCAGCACCAGGCTGGCGGCGAGGGCGAGCGGGCGCAGCCAGCGCCGCGATCGCGGCGCGGTGCGCTGCGCCGGCAGGCGTGCGGCGATGCCGGGCCACAGGTCGTGCGAGGGCGGCGTGTCCTGACGCAGGGCGCGCAGTTGCCAGCGCAAGGCGTCCGGAAAATCGTGATGGTCGGTGGTGTTCATGCGTGTCCCTCCAGCCGCGCGCGCAACAGATGGCGGGCGCGGTGCAATTGCGCTTTCGAGCTGCCGACGGCCATGCCGAGTTCGGCGGCGATTTCCTCGTGCTGCCAGCCTTCCACGTCGTACAGGACCAGCACCGCGCGGGCGCGCGGCGGCAGGCTGGCGATCGCGCGCTCCAGGTCCATCGTCAGCGCGGTCGAATGGCCGGCGGAGTCGGCCGTGCCCAGCGTGTCGAAGGCATCCTCGTCGCCGTCGTCGTGCGGCCGGCTGCGGCGGCTGCGCAGGTCCATCAGGGCGGTGTTGACCGCCAGCCGGTGCAGCCAGGTGGAGAAGGCCGATTCGAAGCGGAAGGCCGGCAGCGCCTGCCAGGCGCGGACGAAGGCGTCCTGGGTCAGATCCTCGGCCCGGGCGCCGTGCCCGCCCACGAGCCGGGCGATCGCCCCGTGGACCCGGCCCACGTGGCGCCGGTACAGGCCCTCGAAGGCGGACACTTCGCCCCGCGCGGCCGCGGCGATCAGCGCGCGTTCGTCGTCGGTGCCCGTTTCGGGCTGGGGGTCGGTTTCGAGGGGCATCACGGCAGTGAGCATAGCCAGACAGATGCGGCGACCACGCGGAGTGTTTAAACGGGTGCGGGGGCGCCCAATCCGGTCAGGGCGCCAGGGGCGCTTCCCGCGAGCAAGCTCCTGGGGTCCAGGGTTCCACCTGTTGAGGTCCGCGGGTCCTTGGCTGGACCTTCTCAGGTTCAGGCTCGGGGCTTTGAGGTCCACCGCTGGACCTCCCCCGGTTGAGGCTCCGGGCCTTGAGGTCCACCGTTGGACCTTGTGAGGTCCAGGTCCCGAGCCCTGAGGTCCATGGCTGGACCTTCCCAGGTCCACGTTCGGCGCCTTGGGGGCCATGGTTGGACCGCCTGGGGTGCATGCTCCGGGCTGTAAGGTCCATGGTTGGACCTGTTGGGGTCCAATCGCGCGCAGGGGCGTCCGACCCGGCCGCCGGCCCATGAACAGGCGTCCGCACGGGGACGGGCGGTTGCCGCTACGGGCGTCCGGACCCGTTCCATCCATGCAACGCTCCGGAACTTCCCCAGTCTTTAGCAGTCCCACACCTCGACTGCTAAGATCCTGCCCATGACCCAGACTGCCTCCACCGCCCTCGTCGCCAACAACCTGCCGATCCCCGCCTTCAACGGGCTGGCCGCGCTCGGCTCGCTGGACGCCTACATCGGCGCGGTGCACCAGATCCCGGTGCTCACCGCCGAAGACGAACAGGCGCTCGCCCGCCGCTACCGCGACCACGACGACCTCGACGCCGCCCGCGAACTGGTGCACTCGCACCTGCGCTTCGTCGTCCACGTCGCCCGCGGCTACAACGGCTACGGCCTGCAGATGGGCGACCTGATCCAGGAAGGCAACATCGGCCTGATGAAGGCGGTCAAGCGCTTCGATCCCGACCAGGGCGTGCGCCTGGTGTCCTTCGCGGTGCACTGGATCCGCGCCGAGATGCACGAGTTCATCCTCAAGAACTGGCGCATCGTGAAGGTCGCCACGACCAAGGCGCAGCGCAAGCTGTTCTTCAACCTGCGCAAGTCCAAGACCCGCCTGGGCTGGATGAACGCCGAGGAAGTGCGCGCCGTGGCCGCCGACCTCAACGTGTCCGAGCGCGAAGTGTTGGAAATGGAATCGCGCCTGTCCGGTCGCGACATCGGCTTCGATGCGCCCGCCGACGAGGACGACGAACACGCGCCGCCGTCGCCGGCCGCCTACCTGCGCGCCGACGCCGAGGATCCCGCGCAGGCCTACGAACGCGCCGATGGCGAGGACAACCAGCTCGAGCTGCTGCGCGAAGGCCTGGCCAACCTCGATGCCCGTTCGCGCGACATCATCAAGCGTCGCTGGCTCGATGCCGACAGCAAGATCACGCTGCAGGAGCTGGCCGACGAATACGGCGTCAGCGCCGAACGCATCCGCCAGATCGAAGCGAACGCGCTGAAGAAGATGAAGGCGCTGTTCGCGGCGTAAGGCAACCACGACGCGGAAGCGTTGAAGACGAAACGGCCCGGAAAATTCCGGGCCGTTCGTTTTTGCGGACGGTCAGTGGGCCTGGACCGCCTGCGGCTTGGGCGCCTGCGCGTGCAGGCGTTGTTCTTCCTGCTGCTGCAGTTGCACGTTGATCGCGACCTGGCGCGCCTGCTCGCTGCTTTCGGCCAGCGATTGCGACGAAGCCTGCTGCGTGCCGATCGCGTCGGTGGTGCGGTTGAGCGCCGGTTCGTCGCGCAGCGGGTTGACCTGGACCGCGCGCGCGAGGCTGCCCTGGGTGTTCAGCTCGACCCGGTCGATCCGATCGATCCGCTCGCGCAGCACTTCGACCGTCAGCGCACCCGCCAGCTGCTCGCTATGTGGCCCGGGCTTGATGCCGCGTTGCGCTTCGGCCGCGTGGACCTTTTCCAGCACCTGCTGATAGCGCGCGTGGTACGGATGCTCCGGATGCGTCAACAGTTGCTGGTCCGCCTGCCTGAGCAGTGCCTGCGTCTTCGGCCCGGCCACACCCAACCCCTGGAGCCCGTGCTCGCGCTGGAACGCCTGCAGTGCATGCCGAGTCCGGTCGCCGAAGTCGCCGTCGGCGACCAGGGGTCTGTGGTCGGCATCGCGGTAGCCCAGTCTCCGCAGGGTTTCCTGCAGGCGGGTGACTTCCTTGCTCTTGTCGCCGTGCTGCAGAACGGCGTCGTCGCCGGCACCGCGCCGGGCCTGCGGGGCCGGTGAGGCGGCCATATGGGGCGATTGCGAGCGCCCTTCGCTGTGGATCAGGTCGCGCGCCTTGGCCAGCGGATCGGTCGCATACAGTTCCACGCCACGACTCTGCTTGGATTGCAGGTAGCGATCGAGCGGAATCATTTCCACCCCTTCGCCACCACGCGACTGGCTGATCATCAGGTTCCCGGAGTTCGGATCGCGGACGACCATGGTGATGTGGTCGATGCCCTTGTATCGGCCGGCAGGTTCCCAGCTTTGCTTGCCATTGTTCTCGCCGATGATCATGCCCTCCGCGAGCATGTCGGCCGTGAGCGGCGACCTGTGCAGGATCCCCGTCCGCTCGACCGTCTGCCGGATCATCTGATCGGATGTCGTCGTGGTGAACAGATCGCGGTTGTTGAAGACAGTACGCCCGGCTTCTCTGTTCACCTCGGACATGGAGGCGTTCTGCAGTTCCTTGACCCAGCCTGCGCAGTCGATCCTGCCGTTGGCCAGGTTCTTTGCGCCAAGACCGTACCTTACATGGTCGTATCGGATTCCCAGATCGTACGCAGCATTGAGGGTGATGCCAGCTACGGCCGCTTCCTGATTGGCAGGCGGGCTCTGGTGCTGAGTCTGCACGTGATCGGCGGTTGCAACACTGCGCCAGGCATCGTTGGGTGCGACACCGCGGTCGATGAGCGTCCGATACTGAGTGCGCATCGCGTTCAGCGCGGTCGCTGATTCTTCGAGCGTGATGCTGCCGTGGTTGGCGCCACCGTAGTGGCTTCGCCCTTCCTTGCTTGGATCACCGAAGCTCGCCCATTCGCAAGCGAGTGCGTATTGGGCGTTGTGGAGGGTCGCGTCGGGCTTGCCCACGATGTAATCGTGGATGGCCGGGCGCTTGGTGACTATCAGGTACTCGGAAAAGATCCGGTCCTGGACCTGTGGAGTGAACCGCTCACCGGGTTGCAACCCCAGGCGCGCCACGGCGTCATCCATCGTCTGGGGAATGATCTGGTACTTGCCGACGGCGAATAACCTGTCGGGGTCGCGGCGAGAAGCGTGTTGCAGTTCCTGGAGCTGCCCAACGGTAAGTTGGGAAAAATCGATGGGACGGTCGGCCGGGCGTATGCGCTGATTCCCTTCCGAATCGACATATGTGCCCCGGTTGTAGGCGTTGTAGGCGGCTGCGCCGGATTCTCCTCTCCGGATAAGGTCGAGTAGTGGATTCCCGCTCATTGAGTAACTTCCTGTCTGGTCAAGATGGATGAATGGATTGCCTGAAGAAACTTCGTCCTGAATCTTCCTCAGCCATCGCAAGCGGATTCGCTTGCCATGAACCGGACACTTGCCAGATCCGGTTCATCCTGGCGCTTCATGCGCCTTGCCGCTGTCGCGGCATTCCTGCTGCCGAGCCGTGAGTCGCCTGCGCGCGGCGAATACGTCACTTCTCCTGGATGACCTCCCAATCCAGGACCTGAAGACCTGAGTCCTCCCCGCTTACATTCCAATCCTTGAGCTCGCCCAACCCGGTGACTTCCAGGCGCAAGCCGGACCCGTTGCGGAATATGGAGAGACTCCTGGCATCGCCGCTGTAGGCGCTCAGCTCTGGAATCTCGTCGCAGGCCCGGCATGACATCAGGCTCGCGTCGCCAGCACACAGCGCGACGTGATCGGCACCTGCCACGTTAGCCTTGCACATCGGGTCGACGGCTGGCGTCCACCCGAGCGCGATGGCTTCGCTCCGGAAGTCGGCGTACGCCATACCCTTCTTGGCCACGCGCGCCAGCGCAGCGGTGGCGGAGGGGCTCATATCCTTGGACGAAGTGCTTTCCATCGCGGGCGCGTTCTCAGTGGGGTGGGGCTGTGAGCCGACATGCTCCATTGAGTTCGAGGAGGAAGCGCTGCAAGCAGTCAGCCAGAAGGCCAGAACCGGCACGACAATCTTCAGGGTGCGCATATGCAGTCCTCAGTCCGCGGCGTGGAGAAAGGCCGACCAGCGCTGCAGCCACTGTGTTCGTTGGGCAGCGTCGATGTTGGTGGGACTGCAGGCGCGCACGTTCTCCAGACCGCTGACAGCGCTGCATGTCCAGTCGGCACCGAGCTCTTGCGCAGGATCGAGCACGACGGCGCTGACAATGCGCTGGCCCAGTATCCCCAGCATCAGGTCGGGCCAGGGAGAGGGGTCGTTCGCATCGGAATCTTCGGCGTAGTGCTGGCAGATCTGATCGAACGGCAAGGCGTCGTCCTTGCTGCACGCGTCGCTGAAGTTGCTTTTCAGATACGACGCTACGCCGGGATCGTCTACGTTCAAGCCAGTACGCGTGAGGCCGGCCAATTGCGAGACAAGATCGTTGCCGTTTCGGGGATTGGAAGCGGCGGGATCTGCCGGAGCGACTGCGGGCGCCTGGGAAGCTGGCGGCGTTGTATCGGTGCGTGCAATGCCTTCAGCCGGTGCTGGTTGGCAGGCCGCCAACAGGGTGAGCGCACAGCAGGCCCATGCGTGCCGGTATGACATCGGTCCTCCTTGAACGATTTTGTTGTAGCCCTTGTTGGGCCCGGCCATTTAGGCATGAAAGGCAGGAGGCGCACAAATCGCGTCCGGCCGCCTACGGCAGGGGTGGTCTTTGCTCCCCCAGAATGATCCGCGCATGCCGCTGATAACTCCAATACGCCCAGGCCCAGTCGATCAGGACGATCAGGCGGTTGCGGAAGCCGATCAGGAAGAAGATGTGGATGAAGAGCCAGAACCACCATGCGGGCAGGCCGGAGAGCTTGAGCCGGCCGAGGTGCACGACGGCGGCCATGCGTCCGATCGTGGCGAGGTTGCCGAAGTCGCGATAGCGGAACGTCGGCGCGGGTTCGTTGCGCAGGCGCGCGCGGATGACGCGCGCGACGTGCGCGCCCATCTGCTTGGCCGCGGGCGCGACCCCGGGCACCGGCTTGCCATCCTGTTGCACGCTGGCGAGGTCGCCGGCGACGAACAGTTCGGCGCGGCCGGGCACGCTGAGATCCGGTTGCACGAGCACGCGGCCGGCGCGGTCGCGCGGTGCGTCGAGCAGCGCGCCCAGTGGCGAGGCCGCCACGCCGGCGGCCCATAGCACGGTGTGCGAGCGCACGCGCGCGTCGCCGAGCGTGTAGCCATCGGCATCGATGTCGGCCACCGGCGTTCCGGTCAACACCTCGACGCCGAGTCGTTCCAGTTGCGCGCGTGCGCGTGCAGACAGCGATTCCGGGAACGAAGCGAGCACGCGTGGCCCGGCTTCGATCAATCGCACCTTCGCTTCGGCCGGATCGATGCGGCGGAATTCGTTGCGCAGCGTATGGCGTGCGATTTCGGCCAGCGTGCCGGCCAGTTCGACGCCCGTGGGACCGCCGCCGACGATGGCGAAGTCCAGCCACGCCGCGCGTTCTTCCGCACTGGCCGCGGCCTCGGCGCGCTCGAACGCGAGCAGCAGGCGTCGGCGGATCGCCAGCGCATCGTCGAGCGTCTTCAGGCCGGGCGCGTGCGGTGCCCAGGCGTCGTGGCCGAAATACGCGTGCGTCGCGCCGCTGGCCAGCAACAGGAAGTCATAGCGCAGGCTGTCGCCGTCCGTCAGCGTCACCGTGCGCGCGGCCGCGTCGATGTCGATGACCTCGCCCAGCCGCACTTCCACGTTGCGCTGTCCGCGCAGGATGTGCCGCAGCGGCGCGGCGATGTCCGGCGCCGACAGGCCGGCGGTCGCCACCTGGTAGAGCAGCGGCTGGAACAGGTGATGGTTGCGGCGATCGACCAGGGTGATGCGGACGCCGTCGCGGGCCAGCGCGCGCGTGGCCCACAGGCCGGCGAAACCACCGCCGACGATCACGACGTGGGGAATGCCTGAGGGCGGAGTCGTCATGCCGCTATTGTCCCCGTCCCGCGTATCGCGCGCGAGTGCCGCGGGGGTCACGCGGCATCGCGGTCGATGCGCGAGGTGCGCTGCGTCTCGGGCATGCGCAGGTACACCAGCAGCGACACGCCGATGCAGGCAGTGACGTACCAGTAGAAGCCGCTTTCGATGCCGGCGCGCTTGAACCAGAGCGCGACGTATTCCGCGGTGCCGCCGAACACAGCGACGGTCACCGCATACGGCAGGCCCACGCCGAGCGCGCGGACTTCGACCGGAAAGAGTTCGGCCTTCACCACCGCGTTGATCGCCGTGTAGCAGCTGACGATCGACAGCGCGGCGAGGATCAGCCAGAACGCCTGCGCCGCGGTCTGGACGTGTTGCAGCGTGGTCATGATCGGCACGGTCAGCAGCAGGCCGGCGATACCGAATGCGACCAGCACGGGGCGCCGCCCGATCCGGTCGGACACGGCGCCGACCGCCGGCTGCATCAGCATGTACACAGACAACGTCGACGCGTTGAGCAGCGCCGCGGCGCGACTGTCGAGCCCGGCGCTGTTGACCAGGAACTTCTGCATGTACGTGGTGTAGGTGTAGAACGCCAGCGTGCCGCCCATGGTGAGTCCCGCCACGGTGAGCAGTTCGCGCGGATGGCGCAGCAACACGCGCAACGTGCCCTGCTGCGTCTGCGCGGTGGCCGGATCGCGTTCGCTGCGGTCGAAGGCCGTGGTCTCGCGCATGTTCCGCCGCAGCCACAACGCGGTGACCGCGGCGAGCGCGCCGATGGCGAAGGGAATGCGCCAACCCCACGCGCGCAGCTGTTCCTCGCTGAGGAACATCTGCTGCAGCACGATCAATACCGCCAGCGCCAGCAGCTGGCCCATCACCAGGGTCACGTACTGGAAGCTCGACCAGAAGCCACGATGGCGTTGCCCGGCCATCTCGCTGAGATAGGTGGCGGAGGTGCCGTACTCGCCGCCTACGCTCAGGCCCTGCAGCAGGCGCGCGAACACCAGCAGCACCGGCGCGGCGACGCCGATCGCGGCGTGGCCGGGAGTGAAGGTGATGATCAGCGAGCCGGTGCACATCAACAGCACCGACAGCATCAGCGCGCGGCGGCGGCCGTGGCGGTCGGCGTAGCGTCCCAGCAGCCAGCCGCCCAGCGGCCGCATCAGGAAGCCCACCGCGAACACGGCGGAGGTGTTGAGCAGTTGCGAGGTCCGGTCGCCCGCGGGGAAGAAGCTGTGGGCGAAGTACAGCGAGAACGCGGCGTATACGTACCAGTCGTACCACTCGACCAGATTGCCGACCGAACCCGAGAAGATGCTGCGCAGGCGCTGCGCCGAAGTGAGCGGGTCGCTGGAGGTCGTGGCGGTTTGCATCGGCTGCCCGTTCACATCCGTGCGGCCAGCAGCCGTTCCAGCTTCACCTGGTCGGCCGCAAAGCGGCGGATGCCGTCGGCGAGCTTCTCCGTCGCCATCGCGTCGTCGTTGTGTTGCCAGCGGAACGCGGTTTCGTCGAGCACCGCGGGCGGGACTCGACGCGCGCCATCGTCGGCCAGTGCGCGCGCGACCGGCGCATTGGCGGCATCCAGCTGCGCGAGCAGCTCCGGCGCGATGGTCAGACGGTCGCAGCCGGCCAGCGCCAGCACCTGGCCGGTGTTGCGGAAGCTGGCGCCCATCACCACGGTGGCGTGCTGCTTGTAGTGGTTCCAGATCCGGGTGACCGAACGCACGCCGGGATCCTCGTGCGGCGACGCGGGCGCGGCGCCGCCTTGCGCGAGGTGCCAGTCGAGGATGCGACCGACGAAGGGCGAGATCAGGAACACGCCCGCCTCGGCGCACGCGACGGCCTGCGCGAAGGAAAACAGCAGCGTGAGGTTGCAGCGGATGCCTTCGCGCTCGAGGCGTTCCGCCGCGCGGATGCCTTCCCAGGTCGCGGCGATCTTGATCAGCACGCGCTCGCGACCGATGTCCGCCGCTTCGTACAGGGCGACCAGCTTGCGCGCCTGGGCGAGCGTCGCTTCGGTATCGAAGCTGTGCCGCGCATCGCATTCGGTGGAGACGCGACCGGGGATCAGCTTGAGGATTTCCGTGCCGATGGCGACGGCCACGCGATCGCCGGCATCGGCGATGCGTGCGTCCGCATCGGGACCCTGCGCGTTTGCGATGGCCGCATCGATCAGCGGCGCATAGGCGGGAAGCGCGGCGGCCTTGAGCATCAGCGAGGGATTGGTGGTGGCATCGAGCGGACGGAAGCGCGCGATCGCCTCGATGTCGCCGGTGTCGGCGACGACGGCGGACACGGCACGCAGTTGTTCGAGTTGGCTGGGCATGCGCCGATTCTGCGGGAAGGAGTGTCCAGCGCGAAGCCTGCGCCGAAGAACGACTTCGCGCAGGTGAGCTGCAAAGCGAAGGGCGCAGTACTCCTCGCTGCTGCTAGTACAGATCCACCGGATCCACATCCAGCGACCAGCGCACCCGTCGCGCTTCCGGCAGTGCGTGGATCGCCGGCAGGGCCGCGTCCAGCGCGGCGTGCAGGGTGCGGCGTTCCGGCGCCGACAGCAGCAGCTGCGCGCGCTGGTAACCCGCGCGCCGCGGCATCGGCGCCGGCAGCGGGCCATGCAATTCGAGCGCGTCGCCGGCGTCGCGCAGTGCGGCCCGCGCGGCCTGCAGGAACGCGTGCGTCGCCTCGAGTTGCTTCGCTTCCGCGCGCAGCAACGCGAGGTGCGCGAACGGCGGAAAGCCCGCGGCTTCGCGCTGCGCGAGTTCGGCCTCGGCGAAGGCGCGGTAGCCGCCGCCCAGCAGCGTCGCCAGCAGCGCGTGCTGCGGGTGGTGGGTCTGCAGCAGCACGTCGCCGGGTTGCGCGGCGCGACCGGCGCGACCGGCGACCTGGATCAGCAGTTGCGCGAGTTTTTCCGGCGCGCGGAAGTCGGCACTGAACAGGCCTTCGTCGACGCCGACGACGGCGACCAGGGTGAGGTTGGGCAGGTCGTGGCCTTTGGCCAGCATCTGCGTGCCGACCAGGATGCCGGGCGCCGAGCCGAAATCGTGCAGCAGCTTCTCCAGCGCATCGCGCCGCTGCGTGGTGCCGCGATCGATGCGCAGCACCGGCACGTCGGGAAACCGCTTCGTCAGCGCCTCCTCGATGCGCTCGGTGCCCGCGCCCTGCGCCTGCAGGGCGAGGCCGCCGCAATCCGGGCATGCGTCCGGCGCCGGCCGCCGCGCGCCGCAGTGGTGGCACTGCAGGCGACGGCCACCGGCGTGCACGGTCATCGGTGCGTCGCAGCGCGTGCATTGCGCGCTCCAGCCGCAGTCGTGGCACAGCAGTACCGGTGCGTAGCCGCGCCGGTTCTTGAACACGAGGGCCTGCGCGCCGTCGTGCAGCGTCGCGGCGATCGCCTCGAACAGTTCCGGCGACATGCCGGCATCGAGCGGACGCTTGCGCACGTCGACCACGCGCACGCGCGGCGGCCGCGCCCTGCCCGCGCGCGCCTGCAGGCGCAGATGCGCGTAGCGCCCCGCTTTTGCATTGCGAAGGGACTCCAGCGACGGCGTGGCGCTGCCGAGCACGATGGGAATGCCGAGCGCCTTCGCGCGCACCAGGGCGAAGTCGCGCGCGTGGTAGCGGATGCCGTCGAGCTGCTTGAAGCTGCCGTCGTGCTCCTCGTCGATGACGATGAGGCCGGCGCGCGGCAGGGGCAGGAACACCGCCGAGCGCGTGCCGACGATCACGCGCGCCTCGCCGCGCAGGCACGCCGCCCAGGTGCGCGCGCGTTCGCCATCGCCCAGGCCCGAATGCAATGCGTGCACGGGCACGCCGAGGCGCTCGCGGAAGCGGCGCAGCGTCTGCGGCGTCAGCCCGATCTCGGGCACCAGCACCAGCGCCTGGCGCCCGCGGGCGAGGCAGTCGGCGATCGCGTGCAGGTAGACCTCGGTCTTGCCGCTGCCGGTGATGCCGTCGAGCAGGACCGGCGCGAAGCCGTCGCGTGCGGCCAGCAGCGCGTCCACGGCGGCCTGCTGCTCGCTGTTGAGTGCCGGCCCCGCCGACGGCGAAGCGGGAGTCCGGGTATCCGGAAGCGGCTCGCGCTCGACCAGACCGCGACCGGTCAGCGCGCGGGCCGCCGCGCGCCAGTCGTCCAGCTGCTCCGCGAGGGCGTCCTCGGAACGCTCCGACGCGGCGAGCAGCTCGGCCAGGCGCCGCGGCTTGCCGCGCAGGCGGGGCAGCGCGGTCAGGCCCGCTTCGGTCAGCCGCCAGCCCCAGGCGCGGGTGTCGGCGAGCGCCTCGCCCTGGCGCAGCGGCGCGGGCAGGGCCGTGGCGAAGACTTCG
This sequence comes from Lysobacter yangpyeongensis, assembly GCF_042655745.1. Taxonomy (NCBI): domain Bacteria; kingdom Pseudomonadati; phylum Pseudomonadota; class Gammaproteobacteria; order Lysobacterales; family Lysobacteraceae; genus Lysobacter; species Lysobacter yangpyeongensis. The sequence continues at coordinate 603,655 of NZ_JBHSNM010000002.1, read as the reverse complement.
CCCAGGGGCGCGTGGGTATAGCGCGCCAGCCAGCGCAGTGACTCCAGCAGTTCGCCCTGGAACAGCGGCGCGGCGTCGAGCCGTTCGCCGCTGCGCAATTCGGGCGCCTGCGGATCCGGCGCGCCGGTCCCGGTGATCACGCCCACCAGTTCGCGCGGGCCAAACGGCACCCGCACGCGGCAGCCGACGTCGCCGGCTATCGCCGCGCCCGTGGCCGGCCGGTAGTCGAACAGACGCGGCACCGGGACGGGCAGGGCCACGTGCCAGATCGCGGGGGCGGGTGTGGGGGCGGACATGGGTCAGGCCATCTTCGGCGAAGCCGGGCCGCCACGCGTGGAGGCGCGGAAAATCCCGTTCAGTCCGGCACCCGCGCAAGTCGCGTTATCCCATTCAGCCCGGTCGGTCGCCGGGTGCGGGAAGCGGGGATGAAAGTTGCGCGTCATTCTTTCCTCAAACATGACGTACGTCACGCAACTATCGGAAGCAAAAGGAGATTCGGGTTTATCCACACGAGTTGTGGATAAGTCTGTGGAATCACGGCGCCGACACGCGCGCAATGCCGTAAACACAAGCCCCCCGCACAGGTTGGTGAAAAAAGTGCCAACGTCGCTATATCTTTCAAAATCAGATAGTTGCGCGTGAAACACCGCCACCGTCCGGCTCCGCATCCATGGCCCCTTCACCCGGATGACGAAGTTGTTACTGCTGTGCACAACTGCTCCGCACGCAGGCCGCGCCACGTCTGGAGGAGCGCCAGATCGCGCGGTGTCAAGCCGGGAATTCCCCGGTTCAGAACCCGGCACGCCGCCGGCGCTCAGCCGGCACCGGCCGGGTCGTCCGGCAGCGTGGCCAGGACCCGCCGCGACGCCGCGAAGCGATCGCCGAAGCGGGCGATGCCTTCGGCCCGCAGGCGGGGGGCGTGCTCGGCCAGGTAGATCCCCAGCGCCTGTGGACCGGTCAGCCGGTACTGGACGCTCAGGGAGGCGCGGCCGGGCGCAGGCGGCGGATCGGTGACTTCCAGGATCCGGGCATCGAGGAAGCCGGGCAGGGCGCAGATCTCGGCGACGTGGCCGGCGAGCCAGCGCAGGTACTCGCCGCGGATGGCCGCGTCCAGGTCGAGGTTGACCTCGTACACCACGCCGCCGGGCACGCCGCTCACGCCACGATCCCCGCCAGCACTGCGAACATCACCACGAACAGCACCAGGAACATGTAGATCGAGCCGATCACGAAGTAGCGCACGGCGGTCAGCGCCCAGTGGTCGCCGTACACCCGGTGCTGCATCACGAACAGGTAGATCGGGATCCAGATCCAGATCGCCGCGTCCACCAGCGAGGTCACCACGGGCACCCAGCCCTGGTCGCCGGCGGCATCGTCGAACGCGTTCATCACGAACATCAGCAGGATCGCCAGCAACAGCCAGGCGTGGCTGTAGAGCGCGACGACCAGGTGTTCCAGGTAGCGCCGGCCCGAGCCCAGGTACAACACCTTGAGCAGCAGGGCGAACACCGGCATCAGCAGGAACAGTGCCGTCGGCACCGCACCCAGCGCGGCCTGGACGAAGTGGTTGGCGTCGTCCATGTGCTCCAGGTTCTGCTTGGCGCGGCCGATCTTGCGGTTGACCCAGCGATCGACGAAGCCGGGCATCAGCGGCACGTCGACGGGATTGGTCTTCTCGTCCCAGTCGCGATCGTTGAAGCGCCATGGGTCTTCTTCGGCCGGTTTCGACGCCGTCTTGCCGGAGGCCGGGTCGGCCTTGTCGGCCGCAGCGGGCGTCGTCGTCGCCGTCGCTGGCGTCGAAGCCGGGGTGCCGGCAACAGGCTGGCCGCCGCGCTTTTCCGCTGCCTGCTCGATCTCGACGATGCGCGAAGCAGCTTCGCCCTGGATCTTGGCCCGCGTGGCGATCAGCGCCGCGTTCACGCCGGGGACCTTGCGGGCTTTGTCCTCTTCGATTTCGAGTTTCTTGAGCAGGCGCGCCTCGACCGCCTTCACCTCCTCGACGGTCTGCGCGCGGCCGATTTCCGCCGCGCCTTCGCCGCCGAACTGGACCGCGGGTTCGTCGACGTGCACCACCAGCTTGCCGACGAAGAACGTCAGCAGGCTCACGATCACGAAGATCCGCAACGGCGCGATGTAGCGCACGCGCTGGCCCGCCAGATAGTTGCGGGCGACGCGACCGGGCACCATCAGGTCGCGCAGGGTGCGGAACACGCGGCCGTCGAGATGCCAGAACGACTCGAACACTTCTTCCAGCGCGTGGCCGAAATGCCGCGTGGGGCTGTGCACGGACTGGCCGCACTCATGGCAGTAGTGGCCCTGCAGCAGGGTGCCGCAGTTTTCACAGTTTGCCGGCGCGTGTTGCGCGTCCGAATCCGTCATGCCCGCTCCCCGCCGCATCGTCTGCCGTCGTCGACAGGCGGCTAAGATAGCGACCCGGCCCGCGGCTTCCAATCCGGCCGCGACTTCCCATCGATCGCGGCACTGCGCACGCCGCCCGTGCGGCCGGCGCACAACGATCCGCTGCATCCCAATGCCAGGCGGTGCCGCATCGCCCGCATCTGCCACTATCCCCCATGGTCATCGAATCCGTCCTGCCCACGCGTCCGCGTTTCGCCCACGAAGTGCGCAACACCGCCGTGCTCGCCGCGCCGCTGGTCGCGGGGCATGTGTCGACCGGCCTGATCGGTTTCGTCGACAGCGTGATCGCCGGCCACCACCACACCACCACGCTGGCATCGGTCGCCGTGGGCACCGCGCTGTTCTGGCTGCCGATGATGATTCCGATGGGCACGCTGATGTCGTTGCCGCCGGCGGTCTCGCAGCTGGACGGCGCCGGGCGGCGCCACGAGATCGGCGCGCTGTTCCGCCAGGGGCTGTGGCTGGCGGCGATGCTCGGCGTGCTGCTGTTCGGCTTCCTCAGCGCCGCGGTGCTCGCGCTCGAACCGATGGGCATCGCCGCGGAGATCCGTCCCGGCGCGATCGCCTTCCTGCACGGCATCCGCTGGGGCGTGCCGGGTCTCACGCTGTACCTGACCATGCGCTACCTCAGCGACGGCCTGCACTGGACGTTGCCGACGATGCTGCTCGGCTTCGGCGGCCTGCTGGTGCTGGTGCCGCTCGGCTACGTGCTGACTTACGGCGTGGGCGGCCTGCCCGAGCTCGGCGCCGGCGGCCTGGGCATCGCCTCGGCGATCATGATGTGGGCGCAGGCGCTCGCCTTCGCGCTGTACCTCGCACGCGCGAAGCGCTTCGCCGACCTGCGCCTGTTCGGTCGCTTCGACGAGCCCGACGGTCCCGCGCTGCGTGCGTTGCTGCGCACCGGTCTGCCGATCGGCGTGACCGTGACCATGGAAGGCGGCCTGTTCATCGCCACCGCGCTGCTGATCGGCCGTCTCGGCGAGATCCCGGCGGCGGCGCACCAGATCGCGATCAACGTGTCCGCGCTGTGCTTCATGGTGCCGATGGGCGTGGCGGAGGCGACGACCGTGCGCATCGGCCATGCGCTCGGCCGCGACGATGCGCGCGGCCTGCGTCGCGCCGCCCTCGCCGGGTACACGATCGTGCTGGCGACGCAGGCGCTGTCGGCGCTGGTGCTGCTGACCGGCAACGAATTCGTGGTCGGCTTCTACACCGCCGATGCCACGGTCGCGGCGCTCGCGGCGTCGCTGCTGCTGTACGCGGCGGCGTTCCAGTTTCCCGATGGCGTGCAGGTGCTGTCCGCGGGCGCGTTGCGCGGGCTCAAGGACACGCGCGTGCCGATGCTGCTGGCGGCGCTGGCCTACTGGGGCATCGGCATGCCGGTGGGCGCGGGCCTCGGGCTCGGCCTGGGCTGGGGGCCGCGGGGCATGTGGATCGGGCTGATCTTCGGCCTGACCATGGCGGCGGTGCTGCTGTGCACGCGCTTCTGGCGGTCGGCGCGCAACGCGTAGGGGGTCCGGCCCCGTGATCCGTCTGTCCGTCGATCCCACCCGCCTGTTTGGGTAAAGCGGTCGCCGCCACGGCGGACGAGGTCGGCGTCGGCGGCCGCCCGACGCGCCCGCAGCTTACGCAGGCACAACGGTCATGAGGTCACGATGACCTGTGGCGGGTGAAACCGCCGCAGCGGGCAGGTACCCTGCCGCAATCGCTCTGGAGTCAAGTACATGAATACCGTTCCCCGTCGCGGCCCCGTCGCCGAATTCTTCGTCGGCCTGTGGACCGTGATGAACTTCACCCGCCGGCTGATCGTCAACTTCATCTTCTTCGGCCTGCTGCTGCTGTTCCTGCTGGTGATGCTCGCCATCGCCGGCTCCGGCGGAACCAAGCCGCTGCTCGACAACACGGCGCTGGTGATCGAACCCACCGGCCCGCTGGTCGAGCAGTTCTCCTCCGATCCCGCCGAGCGCGCGTTCAAGCACGCGATGGGCGATCGCGAGGGCGACGAGATCCAGCTGCGCGACCTGCTGCGCGTGCTCGACGCGGCCAAGGACGACGAGCGCATCGAGCGCGTGGTGCTCAAGCTCGATCGCCTGCAGGCGTCCGGCATGGCCTCGCTGCGCGAAGTCGCCGAGGCGATCGCGAAGGTGAAGGCAAGCGGCAAGGAAGTCGTCGCCTACGGCGAGATGATGGACCAGAAGCAGTACCTGCTCGCCGCGCAGGCCAGCGAGGTGTATCTCGACCCGATGGGCGGAATGCTGCTCGAAGGCCTCGGCCGCTATCGCCAGTACTACCGCCAGGGCCTGCAGGACAAGCTCGGCGTCGACGTGCACCTGTTCAAGGTCGGCGAATACAAGTCGGCGGCCGAACCCTACGTGCTCGATGCCGCTTCGCCGCAGGCGAAGGAAGCCGACCTGTTCTGGATGAACGACGTGTGGCAGCGCTACCTCGGCGACGTCGCGAAGGCGCGCAAGCTCGATGCGGCCAAGGTCGCCGAGGGCATCGACCAGCTGCCCGCCGGCATCGCCGCGGCGCAGGGCGATCTCGCGAAGTACGCGCTGCAGCAGAAACTCGTCGACGGCCTCAAGACCGCCGAGGAAGTCGGCGACATGCTCGCCGAGCGCGGCGCCGCCGACAGCGATGCGGAGGACGGCTACCGCCAGGTGTCTTTCGACGCGTACCTCCGGCACCTCAACGCGAAGATCAATCCGCTCGACGAGCGCCCGCAGGTCGCGGTGGTGGTCGCCGAGGGCGAGATCAGCGGCGGCGAGCAGCCGCCGGGCCGCATCGGCGGCGTGTCCACGGCCGAGCTGCTGCGCAATGCGCGCGAGGACGAGCACGTCAAGGCGCTGGTGCTGCGCGTGAATTCACCCGGTGGTGAAGTTTTCGCCAGCGAGCAGATCCGCCGCGAGATCGCCGGCCTGAAGAAGGCGGGCAAGCCGGTGGTGGTATCGATGGGCGATCTCGCCGCGTCGGGCGGCTACTGGATCTCGATGAACGCCGACCGGATCTATGCGGATCCCTCGACGATCACCGGTTCGATCGGCATCTTCGGCCTGATCCCGACCTTCCCGCGCGCACTCGACAAGATCGGCGTGCACAGCGACGGCGTGGGTACCACGCGCTTCGCCGGCGCGTTCGACATCACCCGCCCGTTGCAGCCCGAAGTCGGCCAGGTCATCCAGACCGTGATCGACAAGGGCTACCGCGATTTCACCGGCCGCGTCGCCAGCGCGCGCAAGCGCAGCGTCGAACAGATCGACGAAGTCGCGCGCGGCCGCGTGTGGAGCGGCGCGCAGGCGAAGGAACGCGGCCTGGTCGACGACTTCGGCGGCCTGCAGGATGCGATCGCCGATGTGGCCAGGCGCGCGCGCCTGGGCAAGCCGGGCAGCTACCAGGTGCGCTACCTGGAGAAGGACGTGCCGCCGTTCGCGCAGTTCTTCTCGCGCTTCGCCGAAAGCCGCATCGGGGCGCGACTGTTCCAGCATTCGGCGCTCGCGCAGGGGCTGGCGCAGACCATGCTGCCCAGGGCGTTGCCGCAGACGGCGCAGGATCTGCGCTTCCTGGAAAGCGCGATCGAGCCCACGCGCGGCGTGCCGGTGAAGGCGCTCGCGTACTGCTTCTGCGGCTTCTAGGCCACCACGCGATCGCTACGAAAACGCCCGGCACTGCCGGGCGTTCTTCGTTGCGGAACAGCGGCGCCTATTGCGTCTGCCGGTCGATCTCCGCCTGTTCCTGTTCGGCCGCCTTGTCCAGCGTGTCCTGCACGCCCTTGGCCTTGTCGAGCGGCGCCTGGATCGCCTGCGTCAGCGCGGCATCGGACTGGGCTGCCCGCGGTTCGACGGGCCGCTCCTTTTCGGGCGGTTGCGGCCGGGAACAGGCGGCGAGCAGCAGCGCACAGCACAGCAACGGTCGAAGCATGGCGGGGTCTCCGGTCGGGCCGCGGGCTATGCTACGCCCCTCGCGCAGGCAGCATCGGGATGGAGAGCACATGGACCCCAAGCGTTGGCGACTGGACGGGCAACTGGCGCTGGTCACCGGCGGCAGTGCCGGCATCGGTCGCGCGATCGCGCGCGAACTGCTCGGCTTCGGCGCCGACGTGCTGCTGGCCGCGCGCGACGCGACCGGGCTGGAATCGGCGCGCACCGAGCTGCTGGAGGATTTTCCCGAGCGCGAGGTCAACACCTTCGTCGCCGACGTCGCCGACGAGGAACAGCGGCGCGAACTGCTCGACTGGGTCGAGGATTTCGGCGAAGGCCTGCACGTGCTGGTGAACAACGCCGGTGGCAACGTCACCAAGGCCGCCACCGACTACACCGAGGACGAGTGGCGGCAGATTTTCGAGATCAACCTGTTCTCCGCGTTCGAGCTCTCGCGTTATGCCTACCCGTTGCTGACGAAACACGCGGCCTCGTGCATCGTCAATGTCGGCAGCGTGTCGGGCGTGACCCACGTGCGCAGCGGCGCGCCCTACGGCATGAGCAAGGCGGCGATGCACCAGATGACCCGCAACCTGGCGGTGGAATGGGCGGAAGACGGCGTGCGCGTGAACTGCGTCGCACCGTGGTACATCCGCACGCGGCGCACCTCCGACAAGCTCGCCGATCCGGACTACCTCGACGAGGTGCTGCTGCGCACGCCGCTGGGCCGCATCGGCGAGCCGGAGGAAGTGGCCGCGGCGGTTGCGTTCCTGTGCCTGCCGGCCTCGGCCTACGTCACCGGGGAATGCATCGCGGTGGATGGCGGGTTTTTGCGCTACGGGTTCTAGGCGAGACCGCCTATCGCGCCGTGGCGTTACGAAGTCCCTGACGCTCGCTTTTGGAGCGGGCCATGCCCGCGACGTTGTTGCGCCCGGTGGAGCATCCGCGGACAGGTTTTCCCGCGCAGGTGTGGCCAGGCCGTGTCGCGATCGCGCCCATGGGGCGCTCCTGCGAGGAAGCTGCTCAGGCGCGGATGAAATGAGCGAAGCCGGCCACGAACTCGGCCAGCAGCTTGCGCGTCGCCGGATCGGTGAGGTCGCCCTCGGCATCCATCAGCGTGTGCGCCCGCGACACCAGCAGACGGCCGCCGGACCAGTAGCGCACGCGCAGCGTGCGCAGCACCGGCAGCCAGGCGTTCTGCGACAGCACCGTGCCGAAGCCGCCGGGCGAGGCGCCGATCACCGCGAAGGGACGATCTCCGAACACGCGCGGAATGTCCTCGGCCGGGCGCGACAGCCAGTCGATCGCGTTCTTGAATACGCCAGGAATGCCGTTGTTGTATTCGGGCGTGCACAGCAGCACGCCATCGCTGGCGGCCACGCGTTCCTTCAGCACGGCCACCGCGGCCGGCAGCCCGTCGCGTTGTTCGACGTCGCCGTCGTACAGCGGAATGCCGTGCAGCGTGGCGGCTTCGAACTGCACGTCGTCGCTGGAGAGCTCCTGTGCGGCGCGCAACAGCGCCGTGTTGAACGAGCGGGCGCGCAGGCTGCCGGAAATGCCGAGGATCCTGACCATGGAGACTCCGTGAGGCAGTGATGTGACGACGTGACGAAGGACGTATCAGCCGGCGAGCGAGCTGTCGATGCGCACTTCACCCACCAGCACGTTGTGGATCGGGCAGGCGTTGGCGATCTGCAGCAGGCGCGCGCGCTGTGCGTCGTCCAGCTCGCCCTGCAGGACGATGCGGCGGGTGATGTCGGTGCCGCTCTTCGGCTTGCCCGCCGGATTGAACTGCAGCTCGACCTCGACCCCGGCGAGCGGCCACTGCTTGCGCGCGGCGTACATCTGCAGCGTGATCACGGTGCAGGCGCCCAGGCTGGACAGCAGCAGGCGCGTGGGATCGGGGCCGCGGTTGGCGCCGCCCGTGTCGGGCGGCTCGTCGCCGAGCCAGGCGTGGTCGAGATCGTCGCTCAGGCTGACCGTGTAGGGGACGGTGCCGCTGCGCGCGTAAACGGTGGAAAGCGTGGTCATGCGGGTTTCCTTCTGCCGGATCAGCGGCCGCGTTCGCTGGTGATCACCGCACCCTCGCGCATCGCCTTCGTCACCGGCGTGTTGGCGACGATCTCGAGCAGGCGGTTCCACTGTTCATCGCTGAGCAGCTGGTCCGAATGCAGGGTGCGGTGCACGTGCGGCTTGCCGTCGTCGTCGAAGCTCAGGGCGAGTTCGGCGCGGAATTCACCCAGGTTCCAGCCCTTGCGCTGCGCGTACATGCGCAGGGTGATCGCGGTGCAGGCCGACAGCGAGGCGAGGTAGTAGTCGAACGGCGCGGGCGTGGCGCCCTGGCCGCCGAGCGCTTTCGGTTCGTCCGTGTCGAGATCGAAGCGACCGGCGTGGATGTGGTGCAGGTAGTTCGCGTCGGTGGACACCACCGTGGCGAGGTTGACCTTCTTCATGTCGGCTCCTGCGGCGCGCTGGCCGCGACGTTACGCCATCGTTCCAGGCAAGGGAATGAAGACGCCGCTGCCTGGAACGGCAAGCGGCATCGAATGCAGCCGGCACGCCGCGCGGCCGGCTGTCGCGGTCGCGCTATTCGCTGCGGTCGTAGGAAAACTGGATACCCGCGGTACCACCGGTTTCGATGAAGAGATTCATGAAGGCGGGCACCGTTTCCCGGCGTTGCCAGTCGCGCTGCAGTTCGCAGAACAGCTGCGGCACGCTGATCATCCGGCCGCCAGCCTGCTCGATGCGGCGCAGCGCCATCTCGTGCGCGGCGACCGAGGTGCCGCCGACGGCGTCGGCGACGACGTAGACCTCGTAGCCTTCCTTCAGCGCATCGAGCGCGGGGAAGGTCAGGCAGGCCTCGGTCCACAGCGCGGTCATGATCAGCTTCTTCCGCCCGGTGGCCTCGACCGCCTTGCGGAACTCGACGTCTTCCCACGAGTTGATCGTGGTGCGGTCGTAGGTCGGGTAATCGCCCAGGACCTTGCGCAGCTGCGGGATCGGCGGCTTGTTGAGGCCGGTCTTGACGTTGACGGTGGAGTGCACGATCGGCAGGCCATAGGCGACCGCAGCCTTCGCGGTGCCGACGATGTTGTCGACCAGCAACTGGCGGTCCATCGAGGCGATCGAATTCACCTGCACGGGCTGGTAGTCGATGATGACGAAGGCGGCGTTCTGCGGCGTGAGCAGGTGGTCGTTGACGGGATCTCGGATCGGTTCGCTTGCCATGGGAGTGCTCCGGTGGTGGTGTGCCGTGCGGCACGGTGGCTGCACCCGCGCGCGGTCGTTGCGCGGGCTGGACAAAAAAGCGCCGGCCCGAACGGACCGGCGCTTGCGGCTTACTGCATGCGGCCAAACTTGCCGCTGTTGAAGTCGACGATGGCCTCGTGGATCTGTTCCTGCGTGTTCATCACGAACGGGCCGTAGCCGACGATCGGTTCGTCGATCGGTTCGCCGCTGAGCAGCAGTACGGTGGCATCGGTGTTCGCCTCCAGCGCGACGTCGCTGCCGTCGCGGGCGAGCGTCACCATCTGCGCTTCGCGCGTCACCGCCGAGCCGTTCACCAGCACCGTGCCCTTGAGCACGACCAGCGCGAGCGTGCGGCCTTCGGGCAGCGTGAACGTCGTGGTCTTGCCGGCGTTGAGCCGCACGTCCCACACGTCCATCGCGGTGAAGGTGCGCGCGGGGCCGCGGTGGCCGTCGAACTCGCCGGCGATCACGCGCACGCGGCCGGCGCCATCAGCCAGCTCGACGCTCGGGATCTCCGCATCGAGCAGGGTCTGGTAACCGGGTGCGGCCAGCTTGTCCTTCGCCGGCAGGTTCACCCACAGCTGCACCATCTCCAGCGTGCCGCCGCTGCGGGTGAACTCGTGCGAGTGGAACTCCTCGTGCAGGATCCCCGATGCCGCGGTCATCCACTGCACGTCGCCCGGGCCGATCTTTCCGCCCGCACCCGTGGAATCGCGGTGCTCGACTTCGCCCTCGTAGACGATCGTGACCGTCTCGAAGCCCCGATGCGGGTGCTGGCCGACGCCGCGCGGCGCGGTGGCCGGATCGAACTTGTAGGGACCGGCGTAATCGAGCAGCAGGAACGGGCTCAGGTCGCGGCCGTGGCTGTTGTAGGAGAACAGCGAGCGGGCCGGGAAACCGTCGCCGACCCAGTGCGGGCGGGGGGCGCTGTAGACGCCAAGGATCTTCTTCATGGTCACTCCAACCGTTTCGCGGGGCCGCGGGATGGGGCCCTTCTGCGTTGGAGCGCATCCTGATCCCGGAACGATGGCGCCGGTAGTCGGCAGGATTTACCCTCAGAGTCCTGTTTTGTGAACGCTGGCGGGCTGGCCGATGCTGGACCTGAACGACCTCTACTACTTCGCCCAGGTGGTCGAGCACGGCGGCTTCGCCCCGGCCGGGCGCGCCCTGGGCATGCCCAAGTCCAAGTTGAGCCGGCGCATCGCGCTGCTCGAGGAGCGGCTGGGCGTGCGCCTGATCCAGCGTTCGACGCGGCACTTCTCGGTGACCGAGGTCGGCCAGACCTTCCACGCGCACTGCCGGGCGATGCTGGTGGAAGCCGAGGCGGCGGAGGAAGCGATCGAGGTGACGCGCACCGAGCCGCGCGGCGTCGTGCGCATGACCTGCCCGGTGGCGCTGCTCGACACGACGGTCGCGCCGATGCTCGCGGCCTTCATGGTCGAACACCCGCGCGTGGAAGTGCATCTGGAGGCGACCAACCGCCGCGTCGACGTGGTCGGCGAAGGCATCGACGTCGCGTTGCGCGTGCGCCCGCCGCCGTTGCAGGACAGCGATCTGGTGATGCGCGTGCTCGCCGAACGCAGCCAGTGCCTGGTCGCCAGTCCGGGCCTGGTGGAACAGCATGGCGTGCCGTCGGGTCCGGCTGATCTCGCGCGTTTCCCCAGTCTCGATCTCGGCGCGCCGCAGAACGAACACGTGTGGCACCTGTTCGGCCCCGACGGCGCGCAGGCGAGCATCCACCACCAGCCGCGCTTCATCACCCGCGGCATGCCGGCGCTGCGCGCGGCGGCGATCGCCGGTGTGGGCGTGGTGCAGTTGCCGACGATGATGATCGCGGCGTCGCTGGCCAGCGGCGAACTGGTGCGCGTCATTCCCGAGTGGCGGCCGCGGCGCGAGATCGTGCACGCGGTGTTTCCGTCGCGGCGCGGCCTGCTGCCGTCGGTGCGCGCGTTGATCGACGATCTGGCGACGCGTTTCGCCGCGCTGGGCGACGATTGAGCCACCACGCCCCCAGGAGTACACATGTCCCGGAATGCCGCGCTGCGCAGAACCGTGTTGAAGCTGCTCGTCCTGCTCGTGCTCGCCTACGCGGCCGGGGTGATCCTGCTGTATGCGCGGCAACGCAGCCTGATGTACTTCCCGCAGGCGACGCGCACCGCCGCGACGGATGCCGACTTCGCGCTCGACAGCGACGGCCTGCACCTGCGCGGCTGGGTGGTCAATCCGGGGCAGCCGAAGTCGATCCTGTATTTCGGCGGCAATGCGGAATCGGTCGAACGCAATCGCGACGACTTCGCGCGCTGGTTCCCCGGCAGCACCGTCTACCTGCTGCCGTACCGCGGCTACGGTGCCAATCCGGGCACGCCGGACGAACGCGGCCTGTATCGCGACGCGCTCGCGCTCTACGACCGCGTGCATGCGCAACGACCGGACGCGCCGATCGCGGTCATCGGCCGCAGCCTGGGCTCGGGCGTCGCCGCTTACGTGGCCGCGCAACGTCCGGTCGCGCGACTCGCCCTGATCACGCCGTTCGACAGCATGGCGGACGTGGCGCAGGCGCATTACCCGTGGTTGCCGGTGCGCTGGCTGGTGCAGGACCGCTTCGACTCGGTCGCGCACCTGGCCGCGTATCGCGGGCCGGTGCTGGTGGTGCGTGCGGGGCGCGATGCGGTGGTGCCGCCGGCCAACACGCAGCGGCTGATCGTCGCGCTGCCGCAACCGCCGCAGGTGCTCGCGCTGCCGCAGGGCGAGCACGGCACGGTGCAGGACTTCCCCGAATACGGCGCGACGCTCGCCGCGTTCCTGCGCTGAGCGCTACTGCCGGCCGCAGGTCGTGTCGCGCACCACGCGGGTCAGGCGCTGCACTTCGGCTTCGGCCTTCGCGCGGTCTTCGGTGACGCCGAAGCGCAGCGCCGATTCGGCCTCGCGCAGGCGCCGCCGCCATGCGTCGCACACCGTGCCGTCGGGCACGCGCTGGCACTGGTCGATCTTCATTTCGCAGGCGGCGGTGTTGTTGCCGCTTTCGATCATCCCGCCCAGGCCGGTGGTGGTGAGCGTGACGCAGCGCGGCTTCGGATCGCCGCTCTCGCTCAGGTAGCTGTCGTTGTCGTAGGTGTGGCACTCGTACAGCCACGGCGGTGGCAGGCGCTCGCCGTCGGCGATGGCGGGCGCGGGTTCGACCGGTGCCGGCGGCGGAGGCGGAGCGGATTCCACCGGTGGCGCGAGCGGTGCGGGCGCGCGCAAGGCGGGCGGCACCACGACGGCGGGCGCGGCGGGGGTCGGCACGAACGGCGGCGCGGTGGACGTCGGCGCGGCTTCGATCACGCGGCGTTCCTGCTTGCTGCCCTTGGGGCAGGGCGTGCCGTTCTGGATGGTGAGGGCGCCGTTGGCGTCGGTGCAGCGGTAGATGACCACGCCCTCGGCCGAAGCCTCCTGCGCGGCGAGCAGGGTGGCGCCGAGCAGCACGGTCGCGAGGGCGGCGCGGCCGCGGCCGCGAATGGCAAAACGCATCAACTGTCTCCGCAGTCGTTGGTCAGGCGTGCATCGATGCCGCGGGTCTCGCGGTCGATCTGCGCGCGCTCGCTGGGCTGGGCGATGTTCCAGCGCCGGTTCAATTCGTAACGCTCGTCGCGCAGGCGATCGCAGACTTCGGCCTGCGGCAGGCGGTGGCATTCGTCGTACACCCATTGGCCGGACGGCACCGCCGGCACGAGCACCGCCGGCCGATGATGCGGGCGCCCATCGTCGCCGATGCGCACGCGGCCGCGGACGTCGCCGTCGTGGAAACCGATGTCCGCGCTCACGCCGCCGCCACGGCGGTGCAGGGGAACGGCCGGATAGCCGAAGCCCCACAGCGGTTCCCAGCGCGCGCGGCCTTCGCCGGTGTCGCTGGTGTAGCGCTCGCCGTCGGGCGCGATGCATTCGTACAGCGGCTGTGGCGGCGTCATCACGATGTAACGCGGCGCGGGTTCGCGCGCAGTGGCCGGCGCTGCCGGCGCGGCGGCGGGGGCGGGCGGACGCGGCGGCGGGTCGGTCGGGCGCACCATGTTGCGCGCTTCCTGCTTCTCGCCGGCGCGGCACGGCGTGTCGCGCAGCGTGAGGTGGCCGGAAGCGTCGGTGCAGCGGTAGATGGTCACGTCGGCGGCGCGCGCGCTCACCGCCAGCAGCGGCAGCAGGACGAGCGAGGCGAGGGGACCGGCGCGGTTCATCCGGTCATCTTGCGCCGGGCGGCCGGGGCAGGGAAGCCGGCGTCCGGCGGCGTTGCCGCGAGGTTCAGCCGCTTCCGCGCCGGGCGAGCCGTCAGCACCTGTCAGTGCCTGTCGCATCTATTGCGCGCGCGCGCAGCGCGAATCGCGCATGCCGTGGCGCCGGGTCCGGCGTCAGGTGCGCAGCACGTTGCCGGTGAGTGCGTCGCGGATCGGCGTGGGGGCGGCGAGTCCGCCGGTCTCGCCGTCGCAGACGCCGTCGAGTTGCGAAAGCAGGGCCGGATCGAGCGCGTCGCGGCGGAACGCGGGCGGCTGGCCGGCAAGATTCGCACTGGTCGACACGATCGGCATTGCGAACCGCGTGCACAGCTGCGCGACGAGCGGATGCGCGCTTACCCGCACCGCGACGCCGGCGTGCGCACCGGTGATCCAGCGCGGCATGCGTGCCGTGGCCGGCACGATCCAGGTGTTCGCGCCGGGCCAGCTGGCCTCGACGAGGGCCCGGCGCTCGGGCGGCAGGGCGTTCCAGTCGATCAGGCCCTCGAACTGCGCGCGCCCGGCGGCGACCAGGATCAATCCCTTGTCGACCTCGCGCTGTTTGATCGCGAGCAGGCGCCGCACCGCGGCTTCGTTGAACGGATCGCAGCCCAGGCCCCACACCGCTTCGGTCGGATACGCGATCACGCCGCCGCGGCCTAGCGCGGCGACGGATTCGCTGATCGAAAGCGTGTCCATGCCGCGCGGAATCAGAACGGCGGCTTGCCGGCAGCCGTCGTCCGGGCCGCCTTCTTCGCCGCCTTCTTCACGGTTTTCTTCGTTGCCTTCGTCGCCTTCTTCGCCGTCGACGTGGCGGTTTTCTTGGCGGCCTTCTTCGCGGTCTTCGTGACGGCCTTCTTCGTCGCCGCCTTGCCTGTTGCGGCCTTCCGGGCCGCAGCCTTCTTCACCGCTGGCTCCTTCTTCGCCGCCGCCTTCTTGCCGAAGCGGCCGCGCATCGGCTTGCCGGTGGTTTCCATCAGCTGCTGCGCTTCCTCCAGCGTCAGCGAGGCCGGCTCGCGGTCCTTCGGAATGCGGCCGTTGAGCTTGCCGTCGGACAGGTACGGGCCGAAGCGGCCGTTGAGCACCTGGATGTCGCTGCCCGGGAATTCCTTGATGATGCGATTGCGCGCGATCTCTTCCTTCTCCTCGATCAGGAAGACCGCGCGTGCGAGGTCGATCGTGTACGGATCGTCCTCCTTCTTCAGCGACGCATACGTGCTGCCGCGCTTGGCGAAGGGGCCGAAGCGGCCGATGCCCACGCTCACTTCATGACCGTCGCTGACGCCGAGCTTGCGCGGCAGCTTGAACAGCTCCAGCGCGTCCTCGAGCGTGATGGTGTGCATCGACTGGCCGGGACGCAACGAGGCGAATTCCAGCTTTTCGTCGGTGTCCTTGTCGCCGATCTGCGCGTAAGGCCCGAAGCGGCCCAGGCGCACGCTCACCGGCTTGCCGCTCTTGGGGTCGGTGCCGAGTTCGCGCGCGCCGGTGGCTTCGCTGCGGTCGACCGACTCGGTCTTTTCTTCCACCAGTTCCTTGAACGGACCCCAGAACTTCTCCATCAGCGGCACCCATTCCTCCTCGCCGCGCGAGACCGCATCGAGCTCGTCTTCCATCTTCGCGGTGAAGTCGTAGTCGACGTAGCGGGTGAAGTGGCTGCTGAGGAATTTCGACACCGCGCGGCCCACGTCGGTCGGACGGAAGCTGCGGCCTTCCATCTCCACGTACTTGCGGAACAGCAACGTCTGGATGATCGAGGCGTAGGTCGAGGGGCGGCCGATGCCGTATTCCTCCAGCGCCTTCACCAGCGCCGCTTCGGTGAAGCGCGGCGGCGGCTGGGTGAAATGCTGGTCGGCGTGGATGCGGTCGAGCGGGACGCGGTCGCCGGTCTTCATCGCCGGCAGCTTGCGGCCTTCGTCCTCGTCCTCGGAGGTCTTGGTGTCCTTGCCTTCCTCGTACACGGCGAGGAAGCCCGGATCGACCACGGTCGTGCCGCTGGCGCGGAAGCTGTGTTCGGAACCGGCGGCGAGATCGACCGATACCGTGTTGAGCGTGGCCGGCACCATCTGCGAGGCGACGGCGCGCTTCCACACCAGGTCGTAGAGCTTGCGTTCGTCGTCGCTCAGATAGCGCGCGACCTGCGCCGGCGTGCGCAGCGCCGAGGTCGGGCGCACCGCTTCGTGCGCTTCCTGCGCGTTCTTCGACTTGGTCGTGTAGAAGTTGGGCTTGTCCGGCAGTGCGCGCGTGCCGTAGTCGCGGGCGATCACGTCGCGGATTTCGCCGAGCGCATCGACCGACAGGTTCACCGAGTCGGTACGCATGTAGGTGATCAGGCCGACGGTGCCTTCCTCGCCGACGGTGACGCCTTCGTACAGCTTCTGCGCGACCTGCATGGTCTTGCGCGTGGTGAAGCCGAGCTTGCGCGCGGCTTCCTGCTGCAGCGTGGAGGTGGTGAACGGCGGCGCCGGCCGGCGCTTGCGCTCCTTGCTGGCGACGTCGGTGACGTGCAGCACGCCCGCGGCGGCCTTGACGATGCGCTGGCGTGCGGCCTCGGCCGAGTCGCCGTCGGTGATGGTGAACTGTTCGAACTTCTTGCCGTCCAGCTTCGTCAGCTTGGCGGTGAACGGCTGCGACGGGTGCACGCACTCGGCTTCCACCGTCCAGTATTCGCGGGCGATGAAGGCTTCGATCTCCTCCTCGCGCTCCACGATCATGCGCAGTGCCGGCGACTGCACGCGGCCGGCGGACAGGCCGCGCTGCACCTTGCGCCACAGCACCGGCGAGAGGTTGAAGCCGACGAGGTAGTCGAGCGCGCGGCGCGCCTGCTGCGCGTCGACCAGATCGCTGGCGATCGAGCGCGGCTGGGTCATCGCCTCGCGGATCGCGCGCGGCGTGATTTCGGTGAAGACGACGCGGTGCAGCTCCTTGTCCTTGAGCAGGCCGCGTTCTTTCAGGATTTCGGCGATGTGCCAGCTGATCGCCTCGCCTTCGCGGTCCGGGTCGGTCGCCAGGTACAGGGCGTCGGCACTCTTGGCGGCCCGGGCGATGGCGTCGACGTGCTTCTCGTTCTTGTCGATCAGGTCGTAGCGCATGGCGAAGCCGCGCTCCGGGTCGACCGCACCCTCCTTCGGGACCAGGTCGCGGACATGGCCGTAGCTGGCCAGGACCGTGAAGTCCTTGCCGAGGTACTTGTTGATCGTCTTGGCCTTGGCGGGCGACTCGACGATGAGGAGGTTCTTAGGCATGGGGTCCGGTTCCAGGCGTTCCGGGGTCTCGGGGGAGGAACGCCAAACGACAGCAGAGAAGGCAACGCCCGGGCCGGGGGCCACGGGCGTCGGGGATCTTGTTCTTTTTCTAGTGGAATCACGAGGCGGCCGGGGCTGTCAAGCCGCGGCCGTCCGGACTGTGGTCTTCACCCCGCGGAGGGGGTAACCGGGCCTCAGCCGCCGGCGCGCTGCAGGTAGTCCTGGAACGCCCCGCCCGCGATGGCGGCGATCAGGACCGCGTAGCCGATCATCAGCAGGACGCTCAGGGCGATGATCACGATGGCCACGGCGCCCAGTTCGCGGCGCTGGCGTTCCGGATGGGCGGTGTAGGCCCATTTGTCCACGACCAGGGTCCCCGCCACCATGTCGTGGAGCCCGCGTTTGCGCTCCGTGAAGGCGGCGATGAGGTAGCCGATGTACAGGGTGAAGTAGCACAGCAGATGCGACGCCCAGCGGCCCAGCGCATTGCCGCGGCTCAATCGCTGACCGTTTTCGTCGGTCACCTTGATGCCCAGCGCGAGCTTGCCGAGCGTGGCCTGCAGGGAGGACGACTCGAAGCCGATGTAATAGAGGCCGCTGATGATCGGATAGGTCACGTAGACGCCCACCAGCATCAGCGCAAGGCCCATGCCCATCGATTCCGGCCTCATGCCGGCTGCGCCCGCGACGCCGAAGCCCGCAAACGTGACGGCGATCAGCACCGCGTAATAGGCGATGCCGACGAGGAGCGAATCGATGCACAGGGCTGCATAGCGCTTCCAGAACCCGGCATAGACCACTTCGCCGCCGAACACGTGTGCGGTGTTGCCGTCGATCGAAGCGCGCGGCGGGGCGTAGGGCGAGGTCGGCTCGACGGCTGTATACGGATGGGCGGCGGAGGGCGACGCGTTCGTCGAGGCCAGGCTGCCCAGCGGCGCTGCCGTCGCAACACGGTCCGGTGTGGTCGCGACAGTTGCGGCAGCCGGCCCCGGTTCCGCCATCGCATAAGGATTCACGCCCGCCGACAGCGGCACGGCTTCCGGCGTCGCGCGACCGGCGGCTTCGTTCAGTGCCTGCATCATCATTTCGCGCCAGGTGCGCCACTGCGGCATGCCTTCGCGCCAGACCAGCGTGTCGGGCTGCAGCTGGCCGGCCTCGTGCAGGGCGGCCAGGTCGCTGGCGGCGACGGGGCCGAGGCGGTTGCGCTGATAGTCGCTGTAGTACCACTGGCTCATGCGGTGTGCTCAGGTCGAAGTCGGAGTGGGGCGGCACTGTATCGGGCGGTAGCGCGCGGGCAGGTCGCCGCCGCTGCAGTCCCAGTCCGAAGCGTCTTCATCGGCTTCGAACAATAGCGTCTTGCCGTCCTGCGCGCCGAGGCCGCGCAGCGTGATTTCGAAGGCGCAGTGGCCGCCTTCGAGCGTGCCCACGCGCACCGCGCCGATATGCGGCTCCCGCGTGAGCCGGGCTAGCAGCGGCGCCAGGTCGGCGCTGTCGTTGTCCGGACAGACGCGCTCGCGCGCGAAGTGTTCGGCAACCGCCATCTCCAGCGTGTTCGCCGATGCCATCACCTGCGCGATCTTGGCGCGCTGCACGTAATCGCTGTAGGCCGGGATGGCGATCGCGGCGAGGATGGCGATCATGGGAACGGCGACCACGGCACACACGATCAATGCGATCAGGCAGCCGGACATGCCCTTCCTGACGGGCGCGCGCTGCATCGGCGCGCCGTCCATCACGCCCGCTGCAGGCAGCGGGGGCGGCTGGGCCGGGTCGGGCGTGATCGAATCGATGTCGAGCTCGACCGCCAGGCGCTCCAGCGGCAGCCACTGGGCCATGCCTTCGCACCACACCAGGCTGTCGCGGCGCAGCCGGCGCTGGCGGTAGTGCTCGCGCAGTTCGTCGGGGGAAAGCGGGCCGATGCGGGTCCGTGCATCGTCGGCGTAGTACCACTGGTTCATCGATACGCTCCTGCTCAGCCGCCCGCGTGGCATTCGGGTGGACGGTAGGCGTCGGGCATGTCGCCACCCCGACATTCCCACGCGAACCCGTCCGCGCCGGGACGGCCCAGGTACTGCAGCTTCCTGCCGTCGGTGGCCTGCCCATCGGCATTGATCGCGACTTCGAATGCGCAGCCGTCCTCGATCGCCGCAAAGCTTACGTCCAGGGAGAAGCGCCGGTTGATCTCACGACGGACCTTCTGCACGCCGGCGTCACCGTTGTCCGGGCAACGACCGGTGCGTGTCGCATAGTCGGCCACCACCTGCTGGAGACCGCTCGCCAGTCCCGCCACCTTGCCGATGCTCGTGGCGCGCCGCGCGTAGTCCCTGTAGGAAGAGAGCATCACCGAGCCCAGGATCATCGTGCCCGGAACGACGATCGCGATGACGGCGATCGCCGCGATGGCGCCCGTCGACAGCGTCTTCTTCGGCCGCAACGGTGCGCGCGTGTACTTGCCGCGGGACGTGGTCGGCGGCGCGGCGGGCGGGATGGACAGGGGCACGGGTGCCACGGGCGGCATCGGCGGCGGCGCGGCGGCGTCCTGGGCCATGCCCTGGATACCGATCTCGACCGCGAAGCGTTCCAGCGGCTGCCATTCGCGCAGGCTCTGATGCCAGACGAGCGTGTCGCGCTGGATGCGGCGCTCCCGGTAATGCTTGCCCAGTTCCCCGGCCGAAAGCGGCCCCACGCGCCCCTGGCCGGGGGCGTGGTAGTACCAGTCGATCATCCTCTCCCCCGAGGCCGCGCGTAACCGGATCAGTCATGGCGACGGCGACGTCCTCCCCAGGCGGCGCCGGCGCAAAAGCGTGACTAATGTACCGGTTCGGGTTCGTCCGCGAACATCTGGGTTTCCATCCAGGCGTACGCGGCCTCGCTGCCGGGCTGGTTGAACAGCACCATCAGCACGACCCACTTGAGGTCGTCCAGATCGAGCTCGTCCTGGTCCAGCGCCATCGCGCGATCCAGCACGAGTTCGCGCTGGTCGGCGTCGAGGATGCCGTGCTGTTCGAGGAACAGCAGGAAGCCGCGGCATTCGACGTCGAGCTTTTCGAGTTCGGGGCCGAAGTAGATGCGGGTGGGGCCGTCGGCCCGCGGCGTGGCCGTGCTGGGACGCTGCGAGGCCAGCGCGTCGAGCCACTCGAAGGCCTTGTTGATCTCGGCCGGACTGAAGCCGGCCTGGCCCAGTTCCTCGAAGAGCGGGCCGCTGCGGAGCGAATCGTGGTCGCGGACGAGGTCGGCGTCCTCGGTGAAGTAGTGCTCGAACAGGTACAGCAGGACGTCCAGGATGCTCTCTTTCATTTCCCTCGGCCTGCGCCGCTGGCGGCGCGGTGGGCGGGTTGGGGCTTACGTGGGTGCCGCAAGAACCGTGCCTCTCGGATCGGATCAACGACTCCTGTGATACCGGCCGTGCTGCTTGGTAACCCGGCCGTCAAGCTCCATGAGCACGAGCATGGAGGACAGCCCGGCAGGCGTCAATCCGGTGCGCTGAACGAGCTGGTCCATATCTGTTGGGTCGTGGCCGAGCGCATTCCACAACTTCTGGTATTCGGGATCGCCGCACATCGGGTCGGTTTGTGACCGGGGTGGGCCCTTCCGGCGACGCTGCGGGGCAGGCGGCGGGCCCGGGTTCGCCGGCGCTGCGCGGGAATCCGCGAGGCGGCCCCGCAGGTCGCCGGCCAGTTCCCGCGCGGCCGGGGCCACCGCGGCGATGACCTGCTGGACGCTGTCCACGAGCACTGCGCCGTCCGCGATCAGGCGGTGGCAGCCGCGCGCCAGCGGGTTGTGGATCGAGCCGGGGATAGCCAAGACCTCGCGCCCTGCCTCGGCAGCCAGGCGAGCCGTGATCAGCGCGCCGGAGCGCTCCGCGGCCTCGACGACCAGGGTCCCCAGCGCCAGCCCGGCCAGGATGCGGTTGCGGCTGGGGAAGTGCTCGGCCCGGGCCTCGGTGCCCGGCAGGTGTTCGCTCACCACGGCGCCGGCTTCGGCAATGCGCGCGTGCAGGCCGGTGTGCGTTCGCGGATACGGGACGTCCGGCCCGGTGCCCAGCACGGCGATCGTGAGGCCGCCGGCGTCCAGGGTGGCCGCATGGGCGGCGGCATCGACGCCGGCCGCGAGGCCGCTGGTCACCGCGAAGCCGGCCGCGGTGATACCGCGGGCAAAGGCCCGCGCGTTGTCGAGTCCCGCCGGCGTCGCGGCGCGGCTGCCCACCACGGCGATCGACGGATGCCACAACAGGGCCGGCGAGCCGGCGACGAACAGGGCGAGGGGGGCGTTGGCGCAACGGCGCAGTAGCGGGGGGTAATCGGGATCGTTCCAGCCCAGCAGGTGCCGGCCGGGTTGCTCCAGCCAGCGGGTGGCCGCGTGCAGCTTGTCCGCATCCGGGCGCCGCAGCGCTGCGATCTGCGGCTCGGTCAGGCCGCACGCGCGCCACGTCGCGGTTCCCGCGGCGAGGGCGGCGGTGGGGGAAGCGAAGTGTTCCAGCAGCGCCTTGCGCGGCGCGGCCGCACCGCAGGCGGCGATCAGGTGCAGCAGGGCTTCGACGTCATCGGTATGCATGCCACCAGCCTAGGCGGCCGATGGCGACTGCACAGCCGGAGCTTGTCGTTGCGGCGTGTAGGAATTTTCCCCGGCCGTAGCGCAGACGCGCGGATGCGTCCGGCATCGCCTTCGATGTGCGAATAACAGTGCGGTGCTTGCACGGGTGCTCGCGACGCGCGGTCGGCAATCCGCACGTGGCTTCCTGTCGGGAATTGCCGATCGCGCGTCGCGTGGATCCGCGCGCGGACCGTGCCGCAGAAACGACAACGGCGCCTTCCGGCGCCGTTGTGCGGGTAGTGCAACCGATCAGTTGGTCGCGTCGGGATGCTTGACCTCATAACCGACGCGGGTCGGCCGGATGCTGTCCATCACCAGCGCATAGCTGACCTTGTCGAAGGTGCGGAACACCATCATGTGGCCGGCGAATTCGTCGGGCAGGCGCACCTTGCTGCCGGCGCCCACGGTGTCGTGGCTGCGATCCATCCCGACCGCGACGCGATCCACCGTATCGGTGCCGACGCGCCAGCTGGAGAACACCGTGCCGTTGTCCACGCCGTCGCGCGCGCCCACCGACAGCGCGACCACATCGCGCGGACCGCCGGAGGTGAGCATGTCGGCCACGGCGAGCACCTTGGCCTTGCCGTACTCGAACTCCTGCCTGGGCGGATGCGGGAAGAACTGCAGGTCGTAGGGCTGGGCTTCGACCGGAATCAGCCGGTCGCCCACGCGCACCTCGCGGCCGACCTGGTCGACGAGCAGGGTGCTGGCTTCGGCCTGACCACCCTCGCCGCGGCTGACCGTGGCGGTGGTGATCTGCATCAGCTCGTAGCCGAGGAACTCGCCCTTGCCGGCCGGCACCTGGTGGTGCCACAGCTGCTCGGTGAGCCGGTCGGTGCGGCCGCGGAAGTCGAGGTCTTCCGCCTTGGTAGTGGTGACGTCGCAGCAGCGCTTCGGATTGATCGCGTTGTAGCGCACCGTCGGCCGCACGATCGCGTAACGCTGGCCGGGCTGGGCGTCGGCGAGGCCCCGGACGTAGGCGACCTGGTTGAGCGATGCACGCAGGCGGTCTTCTTCCAGGCCCACCACGTACGGCAGGTCCTCGAACTCGTCGACGACGCGCAGGTTCTTCAGGAACGGCTCGACGTCCTTCAGCGGCACACCGGTGACCGGCGCTTCCTCGCGCGGACCGGGCGTGACCGCCACGCGGTCGAGGTAGGCGAGCGAGATGACGTCGCCCGGATAGATCAGGTGCGGATTCTTGATCTGCGGGTTGGCCTGCCAGATTTCCGGCCACAGCCACGGACGCTTCAGGAACTTGCCCGCGATGTCCCAGAGGGTGTCGCCGCGGCGGACCGTGTAGGTGTCGGGATGATCACCGCGCATTTCCTGCGCGACGGCCACGGTGGCGATGGTCAGGAACGCAGCGGTCAGAACCGTGCGGATTGGTTTAAGCATGGCGGCCATGTATCTGATTCCCCTTGCCAGTTTTCCCCACAGGCCCGGGCACTATAGCCCAGAAGATGCGCGCGTTTGCAAGCGTTTATCGGGCTTTGCGGGGTTACAATCCGACCTGTGCTTGACGATGTGACCGCGGCCCCCATTTTTCCGGGAAGCCGCCTGCCGGAGCGCACAGCGCTTCAGTGACCGGTCGCATGTTTCCCCTTACCGCCGCTTCGCCCCTGCGGCGATCCGGCTCCCTCCGGCTGGAGGGGTCCAGAGATCCACACCCATGGCCCTGCTTCCCATCCTTGAATTCCCCGATCCGCGGCTGCGCACTAAGGCGGTTCCGGTCGATCCGGCGGTCATCGCCGATCCGGCCTTCCAGCGCCTGCTCGACGACATGTTCGAGACCATGTACGACGCGCCGGGCATCGGTCTGGCGGCCAGCCAGGTCGACGTCCACAAGACCTTCATGGTCATAGACGTGAGCGAAGACAAAACCCGGCCGCTGGTCTTCATCAACCCGGTGATCACCGCCCGCGACGGCGACCAGGTCTACCAGGAAGGCTGCCTCTCGGTGCCTGGCATCTTCGCCGACGTGACGCGCTCCAACCGGGTCACCGTGCAGGCGCTGGATCGCAACGGCGAGCCGTTCGAGCTGGACGTCGATGGGCTGCTCGCGGTCTGCATCCAGCACGAGATGGATCACCTGATCGGCAAGCTGTTCGTCGACTACCTCTCGCCGCTCAAGCGCGAGATGGTGCGCAAGAAGCTGGCCAAGCAGCGCCGGCTCGCGGGCGACGCGGCCTGACGCAGCCGCGTAAGGCGCGAAGCCAAGTGCATTGCGCCGTATCCCCCAAGCCGCCGCGCGCGGCCGCTGTCCGTATTCCTTGGCGAAGGTGCAATGCGCTTCGCTTGTTGCACCCTACGAGTGATCGATGGCCTTGAGAATCGTCTTCGCCGGCACCCCCGACTTCGCCGTGCCCAGCCTGCGCGCGGCCGCGCAGCGCAATGAAGTGGTCGCGGTGTACACGCAGCCCGATCGTCCCGCCGGTCGTGGTCGCGAACTGACTCCGTCGCCGGTCAAGCGCGAGGCACTGCTGCGCGGCATCGAGGTGGTGCAGCCGGAAAACTTCAGGTCGGCGCTGTCCAAGGACGCGCTGCGCGCGCTGCAGCCGGACCTGATGATCGTCGTCGCCTACGGATTGATCCTGCCGCAGTCGGTGCTCGACATCCCGACCTACGGCTGCTGGAACGTGCACGCTTCGCTGCTGCCGCGCTGGCGCGGCGCCGCGCCGATCCAGCGCGCGATCGAAGCCGGCGACCGCGAATCCGGCGTATGCCTGATGCAGATGGAGAAGGGCCTGGATACCGGGCCGGTGCTGTTGTCGCAGTCGCTGGACATCGGCGCGGAGGAAACCGGCGGGCAACTGCACGATCGCCTCGCCGCGCTGGGTGCGCAGGTGCTGGCCGATGGCCTGGGCCTGCTGCGCGCCGGCATCCGCCCGGTGCCGGTGCCGCAGCCCGACGTCGGCGTCACCTATGCGCACAAGCTCGACAAGGCCGAGGCGAAACTGGATTGGGCGCAGCCCGCGGTCGTGCTCGCGAACAAGGTGCGCGCATTCAATCCGTGGCCGATGGCCGAGGCCACCATCGCGGGCGAACGCCTGCGCCTGCATGGTGCGGTGGCGCTCGCGGATGCCCACAACGCCACGCCGGGCACGTTGTTGCGGGCCGGCCGCGACGGCCTGGATGTCGCCTGCGGCGACGGCGTGCTGCGCGTGCGCGTGCTGCAGCGCGAAGGCGGCAAGGCGATCACCGCCGCCGACTATCTCAACGGTCGCCCCGACCTGAGGCGCGCGTGAGCAACGGCGCCGCTCCGCGCGTGACGGCCACGCGCGTGCTCGATGCGGTGCTGCATCGCGGGCGTTCGCTGAAGGCGGAACTGGCGGCGCAATTGCCGGCGCTGGGGGATCCGCGCGATCGCGCGCTGGCCGAAGCCATCTGTTTCGCCGCGTTGCGCCAGCCCGCGCGCCTGGAAGCCGCGCTGAAGGCGTGGGTGCCGCGACCGCTGGGGCGGCGCGACGACGAACTGCGTGCGCTGCTGTACGCCGGCTTCGTGCAGCTCGATCCGCTCGCCTTGCCCGCGCACGCCGCGCTCGCGGCCACGGTGGACGCGGCGCGTGCGCTGGGACGCGCCCACCAGGCGGGCATGGTCAATGCGCTGCTGCGACGCGCGCAGCGCGAGGGCCTACCTTCGGTCGATGCCGCCGCGCACTGGCCGCACTGGTTGCGCACGCGCCTGCAACAGGACTGGCCGCTGGAGCACGCCGGCATCCTCGCCGCCAGCGCGCAACCGCCGCCGCTGTGGCTGCGCGTGAATCGCCTGCAGCAGTCGCGTGACGCCTATCGTCAGCGCCTGCTCGAGGCGGGCATCGAATCGCACCTCGATGAAAACGCCGCGGATGCCTTGCGCGTGGAGGGCAGCGTGGCGATGGCGCAACTGCCGGGCTTCGCCGAAGGCGCGGTGTCCGTGCAGGATGTCTCCGCACAGCGTGTCGCCGATGCACTGGCACTGCAGTCGGGTGCGCGCGTACTCGATGCCTGCGCCGCGCCCGGCGGCAAGTCGGCGCATCTGCTCGAACGCGATCCGGCCCTGCGCCTGACCGCGCTGGACGTTGACGGCAAACGCCTGGATCGCGTGCGCGGCACGTTCGCGCGCCTGCAGCTCGGCGCGAACGCGCGCCTGCTCGCCTGCGATGCGACACGCCTGGAGAGCTGGTGGGACGGCACGCCGCTCGATGCCGTGCTGATCGACGCCCCATGTTCGGCGACCGGCATCGTGCGCCGGCAACCCGACGTGCTGCTGCACCGGCGCGAATCCGACCTGGCGCCGCTGCTCGCCACGCAGGCGCGCCTGCTCGATGCGCTGTGGACCACGCTCGCGCCCGGCGGCGTGCTGCTCTACGCGACCTGCTCGGTGCTGAAGGCGGAGAACGAAGGGCAGGTCGCCGCGTTCCTCGCCCGCACCGCGGATGCGCGCGCCGACATGCTCGACGACAGCTTCGGCCGGATCAGCGGCGCCGGGCGCCAGCGGTTGCCCGGCGAAAACGGCGCCGACGGTTTCTACTACGCCCGCCTGCGCCGCAGCGCGTGACGCGGCGTCGCGCCTCGGTCCGACATGCTTCCCACGCCACGCCGCTATCATTCCGCGCCATGCTGAAGACCGCCAAATCCCGCGAGACCTGGCTGTTCTGGATCCTGGCCCTGCTGGTGCTCGGCGCCGGCCTGGGGCTGCGCGATCCGTGGCCCGCCGACGAGCCGCGCTTCACCCTGGTCGCCAAGCAGATGATCGAAAGCGGCGACTGGCTGTTCCCGCATCGCGGTACCGAGCTGTATTCGGACAAGCCGCCGTTCTTCATGTGGCTGCAGGCCTCGGCCTACACGCTCTTCGGCAACTGGCGCGTGGCCTTCCTGCTGCCGTCGCTGCTCGCGGCGTTGGGCACGCTGTGGTGCGTGGTCGATCTGGGCAAGCGGCTGTGGACGCGCCGCATCGGCCTCTACGCCGGCTACGCACTGCTGTTCACGCTGCACTTCACCTACCAGGCGAAGAAGGCGCAGATCGATCCCACCGTCGTGTTCTGGATCACGCTGGCCAACTACGGCCTGCTGCGGCACCTGTTGCGCGGCGGCGACTGGCGGATGTGGATGCTCGGCTGGTTCGCCGCGGGCATGGGCACGATCACCAAGGGCGTGGGCGCACTGGCATTGCTGATGCTCGTGCCGGCCGCGTTCGCCGTGTTGCACGGATGGCGCGGCGTCGTGTTCCCCTTGCGGCGCTGGCGCGTGCTGCTCGGCCCGCTCGCTTTCCTGGTGGCGGTGTCGCTGTGGCTGGTGCCGATGGTGACGAGCGCATTGCACCATCCGGATCCGACGTATCGCGCGTATCTCGACGACATCCTGTTCCGGCAGACCGCCGGGCGCTACACGCGCTCGTGGGACCACCACCAGCCGGCGTGGTACCACCTCGGCGTGATGTGCTCGATGTGGCTGCCGCTGCTGCTCGCGCTGCCGTGGGCCTTGCCAGCGTGGAAGCGCCGCCTGCAACGCCGCGATCCGCGCTATCTGTTGCCGATCGCATGGTGGGCGCTGATCGTGCTGTTCTTCTCGATCCCGCACGGCAAGCGCGACGTCTACATCCTGCCCGCGTTGCCGATGGCGTGCCTGGCGTTCGCGCCGCTGCTGCCGGGCATCCTGCGCAAAGTGTGGCCGCGACGCATCGCCTTGGGGTTCGCGGTGGCCTTCGCGCTGCTGATGACCGGTGCCGGACTGTCGATGCTGCTGGGGCATCCCGGCTTCGAGGACAAGCTGATCGGCGACCGCGGCCTGAGTACGTCTTCGGCGCCGTTCGCGTGGTCGCTGCTGGCGATGGGCATTGGCGCCTGGGCGAGCGTGCTGTGGTTCGGCCGGCGCCGGCCGGTCGCGGCGATGCTGTCGACGCTCACCGTGATCTGGGTGCTGTACGGGCTGCTGTTCTACCCGCTGCTCAACGATTCCAGTTCCGCGCGCGGGCTGATGGCCGATGTCGATCGTCGCCTGCCCGCTACGACGCAGCTGGGCCTGGTGGCGTGGAAGGAACAGAACCTGCTGATGGCGCCGCGCCGGGTGACCACGTTCGGCTTCCGCATGCCCTGGGGCGAGCAGTTGCGCCACGGCATCGAATGGCAGCGCGAAGCGCCGGCGCAGCGCCTGCTGCTGGTGCAGGAGCCGGCGTTGTCGGAGTGCATCGACCGCTCCAAGGCGGAATTCGCGGGTCGCTCGAACCGGCGCGCGTGGTGGCTGGTGCCGGCCGACGCGGTCATTCCCGGTTGCGTGCCCGAAGCCAAGGCGCCGAACGCGGACAACGACGAGTCGTGAAACCCGCGCGGCGCCGCGTCGCTACGGCTTCTGCCCGTTCTGCAGCAGCCACAGCATGATGGTCTTCTGCCGCACGTAGTTGGCGCGGACGTAGGCATAGACCAGTCCGTGCCAGCCGTCGAGGAAGCCGCCGCGCAGCAGGTAGCCGCGCCAGAAGCGCCACGCCGGCGACACGATCAGCTTGCCCAGCGTCGCGCGCTTGCCGCGGGCGAAATCGTGTTCGGCCATCATCCGAGCGTAGCGCTGCGTCTTGAGCAGCTGCTGCTCGAGCGAGCGGTACGGGTAATGGATGAGGTCGCCGCGCAAGACGCGCACCTCGCCGTCGACGCTCGCCGCTTCGTGCACTTCGCGCGTGCCGCGCCAGCCGCCGCGACGACGGTCGAACAGGCGCAGGACGCGATCGGGATAGGCGTTGCCGTGGCGCAGGAAACGGCCGAAATACTCGCTCAGCCGCGCAAAGCGGTAACCGGCCGCGCCGGCGAACCCACGCGCGCGCTCCGCCTCGATCGCCGCGCGCAACGCGTCGTCCACGCGCTCGTCGGCGTCCAGGCACAACACCCAGTCGTGCGCGGCCTGCTCGATCGCGAACTGCTTCTGGCTGCGGAAGCCGTCGAACGGCCGCAACAGCACGCGCGCGCCCAGCGAACGGGCGATCTCCACGGTGGCGTCGGTCGAATGCGAATCCACCACCACGATGTCGTCGCAGAACGACAGCGAGGCGATGCAGTCGGCGATGCGGTCGGCTTCGTTGAACGTGATAATGCAGGCCGACAGCCCGATCGAAGCCGGCGGCGAAGGCGAGGAAGCGTTGATGGCGGATTACCTGTTGTTCGCGACGGAGCGCTACGCGTTGCCCATCCTGCAACCGCTGGCGCGGGCGCTGCAAGCCGTGGGCCACGGCGTGCACGCGTGGTTCGTCGACGGCGCCGCCGGGGCCACGCTGCCGGCGCCGGTGCGCAGCGTCGGGCTGCGCGAAGCGGTCGCGCTGAAGCCGCGCGCGGTGTTCAGCGCGGCGAACTGGGTGCCGACCTTCGTGACCGGGGCGAAAGTGCAGCTGTTCCACGGCTTCAACGTCGAGAAGCGCTCCGACGAGCGCGGCCACTTCCGCGTGCGCGGACTGTTCGATCTGTACTGCACGCAGGGGCCGGCGACCACCGCGCCGTTCCAGGCGCTGGCCGCGCGCGAGCGACACTTCGCCGTGGTCGAAACCGGCTGGCCCAAGCTCGATCCGCTGTTCCGCGACGACGACGGCAGCGCGGAGGCGCTGCGCGCGCCGGCGGGTGCGCGCCCGGTGGTGATGTTCGCGTCCACGTTCACCGAGCGCCTGAGCGCGGCGCCGCACCTGTTCGACGCCATTGCCGCCGAAGTCGCGCGCGGCGAACGCTACTGGCTGCTGACCCTGCATCCGAAGTGCGCGCCGGAGCTGTTCGCGCGTTACCGCGCGCTGGCCGGCGCGAACGCGGCCTTCATCGAAACCGAGCAGCTCGTGGCGGCACAACGCGCGGCCGACGTGCTGGTGGCGGACACCACCTCGGTGGTGTCCGAGTTCGTGGTCCAGCGCAAGCCGGTGGTGACCTTCCGCAATCGCGCACCCAAGCCGCACATGCTCGATTTCGCCGAGCCGACGCAGTTGCCGGCGATGCTCGCGCATGCATTCGCGCCCGATGCGTCGCTGCGTTCGGCGCTCGCGGCCTATGCCGATGCGATCCATCCGTATCGCGATGGCCGCTCGTCCGAACGCGTGATCGCCGCGACCGAGGCGCTGTCGCGCGGCGAACTGGGCGAGCTGGCGCGCAAGCCGCCGGGTGCGTTGTGGCGCCGGCTGCAGATCCGGCACGAGCTGGGCTACTGGGGTCGCTGAATCACCAGCGCAGCGGACGCCGCGCCAGCGTTCGCGCCAGCTGCGCGTAGAGCGCGGCCGCCTCGGCTTCGGGCAGGAAGCGGATGCGCAGCGGCGGCGCCAGCGCCGAAGCGCCGGCCGTGTCCAGCCACAGCGTGGCGGTGCCGCAGCGCCGGTCGAGTGGATTGCGAGTGAGCTGCAGCGCCTGCAGCTTGTCGAGCTCGGCGAAGCGCCAGTGGCGGCTCCACCAGCCTTCGCGCACCGCGATCACGTCGGCGTTCACCGCATAGGCCGCCGCCCGCATGTGGCGCCGCGCGACGTACGCGGCCCACGGCAGCCACAGCAGCGCCAGCAACGCCCAGGGGCCCACGAACCAGGCGGCCGCGGCCGTCAGCACCAGCGCGACCGGCAGCCCCGGCAGCACCAGGCGCCACCACGCGCGGCGCGGCAGCGCGCGCCAGTCCAATTGCAGCCAGGCGGCGCGCGGCAGGAGATGTTCGATCAGCGCGTCGCAGGCGGCCGGCGTCGCGACCGGAACGAGCTCGCGCAGCGTGCGCTGCTGGTTGTGCTGTTCGGCGACGGCGGTGTCGATATCGAGGCTGCGCCGCTGCAGCAGCCGGTGCAGCAGCGTTTCGCGCAGCGTCCACGCCTGGATGCGCCGGCGCGAGGCGCTGGTCCGCCAGCGCGCGAGCAGGCCGCGTTCGACCGTGAGCCGGCGTCCGGTTTCGGTGAGGGTGAAGCCGTAGTGCTGCAGCAGCGCGAGCACGATGGAGAACAGCCGCAGCAGCGCCACGACCAGCAGCGCCAGGCTGAGGCCGGCGACCGCAAGGAACGCCGGGTCCTGCGTGCCGTTGTGCGATGCCCAGCCCAGCGCCCATTCGCCCCAGCGTTCCATCAGGTCGGGCACGAGCCGCGGATTGAACTGGGACAGGCCACCGATCGCCGCGCCGACGACGATCAGGCCGCGGTTGGAGATCAGGCCCAGGCGCAGGATTTCGCGCGGCGGCAGGGCCAGCAGGACGCGGGCTTCCGCCGCGGGCGCGGCGACGGCGGGGTCCGGGGCCGGACGACGCCGGACCAGCGCCTCGAGCGCCAGCGCATCGGCGAGCTTGAGCACGCGCATTTCCGCTTCGGGCTTCTGTCCGCCGGCCGATTCCAGGCGCACTTCGGCCACGCCGAACAAGCGGTGCAGCACCGACTGCTGGAGCGCGACGTTGTGGATGCGCGCGAAGGGAATCACGCGCACGCTGCGCTCGAGCACGCCGCTGCGTACCACCAGCGCGTCGCCGCTGAACCCGTAGCGATAGGTGTAGTAGCGCCACACCGACACCAGCGCCAGCACGCCGACGCCGATCAGCGGCCACAGTTCATTGCGGTCACCGCCGAAGAAGAACGCGGCCACCAATGGCAGCACGAACTGGCGCAGCTGCTGCAGCAGCACGAACAGCCAGGACATGGGATGCAGGCGGTGATCGGCCGCTTCGGCGCCTCCCGCTGTCGACACCTCGTGGCCTGGATCAGGCGTCGTCGTCATCGCGATCGATCTGGCGGCCAAGGATGTCGCGCAGGCGTTCCGCATCGGCGGCGTCGAGATGCGCCAGCGTCACCGCGCTGTGGCGCGTGCCCGCGGTGTGCACGGCCAGGGTGGCGAGCCGGCGTCGGCGTTGCAGTGGACCGCGCCGCAGGTCGAGGTGCTGCACCCGGGTCAGCGGCACGCGCGTCTCGCGCTGGAACATCCGGCCGCGACGGATCGCCAGGCCGTCGTCGTCCAGACGCCACGCGACATGGCGGAACTGGCGCAGTCCCAGCCACAGGCCGGCGATGGCGAACAGCAGTGCAGCGCCGAGTGCCGTGAGCAGACTCGGTCCCTCGACCACTTCGCCCACGACGAATCCCGCGAACGCCGCCGGCGCTGCGATCCAGACGCGCGACAGCGCGAACAGCCAGCGCGCGCGCGCCGGCAGCGGCTGCCAGTCGGCCATGGCCGGCGCGGCGGCGGTCGCGGCGTTCTCCATCGAAACCTCGTCCATCTCAGCGGATCTCCCGATACGGATTGTCGTAGCCGCTGCCGGAAGGGCGCAGCGTGTAGCGCTTGTAGGTCCACTGGTACTGCGCCGGATCGCGGCGCGCGATGCGTTCCAGCCCCTCGTTGAGCGCCGTCACCGCGACGACCGGATCGGCATCGGCGACCGCTGCCGGCGCGGGCTGGATGTGCAGCGCGAAGGCCGGGCGCCCGTCGCGTCCGCCATCGATGCGTTCGCAGTAGGCGAAGACGACGGCGGCGCCGGTGCGGTGCGCGAGCCGGCCCAGCAGGGTCATGGTCAACGCGGGCACGCCGAAGAACGGCGCGAACTCGCCGTCGCCGCGCTTGGGTTGCTGATCGGGCAGGACCCCGACCACCCCGCCGTCCTTGAGCAGCTTGAACAGCTGGCGCACGCCCGGTCCCTCCGCGCGCACCTGGGTCACCCGCTGTGCATGGGCATCGTCGGCGCGTACGCGGCGCAGGAAGGCATCGCCAATCGCCGATTCCGGCGGCGCGTACAGGATCGCCAGCGGCGTGTGCGAGGCGAGCCACTGGTTGAGCAGCTCCCAGTTGCCGTAGTGCGGCGCGGCGACGATCACGCCGCGCCCGGCCGCGATCGCTGCATCGAACAGCTCGATGCCGTGATGCTCGCGGATCAGCGCGAGGTTTTCCTCGTGCGGACGCGTCCACAACCGCAGCGTCTCGATCGCCTGGCGCGCGGTCGTGCGCACGATGCGCTGCTGCAATTCCTCGCGCTGCGCGGGCAACAGCTCGGGGTGGATGAGCTCGAGGTTGCGGCGGGCGACGCGCGCCTCGCGCAGGTTCCGGCGCAGCATGACGGCGGCGAGCGCGTCGCCCAGCCGCAGCAGCCAGGGCCAGGGCAGGCGGGTGAGCAGGGCGGCGAGGCCGTGGAGAAGGCGGGCGATGAAGTCGGCCATGGGCGGCGAGTGTAGCGGCCACCCGTGCGGCACCCCGAGCGACTCAGCCTTTAAGCTCTGTCCGATTCCCGATTCCCGATTCCCGATTCCCGATTCCCGATTCCCGATTCCCGATTCCCGATTCCCGATTCCCATGCTTGCCCTGATCCAGCGCGTCACCGAAGCGCGCGTCACCGTCGACGATGAAACCGTGGGCGCGATCGGCCCCGGCCTGGTGGCCCTGGTCGGCGTCGAGCCCGGCGACGGCGAGGCACAGGTCGCGCGCATGGCCGAACGCCTGCTCGGCTACCGCGTCTTCGCCGACGCGCAGGGGCGCATGAACCTGGGACTCGCGGACACGGGCGGCGGCCTGCTCCTGGTCAGCCAGTTCACCCTGGCGGCCGATACCCGCAGCGGCATGCGGCCGGGCTTCTCGACCGCCGCGGCGCCGGAGGCAGCTGAACCCGTGTTCAACCGGCTGCTGGCAACGTGCCGGCAAAAGCACGCGCCGGGGGTGGAAACCGGGCGCTTCGGTGCCCATATGGTGGTCAGCCTGGTCAACGACGGTCCGGTGACCTTCCTGCTCAAGGCGTAACGCGGGCCTTTGGCCCGTCGCCCCTTCGCAGGAGCGACCAGCCAACCCGCGAACCCCCGTCCCACCCGCGCGCCTCTACCTCACGGGCGCGGTCCGCTCCAGCAATCCCGCAAGCCAAGCACCCCGCCGCGCAGTATAATGCTTGGTTCCCTTAGTACCCCTCCCGGTGTCCAGTCCATGGCCAACGAACGTCCAGCGCCCCAGTCCGATATCAAGCAGCTGATCAGCAAGGGCCTGGAGCAGGGCTACCTGACCTATGCCGAAGTCAACGACCACCTCCCCGACGATCTCGTCGATGCGGAGCAGATCGAAGACATCATCGGCATGATCAACGGCATGGGCATCGAGGTGCACGAAGTCGCGCCGGATGCCGAAACCCTGCTGCTCGCCGGCGAAGCGAGCCCGGGTGGCCGCGACGTCGACGAAACCGCGGCCGAGGAAGCCGCCGCCGCGCTGACCGCGCTGGACGGCGAAGGCGGCCGCACCACCGACCCGGTGCGCATGTACATGCGCGAGATGGGCACGGTGGAACTGCTGACGCGCGAAGGCGAAATCGCCATCGCCAAGCGCATCGAGGAAGGCCTGAACCAGATGCAGGCGGCGCTGGCCTCGTTCCCGGCGACCATCCAGCAGATCCTCGCCGACTACGAGATCCACAAGACCGGCAAGAAGCGCCTGGCCGAGATCGTCGTCGGTTTCCTCGACGCCGAGCCCGAACCCGAGCCGGTGCCGGTGCCCGTCGCCGCTGCCGAAGTCAGCGAGGAGGAAGACGAAGACGACGACGTCGAAGTCGCCGACGACGAAGCCGCCGACGAAGGCCCGACCGGCCCGGATCCGGCCGAAGTCGCCGCGCGCATGGAAAAGATCGCCGATGCGTGGGGCCGCTTCGAAAAGGCCTATGCCAAGCACGGTCCGAGCCACAAGAGCGTGATCAAGGCGCGCGAGGAGATGGCGGAAGTCTTCGTCACCCTCAAGCTGCCGCTGGGTCTGACCGACACGCTGGTGAAGAACCTGCGCGACGTGCAGAACCGGGTCAAGGATCACGAGCGCCGCATCCTCGACCTGTCCACCCGCGTCGCCAAGATGCCGCGCAAGGACTTCATCCGTGCCTGGGAAGGCAACCAGACCAACCTGGGCTGGGTCGACGACGTGCTCAAGCGCAAGCAGAAGTGGTCGTCGGGCCTGCGCGACGTCAAGGACCAGATCATCGCCGAGCAGGAAGCCACCATCGCCATCGAACAGGCCAATTTCCTGACCCTGGCCGACCTCAAGGACATCAGCCGCGCGATGGCCTACGGCGAAGCCAAGGCGCGCAAGGCCAAGAAGGAAATGGTCGAGGCCAACCTGCGCCTGGTGATCTCGATCGCCAAGAAGTACACCAACCGCGGCCTGCAGTTCCTCGACCTGATCCAGGAAGGCAACATCGGCCTGATGAAGGCGGTCGACAAGTTCGAGTACCGCCGCGGCTACAAGTTCTCGACCTATGCGACCTGGTGGATCCGCCAGGCGATCACCCGTTCGATCGCCGACCAGGCGCGCACCATCCGCATCCCGGTGCACATGATCGAGACGATCAACAAGCTCAACCGCATTTCCCGCCAGATGCTCCAGCAGTACGGCCGCGAGGCCACGCCGGAGGAGCTGGCCAAGGAAATGGACATGCCGGAAGACAAGATCCGCAAGGTCATGAAGATCGCGAAGGAACCGATCTCCATGGAAACGCCGATCGGCGACGACGAGGATTCGCACCTGGGCGACTTCATCGAGGACACCAACGTGGAGTCCCCGGTGGATGCGACGACCAACATCAACCTCTCGGAAACCGTGCGCGACGTGCTCGCCGGCCTGACCCCGCGGGAAGCCAAGGTGCTGCGCATGCGCTTCGGCATCGACATGAACACCGACCACACCCTGGAAGAGGTCGGCAAGCAGTTCGACGTCACCCGCGAGCGCATCCGCCAGATCGAGGCCAAGGCGCTGCGCAAGCTGCGTCACCCGAGCCGTTCGGAACAGCTGCGTTCGTTCCTCGACATCGACTGACGTCGCCGCGCCGTACCGAAACCGAAGAGCCGGCCCATGGCCGGCTCTTTTTTTGTTCCTCAGTAAGGCGTCCCGTCCCGGCGACGGTACGAGCGCTCACCCGCCTCCAGCTTGAGGTCGATGTCCGGATAGGTGCACGCATCGGTGTCCCGGCGCCGACTGCCCACTTCGAGCAGCACGGCGTCGTGCTCGGATCGGTTCTGCAGGTGATGTCCGTTGGCATCGCCGGCGCGGAACCCGGCGGAATCACCTGCGCGCAGTACTTCTTCGCCGTCGTCCGTCACCAGCACCACTTCGCCTTCCAGCACGTGCACGAACTCGTCCTCGGCCGAGTGCCAATGGCGCTGGCTCGACCAGGTTCCCGGCGGCAGACGCAGCAGGTTCACGCCAAACTGGGTCAGCCCGGCGGCGTCGCCTAGCGCGGTGCGGATGCGTTGCGCGCAGGGCGCGTCGTAGGGCGGCGGATAGCCGGTGCCGGTGCGCGAGGGGAGCGTCGCGGCGTCGATCTTCTTCATGCGTTCCTCGGGGCGGCAAGCCGGCTCCATTCTAGGATGGGCGTGCGATGGCAGGCATAATTCCCGACGCGCACGGGCCTATAGCTCAATGGTTAGAGCAGAGGACTCATAATCCTTTGGTTCCAGGTTCGAGTCCTGGTGGGCCCACCACATCGTGTAGCGCAGGCTTCGTCGTCGTGATGACGATCGCGATCCGCGCCTGTCTCAGCCGCGCCGCGCGGCTTCGATCGCGGCGATGTCGATCTTGCCCATCTGCATCATCGCTTCGAATGCGCGCTTCGCCGCGGCGCGGTCGGGATCGGTGATCGCCGCCGTGAGTGCGCGGGGCGTGATCTGCCACGACAGGCCCCACTTGTCCTTGCACCAGCCGCAGGCGCTTTCCTCGCCGCCGTTACCGACGATCGCGTTCCACAGGCGATCGGTTTCGGCCTGGTCGTCGGTGGCGACCTGGAAGGAAAAGGCCTCGCTGTGCCGGAACATCGGCCCACCGTTGAGTCCCAGGCAGGGAATGCCCATCACCGTGAACTCGACCGTCAGCACGTCGCCTTCCTTGCCGGAGGGGTAATCGCCTGGCGCGCGATGCACCGCATCGACCGAACTGTCCGGAAACGTGGCGGCGTAGAACGTCGCGGCTTCCAGTGCGGTGCCGTCGTACCACAGGCAAATCGTGTTCTTGCTGACCATCGTGTTCTCCCTTGTCCGGAAGCGGGTGCGGGCGTCGCCGGCGTGCGCCCGACGCAGATGCGCCGACGCGCAGCATGCCACGGATGTCGTGCACGGCTCGCGTGCGGCGCCGTGGCGCGGATACAGCCTATCGGACACGTTGCGGCCGCCGTGTGCAGTGCGGGAGATTCGGGGAGCAGGTGTCGTGAACCAGCCCACGCACGCAGGGTGGGCTCGAGTCCCCTACGCGGCGCGTTCGTCCAGCGCGTGGCGCGAAAAACGCGCGCGATAGTCGCTGGGCCCCACGCCGAGACGACGCTGGAATGCACGCCGCAGCGCCTGCTCGTCGGCGTAACCGGCCAGCGCGGCCACGGACTTCAGCGGCAGCGCGGTTTCCTCGAGCGCGCGGCACGCGGCTTCCAGGCGCATCGCATCGACCGTCTTCGCCGGCGTGCGGCCGACGTGGGCCGCGTACAGGCGCGCGAAGTTGCGCGCACTCATCCCGGCGCGCTCGGCGAGCACTTCCACGCGCAGGTCGCCGCGCAGGTTCGCGGCCATCCAGGCGTGGAGATCGGCGAAGCGCGCATCGCTGCTCGCCTGTGCCTTCAGCGGCACGCTGAATTGCGATTGCCCGCCGGCGCGCTTCACGAACACGACCAGTTCGCGCGCGGTCTCGATGGCGACGCGGTGGCCGTGGTCTTCCTCGATCAGCGCGAGGGTGAGGTCGATGCCCGCGCTGACGCCGGCCGAGGTCCAGATCGCGCCGTCGCGCACGAAGATGCGGTCGGCATCGACGTGCACCGACGGGAAGCGTTCGCCGAGCTGCTCGGCCCAGTGCCAGTGCGTCGCGGCGCGGCGGCCGGCCAGCAGTCCCGCTTCGGCGAGTACGAAGGCGCCGGTGCACACCGAGGCGACGCGTCGCACCGCAGGCGCGGTCTGCGCGACCCAGTGCGCGAGCGCGGCCGGCGCCTCGAAGCGCGTGCCCGCGCAGCCGCCGGGCACCATCAGCGTGTCGATACGCTGATCGCGCAAGACCTCGACTGCATCGGTGTCGATGCGCAGTCCGCAGCCGGTGGTGATCGCGCCGCCTTGCACCGACACGACGCGCACGTCGTAGCGGTGCGCGGCGTCGAGCAGGCGGTTGGCGGTGGCGAAGGCCTGCAGCGGACCGCTCAGATCGAGCAGGTTCATGTGGTCGTAGGTGGTGACGGCAACCGTGCGCTTCATGGCGGGCATCCGGCGCTGCATCAGCGGGCAGCGGGCGACCAAGCGTACTCAAAGTCGATCGCGACGCCGCGTGCGGTGGTGCGACCGTAGCGGTGCTCGACCGCGGCGAGCACGGCGTCGAACAGCGGCAGGGCGGCGCCGGTCGCGATCACGTCGATGCGATGCTTGGTGTCGGCCGGCTGCGCGCTGTCGGGCAGCCAGACCAGGCCGGAACCGCCGCGCACCTGCGGCGTGGCCGCCACGCCGTAGGCGGTGCTGCGGCCGGTGCGCGAAAAGGCATCCGCGGTCAGCGCCAGGGCGACGTCGTCCATGCCCGGCGTGAGCGGCAGCGCGAGGCGCTCCGTCGGGTGGAACCACTTGTTGGTCGCATTCAGCTTGAGCAGCGGCCACAGGTTGCCCGCGCCCGGCTTGAACGCATCGCTGTCGTGCGTCGTGCTCCAGTCGCGCACGCCAAAGCCGGCGCCGACCTGCAGCGCCGCGTCGTGGCCCGCGATGGATTCGAGCAGCGCCAGCGCGGTGGGAATCGCGGCGCTGATGCCGGCGCTCGACGCCAGCCGTCCGTCGACGACGTAGCGCGTGTTGGCCACCCACGTCGTCTGCGGGTAGTGCTCGCGGCGGTGCGACTCGGTGGCCCAGTGCGCGGTGGCGCGATGGCCCGCGAGCAGGCCCGCGTTCGCGACCACCAGCGCGCCGTCGCAGATGCTGACGATCGTCGCGCCCTTCGCGTGTTGTGCGCGGATCCAGGCCAGCAGTTGCGCATCGTCGCGGCGCACGACGGCGGGAACGACGACGTAGTCGGCGCCGTCGGGGAAGCGCGCGTCGAAGCCGCGCACGTCCGTATCCGCCTGCAGGCGCAGCGCCGGCCGCATCTGCATCGCGCCGGGCTGCAGCGAGACGGTGAACGCGTCGACGGCGCCGGAGCGCTGCAGCACCGCGTAGGGGATGACGAAGTCGGTGAGCTCGGTGCCGGCGTTGTGGCCGACGACGGCGACGACCGGTCGGGCGCGTCCGTGCGGGGCGGCGTAGGGGGCGAAGTGGTCCGGCGTGGGGGCGGTGGTGCTCGCGGTGGCGGTGAAGATCAGGCCGAACGACAACACCAGGGTGGTCAGGGCTTTGAGGACGGACATGGCGGCAGGGACGTGGTGGGGCGTCCACTGTGCGGTCAGTGCTCGCGGCGCTTGTGCCAGTGATCGATCATTTCCTGCCAGGGGCGTACGGGCTGAGGCCAGCAGCGCCATTGGGGCCGATTCCGCTTCGCCGCCCCTCATCCGCCCCTGCGGGGCACCTTCTCCCGGAGGGAGAAGGGAACAGCGACAGCAACAACGACAGCAACAACGACAGCAACAACGACAGCAACAACGACAGCAACAACGACAGCAACAACGACAGCAACAACGACAGCAACAGCAACGGATCAGCGGATCACGAAGTCGTAATAGCGCTTCGGTTCCGGCTCCGGATCGAGGGTGAAGTGCCACCACTCCAGCGGATAGTTGCGGAAGCCGGCGGCTTGCATGATCACGCGCAGGCGCTCGCGGTTGCGCCGTTGCGCGACGGTGGCTTGCGGCGAATCGGTGTTCGCGAGCGGATCGAAGAAGTCGAAGCCGGTGCCCATGTCGAGCGGCTTGCATTCGCCGCCGGCGGCGTCGCACTGCAGCAGCGTGAGATCGGCGGTGGCGCCGCGGCTGTGGCCGGAAGTGGGCGAGATGTAGTCGCCGAGCAGGGCGCGCTTGTCCAGGTTCGGGTAGTACTGCGGCTTGGTGCGCTGGTCGGCGAGATCGTGGGCCCAGGCGACGAAATGCCGCACCGCACGCGCGGGCCGGTAACAGTCGTAGATGCGCAGGCGCATGTGCTCGCCGCGCAGCTGCATCTCGGCACGTGCCAGTGCACGTGCGGCCGGGACCTGCAGGAAACAGCGCGCTGCTTCGTAACCGTCCACGCGCGTACCGGTGAAGTTGTCGCTGCCGGCGTAGCGCATCTGCAGGTCGATGTCGGGTACCAGGCTGCGGATGTCGACCATGCCGGCCGCGTCCGGAGTATCCGCAGCGGTCAACGGCATGGATGCAGTCATCGGCGCCGGTGTCGAAGCGCAGGCCGCCAGCGCCACGGCAACCGCAATCACGACGAGCCCGCGCGGCTTCATCCGCGCCGGCTCAGAAAGAATCGGCC
Source organism: Lysobacter yangpyeongensis (assembly GCF_042655745.1). NCBI lineage: Bacteria > Pseudomonadati > Pseudomonadota > Gammaproteobacteria > Lysobacterales > Lysobacteraceae > Lysobacter > Lysobacter yangpyeongensis. The sequence continues at coordinate 563,706 of NZ_JBHSNM010000002.1, read as the reverse complement.
GGCACGCGCACCGCGCCTTCCATCAGCACGCGCGCGCTGCGGCTCATGATCGCCTTGGTGACGGTCCACTGGCCGTCGACGAGCTTCGCCTGCGCGCCGACGCGCAACGTGCCGGAGGGATGGCCGAAGCGCACCGCTTCGCGCTCACCGCCGCCGGCGGCGAGGTTCACCAGCGTGCCGGGAATCGACGCCGCCGTGCCGATCGCGACCGCCGCGGTGCCCATCATCGCGTGGTGCAGCTTGCCCATCGACAGCGCGCGCACATGCAGGTCGATGTCGCCGGCGGCGATGCGCTTGCCGCTGGAGGCGGTGTAGTCCTGCGCCGGGGCGACGAAGGCGACCTTCGGCGTGTGCTGGCGCGTGGCGGCGTCCTCGACCTTCGCGATCAGGCCCATGCGCACCGCGCCGTGTGCGCGGATCGTCTCGAAGCGCGCGAGCGCGGCCTTGTCGTCGTTGATCGCGCCCTGCAGCTCGGTGCCGGTGTAACCCAGGTCGGCGGCGTTGAGGAAGATGGTCGGAATGCCGGCGTTGATCAGCGTTGCCTTGAACGTGCCGACGCCCGGTACTGCGAGATCATCGACGAGATTGCCGGTCGGGAACATCGCGCCGCCGCCTTCGCCTTCGTCGGAAGGATCGAGGAATTCCAGCTGGATTTCCGCGGCGGGGAAAGTCACGCCGTCGAGTTCGAAGTCGCCGGTCTCCTGCACCTGGCCGGCGCTGACCGGCACGTGCGCGACGATGGTCTTGCCGATGTTCGCCTGCCAGATGCGCACGGTGCAGCTGCCGTCGTGCGGGATCTTCGCCGGATCGATCAGGCCGTTGGCGATCGCGAACGGACCGACGGCGGAGGACAGGTTGCCGCAGTTGCCGCTCCAGTCGACGAACGCGGTGTCGATGGACACCTGGCCGTAGAGGTAGTCGACGTCGTGGTCCGGCTGCGTCGACTTCGAGATGATCACGCATTTGCTCGTGCTCGAAGTCGCGCCGCCCATGCCATCGGTGTGCTTGCCGTAGGGATCGGGCGAACCGATCACGCGCATCAGCAGCGCATCGCGCGCCGCGCCGGGCACCTGCGCCGCGGGCGGCAGGTCCTCGAGGCGGAAGAACACGCCCTTGCTGGTGCCTCCACGCATGTAGGTGGCGGGGATGCGGAGTTGGGGGGCGTGGGTCATGGGTCTGCTCTGTTGGAGTTCATGCCGTCATCCGGGCCTGGCAACGGAGTTGCTGTTGCGCGGCCACGGGACGCGGTGCGATGGCCTGGTCCTCGCAGGGCCCGCAAGGCGACCGAGGCTCGAGGCGAAATTGTCGGCGCCACCGACACCAGGTTCAATCGGCTGCGCGCAGCTCCTGGGCGAGCCCGATCAGGATGCCTTCGGGACCACGGATGTAGCAGAGACGGTAGATGTTTTCGTAATCGACGACTTCATCGACCACGGATGCACCGAGCTTCCGGAGGCGGGCGAGGGTGTCATCGAGGTCCTCGACGGCGAACATGACGCGCAGGTATCCCAGCGCGTTCACCGGGGCCGTGCGGTGGTCGGAGGCAATCGCGGGAGCGTCGAAGCGCGACAGCTCGAGGCGGCTGTGGCCGTCGGGGGTGCGCATCATGGCGATCTCGACGCGCTGGCCGCGCAGTCCGGTGATGCGGCCAGCCCACTCCCCTTCGATGGGCATGCGGCCCTCGAGGTCGAGGCCGAGTTCAAGGAAGAACGCGATGGCGGCATCGAGGTCCTCCACCACGATGCCGACGTTGTCCATGCGCTTGACGGTCATGACGCGTCCCTGCCGGCCATCACGGGTTATCGGGGATGTTGGGTTCGACCAGCTGCGCGAGCAGCGCCAGCGACTCCTGCCAGCCGAGATAACAGAACTCGACCGGGATTGCGTCGGGAATGCCCGTCTGCACGACGTGCAACTCGGTGCCGGTCATCACCGGCCTGAGCGTCACCGTCACTTCCATCTGGCCGGGCAGGTTGGGGTCTTCGAACTGGTCGTTGTAGCGGAGCTTCTCGTTCGGCACGAGTTCCAGATACGTGCCGCCGAAGGAATGGCTGCTGCCGGTGCCGAAGTTGGTGAACGACATGCGATAGCCGCCGCCGACGCGCGCGTCCATCGCGTGGACCTTGCCGGTGAAGCCGTGCGGCGGCAGCCATTTCGCCATCGCGTCGGCATCGAGGAAGGCGCGGTAGATGCGGTCGGCGGGGGCCTTGAGCACGCGGTGCAGAGTGACGGTTCCGGGCATGTCGTTCTCCTGGTTCAGGATGGTTGGAGGGGCCTTACGGAAACACGACGATCGGGGGGCGCAGTTTTCGACACCGTTGTGGGTGACGTAGGGTGGGCTCCAGCCCACCTTTCGCTTCGCCACGCTCTCCGGTGGCGGGACCACGCGTAGGGCGGGTCTCGACCCGCCGTCGCCGTGCCGGAAACGAGCGGCGGGTCGAGACCCGCCCTACACCGACCATGCGGTCATGCCGCCTGCGCCGACTCCAGGAAATCATTGGCGAAACGTTGCAGCACGCCGCCGGCCTCGTAGATCGATACCTCCTCGGCGGTGTCCAGGCGACACAGCACCGGCACTTCCACGCGCTCGCCGTTGCGGCGGTGGATCACCAGCGTCAGCATCGCGCGCGGCGTGCGCGCGCCGCTCACGTCGAAGGTCTCGGTACCGTCGATGCCAAGCGTCTTGCGGTCGGTGCCGGGCAGGAATTCCAGCGGCAGCACGCCCATGCCGATCAGGTTGGTGCGATGAATGCGTTCGAAGCCCTCGGCCACGATCGCCTCCACGCCCGCCAGACGCACGCCCTTCGCCGCCCAGTCGCGCGAGGACCCCTGGCCGTAGTCGGCGCCGGCGATGATGATCAGCGGCTGGCCGCGGTCCATGTAGGTCTCGATCGCTTCCCACATGCGCGTGACCTCGCCCTCCGGCTCGATGCGCGCGAGCGAGCCCTGCTTCACGTTGCCCGCTTCGTCGCGGACCATTTCGTTGAGCAGCTTCGGATTGGCGAAGGTCGCGCGCTGCGCGGTGAGGTGGTCGCCGCGATGCGTCGCGTACGAATTGAAGTCCTCTTCCGGCAGGCCCATCTTCGCCAGGTATTCGCCGGCGGCGCTGTCGAGCAGGATCGCGTTCGACGGCGACAGATGGTCGGTGGTGATGTTGTCGCCGAGCACCGCGAGCGGACGCATGCCGCTGAGCGTGCGTTCGCCGGCCAGTGCGCCTTCCCAGTACGGCGGGCGGCGGATGTAGGTCGACATCGGGCGCCAGTCGTACAGCGGGCTCACCTTCTCGCCGTGCTCCACGCGCACTCTGAACATCGGCTCGTACACCTGGCGGAAATGCTCGGGCTTCACACTCGACGCGACGATCGCATCGATCTCCGCGTCCGAGGGCCAGATGTCCTTCAGCGTGATCGCGCGGCCGTCGGCGTCATAGCCGAGTGCGTCCTTCTCGATGTCGAAGCGCACCGTGCCGGCGATCGCGTAGGCGACCACCAGCGGCGGCGAGGCGAGGAAGGCCTGCTTCGCGTACGGATGGATGCGGCCGTCGAAGTTGCGGTTGCCCGAGAGCACCGCGGTGGCGTACAGGTCGCGCTCGATCACTTCCTGCTGGATCTGCGGATCCAGCGCGCCACTCATGCCGTTGCAGGTGGTGCAGGCGAAACCGACGATGCCGAAGCCGAGCTGTTCCAGTTCCGGCAGCAGCTTCGCTTCTTCCAGGTACAGCTGCACGGCCTTGGAGCCGGGCGCGAGCGAGGTCTTCACCCACGGCTTGCGCGTCAGCCCGCGTGCGTTGGCATTGCGTGCGAGCAGGCCGGCGGCGATCACGTTGCGCGGGTTGCTGGTGTTGGTGCAGCTGGTGATCGCGGCGATGATCACCGCGCCGTCGGGCATCAGGCCCGCGGCTTCCTGCGTGCGCGCGGCGTCGAGATTGCCGGCAATGCCGCGCTCGGCAAGTGCGGAGGTCGGCAGGCGCTTGTGCGGGTTGGACGGACCGGCCATGTTGCGGACGACCGTCGACAGGTCGAAGGTCAGCGTGCGTTCGTACTGCGCGTGCTTGAGCGCGTCGGCCCACAGCCCGGTGTGCTTCGCGTAGAGCTCGACGAGCCGGACCTGTTCGTCGTCGCGGCCGGTCAGGCGCAGGTAGTCGATGGTCTTGTCGTCGATGAAGAACATCGCCGCGGTGGCGCCGTATTCGGGCGCCATGTTGGAGATCGTCGCGCGATCGCCCAGCGTCAGTGCGGCCGCGCCTTCGCCGCGGAATTCCAGGTACGCGCCGACGACCTTGGCCTGGCGCAGGAACTCGGTCAGCGCGAGCACGATGTCGGTGGCGGTGATGCCCGGTGCGGGCTTGCCGGTGAGTTCGACGCCGATGATGTCGGGCAGGCGCATCCATGAGGCGCGGCCGAGCATCACGCTTTCGGCTTCCAGGCCGCCCACGCCGACTGCGATCACGCCCAGCGCATCGACGTGCGGCGTGTGGCTGTCGGTGCCGACGCAGGTGTCGGGATAGGCGATGCCGTGGTCGTTGTGGACGACCGGCGACATCTTCTCCAGGTTGATCTGGTGCATGATCCCGTTGCCCGGCGGGATCACGTCGACGTTGCGGAATGCCTTCTTCGTCCACTCGATGAAGTGGAAGCGGTCCTCGTTGCGGCGATCCTCGATCGCACGGTTGCGCGCGAACGCATCGCGATCGAAACCCGGCGCTTCCACCGCGAGCGAGTGGTCGACGATCAGCTGTGTCGGCACCACCGGATTGATCTGCGCGGGATCGCCGCCCTTGTCGGCGATCGCATCGCGCAGGCCGGCGAGGTCGACCAGCGCGGTCTGGCCGAGGATGTCGTGGCAGACCACGCGCGCCGGGAACCAGGGGAAGTCGAGGTCGCGGCGGCGTTCGATCAGCTGCGCGAGGTACGCGTCCAGCATCGCCGGATCGGCGCGGCGCACCAGGTTCTCGGCATGCACGCGCGAGGTGTAGGGCAGCGTGTCCCAGGCGCCGGGAGACAGGGCATCCACCGCGGCGCGCGCGTCGAAGTAATCGAGCTGGGTGCCGGGGAGCGGCTTGCGGTGCTTCGTGTTCATGATCGGGCCTGGGCGGTGCGGGCCGCGCGGCGGAACCGCTGCGAGCGTGAGAAAGCGGCAATTATCCCGCAATCGGCGCGGGGGCCGTAGCCCGGGTAAGGCCGCAGGCCGCACCCGGGGGCGCCAACAAGGGCCGGCACCGTGGCGCCTGCAGGCGCCGGGCGCGTCCAGCGACGCTGCCAAGCGGGTCTGGTCGCGCGCGCTGCGCTCATCCGCGCTACACGTTCACGCTCTTGGTGGCGACCTGCGCACCTTCCTGGCGCAGCTGCCCGCCCTCCATCAGCAGCACGCGATCGGCCAGGAACTCCACCTCCGCGCGCGCATGGCTGACATACAGCATCGGGATCCGCGTCTCGTCCTTCACCCGCTTGAGGAACGGCAGGATCTGCTGCTTCAGGCGCTCGTCCAGCGAGGACAGCGGTTCGTCCAGCAACAGCAGGCGCGGCGAATACAGCAGCGCGCGGCCCAGGGCCACGCGCTGGCGTTCGCCGCCGGACAGCAGCGCGGGGCGGCGTTCGAGCAGATGGCCGATCTCCAGCAGCTGCAGCACGGTGTCGAGATCGAACAGGCGCCGCGACGGCGCCAGCCGCGCGTGACCGTACAGCAGGTTGTCGCGCACGCTCAGGTGCGGGAACAGTTGGCCGTCCTGGAACATCAGGCCGAAATGGCGCTGCCACGCCGGCACGAAGATGCGCCGCGCGCGGTCGACCAGCACGTCGCCGTCCAGGTGCAGGCTGCCCGATTGTGGCTTGAGCAGGCCGGCGATCAGCAGCAGCAAGGTGCTCTTGCCCGAACCGGACGGACCGAAGATGCCGGTCACGCCGCCTTCGATGCGCGCGGCCGCATCGAGACGGAAACCGCCGCGCGCGTAGGCGAATTCAAAGTTCAGCATGCGCGCCCCGGTGGTCGCCGAAACCGAGCCGGCGCTCGGCGCGCGCGCTGATCCAGTGGCTCGCGAGCAACGCGGCGACGGCCAGCGCGATCGACAGCAGTGCCAGGCGCATCGCACCGGCTTCGCCATCGGGCACATGGGTCAGCGAATAGATCGCCAGCGGCAGCGTGCGCGTCTGGCCGGGGATGTTGCCGACGAAGGCCATGGTCGCGCCGAATTCGCCCAGGCTGCGCGAGAAGCACAGCACGCAGCCGGCGATCAGTCCGGGCGCGGCGAGCGGCAGCGTGATCGTGGCGAACACGCGCCACGGGCGCGCGCCGAGCGTTGCGGCGGCGTGTTCCAGGCGCGCGTCGATCAGGCGGAAGGCGATGCGGATCGGCTGCACCATCAGCGGGAAGGCCATCACCGCCGAGGCGAGCACGGCGCCCTTCCAGTTGAAGGCGACGACGAGGCCGAAGCTGTTTTCGAGCCAGCGCCCGAGCGGCCCCTGCGTGCCCAGCAGCAACAACAGCAGATAGCCGGGCACCACCGGCGGCAACACCATCGGCAACTGCACCAGCGCATCGACGAGGAAGCGGCCGGCAAAGCGGCGGCGTTCCAGCCACCACGCGAGGGCGATCGCCGGCGGCAGACAGACCGCGGTGGCGCATAGCGCGACCCTGGCCGAGAGCCACAGCGCCTGCGTTTCCTCCGGCGACAGCCAGGTCGCCATCAGGGCACCAGCACCGTGAAGCCGTGGCGGCGGAAGATCGCCGCCGCCTGCGGCGTGCGCAGGAAGCGCAGGAACGCGCGCGCCTCGCGCCGTGCGTGCTTCGTCAGCGCGAACGGGTAGACGATCGGCGCATGCGTCTGCGCGGGAAGCGGCGCCACGACCACCACCGCGCCGCTGATGCGCGCATCGGTCGCGTAGACGATGCCGGCGCCGCATTCGCCGCGTTCGACGAAGGCGAGCGCGGTGCGCACGTCGTCGGTGCCGACGAGGCGGCCCTGCAGTGTCGTCAACCAGCCGAGTTGTTCCAGCGCCTGCTTCGCGTAGATGCCCGCCGGGACCACATCGGGTTCGCCGGTGCACAGCTTGCCGTGGAAGGCCGCGGCGATGCGGAAGTCCGGTCGCATGCGCGCGGTGAACGGCTTGCTCCTGGGCGCGATGAGCACCAGCGTGTTGCCGAGCAGGTCGGTGCGGGTGGCACTGTCGATGCGGCCGCGCCGGGCGAGGTAATCCATCCACTGGCGGTCGGCGGATGCGAACAGGTCCGCCGGCGCGCCGGCGTCGACCTGCTTGGCCAGCGTGGACGATGCGCCGAACGCGAGGCTCGGCTGCGGATGCCCGGCGCGACGCCAGTGCGCGGCCGCGTCGTTGAGCGCATCGGTCAGGCTGGCGGCGGCGAATACGCGCACGGGCGCTTCGGTCGCGCTTCCCGCGGCGTACAGCGGGCCGCACGACAACAGCAGGCCGAGGAGTAAGGCGCGGAGGACGCGCATGGGCAACGCCGTGGGAGAGGTGCGGCGATTCTGACGCAGTGTCCAGGCGGGGGCCATCGCGGGGGCAGCGGCGTGCTTCCTGCTGCGGCGTTCGGGGATTGCAGCACGGAGACGCGAAGCCGGAATTACTGAATGCACGGGTCGGAGCCGTTGGGGGGCGGTTGGAGCTCCTGAAGTCAGGCGATTTCGACGTTGCGCCTTGAGTTCCGCGGACAATCAGGTGTTTGTTTGCTGTCGATCCGCCTCGACTCCGCGAACCCTCAGTCGCCCGGTTCCTGCCGCGGATCCGCCGCGATCGCATCGACGCGCTCGTCGATCCACGCGCGGATGTCCGCGGGCAGGTCGAGCCCGCCGGCGGCATAGGGCTCCGGCTCGCGCATCAGGACGCGGTGTGCGGTGCGCTGCTCTGCCGCGGGAAGTTCCATCAGCCAGACGACATCACCGGCCACGAGCGTGGCGACGGGCACGCCATCGCGCCACAGCACGCGCGCGCCGAGCTGGCGCGGCACCTTCGTCCCGGCGACGACGGTGCCGACCAGGTTGAGCGGATCCAGCGCCGACAGCGCCAGCCATTCGCCATCCGGCGCGCGCTTGCGCATCTGGCGCAGCGCGGCGATCGCCTCGGGCAGGGCGAACTGTTCGCCCGACAGGCCGGCGATGAAGCGGCCACCGCGGATCTCGCCGCGGGCCTCGAGGCGGTGGTACACGCGCAGCAGGTCGCGCCACGGCGGCAGCCACGGCGCCTCGCGTTCGAGCACGCGCCAGCAGACGACGCCGTAGCGGCGCAGCAGGGTGCGGGCGATGTGGTCGAGGGTGTCGGCCGTCTCCGTATCGGGCTTTCGCTCGTCATCCCCGCGCAGGCGGGCATCCGGTGTCTTTGCCTTCGCGTTTGCTCTCGCCGTTGTTTTCGCCGCCGCCGGAGAAAAAGCGAAAGTCGCCGGATCCCCGCCTGCGCGGAGATGACGATCCGGAGGCGACGCGGCGCCGGGCTGGGCACGCGCGACACGTCGCGTCAGCGTCCACCGCCCTGCATCCTCGATCCCCATCAGCGCGGTGCGACGTCCGCGACGGCCGAAACCCGTCGGCCGCTTCGACTGCGGCACCAGCAAGGCGCGCAGCCCGGCGAAGCTGTCGCAGGTGACGCGGCCGCGCGCGACCAGTTCGGCCAGTGCGTCCTCCAGTTCGGCATGCAGCAGGTGCGCGCCGCCAACGAGTTCGTCGAAGAACGAAGCGCCGTGGTCCCTGAGGTAATCGGCGACGCGCTGCGCGCGCGAGGACAGCGCGGGGCCGTCGTCGAGCGCGTCGGCGGTGAGCGGCGTCCACAGCGGCAGGTGGCGGCGCGGCAGCAGCACGATCGGCGTGGCGCGCACGGGTGCGGTGCGGCCGTTACCGCTCGCGCTGTCCGATGTCGCGCCGCGCAGGCGCGTCCACGCGATGCGGCCCGCGGTGCACAGGTCGTCGAGCCAGGAGATCGAATAGTCGTTGACGCGCGCCGGCAGCAGCTCGGCTTCCCACGCCACCGCGGGCGCTTCGAAACCTTCCAGCTGCGCGAGCACGCCCGCCAATGCTTCCGGTCCGCTCACGCGCGCCGGTTTCGCCACGCGCTGCCATTCGAACAGGAAGCGCATGAAGTCGCGCGGATCCACCGGCTCGATCTCGCGCCGCAGCTTGCCGATGGTGTAGCGGTGGATGCGCGCGAGCAGGTGGCGTTCGCACCACTCTTCCTCGATCGCGTGCGGCGAGAAGCGCCCGCGCATCGCGTAGCCCTCGGTCTCCAGCTTCACCAGGGCGAAGTCGATATCCGATTGCGGCAGCGCCAGCGATGCCGCGAGCGTGGCCGCCGGCGTCGGCCCGAGGCCGGTCAGGCGCGAGCGCAGCAGTTCGACCAGCGCGTCCTCGCGGGTCCACGCTTGTTGCGCGAATTCGGCCGGGGCTTCGATCGCGGGTTCGCGCCTGGCGCCGGGGTGGAGGGCGTCGGCCTGCGGCAGGCGTTCGGCGGGGAACCACAGGCCTTCGCCCACCTGCAGCCGCGTGGCGCGATGGTCCTTTGCCAGCCGCTGCAGCCACGGCGTCCACGCATTCGCCCCGGCCTCGTCGTGGGTGACGCAGCCCAGGCCCATCAACGCGTCGTGCATCTCGTCGGCGTTGCGTACCTGCGGCCAGGCCTGCGCGCGCACTTCCTCGATCGCGCCCGGGTCGAGGCGGCCGAGGTCGTCGGCGCTGTCGGCGTCGGCGTAGCGGCGCGCCATCACCGCCTGGGTGCGACGTTCCTCCAGCGGCGCGTCGTCGAGGAAGGCGTACGGGCGCGCGTTGAGCGCTTCGGCGGCGAAGGGCGAGGGTGCGGTGAGGTCGCGTGCGACGACTTCGACTTCGCCGCTTTCCATCCGGCGCAGCAGCTGCAGCCAGCCCTCGGTGTCCATCGCCTCGTGCAGGCAGTCGTCGAGCGTCTGCGCGACCAGCGGATGGTCGGGCACCTCGCGCTCGCCGACGATGTTCTCCAGGCACGCCACCTGGTCGGGGAACACGGTCGCGAGCAGGTCCTCCGACTTCATCCGCTGCAGCTGCGGCGGCACCTTCTTGCCGCCGACGAAGCGCGGCAACGCCAGCGCGGTGGTCGCGTTCCAGCGCCAGCGCACGCCGAACAGCGGGGCATCCAGCAACGCCTGGACCAGGATGTCTTCCGCGGACGACGAATGCAGGTATTTCGACACCTCGATCAGCGGGAAGCTGTGGCTCGTCGACAGCGACAGCACGATCGCGTCCTCGGTGGCCGCGGCCTGCAGCTCGAAGTTGAACTTGCGGCAGAAGCGCTTGCGCAGCGCCAGGCCCCAGGCGCGGTTGAGGCGGCTGCCGTAGGGCGAGTGGATGATCAGCTGGGTGCCGCCGGATTCGTCGAAGAAGCGTTCCAGCACGATTGTGCGTTGGGTGGGCATCACACCGGTGGACGCCTGCTGGCGGCCGAGGTAGTCGGCGAGCTGGATCGCCGCAGCGGGAGTGAGGCCGACTTCGTCGACGAGCCAGCGCGCGGCCTGCGCGGTGACGGCGCCGTCGTTGATCACGTCGGCGAGCTGGGCGATCGAAGCCGCTTCGCTGGTGTTTTCTTCAATCCCGGAATGCTCGCTGCCGTTCCCTTCTGCTTCGAGGTGCTCGCTGCTGTTCCCTTCAGCTTCGAGGTGCGCGACGTTGTTCCCTTCTCCCTCCGGGAGAAGGTGGCGCGCAGCGCCGGATGAGGGTCCGACGGAGGTGTCGTGCGTGCCGTTTGCGGTTTTCGAGCCGCGCTCGCTGATGTCTTCGCGCGAGGTTCCGGCATCGTCGCTTCGCCCGACCCTCACCCCCGGCCGGCCCGTCGGCATGGCCGGCGGGCGTTCGTCGGAGCGCGCGCCAGTGGCGCGCAAGCGCTCCTCCTCACCCCCTCTCCCGTCGGGAGAAGGACTCAACAGTGCCGCCACTTCCCCGCGCAACCGCGAAACCCCCCGCGAAAGTTCATCCGTCCGCCCCGGCGCCTCGCCCAGCCAGAACGGGATGCTCGGCGGCATGCCCTGCGCGTCTTCCACGCGCACGCGGCCGGCCTCGACGCGCAGGATGCGGTAGCTGGCGTTGCCCAACTGGAAGATGTCGCCGGCGATGCTCTCGATGGCGAAGTCTTCGTTGATCGTGCCGATGTTCTGCGACTGCGGCTCGAGGATGACGCTGTAGTCGGCGGTGTCGGGGATGGTGCCGCCTGACATCACCGCGGTCATGCGTCCGCCGGCGCGGCCGCGCAGGCGCCTGTGCACGGCGTCGCGGTGCAGGTAGCCGGCGCGGGTGCCGCGGCGCGTGGTGAAGCCGTCGGCGAGCATCTTCACCACGGCGTCGAAGTCCTTGCGTTCGAGCTTCGCGTACGGCCAGGCGCGGCGGAACCAGTCGAACAGCGCGTCCTCCTCCCATTCGCGCGCGGCGCATTCGGCGACGATCTGCTGCGACAGCACGTCCAGCGGCGCCGGCGGGATGATCACCGCGTCGAGTTCCCCGCGGCGCACGCAGTCGAGCAGCGCCGCGCATTCGGCGAGGTCGTCGCGCGAGGACGGGAACAGGCGGCCCTTGGGCACGCCGCCGACGTGGTGGCCGGAACGGCCGACGCGCTGCAGGAAGGCGGCGATCGCGCGCGGCGAGCCGAGCTGGCAGACCAGGTCGACGTCACCGATGTCGATGCCCAGCTCCAGCGACGCGGTCGCGACCAGCACCTTGAGCTGGCCGTTCTTCAGCCGCTGCTCGGCGTCCAGGCGCAGTTCCTTGGCGAGGCTGCCGTGGTGCGCGGCGACGTGCTCCTTGCCCAGGCGCTCGCCGAGGTGGCGTGCGGCGCGTTCGGCCATGCGCCGGGTGTTGACGAAGACGAGGGTGGTCGAATGCTGTTCGACCAGCTCGGCCAGGCGCGTGTACACCTGCTCCCACTGGTCGTTCGACATCACCGCCTGCAGCGGCGTGGGCGGCACTTCCAGCGCGAGGTCGCGCTGTTTCGCATAGCCGATGTCGATGATTTCGCAGTCGGGCGTGTTGTCCGCATCGACGTAGGCGCCGCCGACGAGGAAGCGCGCCACTTCGTCGATCGGCTTCTGCGTCGCGGACAGGCCCACGCGGGTGATGCGGCGCCCGCACAGCGCTTCCAGCCGCTCCAGCGACAGCGCGAGGTGGCTGCCGCGCTTGCTCGCGGCGACGGCGTGGATTTCGTCGACGATCACCGTGCGCGCGGTCGCCAGCATCGCGCGGCCGGAATCCGAACCCAGCAGCACGTACAGCGACTCGGGTGTGGTGACGAGGATGTGCGGCGGCTTCCTGCGCAACTGCGCGCGCTCGCCCTGCGGCGTGTCGCCGGTGCGCACCGCGGTGCGGATCTCGACGTCGGGCAGACCCTGGCGCGCGAGCTCCTCGCGGATGCCTTGCAGCGGCGCTTCGAGGTTGAGGTGGATGTCGTTGGACAGCGCCTTCAGCGGCGAGACGTAGACGACGTGGGTTTCGTCGGAGAGCCCCTGGTCGAGGCCCTCGCGTACCAGCGCGTCGATCGCGGAGAGGAAGGCGGTGAGCGTCTTGCCCGAGCCGGTCGGCGCGGCGACCAGGGTGTGGCGGCCGGAGCGGATCGCCGGCCACGCCTGCGCCTGGGCTTCGGTGGGGCCGGGGAAGGTGCGCTCGAACCACGCCGCGACGGCGGGGTGGAAACCAGCGAGCGGGGAGGCGGGGGACGACACACCGGCATTATCCCGCCCGGGCGCGGGACGGGCCTGAATGGTGCCGGCGCTGCCCTCAAAGGTGAAGTTCAGGCGGATCTGGCCCTGCATGCGGCGAGGATGCGGGGGTGGTGTCTCATGTCGTGAGACGGCGCGGGCCGGGAGCTGCTCGGCGTAGCGTCCACAACAGCAACAGCTTCCGCGCCCAAGGGCGCGGGTCACTTTCTCTTGCTTGCCCAAGAGAAAGTAACCAAAGAGAAGGGCCCCCCGAATGCTCGCGCCCTCCGCTTCGCTCCGGGTCCGCGGACGGGTCGGGACTTTCGAAGCGACATCCATGTCGCTTCGAAAAGCGCGCGACGTCCTGTCGCGCGCCCCTGCGGGGTCTGATCCGTCCCGCCCGCCGCTGCGCCACGGGGCCCCCGGAAGCAAAGGCGAGTGCAACGGCGCGCCTGCCGCTTCGCCGGCAGCGAAGGGCCGTCGCGGTTTCGTGGCCGCCCGCTGGCACCTCCTCGCAGCGCCCCCCACAATGCCCCACATGAACGACTCCGCGACCTCCCTCCTCGACACCGTCGAACACGAAACCGGCCCCGCGCCGCAATGGAGCGTGCTGTGGCTGCACGGCCTGGGCGCCGACGGCCACGACTTCGCGCCGATCGTGCCCGAGCTCGTGCGCAAGGGCTGGCCCGCGCTGCGCTTCGTCTTCCCGCATGCGCCGGTGCGCGCGGTGACGATCAACAATGGCGTGCGCATGCGCGCCTGGTACGACATCCGCGACCGGAACCTCGCCAACCGCGCCGACGAGGCCGGCCTGGAGGAGTCGGTCGCACAGACCGAAGCCCTGATCGCGCGCGAAGCCGCGCGCGGTATCCCGGCCTCGCGCCTGCTGCTGGCCGGCTTCTCGCAGGGTGGCGCGATCACGCTGGCCACCGCGCTGCGTCGCACGCAGCCACTGGCCGGGATCATCGGGCTGTCCACCTACCTGCCGATGGCGGAGCGGTTGGTGCGCGATGTCACGACTGCAGCGCCGTCGCAGCCGCTGTTCATGGCGCACGGGCAGTTCGACCCGGTGGTGCCCTATGCCGGCGGCGACTTCGCCGCGCAGCGGCTGCGCGAACTGGGCTTCGCGATCGACTGGCACGCGTATCCGATGGCGCACCAGGTCTGCGCGGAGGAGATCCGCGACCTCGGCGACTGGATGCAGCGCCGTTTCGAAGCCGCGGGCGACGGCGGCTGACCGCAGCCATGGCCGAGCGCGCGCCGAGCGAACCCTGGCTGCCGGACCTGTGCCGGCTGCCGCGGCTGGCGGTGATGCTGGGCATGGCCGAACTCGTCGTCGTCGTGCTCGCCCTGGCGCCGGGTGGCGCGCACTGGGACATCGACCGCTTCGTCACCGGCAGCGCGTTCTCGCTGTGGCTCGCGCTTACCGCCTCGGTGCTGTTGTGCGTGTCGCGGCAGTGGCTGTCGAAGCTGTCGCAGCCGGTCGGCGCCGCGGTCGCCTTGTTCGGCAGCGGCGCCGTCGCGGCGCTGGGCGCCTCGATGGCCTACGTGATCGACGACAGCCTCGGTTACGGCCTGGTGCCGAACAACGTGTCGATGCCGCGCTTCCTGTGGGGCTCGGCCGCGACCACCACGCTGATCGTCGCGGTCGTGCTGCGCTACCTCTACGTCAACGACGGCTGGGCCGCGCAGGTGCGCGCCAGCGCGCGCGCCGAAGCCGATGCGCTGCAGGCGCGCATCAAGCCGCACTTCCTCTTCAACAGCATGAACACCATCGCCGGCCTGGTGCGCAGCGATCCGGTGGTGGCCGAACGCGCGGTGCTGGACCTGTCGGATCTGTTCCGCGCCGCACTGGGCGCGGGCGAATCCGATTCCACGCTGCGCGAGGAAATCGAGCTGTGCGAGCGCTACTTCGCGATCGAGCAGCTGCGCCTGCGCAACCGCCTGCGCGTGGCCTGGCGCAAGGCCGAACCCCTGCCGTGGCGCATGCCGATGCCGCGCCTGGTGCTGCAACCCCTGCTCGAGAACGCGGTGCTGCATGGCATCTCGCGCCTGCCGGGCGGGGGCGAGGTGGAAGTCGAGCTGGCGCAGGTTGGCGACGAACTGGCCATCTGCATCCGCAATCCGGCGCCGCCGCCGCGCGAAGGCGATATCCTGCCGACGCTGGATGCCGGCAACGATGCGCCGCGGACGGGCAATCGCCACGCACAGTTCAGCATCGCCCAGCGCCTGCGCTATGCCTACGGCCCGGGGGCCCGGATGACCGCGGCGTGGCACGAGGGCTACTATCAGGTCGACCTGAGGCTGCCGGTCGCCACTGCAGGCGCCGGATCGCCGGAGGGCACCGGCACGGCAAGCAAGAGGACCGCATGAAGGTAGTCATCGCCGACGACGAGCCCCTGGCACGCGAACGACTGCGCGACCTGCTGGCCGAGATCAAGGGCGTGGAGGTCGTCGCCGACGCCGCCGATGGCCACGAAGCGCTGCATGCCTGTGCCACCCACCATCCCGACCTGGTGCTGCTCGACATCGCCATGCCGGGCATCGACGGCCTGGAAGCCGCGCGCCACCTGGCCGCCTTCGAGCCACGGCCCGCGGTGGTGTTCTGCACCGCCTACGACGCGCATGCGTTGTCGGCGTTCGAAGCGGAAGCGATCGACTACCTGGTCAAGCCGGTGCGTCCCGAACGCCTCGCCGCCGCGATCGACCGCGTGCGCACCTTTGCCGCCGGACGCGGCCAGGGCACGACCTCGCCCACCGCGCCGACGCAACGCCGCACGCACCTGTGCGCGCGCCTGCGCGGCAGCCTGCGCCTGATTCCGCTGGAGGACGTGCATTACCTGCACGCGGAAGAGAAGTACGTCATCGTCCACCACGCGCGCGGCGAGGACCTGATCGAGGAATCGCTGAAGTCGCTGGAGGAGGAATTCGGCGAGCGCTTCGTGCGCATCCACCGCAACTGCCTGGTGGCGCGGCACGAGATCGTCGAGCTCAAGCGCAGCCCCGACGGCCATGTGCAGGCGATCCTGCGCCATGGCAAGCAGCCGCTGGAGGTCAGCCGGCGGTGCGTGGCGGGGTTGCGGGAAACGTTGAAGCACCTCTGACGTTTCTGCGGGTTTTGCTCTCCGCCCTTGCTCTTCGCCCTTGCTCTTCGCTCTTGCTCTCGCCTTTGCTCGTCATTCCCGCGAAAGCGGGAATCCAGTGACTTTGCTCTTGAAGCTCTGAATCTTTGAAGCTTTGAAGCTTTGAAGCTTCGAAGCAACAACAAAGGCTTTCGCGCCTGCGGCGCGAGTTACTTTTCTTTGCTTGCCCAAAGAAAAGGTAACCAAAAGAAAGGGCACCCCGAATGCTCGCGCCCGGTGCGCGCCGCGCACCGGGTCCGCGGTCGGGCCGGGGTTTTTCGACAGGACATCCCTGTCCTGTCGAAAAATGCGCGGCGTCCTGCCGCGCACCCTTCGGGCCTGATCCGTCCCGACCGCCGCTGCGCCACGGGGCCCCTTCAGGGTCAACAGCAACAGCAAGTTCGACTGCAACACAGCAACAGCAACAGCAACAGCAACAGCAACAGCAACAGCAACAGCAACAGCAGCAACTAAAGCTGCAACCGCAACCGCAACCGCAACCGCAACCGCAACCGCAGGCGCAGCCGCAACCGCAACTGCAACTGCAACCGCAACTGCAACCGCAACCGCAACCGCAACCGCAACCGCAACCGCAACCGCAGGCGCAGCCGCAACCGCAACTGCAACCGCAACTGCAACCGCAACTGCAACCGCAACTGCAACCGCAACTGCAACTGCAACTGCAACTGCAACTGCAACTGCAACTGCAACCCCCACCACTGCCGTATCGCTGCAACCGCAACCGCAACCGCAACCGCAACCGCAACCGCAACCGGGGCCGGAACTGCCACCCTCGACTCGCTGAAGCAGCGGCGGAAGTTCAGCGCGAGTCGCCGGAAGCCCTCGCTAGCGCGCGCCAACCGCAATACCCGCTGCGGACCGGCCGCCGGGTTCGCCGCCGCCGCGAAGATGGGGCTCGCCCGCGAGTTCCCATCCATGCAGACCCGTGCTCCGCGGCTCGCAAGCGATCGGCCGCCCAAACCGGCGATAATGGCCGCATGAAACCGCTGCTCCGCATCGCCACCCGCAAGAGCCCGCTCGCCCTGTGGCAGAGCGAACACGTCGCCGCCGCGTTGCGTGCGGCGCATCCGGGCCTGGAGGTGGTGCTGGTGCCGATGAGCACGCGCGGCGACGAAGTGCTCGATCGCTCGCTGGCCGCAATCGGCGGCAAGGGCCTGTTCCTCAAGGAACTGGAGCTGGCGATGCTGCGCGGCGAAGCCGACTGCGCGGTGCATTCGCTCAAGGACGTGCCGATGGAACTGGAGCCCGGCTTCGCCCTGCCGGCGATCCTGCAGCGCGCCGACCATGCCGACGCATTCGTCAGCAACCATCACGACAGCCTCGCCGCGCTGCCGCAGGGCGCGGTCGTCGGCACTTCCTCGCTGCGCCGGCAGGCGCAACTGCGCGCGCTGCGTCCCGACCTGCAGCTGCGCGACCTGCGCGGCAACGTCAACACGCGCCTGGCCAAGCTCGATGCCGGCGACTACGACGCGATCGTGCTCGCCTGCGCAGGCCTGCAGCGCCTCGGTTTCGATGCACGCATCCGCGCACGCATGGACGCGCCGCAATGGCTATCGGCGCCGGCGCAGGGCGCGATCGCGATCGAGTGTCGCGACAGCGACGAGACGATCCGCACCCTGTGTGCCGCGCTCGACCATGCCCCCACACGCACCTGCGTGGAAGCCGAGCGCGCGATGAACCGCGCGTTGCACGGCAGTTGCCACGTGCCGGTCGCCGCCTTCGCCTGGCTTGCGGGCGAACACCTGCATCTGCACGGACTGGTGGGCTCCGCCCACGACGGCCGCGCCGTGCGCGCGCAGGGCGAAGGACGCGGCGACGCACCGGAGGGGCTCGGCCTGCAAGTCGCGCAGATGCTGCTCGCGCAAGGCGCAAGCGAGCTGATCGCCGCGCACCCGTAGGGCGGGCCATCCGCGGGGGAGGCATTTGCAGGAACGGCCCAAGGCTGCGAGGGCGATGCCGCACATCGGTGATGCGGTGCCTCGCCCTGCGGGTCGCGCCCATGGGCGCTCCTACGCTGGATGCGTCGCGCTCAGAAGTAGCGCCGCAGGCCCAGCCACGCTTCGGCGGTATCGGTGCCACTGGCGCCGAGCGAGTCGTAGCGGATGACGTAGTCGCTTTCGATCAGCCAGTCGCGGGGCAGGGTCACGTCCAGTCCGAACATCTGCTTGACGAAGCGTTCGCCCTCGCCGGTCTCGAACTGCACGCGCTGGCTCCACAGCGCGCGGCCGCCGAAACGGTGGCCCAGACTGATGCCGCCGCGCAGCACCGGCCCTGGCACCGCGACGCCGTCGTCGTAGGCCGGTGCAAGGCGGTAGCCCGCGCCCACTTCGACGCCCACGCGCGTAGCGCCGTCGCGCACCAGCTGCATGCCGTAACGCGTGCCGATGCGTGCGCCGTTGGAATACGACGAATGCGAATCGCGCGGACGCGCCGGTGCGCTCAGCCCGCGGATCCCGCGCATGCCCGGCAGGCGCGGCGAGGGCCGCGCGGCCACCGGCAACGGCCGGAGTTCGCGTTCCCATTCCTCGTCGCCGCAACGCAGCTGCAGGCAGCCGGGGCGGAACCAGATCGGGTCGATCCGGAATACCTCGGCCGGCAGCTGGCTCGCCTGCAGCGCGGGCACGGCCGCGGTGTCCTGCACGGGCAGCGTGAGGGCGGGAGCGAGCAGGGCGGCGGCGAACCAGGAGGCGGGCATCGCGAAGGCGGTGGCGGCGCTGGAATACGGCCGGCGGATTATGCCAAGCCGCACCGGCGCGTCCGCTGTGCCGATGTGGCTCTCAGTAGTAAAGCGTGACCAGGTGCCGGGCCTGGGCGAAGAACAGCCAGCGTTCGACGCCGGCGCCGGCCAGCGCACTCAAGGCTGCAGCGGCCAGCCACGGCGCCGCATCGACGTGCACGAACAGCCACACCGGCACCAGCAGCAGCGCGGGCAGCACCGCGAACAGCATGACGGCGATCTGCCGCAGCCGGCGCGCGTGCCGGCGCGCGAGCACGAAGCCCATCTCGCGGGTGAGGTAATTCGTTTCGGTGTGCGGACGCTCGAACACGTCGACGCTCCGCCCGGGCAGGCCCACCGCATCGGCGCGGCGCATCGGCAGCGGCGTCGTGTCGATGTCGCGCCAGTAGCGGTGCTTCACGATCGCCAGCACGATCGCGCCCGCGATGCCCGCCATCGCCGCACCGTTGCCGATGCCGCCGTCCCAGGCGAGCAGGGTCGCGCACAGCAGGCCGCCGGTGAGCAGCGCGAACAGCAGGTAGACCGGCACCACCGCGCGATGGCGCCAGGCGGGAATGGGCTTGAGTGAGGCGTAGATCATCGCGGTGCAATACACGGTCGCCAGCGTGCACGCGATCAGCGCGAGCGCGGCGACGGTGCGTGTCGCGACGACATGCGGCGCGGGCGTCACCGGATGCGCGGCGATCGCCGCGCCGAGCAGTACGACAGCCAGCGCCAGCGCGGGCACGCAGGTGAGCACCGCCATCACGCCCTCGCGCGACAGCCACGAGGTGCGCCACTGCCAGAACGCGCGCCAGGCCCGCGCCGGCTTTCCCAGGTGTGCGAGCGAACTGAGCAGCCCGACCGTCGCCAGTGCGAGGCCGAGCATGACGCCGGCGAGCGGCGACCAGGAGCGGCCCCAACCCGCCAGCGCTGCGACGGCGCTCCACAGCAGCAGGCCATAGCCGGCGCCGGAGAGCGTGGTGAAGAAGATGACGGAGAAGGCGGGGTTCATGCGATGTGATCGTCCACTCAGCGCGACAACACACGATCGAGCCAGCGCAGCACTGGCGGCAGCGCTGCGGTGTCGAGCGATTCGGTGGCGGGTTCGACGGGCTTGTCGGTCTCGCCGGCGCGCCGTGGTCGCGGCGGCAGGTAACGGTTGACCGGCTGGTAACCCAACTCCGGCATCAACGCGACACCGCCGCGTTCGGCGACCAGCTTCGACACCTTCGACTCGGGATCGCCCAGATCGCCGAAGTGGCGCGCGCGGGTCGGGCACACCTGCACGCAGGCGGGCTCGCGTTCGGCCTCGGGCAGCTTTTCGTTGTAGATGCGGTCGATGCACAGCGTGCATTTCTTCATCACGCCTTCGACGTGCGAGTACTCGCGCGCGCCGTACGGACACGCCCACGAGCACAGCTTGCAGCCGATGCACTTGTCCTCGTCGACCAGGACGATGCCGTCCTCCGCGCGCTTGTAGCTGGCGCCGGTCGGGCACACGGTCACGCACGCCGGCGTTTCGCAGTGCAGGCACGAGCGCGGGAAATGCAGGGTCATCGCCGGCTGCGCGGCGAGCTGCTGCGCGAGCGGCGCGTTCGAGCTGCAGGCGGAGGCCGAGGTGCTCTGCGCGAAGTTCAGCGCCTGCTCGCCCGGATCGTGCGCAGGCGTGGTGAAGTCGGTGGCCGCGATCTCGTAGCTGTGCACGCGGTTGAACCACACGCCACTGGGATCCTTGCCGTACGGCTGCTCGTCGGTGAGCGGCGCGGCGAAACCGCCGGCGTTCCATTCCTTGCAACCGACCGCGCAGGCGTGGCAGCCCACGCAGGTGTCGAGGTCGATCACCAGGCCCAGCTTCTTCGTCGACGGAGGCGGCAGCGTAGTCACTTCTTCGCGCCTCCCTTGTTCGAGCCGCCTTTCAGCAGCCACAGACCGATGACGAAGGCGCCCAGCGCCAGCAGCACACTGGGCATCAGGCCGATCAGCACGTCGCGCATCGACGCGGCGCCCTTGGGCAGGCCGCCGATCGGATCGATCACGCCGTAACCCAGCAGCAGGATCAGGGCGAAGCCGAGCCCCACGCACAGGTAGCCGGCGAACCTGCGTGCGTTCATGCCTGTTGTTCCTTCTTGCGCTGCGCGCGGAAGCCAGCGCCGTAGCGCAGCGGCCGGTTGTCGGCTTCACCGAGCGCCAGCGGCGCGAACTGCGGCTCGCTCTGTTGCATCGGATCGTCGGCCCGGGCGATGCGCACGCGCAGGTCGAACCACGCCGCCTGCCCGGTGACCGGATCGGCGTTGAAGTAATCGCCGCGCGGGGTGATGTCGCTGATCAGGTGATTGAGCAGGAAGCCCTTCTCGCCTTCCGGCGCGTCCTTGCCCAGGCGCCACGCGCCACGGCGCTTGCCGATCGCATTCCACGTCCACACCGTGTCGGGCTGCACGTTGCCGGCGAATTTCGCCTGCACCGTGATCGTGCCGTGATGCGAAGTCACGTCGATCCAGTCCTCGTCGGCAATGCCGTACTTCGCGCCGGTCGCCGGATGCAGGTAGAGGTAGTTGCGCGTGGCGATCTGCCGCAGCCACGCGTTCTGCGAGCCCCAGGCGTGGTACATGAACATCGGGCGCTGGGTGATGGCGCTCAGCGGGAAGCGGTTGTCGACGTCCTCGATCTGTTCGCCTTCGAACGGTTCGTACCACATCGGCAAGGGATCGAAATACGTCGCCACGCGCTCGCGATGCTGCGCCGGCGGCTGCTGCGCGCCGAAGCCGAGCGCGGCGAGGCGGAACTTCTGCAGCGTCTCCGAATACAGCTGCAAGGTGATCGGCGCGGTGCCGGCGAGGAAGCCCATCTTCTGCGCCCACTGCAGATAGCCGCGGTTGGCCATCTTGTAATAGCGCGCCTCCTCGGGAATCTCGCTGCGCCAGAAGCCGCCGTTGTCGATGTAGCGCTGCAGCTGATCCGGATTCGGCGCGCCCTTGGCTTCGAGCGAGCCGTCCTCGCCGCGCCAGCCGGCGAGCAGGCCCACGCCCGGCGCGCGTTCGTGGCGCTGGATGTAGTCGGCGTAGTCGCGGTACTTCGGCGAGCCGTCCTCGTTGCACAGGCCCGGCAGACCGAGCCGTGCGCCCAGTTCGATCAGCACGCTCTGGAAGCCGCGCACGTCGCGGCCTTCACTTTGCGTGGCGGCATCGAGCACCGGATGCCGGATCGCATCGATCGCCGCATCCGCATCCGAGATCGGCCGGTCGAGCAGCGAGATCGCATCGAAGCGTTCGAGATAGGTCGTATCGGGCAACACCAGGTCGGCATAGGCGACCATCTCCGACGCGTACGCATCGGCGTAGATGATGCGCGGGATCTTGTAATCGCCGGCCTCGTCCTTGTCGGTGAGCATCGCGATGGTCTCGCGCGTGTTCATCGACGAGTTCCAGCTCATGTTCGCCATGAACATCATCAGCGTGTCGATCCGGTACGGATCGCCCGCCCAGGCGTTGCGGATCACGCCGTGCATCATCCCGTGCGCCGCGAGCGGGTACGCCCACGAATACGCGTGATCGATGCGGCGCGGGTTGCCGTCCGCATCGACGACCAGATCCTCCGGCGCATGCACGAAGCCGAGCGGCGCCGCATCGAGCACGCCATTGGCCTGACGGGCCTTGCCCGGGCGGTTCGGCGGTGCGATCGGCTTGGGGAACGGCGGCTGGTAGCGGAACGAACCCGGCGTGTCCACCGCGCCCAGCAGCAGCTGCAGCAGGTGCAGCGCGCGGCAGGTATGGAAGCCGTTGCTGTGCGCGCTGATGCCGCGCATCGCATGCATGGCGACGGGGCGGCCGATCATCTCCTCGTGCGCGCGGCCGTGCGCGTCGGTCCACTGCACCGGCAGACGGATCTCGTGGTCGAACGCCGCTTCGGCCAGTTCGCGCGCGATGCGACGGATGGTGTCGGCGGGGATGCCGCAGCGTTCGCTGACCGCGTCGGGCGAATACTGCGGGTCGAGATAGCGCTCGACGATTAGGTGGAACACCGGCACGGCGCGGCGGCCGTCGGGCAGAACGTATTCGCCGACCACGGCGGGAGAGACGCCAATTGCGTCAGCGCGCGCTTCTGCGCCCTCCCTTTCGCGCAGCGAAGGGGAGGGTTGGGGAGGGGTGCCTTTGCTGTTGGTTTTGCGGTTGCCCTCAGCAGGATCAAGAGCGACCCCCTCCCAGCCTCCCCCTTCGCTACGCGAAAGGGGAGCGGCGGACGCGTCGCTTCGTGCAGACGCGCCGCGATCCCAACACAGCGGATGCCCCTCGGCATCGCGCGCAAACAACCCATCGTCCCCGCCATGCGGGTTCTGCACCACCAGCCAGTGCGCATTGGTGTAGCGCACCAGGTAATCCAGATCGATGCGGCCCGCCTTCAGCAGCTCATGGATCAGCGCGAAGGCGAACAACCCGTCGGTACCCGGCCGGATCCCGATCCATTCGTCGGCGATTGCGCCGTAACCGGTGCGCACGGGATTCACCGCGACGATCTTGGCGCCGTGCGCCTTGAGCTTGCCCAGGCCGAGCTTGATCGGATTGGAGTCGTGGTCCTCGGCCACGCCCCACAGCATCAGGTACTTCGCGTGCTCCCAGTCGGGCTCGCCGAATTCCCAGAACGAGCCGCCCAGCGTGTACAGCCCGCCCGCGGCCATGTTCACCGAGCAGAAGCCGCCGTGCGCGGCGTAGTTGATCGTGCCGAACTGCTGCGCCCACCAGCCGGTCAGCGCCTGCGACTGGTCGCGTCCGGTGAAGAAGGCGAGCTCGTCGGGATTGCGTTCGCGGATCGGCGCGAGCCAGGACGTCGCGATGTCCAGCGCCTCGGCCCATTCGATCTCGCGGAACTCGGCCTTGCCACGCTCGCCTACGCGCAGCAGCGGCTTGCCGAGCCGCGCCGGCGAATAGTGCTGCATGATCCCGGCCGAGCCCTTCGCGCAGAGCACGCCCTTGTTGACCGGATGCGCGGGATTGCCCTGGATGTAACGCACCTTGCCGTCGGCCAGCCACACCTTGATGCCGCAGCGGCAGGCGCACATGTAGCAGGTGGTGGTCTTGACCTCGTCGCCGGGAGACGGCGAGTAGTCGATCAGGGGTTCGGCAGGCGCGCGCATCCGCGCATTGTAGGGCGGGTTTCAACCCGCCGGCTTTTGGTCGAGTCCCAATCACGCCAGGCAAGCGTTTTGCGATGCCCGTGTTCCGGGAATTCACCGTGCGTCGGGCGGCCGGTCGAGCGGCGGATCGAGACCCGCCCTACATTTGCGCACGTGGGCACGTGCCGCGTGGAGTCGACTTGAACCCTTCCTAGGGCGCCTCGATGCGGATCGCCGGGTCGTCGAAGCGCGAATAACGGATCGTGGTGCGCGCGTGCGTGCCGCCGGCATCGCCGACCACTTCGATCTTCAGCGGATAACCGTCGTCGCCGACCCACAGCGTCGATTCGCCCGGCGTGGGCGCGGTCGTGCGCAGCAGGTACTTCTTCGCGGACTGGCCTTCGACGCTGTCGCTGCCGAGCGCCTCGACGGTCATGTTCGCCTTGTTCTCCGCGAACCGTGCGGGATCCCGGTAGCCGGTGATCTGGCCCTTGGGCAGCGGGACTTTCATGGTGTGGCCGTTGGCCGTCATGTACATGGTGTCGCCGATCACGTGCTGCGTGCCCATCGGCGTCTTCATGCGATAGCGGTCGGGGGCAACGAAATCCATCTCGATGGTCATCGCGCCGCGATCGCTCGCGGTCTCCATGGTGGCGTGGTAGCTCTTCACACCGAGGAAGCGGTCCATCGCGCGGCCGACTTCGTCTTTCGCGCCGAGCGGATTCGCCACCGGGGCGATCGTCGCGGCGCTTGCCGTGGCGGCCGATGCCGCCGATTCCGGCGCCGGCGGCGCATCGCGTTTGCAGGCGGCGAGGCCCGCGGCCAGGGCGGCGGCTAGCAACAGCGGGCGCGAAACGGTCATGTCGGCTCCTGGAACAATAGGTGCGCACGGAAAGCGCGGGACACGCTGCCATGGACAACGCCAAAGGCGCAGGTGCTCCGGCCAGGCGGCTGCAACCGGGAGCCGCCCATGTTTTGCCATACTGGCACGCCCCGGGATGCGCGCGTCCCGCGGTCCTTCCCCTCGCTCGCCTGCCGGCACTCCGATCATGGAACGCATCGAACGCATCCACGCCCTGCATCGCATCCTCAGCGCCTCGCGCTATCCGGTCACGGTGCAACGCCTGCAGGAAGACCTGGAGTGCTCGCGCGCCACCGTCTACCGCGACCTCGCCTATCTGCGCGATTACCTGATGGCGCCGGTGGTCGGCAACGGCGAAGCCGGCTTCCAGTACGACCACAAGGAAGCGCAGCGTTTCGAACTGCCGGGCCTGTGGCTGAGTTCGGAAGAACTGCACGCGCTGCTCGCCGCGCAGCAGTTGCTGATGCGCAGCGGCGGTGGCGTGCTGTCCAATGCGCTGGCGCCGCTGCAGCAGCGCATCGAAAAACTGCTCGACGAACACGCCGGCGGACGGCGCCTGCCGGTCGAACGCGTGCGCGTGGTGCCGCATCGCACCCGCCGCCTCGACGAGACCGCGTTCCGCATGGTCGCCACCGCCGTGCTGGACCGGAAGCAGCTCGTGTTCGAATACCGCGCGCGTTCCACCGACGAGAAGACCCGCCGCACGGTGTCGCCGCAGCGCCTCACGCATTACCGCGACAACTGGTACCTCGACGCGTGGGACCACGACCGCGACGCGCTGCGCAGCTTCTCGGTCGATCGCATCGGCGCCGCCAAGGTGCTGGAAGACACCGCGCGCGACGTGCCGGACGAGGAGCTCGATCGTCACCTCGCCTCCAGCTACGGCATCTTCTCCGGCACGCCCAAGGGCTGGGCGACGATCGTGTTCAGCGCCAAGGCCGCGCGCTGGGTCGCCGACGAGCACTGGCATTCGCAACAGCAGGGCCGCTACCTGCCCGACGGCCGCTACGAACTCAAGCTGCCCTACAGCGCCGGCCGCGAACTGCTGATGGACGTGATGCATTACGGCAGCGATGCCGAAGTCGTCGAGCCGGCGTCGCTGCGCGAACAGGCGCGCTCGCTGCTGGCGCTGGCGCTGAGCAATTACGAACGCTGAGCTGATCACATTCCGCGTGATCCGTAGCCCCGGGTAAGCACAGCGCACCGGGGGGCTTCTCGCGATGCCGCGTGATCAGGCCCGGGTGCGGCCTGCGGCCTTACCCGGGCTACATGAAGGCAACGTTCGGCGACTGTCGCAGCCCCTGAGATGCCCCGGCACGAGGCTGGCTCCATCCACAGGGAGCCCGCGTCATGCGCCAGTCCGACACCGCCATCCACGACGAATTCCAATCGCGCATCGCCACCGCGCTGCGTTACGCGCTGGCCATCGGCGCCACCCTGGTGTTGCTGTTGCCGGGCGCGCGCGGTTTCAGCGACACCGTCGGCTGGCTGCCGCTGTGGCTGCTGGCGATGCCGGCGATGGCGCTGTGGGCGCTGCACGGTTTCCCGTTGCCCGGTCGGCACGCGACGGAAGCGCCGGCGACGCGTCGGCGCCGCAGCGGTCCGCAGGCGCGTCGACGCGTACGCACGCTGGCGCGGCGGGCGCTGGCCCGCGCGGCCTGAGCGGGCCGGCGCCGGCCTTCACGCCAGCGCCCCGATCGGGCAAAGCCCCCATGACCTCGGACACGGCGGCCGGGCCGGACCCCTGTGCTAGCGTGCGGGCCTTTCCACCATCGCTGCATGCCCATGTCCCAACTGCCGACGGCCCGCAAGGCCGCGAAAAGCGCGGCGCTCACCGTGCTCCTCTCCGCCGGCCTGGCCGCGACCCTGGGTGCCGCCCACGCCGAGGACGCTCCGAAGATGAAAGACCCCGCCGATCCCTTCGCCTGGCTCGAAGACGTCGAAGGGAGCCGTTCGCTCGACTGGGTCCGCGCGCAGAACGCGAAGACCGAGGCCGCGCTCACGACAACGCCGCAGTTCCGGCAGCTGGAAGGCGACATCCGCGAGATCCTCGATTCCAACGCCAAGATCCCGGGCGTCGAGAAGATCGGCACGTACTACTACAACTTCTGGAAGGACGCGCAGCACCAGCGCGGGCTGTGGCGCCGCACCACGCTGGACGAATACCGCAAGCCCGAACCGCAGTGGGAAACCGTGCTCGACCTCGACGCGCTCAACGCCGCCGAGAACGAGAAGTGGGTGTGGCACGGCGCGCAGTGCCTGAAGCCTGCGCAGCCCGGCGGTGCCTACGAGCGCTGCCTGATTTCGCTGTCGCGCGGCGGTTCCGACGCCGACGTCACCCGCGAATTCGACCTGAGCAGCAAGAGCTGGGTGAAGGACGGCTTTTATCGTCCCGAGGCCAAGGGCGGGCTGGGCTGGATCGATCGCGACCGCGTCTACGTCTATACGGACTTCGGCAAGGACTCGATGACGCCGTCGGGCTATCCGCGCATCGTCAAGGAATGGAAGCGCGGCACGTCGCTCGCCGCGGCGACGCAGGTGTACGCCGGCCAGGCCGACGACATGTACATCGCGGCCTTCCACGACGACACGCGCGGCTTCGAGCGCGACTTCGTCAGCCGCACGCTGGCCTTCTACAACGACGAGCTCTACCTGCGCGGTAGCGATGGCACGCTCGCGAAGATCGACGCGCCCAATTCCGCCAACAAGTCGGTGCACAAGGAGTGGCTGCTGCTGGAGCTGCGCGATCCGTATGAGGCCGGCGGCAGGACGTATCCGTCAGGCAGCCTGATCGCGACGAAGTTCGACGACTTCATGGCGGGCAAGCGCGACTTCACCGTGCTGTTCGCGCCGACCGAACGCACCTCGCTCTCGGGCTACGCGTGGACGCACAACCACCTCGTCCTCAACGTGCTGGAAGACGTCAAGAACCGCATCAGCGTGCTGACGCCGGCGGCCGGCGAGTGGAAGCGCGAGCCCTTCGTCGGCGCGCCGACCATCGGCACCGTCAGCGTCGCGCCGGTCGATGCCGAAGAAGGCGACGCGGTGTGGATGACCGCGACGGATTACCTCACGCCGACCACGCTGGCGATCGCGGACATTGGCCAGCAGCCGGAAGTGCTCAAGACCAACCCGGTGTTCTTCGACGGCAGCCGCAACGTCGTCGAGCAGCACTTCGCCACCAGCAAGGACGGCACCCGGGTTCCGTACTTCCTCGTCAAGCCGAAGGGCCTGAAGCTGGACGGCAGCGCGCCGACCCTGCTGTACGGTTACGGCGGCTTCGAGATCTCGCTGACGCCGGGCTATTCCGGAAGCGTCGGCAAGGGCTGGCTGGAGAAGGGTGGCGTGTACGCGGTCGCCAACATCCGCGGCGGCGGCGAATACGGCCCGCGCTGGCACCAGGCCGCGCTCAAGGCCAATCGCCACAAGGCGTACGAGGACTTTGCCGCGGTCGCGCAGGACCTGATCGCGAAGAAGGTGACCTCGGCCAAGCACCTGGGCGTGCAGGGCGGCAGCAACGGCGGCCTGCTCACCGGCAACATGCTGACGCAGTACCCGGACCTGTTCGGCGCCGTCGTCGTGCAGGTACCGCTGCTCGACATGAAGCGTTACAGCCACCTGCTCGCCGGTGCGTCGTGGATGGCCGAGTACGGCGATCCGGATACGACGGACTGGGAGTTCATCAGGACGTTCTCGCCGTACCACCTGTTCGATCCGGCGAAGCGGTATCCGCCGGTCATCTTCATGACCTCGACCAAGGACGACCGCGTGCATCCGGGCCACGCCCGCAAGATGGCGGCGAAGATGCTGGAAGCCGGCAAGGACGTGACCTACTACGAGAACATCGAAGGCGGCCACGGCGGCTCGGCCAACAATGCGCAGGCGGCGCATATGAGCGCGCTGGCGTATACGTTCCTGTGGGAAAAGCTGAAGTAGGGAAGATCAAAGCCCCTCTCCCTCCGGGAGAGGGGGTGAGGAGGAGCGATTGCGCGCCACTGGCGCGCGCTCCGACGAACGCCCGTCGGCTATGCCGACGGGCCGGCCAGGGTGAGGGTTCGGCGAAGCGGTGTTGGTGAACAACCAAGGAGATGCTCAGCGCTCCTTGCCATCTTCCCCGTCGCCCCAACCCCCCCTCCGCCGCACCCTCATCCGGCGCTACGCGCCACCTTCTCCCGGAGGGAGAAGGGAAGTGCGGAAGCGAAGAAATTCAGAGCCCCTCTCCCTCCGGGAGAGGGGTTGGGGTGAGGGTCCGGCGAAGCGGTGTTGGTGAACAACCGAGGAGCTGATCCGCGCTCCTTGCCGTCTTCCCCGTCGCCCCAGCCCCACCCCTCCGCCGCACCCTCATCCGGCGCTACGCGCCACCTTCTCCCGGAGGGAGAAGGGAAGTGCGGAAGCGAAGAAATTCAGAGCCCCTCTCCCTCCGGGAGAGGGGTTGGGGTGAGGGTCCGGCGAAGCGGTGTTGGTGAACAACCGAGGAGCTGATCCGCGCTCCTTGCCGTCTTCCCCGTCGCCCCAGCCCCACCCCTCCGCCGCACCCTCATCCGGCGCTACGCGCCACCTTCTCCCGGAGGGAGAAGGGAAGTGCGGAAGCGAAGAAATTCAGAGCCCCTCTCCCTCCGGGAGAGGGGTTGGGGTGAGGGTTCGGCGAAGCGGTGTTGGTGAACAATCGAGGAGCTGATCCGCGCTCCTTGCCGTCTTCCCCGTCGCCCCAGCCCCACCCCTCCGCCGCACCCCCATCCGGCGCTACGCGCCACCTTCTCCCGGAGGGGAGAAGGGAAGTGCGGAAGCGAAGAAATTCAGAGCCCCTCTCCCTCCGGGAGAGGGGTTGGGGTGAGGGTCCGGCGAAGCGGTGTTGGTGAACAACCGAGGAGCTGATCCGCGCTCCTTGCCGTCTTCCCCGTCGCCCCAGCCCCACCCCTCCGCCGCACCCTCATCCGGCGCTACGCGCCACCTTCTCCCGGAGGGAGAAGGGAGAGAGCAAAGCCCCTCTCCCTCCGGGAGAGGGGTTGGGGTGAGGGGCGGCGAAGCGGCAATGGCGAACAACCAGGAGTTTGTCCGCGCTCGTTGCCGTTCTCCCCGTCGCCCCAGCACCATCCCTCCGCCACACCCTCATCCGGCGCTTCGCGCCACCTTCTTCCGGAGGGAGACAAGCACCACGCTCCTTGCCGTCTTCTCCCTGCCCCAGCACTATCGCTTCGGCGTACCTGCGGCGTTCGCACGATCTCGACTAGGGCACGTCGGGGCGCCCGGCGCTTGTTCCGCGCCGCCGCTTTCACGGTTCGCACTCACCGCATCCGACCCAGTTGCGATATCCCTCCCTGGACCCCATCCATGAAGCCCACCTTCCTGCTGGCCACGCTGTTCACGAGCACGCTACTGATGACTACCCCCGCATCCGCCGCCCTCCCGCCGCCGCCCGACGCAGCGAAGAAGCCGCACGTGGTGAAGGCGCCGCACGGCGCCACGCGCACCGACGACTACTACTGGCTGCGCGACGACACCCGCAAGAACCCGGAGATGCTGGCGTACCTCAACGCCGAGAACGCCTACGCCGATGCCGTGATGCAGCCGCTGCGGCCGCTGCAGGACAAGCTCTACGAAGAGATCGTCGCGCGCATCAAGCAGGACGACGCCTCGGTGCCGTACCGCGAGCGCGGCTGGTGGTACTACTCGCGCTTCGAGACCGGCAAGGACTATCCGGTGCACGCGCGCCGCAGGGACGGCGCGGGCGTCGATGCCACCTCGATCCAGCAGGCCAACGCCGGCGCCGACTTCGCCACCGAGCAGGTCCTGCTCGACGTCAACGCAATGGCCGCCGGCAAGGACTATTTCAGCGTCGGCGATTACGAAGTCACCCAGGACAACACCATCCTCGCCTGGGCCGAGGACGACGTCGGCCGCCGCCAGTACACCATCCGCTTCAGGAACCTCGCCACCGGCGAGGTCTACGCCGACGCGGTGAAGGGCGTCTCGCCCAACCTGGTGTGGGCCGACGACAACAAGACCCTGTTCTACGTCGAGAACGACCCGGAAACCCTGCTCACCGTGCGCGTGAAGAAGCACGTGCTCGGCACGCCGGCGGCGCAGGACGAGCTGGTATACGAGGAGCACGACGACAGCTTCTACATGGGCATCTCGCGTACCCGCGACGACCAGTTCATCTGCATCGAGGTCAGCAGCACCGTCTCCGACGAACTGCGTTGCGCGCCCGCGGCAGATCCGAAGGACTTCGTCGTCCTCGCCCCGCGCGAACGCGACGTCGAATACGACGCCGACCACCACGGCGGCCGCTGGGTGATCCGCACCAATGCTCCGGATTCGAACGGCAAGCCCGCGAAGAACTTCAAGCTAGTCACCGCGCCGACGGGCGCGACCTCGCGCAAGGAATGGAAGGACTGGATCCCCGCGCGCGACGACGTCTACATCGACGGCTTCGAGCTGTTCGACGGCTTCACCGCGATCGCCGAGCGTTCCGAAGGCCTCGAGCGCGTACGCGTGCTCGCCAACGACGGCAAGTCCGAGCACGTGAAGGCCGACGAGCCGGCGTACTCGATGGGCCTGGCGACGAATGCCGAACCCGACACCGAGTGGCTGCGCTACAGCTACACCTCGATGACCACGCCGAACACCACCTACGAGCTCAACACGAAGACCGGCGAGCGCCGCCTGCTCAAGCGCGATCCGGTGCCGGGTTATGACCCGGGCCAGTACACCACCGAGCGCCTGTGGGCGACCGCGCGCGACGGCACCAGGATCCCGGTGTCGCTCGTGTACAAGAAGGGGTTCAAAAAGGACGGCACCGCCGCGCTGCTGCAGTACGGCTACGGCAGCTACGGCCTGTCGATGGACCCGGGCTTCAGCAACACCGTGGTCAGCCTGCTCGACCGCGGCATGGTCTACGCCATCGCCCACATCCGCGGCGGCGAGGAAATGGGTCGCGCCTGGTACGACGACGGCAAGCTGTTCAAGAAGAAGAACACCTTCACCGACTTCATCGACGTCACCGATTTCCTGGTGAAGGAAGGCTATGCGGCCAGGGACCGTGTCGCTGCGCATGGCGGCAGCGCCGGTGGCCTGCTGATGGGCGCCATCAGCAACATGGCGCCCGACCGCTACCGCGTGATCCTGACCCAGGTGCCCTTCGTCGACGTGGTCACCACCATGCTCGATCCGACCATCCCGCTCACCACCAACGAATACGACGAGTGGGGCAATCCGGAAAAGAAGGATTCCTACGACTACATGCTGTCGTATTCGCCCTACGACAACCTGACCGCGCAGGCGTATCCGGCGATGTTCGTCGGCACCGGCCTGTGGGACTCGCAGGTGCAGTACTACGAACCGGCCAAGTACGTGGCGAAACTGCGCGACCTGGACACCTCGGGCCGCACGGTGATCTTCCGCACCAACATGGACGCCGGCCACGGCGGCAAGTCCGGCCGCTTCCGCAGCTACAGGGAACGCGCGGAGATGTACGCCTTCATGCTGGATCAGCTGGGTGTGACCGCGGACAAATAAGCGCCGTCGCCCGCCCCGTCGCCATCCCCGCAGCCACACCGTCATCCCCGCGAACGCGGGGATCCATGACGTTGCTCCTCGTCAGTGGATCCCCCGGCGCGGGATGATGGCCGCCGCATGATCCCCGCATGACCTCGACCCGCTTCCGCTGGCTCTGGTGGCTGCTGGCCTACGCCAGCCTGGGCCTCGGGCTGGTCGGCATCGTCGTACCCGGATTGCCGACGGTGCCGTTCGTGCTGCTGGCCGCCTTCGCCGCGACGCGCGGTTCGCAGCGCCTGCGCGCGTGGTTGCTGGCGCACCGCCACTTCGGCCCGCTGATCCACGACTGGGAAGCACACGGCGCAGTCAGCCGCCGCGCCAAGCGCCTGGCGACCGGGATGATGGCGCTCTGCGCGGTGGTGATGTTCCTCACCGCGCCGCGGGTGTGGATGGCGGCGACCGGCACCGCCACCATGGCCCTCGTCGCCGCCTGGTTGTGGCGGCGGCCGGAACCGCGTTGAGGCATCCGCGAAAGCAGCGCGCGCGATGACGCGGGCCGACAACGCCGCGCGCTACACTCCCGCCATGAACGCAACCCGCCTCGCCACCATCGCATTCGCACTGGCCCTGCTGGCCGGCTGCGGCAACAAGGGCCCGCTGGTGCTGCCGACGCCGCCGATCGATCCGGCCACCGCGCCGGCGGACACGACGCCGACCGAAAGCACCCCGACCGAAACCGCGCCCACGCCCGCCACGCCGACCGAAACCGAACCGGCCGAACTGCCCGCGCCGCCGCCGGTCGACGAACGCACCCCGCCGCCGGCCGAAACCACGCCGCCGCCGCCGGAAGAAGCGCCGACGGAGGACGAAACGCCGCCCCCGCCCGCCACCGACACCGGCGGCAATGGCTGAAGCCGCCCCCTCGTCCGTGGCTGCCGCGCCACACGCCGGGCGCGTGCTGCGTTTCAGCAAGATGCACGGCGCCGGCAACGACTTCGTCGTGATCGATCTGCGCGATGGCACGACCACGCTCGATCCCGCGCTGTGCCGCGTGCTCGGCGACCGCCACACCGGCGTGGGCTGCGACCAGATCCTCACCATCGAAGCGCCGCGCAGCGCCAGCGCGGTGGCGAGCTACCGCATCTGGAATTCCGACGGCTCGCTCGCGCGCCAGTGCGGCAATGGTGCGCGCTGCGTGGCCGCGTGGCTGCTGCGCGACGGCACCGCGCAGGGCGACCGCTTCGACGTCGACAGCCCGGTCGATACGCACCACGTCGAGCGCCTCGCCGACGACCCGCTTGGAAACAACGTGTTCCGCATCGCCATGGGCGTGCCGCGCTTCGCCCCGGCCGACGTGCCGCTGCACGGCTTCGATGCGATGCGCGACGAATACGTGCTCGAGTACAACGACGCCGTCTACAGCTTCGGCGCGGTGTCGATGGGCAATCCGCATGCGGTGATCGAAGTCGACGACGTCGCCGCCGCGCCGGTGGAACCCGTCGCGCAGCTGCTGCAGTCGCTGCCGGCGTTCCCCGACAGCGTCAACGTCGGCTTCGCCCGCGTCGAAGCGCGCGATCGCGTGCGCCTGCGCGTGTACGAGCGCGGCGCCGGCGAAACCCTGGCCTGCGGCAGCGGCGCGTGCGCGGCCGCGGTGGTGCTGATGCGACGCGGCCGCGTGGATCGCGAGCTCACCATCGCGCTGCCCGGCGGCGAGTTGCAGATCGCCTGGCCGCGCGACGACGCGCCGGTCACCATGGCCGGTCCGGCCGCATTCGTGTTCGAAGGAACCTTCCTCATAGGAGCAGGCTTGGCATGAGCGATGTGCAGGAAAAGCTCGGTGCGCATGAAGTCGCCGCGTGGTTGCGCCGGCATCCGCAGTTCCTCAAGCAGTTCCCCGACCTGGCGCTGAGCCTGGTCGTGCCGCGCGACGAAGGTCCTGCGGCGTCGCTGGCGAGTTACCAGCTGGAAGTGTTGCGCGACAAGAACCGCGAACTCGCGCGCCGGCTGCAGGACCTGTTCGCCAACGCGCAGGAGAACGAGCGCCTGGCGGTGCGCACGCACCAGCTCACGCTCGCGCTGATGAAGCAGCACAGCGCCGCCGACACCCTGCGCGCGATGGCCGCGACGCTGGCCGAGGACTTCAACGGCGACCTGGTGCGGATCGTCACGTTCGCGCCGGTGCCCGGGCTCGAGGACGCCGAGTGGCTGCAGCACATCGCCGCCGACGACGCGCGCCTGCACCCGTTCCGCGACTTCATCGCCGGCAACGAACCGCTGTGCGGCCGCCTGCAGCCGGAGAAGCACGCGCTGCTGTACGGCGTGCGCGCCGAGGAAGTGCAGTCCAGCGCACTGCTGCCGGTCGCCGGCGTCGGCCTGGTCGCAGTGGGCAGCCGCGATCCCAACCGCTTCTTCCCCGGCATGGGCACGCTGTTCCTGCGCATGATGTGCGAGGCGCTGGGCGTGGCGTTGCGGCGGTATGGGTCCTAGTCGCTGCTGCCGCAGTTGTGGTCGCTGTTGCTGTTGCCGTCGTAGTTGCTGTTGCTTTTGCTCGTCATTCCCGCGAAAGCGGGAATCCAGTGTCTTGCTTTCGTCCCCACGGCATGACTCTGCTTCCCCAAAGCAATGACAAAGGCAACCGCCAACATGACCGGACATTCGTCCGCTGAAAGCCGCGGGGATGACGAGCAAAAGCCAGCGCCCGCCGCCCTCGACGACTTCCTCGCCTACCTCGCCGTCGAGCGCCAGGTCTCCGCGCACACCCTCGACGCCTACCGCCGCGACCTCTCCGCGCTCGCGCAATGGGCCACCGGCAAAGGCCACGGCGACATCGAACACCTGCACGCCGACCAGCTGCGCGCCTTCTCCGCCGACGAGCATCGTCGCCAGCAATCGCCCAAGAGCATCCAGCGCCGCCTGTCCGCGTGTCGCAGCTTCTACGCGTGGCTGTTGAAGCACGGCCGCATCGCCGCCAATCCCGCCGCGGCCGTGCGCGCACCCAAGGCGCCGCGCAAGCTGCCGCAGGTGCTCGATCCGGACGAAGCCAAGGCGCTGGTCGAAGTCCCCACCGACGCACCGCTGGGCCTGCGCGACCGCGCGCTGCTCGAACTGTTCTATTCCTCCGGTCTGCGCCTGAGCGAACTGTGCGCATTGCGCTGGCGCGACCTCGATTTCGATGAAGCCCTCGTCACGGTGCTGGGCAAGGGCCGCAAGCAGCGCAGCGTGCCGCTGGGTTCGCACGCGCGCAATGCGTTGCAGGAATGGCGCGCATCGACCGGCGCCGCCGCGGACGCGCCGGTATTCCCGGGCCGCAACGGCCCGATCACGCCCCGCGCGATCCAATTGCGCGTACGCCAGCTCGCGCAGCAGCAGGGCCTGTTCAAGCGGGTGCATCCGCACCTGCTGCGGCATTCCTTCGCCAGCCACATCCTGGAATCCTCCGGCGACCTGCGCGGCGTGCAGGAACTCCTGGGCCATGCCGACATCGCCACCACGCAGATCTACACGCACCTGGACTACCAGCACCTGGCCAAGGTGTACGACGCCGCGCATCCGCGGGCGAAAAGAAAGAAGTAGGGCGGGCTTGCGCCCGCCGTGGGGAACAAGAGCGCCCCTCATCCGGCGCTGCGCCCATAGCGGGCGACTGTCCGCTTCGACCTTCTCCCCGCGATGCGGGGAGAAGGGAATCACTTCCCTCCCACAGGATTCCCTGGCGTGGGTACTTCCTCCCTCGCTCTGCCCCGGCCCTTGCGCCATGCGCAAGGGCCGGGGCAGAGCGAGGGACAGCCTCGCGAAGTCGCGTAGCGGGCAGGGTGAGGGGACGTCGCGTGCCCGGGAGCCACGCACGCATCGCCCCCGCATCAAGCCAACGTGAAGCAACCCACCACCAACATGCCCATGACTTCCCGCCCGCTTGAACCCCCGCACCAAGGCCCCCAACTCGGTGGAACCCCACGGAGACCCCCATGGACCCCAGCCGCAATCCCGACGTCTTCCACGCCACCACCATCGTGTCGGTGCGCCGCAACGGCCGCGTCGCCGTCGCCGGCGACGGCCAGGTCACGCTCGGCCACACGGTGATGAAGTCGAACGCGCGCAAGGTGCGCCGCCTCGGCCGCGACGGCCAGGTGCTCGCCGGTTTCGCCGGCGCCGCCGCCGACGCCTTCACCCTGTTCGAACTGTTCGAAGCCAAGCTCGAGAAGCACGGCCAGCTCACCCGCGCCGCGGTGGAACTGGCGAAGGAATGGCGCACCGAACGTCGCCTGGGCAAGCTCGAAGCGCTGCTGATCGTCGCCGACAGGGAAACCTCGCTGATCGTCGGCGGCACCGGCGACGTGATCGAACCCGAGGACGGCATCGTCGCGATCGGTTCCGGCGGCCCCTACGCGCTGTCCGCCGCGCGCGCGCTCGCCGCGCACACCGAACTGGATGCGAAGGCAATCGCCACCGAGGCGCTCAACATCGCCGGCGACATCTGCATCTATACCAATCGGAACATCGTGGTGGAGGAGTTGGGTGAATGAAGGCGGGAGTGGGGAATAGGGAATAGGGAACGAACGTTTCTCGCCGCTTTCCGTCCTCAGCCCTTCACCGCATCCGACCGTCGTCGCCAACTTCCGTTCCCCATTCCCTGTTCCCCATTCCGGCTTCTCAAATCCCCATGTCCCCCAAACCCGACACCACCCACGCCACCATGACCCCGCGCGAGATCGTGCAGGAGCTCGACAAGCACATCGTCGGCCAGCACTCCGCCAAGCGCGCCGTCGCCATCGCCCTGCGCAACCGCTGGCGCCGCATGCAGCTCGCGCCGGAACTGCGCGACGAAGTCATGCCCAAGAACATCCTGATGATCGGTCCCACCGGCGTCGGCAAGACCGAGATCGCGCGGCGCCTGGCCACGCTCGCCAACGCACCGTTCGTGAAGGTCGAAGCCACGCGCTTCACTGAAGTCGGCTACGTCGGCAAGGACGTCGAGCAGATCGTGCGCGACCTCGCCGACACCGCGGTGAAGATGTACCGCGAGCAGGCCAAGCAGCGCGTGCGCACGCAGGCGGAGGAACAGGCCGAAGACCGCATTCTCGAAGCCCTGCTGCCGCGCCGCGCGGTGACCCTGTTCGGCTTCCAGGGCGATCCCGAAGGCGTGCAGAACGAGCAGCCGCCCAAGGAATCCGAAGCCGACGACAAGACCCGCGCCAAGCTGCGCAAACAGCTGCGCGCCGGCGAACTCGACGACCGCGAGATCGAGATCGACTTCGCCGTCAACGTCGGCGTCGACATCATGGCGCCGCCCGGCATGGAGGAAATGGGACAGCAGCTGCGGCAGATGTTCTCGCAGGTCGCCGGCAGCAAGACCCACAAGCGCAAGCTGCCGATCCGCGCCGCGCGCGCGCAGCTGATCGAGGAAGAGGCCAGCCGCCTGGTCAACGAGGAAGACGTGCGCGACGCCGCGATCGAAGCCTGCGAGCAGCACGGCATCGTCTTCATCGACGAGATCGACAAGGTCGCCAAGCGCAGCGACGCCGGCATGGTCGGCGGCGATGTCAGCCGCGAAGGCGTGCAGCGCGACCTGCTGCCGCTGGTGGAAGGCTCCACCGTCAGCACCAAGTACGGCTCGGTGAAGACCGACCACATCCTGTTCATCGCCTCGGGCGCGTTCCACCTCGCCAAGCCCTCGGACCTGATCCCCGAACTGCAGGGCCGCTTCCCGATCCGCGTCGAACTGGGCGCGCTGAGCAAGGACGACTTCGTCCGCATTCTCACCGAGCCCAAGGCCGCACTGACCACCCAGTACGTCGAGCTGCTGAAGACCGAAGGCGTGACCCTGACATTCGCCCCCGACGCGATCGAACGCCTCGCCGAGATCGCCGCCCAGGTCAACGAACGCCAGGAAAACATCGGCGCCCGCCGCCTGCACACCGTGCTGGAACGCCTGCTCGACACCCTCAGCTTCGAAGCCCCCGATCGCGACGGCACGTCGATGACGATCGACAAGGCCTACGTCGACGCGCACCTCAACGAGCTGGTGAAGGATCCGGATCTGAGCCGGTACATCCTTTAAGTCGCCAGATCTTTCCGCCCGCAAGCCGATGCTTTCCGCCCGCAAGTCGATGCTTCCGCCCGCAAGTCGATGCTTTCCTTCTCCCCGCACAGCGGGGAGAAGGTGCCCGAAGGGCGGATGAGGCGCGCTTTTTGCCGTTGCTTTGGTGATTCCGGATCGACCTACGAATCCGCAAGCCCCGATCAGCGCGCGATCGCTCCCATCAACTGGTCGCGTAGATCACCATTGGCCAAACTCGCCATCAGGTACACGCCGCGGCCCTTGCTGCGCTTGGCCCATAGGTCGCCTACCAGACGTTTTTCTTCTTCCTGATCGGCGGTGAAGCGATCGCCGCCCTTGTACTCGACCACCAACAAACGATCGTCCTTCAGTTTCGCCACGAAGTCCGGATAGGTGCGTTGCTTCGCGGTAGGCATCCAGAACTGACTTTGGTGCACCAGGTTGCGTACCCAAAAGCCGACATCGTCCAGCAGGTCGATCTGCCGCGCGCACTCGAATTCCTCGCCGACGTTCTTCAGGTCGCCGGGCACCGGGTAGTAGTGCTTCCGGAACCGGTAGCTACCGCGGTAGTAGTCGTGTGCCGGATAACGCGCCATGTTCGCCGGATAATGGAAGCCGTGATCGGGGCCATCGTCGGTGACAATCTCCAGCGCTCCGCCGAACAGCGCCTGCTGGAAGCCCTTCCGGTAGGCCCGGTCCTTTGCGACCAGCAGTTGTTCGGCCAGCTTGCGGCGCAGGATGAATTGCCCCTTCAACAGTTGCGCCAGCGAGAACCCGCGATCCTCGAGCAGGCCGCGTACGGCGCGTCGTAGCCACTCGCGCAGCACCGGTTGCTTGATCGAGGGATCGCGGACTTCCAGATCCAGCCAGCCGACCAGGTCCGCTTCGCTGCGATCCTGTGCGAAGCCGGGCAGGTAAGTAGCCACGTCGTCCTTGACCGCGTGGTAGCTGACGCCGCGGCCATCGAGGTCGACCTCGAAGGTCATGCTGTCGTCATTGAAGCGGAAGCTCGACAGGTCCGGCGGGCTCGCCAGCAGGTCCCATTTGAAATCGGTGGCGACCATGCCGCGGTCGATCAGTTCGAGTTCGCCTTGTTCGATTGTGCAGAGGCGCGGTACGCGGAATACTTCACCGCGCTCGCTCGGCGCCTTGGCGGCGGCGGTCAGGTCGAGGTGGCGTTCGACCTGCGCGGCGAGTTCGTCGCGCTTGCCAGGAGGCGCGGTGAGAATGATGGCCTCGCCTGTTTCCGGCTGGATCTCGTCGGTGATCTCGACGATACCGCCGTTGCCGTTCTCGTTGGCGATGAACACCACACGCTCCGTGTCTCGCGCGGGAACGCCGGAAAGGTCCGGAGCCTTGCGTACCTCGATACGAGTGGTCGGCAGTGCCGGCGCCAGGACTTCGCCGCCTTTGAGCTCGAGCTCACCCGGTCGTGCACTTTCCCGGCGGATCGCCGTGGCCGCTTCCATCGGATTGAAGCCAATATTGACCAGCGATTGCGTTAGTTCGCCTGCAGCCCTGCCGAAACTGTCGCTGACGACATGCGCATACGCCTTGTTCATGGCTTCCTGTCTTCGCCGCGTGGCATGGGGCATGCGCAGCACGCGGCCAAGCAGCTGCTGGATATCCTTGTCGCTCCTGACCTGCGCCACCGAGCAGAACACGTAGGCGAAAGAGCAGTCCCAACCCTCCTTCAGCGCCTGCTTGGTGATGACAACTTCGATGGGGCAATCCTTCGCGAACAGATCGATGCCGTCGATCCCACGCTGATCGCCGGTGGCGACCGCGACTGCATTTTCGTGCAACCCGTCGGTTTCGATCAGGTGCTTCCTCACTTCCGCGACGGTGGCCGCGC
The DNA here is from genome assembly GCF_042655745.1 of Lysobacter yangpyeongensis. Taxonomy (NCBI): domain Bacteria; kingdom Pseudomonadati; phylum Pseudomonadota; class Gammaproteobacteria; order Lysobacterales; family Lysobacteraceae; genus Lysobacter; species Lysobacter yangpyeongensis. The sequence continues at coordinate 523,817 of NZ_JBHSNM010000002.1, read as the reverse complement.
CGCGGGCGCTCTCGGCCTGCACCAGCAGGATCGGACGGATGTAGTCCGGCTCGTCCATTGCGATCTTTGCCAGCGACTTGCGCCGTGCCACCGCGCTGCTCACCGCCGCCTGCCATTCGCCGTTGTGCTCCTTTAGCACTACGGGGAACTTGATCATGTCCTCGGCCTTCAGTTCGAAGGCCGACACGCTAACCAGCACGTTGGAGCTCGCGACATCCGGTGTCGCCGTCAGCTCGACAACGCCGCGCGGGCCTAGACGCTCGTAAACCGCATAGGACAGTGGTGTGGTGGCGTTGTGCGCCTCATCCATGATTACCAGCGCGCCGTGCAGCTTCAGCAGATTGGCGAATGAAGCCAGCGCCTTGCCGTCCGCGCCCTTGTCCAGGTAATCCAGTTCCTTGGTGCTGCCGGCGAAATGCGCCTCCAGGTCCTCGTGGTGCTCGTAGACCTTGCGACCTTCCTTGTCGGTCACCCGCAACGCGGCCACCGTGGAAATGACGACACAGACCCGGGCCCCCACATCTGCGGGTCGCATCTGCGCGAAATCGGCCACGTCGAACACAGCGACCTGTCCGCCGAACGCGTCGTCGAGTTCCTGCCGATACGGGTGGCGCGGGTCGAGGAAAGCATCCAATGTCTGCGTCTTGATCTGGGTGGTGGGCACCATCCACAGCACCAGCGGGAACTGGCGATCCAGCAGCGCTCGCCCGGCGGACTGGATGATGTGCGCACCCATCACGGTCTTGCCGCCTCCGGTCGGAATGCGCAGGCAGACGTAAGGAACGGTCGGCAAGCCGGGCATCGGCTTGTATTGATCCAGCAGCCCCTTGTCCACCGTTTGCGCGAAAGCAGACGCAGCGTCCTGGACGCGAGCGGCTTCGAAGTAGCGCTCCAGGCTGTCGAGCGCACGTCGCTGGTACAGCTTTAGGGCGAGGCTCATGTCAGCGCGCCTTGATGTCGTAGGGCGTCTGCCGGAACGCGATGCCCAGTTCGTGCAGCTGCTCCTCAGGCAAAGCGCAGGCTTCACCGTAGATCACCTTCGGTCCGTCGAACGGATGCAGCGAGCGCAGCACGCGCCGGGTCAGCACATTGCCGCCGGATCGGGTGTCGTCGCCCAGGATGCCGTTGAACAGCAGGTAGTAGCCGGTGCCGTTGTGCTCGCCGAGGAAGGCGTCCTTCTTCGCCCGTGTCGAACGCGCGGTGCCGGTCTCGGCGAACCAGACGTGCGCGGCGAGATGCTCGAAGCGGATGCCGTCCCGGATGTGGCCGTTCTCGTCGAACACGGGAACGCCGAGCTTGTAGTAGCGGAAGCCGCCGCCGCCTTGCCATTCGACGGCTTCGGAAATGCCACCCTGTTCGCCGTCGACTACTTTCTTCAGCCGTGGTTGGCAGTGAGTGCGGGCGTGGCCTCCCATCTCGACGCCAATCCAGCGACGGCGCATCTTGTGCGCGACGGCGGTGGTGGTGCCGCTGCCGAGGAAGCTGTCGAGGACGAGGTCGCCCTCCTTGGTAGCGATATGAATAACTCGTTGAAGCAAACGCTCCGGCTTTGGAGTCATGAAGTTTTCGTCGCCAAATATCGCCACGACTTCCTTCTTCGCTTCCTGCGTATTACCGACTTCCGAATTTAGCCACAGTGTCTGCGGAACAACTCCCTGCTTGACCTCTGAAAGAAACCGTTTGATGCGGGGGTTGTTATTTCCGTCTGCACCCCACCAGATGCGGCCGTTTCGATCCATTTCGAGAAATTTTTCCTTGGATACGCGCCAATACATCCCATTGGGTGGACCTGGCACGACGCGGCCGCTAGGGCATGCGATCGGATATGTTCCGGCGCCATAGAAGTTTCGCGCGGAGAGGTCGCCTGAAGTCCAAGGTCCCCGAGGGTCGTTGTCGGGGTTCTTATAGCTCGCATTCTGTTTTTCAGAACGTGGCATCTCGTTTGGACGCCAGGCTTCGGCGTTCTTCGCATAAACGATCATGTGGTCGTGATCAACGGAAAAGTGCTTCGCCGTGTTCTTGGGTGAAAAGACCTTTTGCCAGATTACGTTGGCGATGAAATTCTTTCGTCCGAAGACCTCGTCGCACATGACTTTGAAGTAGTGCGCCTCGTTGTCGTCCAGCGTCACCCAGATAGAGCCATCTTCCGACAACAGCTCGCGCAACAACTCCAGCCGCGGATACATCATCGACATCCACTGCGAATGCTCGATGTTGTCGTCGTAGTGCTCGAACGCACTTCCGGTGTTGTAGGGCGGATCGATGAAGACGCACTTCACCTGCCCCGCGTAGTACGGAAGCAATGCCTTGAGCGCATCGAGGTTGTCGCCCTCGATGAGCATGTTCGGGGAATCGGGTTCGCCGTAAGAGAGGTTGGCCACCGGTTCCAGCAGCCGGTAGGGCGCCAGCGCCGCACGCGTCAGGTCCGCATCGCGGTTGAACCAGGACAGCAGCGGCATCTAGGTCTGCCCCGTCCGAACGTACCCGTGTGCGCCGCGTCTGACCGCGACGCGGCAGCCCGTTGCCCGGCAGAGGACCGGTGCGCTGCGGGTCGGTGTGGCCGACGGGGATGCGGGCATCTAACGAATCGGGTTCGTAACTAACCCGATAAGTTAAACATGTTGAACCCAAAACGTTAATAGCGTCCTCGCGGCCTTCGTAACTTCGCTGGCCATGAAAGACGAGCGCCAAGAGTTTTCGCGACGACTGGCCCAGGCCATGGAAAAGGCCGGCTACAAGCCGCGCCCCGGCGAGCTCCACAAGGCGTTCAACAGCAGCTACGCGGGCACGTCGGTGTCCGAAATGACCGCTTCGCGTTGGTTGAGCGGCAAGGCGATTCCAGCCCAGGACAAGTTGCAGGTATTGGCTGCGCTATTTGGTGTCGAGCCTCACGCGCTGCGTTTCGGTAGCAGGAAGGTGGCCGTCGCCGACGACCGCGCCGGGTGGGCCGAGGCCATCACGGCCCAAGACCGCGCGATGTTGGACGCGTTTCTGTCGCTGCCTGCGAAACAGCGGGGGTTGGTGCGTGAACTGGTCGCAGCGTTGGCGGCCGCGGGCGCGAGCAAGGGTTGAGCCTCGGTACGGTGCGGCCGCCGGTGGTTGAGTAGCGGCGGGACATTCGGGCGTCACGTCCCCTCACCCTGCGTTGCTTCGCAACGCTGTCCCTTGCTCTGCCCCAGCCCTTGCGCATGGCGCAAGGGCGTTCAGTCGGACATGCGCCAGTGGCGCATAAGCGTCCGCCTTCACCCCGCAAGCGGGGCGAGGGGAAATAAAAGCGGGGGCTGGCAGAGAACGCCCTCAACCTTCGGCCACCACCTTCCCCTCCCCATCCACCACCACCCGCACGCGGCGTTCGCCGTGATAGAAGCTCGCGCGCCAGAAGCCGCTGTCTTCGCCGGTGCCGCGTTCGCACAGGACGGTGATCTTCCGGTCGGCCATCAGCTGGCGGAAGGTCGCCACGTCCAGGCCGAGGCCGCGGGCGATGCGGGCGCCGTCGATTTCGATGGGCGGCGCGGGCGCTGCGTCGAGCAGGTCGATCGGGATGGCGGGCCGTGGCATCGGCACAGGTTGCGGGTGCGTCGCGCCACGCGCCATGACCTGCGTCAGGTGCTACGGCGACGCCGTGCGTTGTGCGGCGTGGTTCGACACCCGGGGTAACGCCAGGCGTCGGAATATCAGCGCTGCACGCGGTGCGGGTCGCGCCTACTTCGTCTGCGCCGCCGCCTGCTTGCGGGGATCGTCCGCCGGGTTGATGTAGTTGATCTCGAACGGGCCCGTGCTGTTGATCTGCACGACGGCACCGTTCTTCGTGCTGGCTTCGTGCTGCATGTGCGCGGGCAGCATCACGTAGTCGCCGGGGACGAAGTCGGCTTCGTGCGCGTCGGTGGTTTCGCCCATGGACAAGGTGACGTCGCCTTCGACCACGGTGACCTGTTCGTCGGTGGGGTGCCAGTGGCGCGGGACGCGGTAGCCGGGCGGGGCTTTGAGGCGGATGGCGAAGGGGCCGGGCTTGCCGGGATCGCCGGCCAGCACGAAGGCCTGGGCGCCGGGCGGCAGCGAGGGCGGTGCGTCGCCCCACTGAATAGTGGCGGCATGCACCATCGCGTGGCTGGAGGTTTTGGCGGCAGGCGCGGGTTGCGGTTCCGCGGCGAGCAGCGCGCCGGGCAGCAGGCACAGGCCGAGCAGGAGGAACGGTTTCATGGACGCATCTCCGGGGTGATGGTCCGTCGCGGTGCCGTAGCGGACCGGGAGGAGGAAGCCGACGGCGCGAAGCGGCCGTGGCAACGCGCATTGTTCGCCGCGTTCGTTAACGCGATGCGATAACGCGCCACGGCACTCAGCCCAGTCGCTGCATTCCCGACCAGCGGCCGCCCGGTGGCAGATGCACGGGCTCCAGCACCTGTCCGGCCTCGACGCAGAGGAAGCGGCGATGCTCGCCGGGCGCGAGGTCGGCGATGCCGGCGGCGAGCGTTGCGCCCGGATTCCACACCACCGTGTCGGCGAAGCCGTGCTGGTCGATGCGCAGGCGATGCGGGCCGTCGTGCAGGGACAGCGGATGCAGCGGCGCGACGTAGATGCGATCGGTTTCGGCGTTGAAGCGCAGTTCCGCCGTGGTCTGCTGCCGCACCGCGCCGCCCGCGGTGCTGTCTTCGTAGCGGCGTCCGGCCAGTCCGTGCAGGGCGACGGCGTCGAGATCGGTGACGGCCAGGTAGGTGTGCAGGGCGGCGCTGAAGGCGAATTCGTGCGCGCCGGTGTTCTCGATCTCCAGCGCGACGGTCAGCACGCCGGCATCGAGCCCGACATGCAGGCGCGCGCGGAAGGCGTGCGGCCACGCCGCGCTGGTCGCGCCCGGCACCAGCTCGAAGGTCGCACGGTCGCTGACGCCGACCAGGCGCCACGGCGTGGTGCGGGCAAAGCCGTGCTTGGGCAGCGCTCCGCGCCCGGCGAACTGCGGAAAGATCACCGGGATGCCGCCGCGGATCGCCGTGCCCGCGCCGTAGTGCGCGCGTGCGCTCAGGAACAGGCGTTCGCGGCCATCGGCGGGGATCCACGAGAGAACGTGCGCGCCGTGCAGGGCGACCAGCGCGGTCGCGCCGTCGCGGCCGACCAGACGGAGGCAGGGCGTTTGCTGGAAGGTGGTGGGCTGGGCTTGCATCGGGGCGGGGTGGTTGGAGCGCTTTCAACGCGTCGCTGCGGCGGAACCGTCGCGTGGACCGCAGGAGCGCCCCGTGGGCGCGACCGGCGGGACCACGGGCGTGCGCGTCGCGTCGCCTCAATCCTCGCCGATGTCCTCGTTCCACACTTCGGGATGGGCCGCGATCCACCCGCCGAGCATCTCGATGCATTCGTCGTCGCCCAGGTCGATCACGTTGACGCCGTTCTCGCGCAGCCAGTCGATGCCGCCGCGGAAGTTCACCGATTCGCCGACCACCACGGTGCCGATGTTGAACTGCCGCACCAGGCCGCTGCAGTACCAGCACGGCGCGAGCGTGGTGACCATGATCGTGTCGCGGTAGCGGCGCTGGCGGCCGGCCTTGCGGAAGGCGTCGGTCTCGCCGTGCACGGACGGATCGCCTTCCTGCACACGGCGATTGTGGCCGCAGCCGAGCAGCACGCCGTCGTTGCGGTAGAGCGCGGCGCCGATGGGAATGCCGCCTTCGGCCAGGCCCTGGCGGGCTTCGGCAACGGCGGTGGCGAGGAGGGCGCGGTAGTCGGGGGCTTCGAGCATGGGGGCGGGGGCGTCGGGTGGGGGCGTGGGGTGGGGGTGATGCTGAAGGAGAAGGCGGGAATGGGGAATAGAGAATAGGGAATAGGGAGTAGGGAACGCCTGGGTGCAGCGAGCTGTGGTGTGCCGTGGCGGGATCGGGAAATTGACCGCGAGGGATGTCCACCCGCCATGAATCTCCCATTCCCCATTCCCCATTCCCTATTCCCTATTCCCGTCTTCCAAACCCCCAGATGCAATAATCCCCGCATGAGCGAACACGACACCTCCCGCGGCACCACCCACTTCGGCTTCCGCGACGTGCCCGTCGCCGAGAAGCAGAAGCTGGTCGGCGAAGTCTTCTCCTCGGTCGCCGGCAAGTACGACCTGATGAACGACCTGATGTCGCTGGGCATCCACCGGGTGTGGAAGCGCTACTTCGTCGGCACCTGCCAGGTGAAGCGCGGCGACCGCGTGCTCGATCTCGCCGGCGGTACCGGCGACATCGCCCTGCTGCTGCGCGACCGCGTCGGCGCGACCGGCAGCATCGTGCTGGGCGACATCAACGGCGAGATGCTCAAGGTCGGCCGGGACCGCATGACCGATCGCGGCGTGGTGGCAGGCATCGAGTTCGTCGAATGCAATGCGGAGAAGCTGCCCTTCCCCGATGCCAGCTTCGACCTGGTCACCATCGCCTTCGGCCTGCGCAATGTCACCGACAAGGACGCCGCGCTGCGCGAGATGCAGCGCGTGCTCAAGGTGGGCGGGCAGGCGCGGGTGCTGGAGTTCTCGGAAGTGAAGGCGGACTGGTTCAAGCCGATCTACGACTTCCACTCCTTCAACATCCTGCCGAAGCTGGGCAAGCTGTTCGCGAACGACGCCGACAGCTACCAGTACCTGGCCGAGTCGATCCGCAAGCATCCGCCGCAGGACGAACTGAAGGCGATGATGGAAGCGGCAGGCTTCGCGCGTTGCTCGTACAGGAACCTGAGCGCGGGCATCGTGGCGATCCATACCGGCTACAAGGCCTGAGCCACGCCGGCATCTGAATCGTTTTGTTTTCTCCCTCACCCGCACGGGTGAGCGCGGCTGTGCATCACTCAGCTTTGTGATGCACGCCGATATGCTCGACCGTGGCGACTTTGCCGCAACCGGACGAACGTCCTATGGCGGGCCTGGGTGTCTATCGCGCGCTTTCTCGGGTGTTCCCGCACTCGTTCCGCGCCAAGCTCATGGCCGTCGTCGCCGGCTGCACGTTGCTTCCGCTCGGGGTCTTCCTGGCGTGGTTGCTCTTGCATGACGGCCCCACCCAGCAGCAACTGGTGCTGAGCGTCTCGCTGACCGTGATCGTCACGCTGCTGGGCGTGCTGGCCGCACTGTTCCTGCTCTACCACCTGTTGACGCCGCTGCGGATGATGGTGGACGTGGTGCAGGCGTATCAGCACGAGCACCGCCTGCCCGAACTGCCCGAGGACGGTCGCGACGAAGTCGGCCTGCTCATGCGCGGCATCAACTGCGGCCTGCGCGAGATCGACGACGGCATGCGCGAACTCGAAAAGCATGCGCTGGAGGATCCGCTGACCCATGCGCTGAGCCGGCGCGGCAGCGATCGCAGCCTGCACGAATGCATCGAGCACGCCGAGCAGGGCCAGCCGCTGATGCTGTACGTGCTCGACGTCGACAACCTCAAGCCGGTCAACGACGTGTACGGCCATGCGGCGGGCGATCGCATGCTCACCGATCTCGTCACGACGTCGCAGCGCTGGCTGCGCGATCACGACTGGATCGGTCGCTGGGGCGGCGACGAATTCCTGATCTGCATCCACGACGAACCGAGCCCGGCGAACGAGCGCGTGCAGCACTGGCTGCGCGACCTCGCCGCGCCGCGCCCCGACGGCATTCCCATCAGCGTGAGCATCGGCTGCGCGCAGTACCGCCCGGGCACGGATGCGGCGGAGCTGTACCGCGAGGCCGATGCCGCGATGTATGCCGCCAAGGCGCGGGGCGGGTCGATGCTGGTGTGCGACGACGGCGACCATGGCGGCCACGGTGGTCACGACGGATCGCTGCGGCGGTTGGCCAGCGGCTGAGGCGGCTGTACGGAATCTGGCGGTTCGCCGGAATGGGGGACCCGGTCGCGCCCGTGGGGGCGCCCTTGCGGTGCGGTGCCGCGACGGCGGGTGTTGCGCCTGTAGTACCGGCCCATGCCCGCGACGATCGCGCCGGCCACGACGCCCGCGTCCAGGGCGCTACACTCGGCGCTTTCCCACGCACGCAGGTCCTGTTCCATGCGCCATTCGATCCTGATGCTGTCCCTCGCGGCCGCGCTCGCCGCCACCAGCGGCTGCCAGCGCGCGGCCACTCCCGCCGACGAGGCGGCGACCGCCGCCACCGCTCCCGCCACGGCCACCCGCATGATCGACGAGCATTCGTATGCCCAGCCCGACAAGGTCAGGACCAAGGACCTGGCACTGGAACTGAAGGTCGACTTCGACAAGAAGGTGCTCGACGGCAGCGCCACGCTGACGCTGGACTGGCTGGACCCGAAGGCCACGCAGCTCGTGCTCGACACCCGCGATCTGACCATCGGCAAGATCGTCGGCGAGCGCAGCGACGGCAAGTGGGAAGACCTCAAGTACACGCTGGCCCCCGCCGACAGGATCCTGGGCAGCAAGCTCACCATCGAGACGCCCAAGCGCAATCCGCGCGTGCGCATCACCTACACGACCTCGCCCGATGCGTCCGGCCTGCAGTGGCTGACCGCCGCGATGACCGAAGGCAAGAAGACGCCCTTCATGTTCAGCCAGTCGCAGCAGATCCACGCGCGTTCGTGGGTGCCGCTGCAGGACACGCCGAGCGTGCGCTTCACCTACACCGCGCACGTGATGGCGCCGCAGGACACGATGGTGGTGATGAGCGCGGCGATGGAGCCGGGCAACGACAATTCCGGCGACAAGCGCGACGGCGACTACACGTTCCGGATGACGAACGCGATTCCGTCCTACCTGCTCGCGATCGGCGTCGGCGACCTGGTGTTCAAGCCAATCAGCGAGCGCAGCGGCGTGTGGGCCGAGCCGGCGTCGGTCGATCGCGCCGCGAACGAATTCTCGGACACCGAGAAGATGATCCAGACCGCCGAGAAGCTGTACGGCCCGTACCGCTGGGAACGCTACGACATGCTGCTGCTGCCGCCGTCGTTCCCGTACGGCGGCATGGAGAACCCGCGCATGACCTTCCTGACGCCGACCGCGATCGTCGGCGACAAGTCGCTGGTCTCGCTGATCGCGCATGAGCTCGCGCACAGCTGGTCGGGCAACCTGGTGACCTTCTCCACCGCCAAGGATGCGTGGCTCAACGAGGGCGTCACCACCTACGTGGAAGGTCGCATCGACGAGGAGCTGTACGGCAAGGAACGCGCCGACATGGAGCGCGTGATCGCGCGCAACGAGCTCAGGCAGGAGTTCACCGAGGAGAACAAGCCGTTGCAGGTGCTGGCCGGCATTCCGGGTGAGCTCAAGGATCCCGACGACAACCTGGGTTCGACGGTCTACGCCAAGGGCGCGTGGTTCATGCAGTTCCTCGAGCAGCGCTTCGGTCGCGCCGACTTCGATGCGTTCCTGCGCGGCTACTTCGACCACTTCGCGTTCCAGTCGATCTCCTCGCAGCAGTTCGCCGATTACGCCAAGGCCAACCTCCTGGACAAGTACCCGGGCAAGGTGACGCAGGCCGAGTTCGACGAATGGCTGCACCAGCCGGGCATCCCGGCCACCGCGCCGCAGGTGACTTCGGCGCGCTTCGACGCGGTCGATGCCGCGCGCAAGGCCTTCCTCGACGCCGGCACGCTGCCCGCCGCCGACGCGACGAAGCAGTGGACCACGCAGGAGTGGGTGCACTTCATCGAAGGCATGCCGGAAACGCTCAAGCCCGAACAGCTGGCGGCGCTCGACCAGGCCTTCCATTTCACCGGTACGCCCAACGGCGAGATCGCCCAGCGTTGGTACCCGCTGGCGGTGCGCAGCGGCTACACGCAGGCCAACGGCGAGATCGCGAAGTTCCTGCAGCGCGTGGGTCGTCGCAAGCTGATCATGCCGACCTACAAGGAACTGGTGAAAACGCCGGAAGGCCTGAAGCTGGCGGAAGACGTGCTGGCGAAGGCGAAGCCCGGCTATCACCCGATCACGACGGGATCGGTGGAGGCGACGATTGCCGAGGCGAAGGCAAAGGCGTCGGCGAAGTAAGTTTTGTACACCCCTCACCCTGCTTCGCTGCGCGAAGCGGTCCCTCTCCCCGTTTCACGGGGCGAGGGGCAGTTCCTTCTCCCCGCGTGCGGGGAGAAGGTGGCGCGAAGCGCCGGATGAGGGGCGATCGGAGCGGGAAGGCGTGAGCGCGACAAGCCTTGCAAGAAGCCACACCCCTCACCCTGCTTCGCTGCGCGAAGCGGTCCCTCTCCCCGTTTCACGGGGCGAGGGAGGTCAAGTCCTTCTCCCCGCGTGCGGGGAGAAGGTGGCGCGAAGCGCCGGATGAGGGGCGAGCGGAGCGGGAAGGCGTGAGCGCGACAAGCCTTGCAAGAAGCCACACCCCTCACCCTGCTTCGCTGCGCGAAGCGGTCCCTCTCCCCGCTTCGCGGGACGAGGGAGCAGTACGGCGGCGTCGCAAGTAATGCGAGCCCCACGCAGAAGCCTTCTGCGCCGGACAACCGTCATTGCCATCGGGCTGGTGGCGATAGCATTCGCCGCCATGGCGCTGGACCCCTACCGCCTGGTCCGTCTGGAATTCACCCGCGAACGCCTTGCCGCGGGTCTCTCATCCGCCAGCATCGACGTCGCCGGCCACCGCTGGGTCTACGCCTACAACGACGACGCGCCACGCGACGCGCCGGTGGTCGTGATGATCCACGGCTTCACCGGGATGAAGGAGAACTGGTACCCGCTCGCGCAGCGCCTGCGCGGGCGCTACCGCTTGCTGATTCCCGACCTGCCCGGGTGGGGCGAGAGCGAACGCAGGGCGGGCGCCGACTACGGTTTCGTCGCCCAGGCCGCGCGCGTGGATGCGTACATCCGCGCACTGTCGCCGGACCGGCCAGTGGTGCTGCTCGGGCATTCGATGGGCGGCGGCATTGCGGCGGTGACGGCGGCGCGGCATCCGCGCGAGGTCGCGCGCGTGGGCCTGTTCGATGCGGCGGGCGTGCGTTTCCGGGACAACGCCTTCGGACGCGAAGTCCTGGCCGGGAAGAATCCGTTCGCCGTCACCGATGCGGCGTCGTTGCGACGCTACATCGACACGGTCTTCCACGATCCGGCCGCGAAACCCGCCGTCCCGTGGCCGGCGTCCGTCGGCGTGATCGAGCGGCGCCGCCGCGATGCCGGATTCGAACAGCGCGTGCTCGACCGCATCGGCCGCGGTCCGGAACGGTTCGTGCCCGGCGATGACGCCGCGCGCATCCGCCAGCCGGCCCTGCTGCTGTGGTGCCGGCAGGACGCCGTGATCGATCCCAGCGCGCTCGCGCTGTACGCTGCGCGCATGCCGCAGGCGCAGCAGGTGCTGCTCGACGGCTGCGGCCACATGTCCATCGTGGAGCGTCCCGATGCCGTGGCCGCCGCGGTGAGCCGGCTCGCAGACCCGCCGTAGCAGCGCCCCATTGGCGCGATCCACGATCGGTACCGCATCGCGCCCATGGGGTCCTACAACAAGACGGAAGCCATCGACTCATGACCATGACCAGACTGTCCCTGATCGTCGCTGCAGTCCTCGCGCTGTCGGCCTGCGATTCCGCCGAACAGCAGAAGGCCGCCGCGCAGGCCGCCGCGGCCGCGCGGGCCGCCGCGAAGGAGCAGAAGGCGCAGGAGCTGGGCAAGCAGTTCGACCTGCAGTACGCGCAGCACAACTGGGTGCTGGCGCGCGCGCACGGCGAGGAACTCGTGGTGATGTATCCCGACAGTCCCGTCACCGCGCGCATCCGCGCGCAGTACGAGGAAGCCAAGGCCAAGGCCGAGGCCGCGCGCGAGCAGCAGCGCATGGCGGCGTTGTGGGAATACCAGAGCATCGAGGTGAAGGGCGGCCACCAGCTGTCCGCCGCGATCTATTCGAAGAAGCCGGTCGACACCGGCGTGGGCACCGCGCAGCCGGTGCGGCTGATCTTCCGCGACCATCCGTCGTGGGGACGCAGCAGTTATCTCGTGCTGGAGAACGGCGACTTCGACTGCTACGGCGGCTGCAAAGTGCAGGTGACCCTCGACGACAAGGCGCCCAAGGCCATGGCGGCTTCGCGACCGAAGACCGACGAGGCGATCGCGATGTTCATCGAGGACGAACGCGCGCTGTGGCGCATGGCGGGAAGCGGGGCCAGGACGATGAGCATCGAATTCCCGGTGAAGATGGGCGGCAAGCGCACCGCGGTGTTCGAGGTCGGTGGGCTGGACAAGGGCAGGCTGCCGAAGTGGTGAGCTGCCGCACCATTGTGTTGGTATTCGCGGCGGCGTTGGCCGTGTCGGCTTGCAGCGCGCCAGCAAACTCTGCGGCATCGGGTTCGCAGGAGGGCACGGTCGAGTTCGCAGAGCCAAGGACCGAACTTTCGTTGCCGGTGCCGGGTTCGAAACGGGCAAATGCGCTCGAAGCGATGGTGAAGGCGGATGCCTTCACACTGTATTCCTTGCAGCCGTGGACACCGCCGCATCCACCAACGCCCGCACCGGATGCGCGATCGCCGGAATACGACGCCTACTCCAAGGCACAAAGTGCAGCGTGGGAACGCAGCCAGCGCGAGTGGTGCAGCCGTGACGCATGACTTTACGACAACAAGCTGCTTGGAAAGACCCGGGTCGTCTCCGGCAAACCACGCAGCCAGGTCGAGACGGCCTTGCGTGAGTCGCTGCGGGATGTGCCCAACTACGCCACCGCTTGCGTGGCCGAATACCGGCATGCGGTGGAGTTCCGCGCCGACGGCCACCTCTACCAGGTCCTGCTTTGCTATCACTGTGGGCAGCTGGCGGTCCTGATCGATGGACAGAGCGATGGGGACGAGCAGACCTACAACATGGGCGACGAGAAAGCGCTCGACGCCATTCTCCGCGCAGCCGGGGTGCGGCTGGCACCCAAATCGGAGTAATCAGCGTTTCACGCCCCCGGGCCGCGACGGGAGTAAGCTCGACCGCGACGGCGTGCCGGCCCGCAGGACCTGCAGCGCCCGGTCGGCGCCGCAGGATGCGCGCGCCGCGTCCACCAGCGGCGCCGCCGCACGGGACGGAAGGCGGATGCCTCGCGGAGGGAGTCATGTTGTCCCCACGCCTGCACAACCTGCTCGATGAGCACCACGCGCCATACCAGACCCTCGTCCACGACCGCACCGTCACCGCGCACGAGACCGCCGCCGCTTCGCACGTCCATCAGCAGCAGTTCGCCAAGACGGTGATGCTGAAGGTCGACGGCAGGCTGGCGATGATGGTGATGCCCGCGGCCTATCGCGTCGATCTCACCCGCCTGTCGCGCGCGCTCGGCGGCGGCGTGGTCGAGCTCGCCAGCGAAACCGAATTCAAGGACGCCTTCGCCGATTGCGAGGTCGGCGCGATGCCGCCGTTCGGGCATCTGTACGGCATGCCGGTGTACGTGGATTCGCGCCTGGCGCAGCAGCCGGAGATCGCCTTCAACGCCGGCTCGCACACCGATGCGGTGCGCATGCCGTACGAGGAATTCGAGAAGCTGGCGCAACCCGAGCTGCTCTGGCTGGCGCATGTGATGTGAGGCTGGAGGAGCGGCGAGGACCGCTTCCTCCGCTTGCAGCGTGTTGGCGACCGTTCGTGGACGACGCGGACGCGCGCTGACCGCGTGTCAACGCGCGGATCCGATACCGCGCGTTTCCCCACACCTGTTGTCCGACGCAAGGAGTTGCCGATGGACCGTGTGCTGAAGACCTGGATCGCCCCCGCGCTGCTCGGTGCCGCGGGCCTCGCCGCCGCCCCGGCCTGCGCGGCCAAGACGCTGTTCTTTTCCGGCATGACCTGGACGGTGCGGCCGAACGGGCAGGGCGGGCCGCGCAACAACACCTGGTGCGAGGACAACGCCTTCGTCGATGCCAACGGCGACCTGCACCTGCGGATCAGCAAGCTCAAGGGCAACAAGTGGTGCGCGGCGGAGATCGTCAGCGATCTGCGTTTCGGTTACGGCACCTACCAGTTCCAGCTGAAGAGCCGCGTCGACCTGCTCGACCGCAACGTGGTGCTGGGCTTGTTCAACTACCCGACCGCGGACGTCGGCCCCGATGCCACCAACGAGATCGACATCGAGTTCGCGAAGTGGGGCGATGCGAAGGCCGACATGCTCAACTACACCGCCTGGCCGGTGCAGGCCGCGCTGGGGCCGTGGGGCAACACGTTTCCGCTCGCGCTCGACGGCAGTGCGAGCACCCATCGCTTCATCTGGCAGCCGACCTACATCCGCTACCAGTCCACGCACGGCCATTACGACGACAACCGCTTCCCCATCGCCGACTGGACGTTCGCGCCGGCCGATTACGCGCAGCGCATCGCGCACGCGGCGATGCCGGTGCACATGAACCTGTGGCTGTTGGCGGCGCCTTCGAACAGGAAGGGGGTGGAGGTGGTGGTCAGTCGGTTTACGTATACGCCGTAGCTTGTATACGCCGTGGCGCTGGTCGTCAGGGGTGCGCCGGGTGTTGTTTTTGCTCGTTGTTCCCCAGGACCGCGCGGGGGTTGCTTTTGCTCGTCATTCCCCAGGACCGCGCGGGGGTTTGCTTTTGCTCGTCAGTCCCCAGGACCGCGCGGGGGGTGCTTTTGCTCGCCATCCCCCAGGATCGCGCGGGGGTTGCTTTTGCTCGTCATTCCCCAGGGACGCGCGGGTGTTGTTTTTGCTCGTCATTCCCGCGAAAGCGGGAATCCAGTGGCTTTGCTTTTTGGTTTTTGCTGTTGTTTTTGCCGCACCCTCACCGGCGCGGCCCGCCAGCAACGCGAGTGCCGATTATCCTGGGCAACGGCAAAGGCGCTGGATTCCCGCTTTCGCGGGAATGACGATCAAGAGCAAGGACGAGGGCAAGAGCGACGACATTGGATTCCCGCTTGACCGGACATTCGTCCGTTGAAAACCGCGGGAATGACGATCAGGAGCAAGGGCAAGAGCGACGACACTGGATTCCCGCTTTCGCGGGAATGACGAGCAAAAGCAGGGGCAAGAGCAAGAGCAGATCAAGCCCAACGTCAACAACCCCAGCAATCAAACCGACCGACGCAAAAAAGGCCGCCCTCAGGCGGCCTTTCGCACAATCACTTCCCGCCGCTACTCAGAGTGCATACCCGAACTGCTGCTTGAACTGCTCGGCGAACTCCTCGTAGTCGAAGCGCTGGTTCTGCGTGCCCGGGTGCTCGACCTTCAGCGCGCCCATCAGGTTGCCGATGCGGCCGATGGTCATCCAGTCGTAGCCCTTCTCGATGCCGAAGATCAGGCCGGCGCGGAAGGCGTCGCCGCAGCCCGTGGGATCGGTGACGCGGCGCTCGTGCGCGGGCGGCACGTCGTACTTCTTCTCGGCGGTGTGGATCTCCGCGCCCTTCGGGCCGCGCGTGCAGATGTAGGCCTTCACCCGCGAGACGATGTCCTTCTCGCTCCAGCCGGTGCGTTCCTGCAGCAGGTTCGACTCGTAGTCGTTGACCGTCACGTAGTCCGCCAGCTCGATGAAGTCGCGCAGTTCGGCACCGTTGAACAGCGGCATCGCCTGGCCCGGGTCGAAGATGAAGGGAATGCCGGCTTCGGCGAATTCCTTCGCGTTCTGCAGCATGCCCTCACGGCCGTCGGGGCTGACGATGCCGAAGCTCACGCCGGGCACGTCCTTCACGTGGTTCTCGTACGACCGCATCATCGCGCCCGGATGGAAGGCGGTGATCTGGTTGTTGTCGTGGTCGGTGGTGATGAAGGCCTGCGGCGTGAACAGCTCGTCGATGATCTTCACGCGGTCCAGGCGCACGCCCATCTGCTCGAAGTGCTCGCGGTAGGGGCCGAAGTCCTGGCCGACCGTGGCCATCGGGATCGGTTCGCCGCCCAGCAGCTTGAGGTTGTAGGCGATGTTGCCGGCGCAGCCGCCGAACTCGCGGCGCATCCGCGGGACCAGGAAGGACACGTTGAGGATGTGCACCTTGTCCGGAAGGATGTGGTTCTTGAACTGGTCCGGGAACACCATGATGGTGTCGTAGGCCAGCGAGCCGCAGATCAAGGCTGCCATCGGCAAGTCGTCCTGGTGGAGTGCCCCGGCGAGGGGCGGATCGGATGGGTCCCGGACGGTGCCGGGGGCGCCCGCAGGCGCGCGGCGCGTAGGGTAGCCGTTGCCCCGGGGGGCGGGCCAGCGGCTGCTCATTTTTTGAGCAAAATTTCCTTGTCTGGACAAGGGGCTGCGCGTAGTCTACCGGGCTCCCTGTGCCCTTCCCCTGGACCGGTTTCGACCGGCAAAACGGCTGATTTCGCGATGTTCAAGAAGTTCCGCGGCATGTTCTCCAACGACCTGTCCATCGACCTGGGCACGGCCAACACCCTCATCTATGTCCGCGGGCAGGGAATCGTGCTGAACGAGCCGTCCGTGGTCGCGGTGCGCCAGGACCGCGTGATCGGCGGCAACCGCTCGGTGGCGGCGGTCGGCTCGGAGGCCAAGCAGATGCTCGGCCGCACCCCGGGCCACATCAACACGATCCGGCCGATGAAGGACGGCGTCATCGCCGACTTCACCTACACCGAGGAAATGCTCAAGTACTTCATCCGCAAGGTGCACAAGTCGCGCTTCCTGCGCCCCAGCCCCCGCGTGCTGGTCTGCGTGCCCTGCGGTTCGACCCAGGTCGAGCGCCGCGCGATCAAGGAATCGGCCGAGGAGGCCGGTGCCCGCGAGGTCTACCTGATCGAGGAACCCATGGCCGCCGCCATCGGCGCCGGCATGCCGGTGACCGAGGCCCGCGGCTCGATGGTCGTGGACATCGGCGGCGGCACCACCGAAGTCGCGGTCATCGCCCTGAACGGCATCGTCTACTCGCAGTCGGTGCGCATCGGCGGCGACCGCTTCGACGAAGCCATCATCAGCTACGTACGCCGCACCTACGGCACCCTGATCGGCGAAACCACCGCCGAGCGCATCAAGCTCGAGATCGGCTGCGCGACCCCGCAGAAGGATCCGCGCTCGATGGAAGTCTCCGGCCGCAACCTCGCCGAGGGCGTGCCGAAGATGGTCAAGCTCAATTCCAACGAGGTCTACGAGGCCCTGCGCGAACCGCTGGCCGGCATCGTCGCCTCGATCCGCCTGGCGCTGGAACAGACCCCGCCGGAACTGTGCGCCGACGTCGCCGAGCGCGGCATCGTCCTCACCGGCGGCGGCGCGCTGCTGCGCGACCTGGACCGCCTGATCAGCGAGGAAACCGGCCTGCACGTGCAGGTCGCCGACGATCCGCTGACCTGCGTCGCCCGTGGCGGCGGCCGCGCGCTGGAACTGGTCGACATGCACGGCAACGAGTTCTTCGCGCCGGAGTGAGGCGTGCAGAAGCGGGAATAGGGAATAGGGAAGGGGGAATGATGATTTCCCGGCGCATCCTGTGATGCAGCTTCCTGCACCTCCAGTGGGCTTACTGGATATTCCCCTCCTGCGGTCACGCCGGATGCCTGCTGCGCGTGCTGGCTTGCGGGGAACCAACGTTCCCCATTCCCCACTCCCCATTCCCGCTCTTTCGATCCCCTGACGTGCCTCCCTACGCCGGTCCTTCCGCAAGCCGCTCCGGCGAGATCGCCGAGACCCTGCGGCTGCTGGCTTATCTGGCCCTGGCCGTCGTCCTGATCGTGCTCGACCACCGCGGCGGCTGGCTCGCGCGCACGCGCCAGCAGGCGCAGGCGCTCGTGCAGCCGGTGCGCGCCGTGGCCGGGCTGCCCGGTCGCGTGATCCAGAGCGTCTCCACCGACGCCGGCACGCTGGGCCAGCTCACCGCCGAAAACCGCCGCCTGCGCAACGAGCTGCTGGTCGAACGCGCGCGCATGGCGCGGCTGGCGACCGTGAATGCCGACAACGCGCGGCTGCGCGCGCTGCTGGGCGCGTCCGAGCAGGGCAGCCTCGACGTGCAGCTCGCCCCGGTGCTCGACATCGACCTGGACCCCACCCGCCAGCGCCTGGTCCTGCGCGCCGGCAGCGGCGACGGCGTGCGGGTGGGCCAGACCGTGATCGACGCCGGCGGCGTGGTCGGGCAGATCATCGAAGTGGCGCAGCTGCAGTCGACGGTGCTGCTGATCACCGATCCGGACCATGCCATTCCCGTCGCGATCGCCCGCAACGGCGTGCGCCTGGTCGCCTACGGCACCGGCCGCGCCGACCAGCTCGCGCTGGCGAGCGTGCCGCTGTCCAGCGACGTGAAGGTCGGCGACGTGCTGGTGACCTCGGGCCTGGGGGGGCGTTTCGCCGCCGGCTTCCCGGTCGGCACCATCACCGCACTGCGTCCGGACGAGAGCCGCGCCTTCCTGGTCGGCGACGTGAAGCCCGCGGCCCAGCTCGATCGCGGCCGCGACGTGCTGCTGCTGCGGACCTTGCCGGCGCGCCCGGTGATCGGGGAGCCGGGAGCGGGGATCAAGGATTCGGGACTGGAAGCGAAAGCCGACGCTTCGAAGCCGGCAGTGGATGCTGACGCGCCCCAGCAGGGCGCGAAGCCGGCCGGCGCCACCGCGCCGCAGAAGGGTGCCAAGCCCGCTGCCGCACAAGGCTCGCTGCCGCCCAGCCCGCCCGCCGCCAGACCCCGAATCCCGAATCCCGAACCCCGGGTCCCGGCCCCAGAGGAGCAACGCTGATGCGCGCGCGTTCGCCCTGGATCCTGCCGCTGAGCCTGCTGATCGCCCTGCTGCTGGCGCTGCTGCCGGTGCCGCCGATGCTGCAGGCGTTGCGCCCGTACTGGCTGGCGCTGGTGATGGCGTACTGGGTGATGGAGGACCCCGAGCGCGTCGGGCTCGGCTTCGCCTTCCTGATCGGGCTGGTCGCCGATCTCGTCGTGGGCAGCCTGTTCGGCGAACAGGCGCTGCGCCTGGTGGTGATCACCTTCATCCTGCAGCGCTTCCGCGCGCGGCTGCGTTTCTTCCCGATGTCGCAGCAGGCGCTCGCGGTCGGAGCGCTGCTGCTCAACGACCGCATCGTGACCGCGGCCGTGCACCTGACCCTGGGCGCGCCGCTGCTCAATTCGCTGTCCTGGTTCTCGCCGCTGGTCGGCATGCTGCTGTGGGTTCCCGTGTTCATGCTGCTCGACGGGCTGCGCATGGGCGGCTGGCGGAGACGATAGGACGTCATGAGTTTCCGTCCGCGTCGCCGGGTGCTGAAGAACGCCGCGCTGGAGGCCGACCAGTTCCGCCGGCGCGCGTTCGTCGCCTTCGTCGGCGTGCTGCTGGCGCTGGGCGGGCTGGCGCTGTGGTACTTCCGCCTGCAGGTGTGGCAGCACAGCGAGTACGTCACGCGTTCGGAAGAGAACCGCATCAAGCTGCGTCCGGTCGTGCCGGCGCGCGGGCTGATCTACGACCGCAACGGCCGCATCCTCGCCGACAACGTGCCGGCGTTCCGCCTCGACGTCACCCCGCAGGAAGCCGGCGACAGCAGGAAGTGGCTGCCCGAACTGGCCAGGATCGTGTCGCTCTCGCCCGACGACATCGCCAGCTACGAGGCCAACCGCCACGTCGCGCGCGGCTACAAGCCGGTGACGCTGAAGCTGCGCGTGACCGAGGAGGAAGCGGCGCGCTTCGCGGTCGATCGCTGGCGTTTCCCCGGCATCGAGCTGCAGTCCTATCTCAACCGGCGTTATCTCTACGGCGAGCTGTTGTCGCACGTGATCGGCTACGTCGGCCGCGTCGATGCCGACGACCTCAAGACGATGAGCGAGAGCGACGCGGCGCTGAGCCACGTCGGCAAGACCGGGCTGGAGCGCTTCTACGAGCAGCAGCTGCGCGGCAAGGTCGGCTACGAGAAGATCGTCACCAATGTCGACGGGCGTCCGGTGTATTCGGCGGGACGCGTGCCCGCGCAGCCCGGCGCCGACCTGCGCCTGAGCATCGACCTCGACCTGCAGCAGGCGATGGTGACCGCGTTCGGCGACATGGACGGCTCGGCGGTGGCGATCGATCCGCGCACCGGCGAAGTCCTCGCGATGGTGAGCCTGCCGGCGTACGACACCAACCTCTTCGTCAACGGCATCTCACACACCGATTACCGCGCGCTGATGGACAACCCGTCGCGGCCGCTGTTCAACCGCAACGTGCTCGGCGGCGGGCCGCCGGGTTCGACGGTGAAGCCGCTGATCGCGCTCGCCGGCCTCGACAGCGGGCTGCGCACGCCCGAATCCAAGGTGTTCTCGACCGGCACGTTCTACATCCCCGGGCAACGCCGCGGCTGGCGCGACGCGCACGGCGCGGCGGGCTGGACCGACCTGCGCAAGTCGATCTCGCATTCGGTGAACTTCTACTACTACAAGCTCGCCTACGAGATGGGCATCGAGCGCTTCGCCCGGTACATGTACAAGTACGGGTTCGGCGCGAAGACCGGCATCGATCTGGCCGGCGAGAACATCGGCGTGGTGCCTTCGCCGGAGTGGAAGCGCAAGCGTTCGAAGGAAGGCTGGTATCCGGGCGAAACCGTGAATGCCGGCATCGGCCAGGGCTACTGGGTCGCCACCGTGCTGCAGCTCGTGCGCGGCACGGCCGCGATCGCCAACGGCGGTTACCTGCGCCAGCTGCATCTCGTCGACGATCGCCGCGACGGTTACGACCGTCCGTGGACGCCGCTGCCGCTGGCCGAGCCCGTGCGCATCACCGAGAACATGAGCAACCTGCGCGCGGTGCAGGAAGGCATGATCGCGACCATCCACGGCGGCGGCACCGGCGCGGCGATGGCGCGCGGCGCGCCGTACATGATGGCCGGCAAGACCGGCACCGCGCAGAAGATCAGCCGCAAGGGCAACCAGAGCTTCGATCCGCATTCGCTGCCGTACAACCTGCGCCACCAGGCGTTGTTCGTCGGCTACGCGCCGGCCGACAACCCGACCATCGCGGTTGCGGTGTCGGTCGAGCATGGCGGCTTCGGTGGTTCCGCGGCGGCGCCGATCGCGCGCAAGGTGTTCGACGCGTGGCTGCTGAAGAAGATGCCCGAGCCGGTCGAGGGCGTGACGCGTTCGCCGCAGGGCGGGGTGCTGATGCCGGGACGCGCGCCGCCGGCGGCGGTGCAGCCGCTGGCCGCGAAGCAGACGGCACCTTCGCTTCCGCTCCCTTCTCCCGCCGGGAGAAGGGCCGGGGATGAGGGGGCGGCGCAAGCGGGTGTGGCACCCGTGGCGAGTGCGGGGACACGTCCGACAACGCAGCGCGACTCCGCAGAGCCTGCATCCGCCCTTCCCGCAGCGGCTTCGCAACCGCCTCGGCCCGCTCCGGAATCGGGTAGGAAACCGCCGCAACCGCAACCGCAACAAGCGCAACCGCAACCGCAACCGCAACCGCAACAAACGCCGCAACACGCGCCGGAGCCGGCAGCGGCGCCGATCGAGCCTTCCCCGGAGCCGACGCGATGAAGCTGATCCTGCTCTGGCTGTTCGACCTGCTGCGGCGCTTCACGCGCACGCTCGACCTGCCGCTGCTCGGCGCCCTGCTCGCGCTGATGACGATCGGCCTGGCGGTGCTGTACAGCGCGGGTGACCAGTCGACGAGGCTGGTGTTCGCGCAGGGCTCGCGCTTCGCCATGGGCCTGGGCGTGATGTGGGCGCTGTCGCGCCTGCCGCCGACGCAGCTGCGCAACTGGACGCCGTGGGTGTACGGCCTGTCGATCGTGCCGCTGCTGATCGTGCTCGCGATCGGGCAGGGCAAGCACGGCAATCTGTGGATCAACCTGGGCGTGTTCTATTTCCAGCCGGCCGAGGTGCTCAAGCTCAGCCTGCCGATGATGGTGGCCTGGTACCTCAACCGCCGTCCGTTGCCGCCGCGCTTCGGCGTGGTCGTGACAGCCGCGGTGATCATCGGCGCGCCGACCCTGCTGATCCTGCTGCAACCCGACTTCGGCACCGCGATGCTGGTCGGCATCAGCGGCGCGTTCGTGCTGTACCTGGCGGGCCTGCCGTGGTGGTGGTTCGGCGCGGCGTTCGCGTCGGTGGCCGCGATCGCGCCGGTGGCGTGGTTCTGGCTGCTGCGGCCCTACCAGAAGGACCGCATCCTCACCTTCCTCGATCCCGAATCCGATCCGCTGGGCACCGGCTGGAACATCATCCAGTCGAAGATCGCGATCGGCGCCGGCGGCATCACCGGCAAGGGCTGGGGCGAAGGCTCGCAGTCGCACCTCAACTACATTCCCGAGCACACCACCGACTTCATCTTCGCGGTGCTGAGCGAGGAGTTCGGCTGGCTCGGCGTGTTGGTCGTGCTGACGCTGTACCTGTTCGTGATCGGTCGCTGCCTGTGGATCGCCGCCGGCGCGCGCGACGGCTATTCGCGCCTTGTCGCCGGTGCGCTCGGCCTCGCGTTCTGCGTGTACGTGATCGTCAACGGCGGCATGATCGCCGGGCTGTTGCCGGTGGTCGGCGTACCGATGCCCTTGCTGAGCTACGGCGGCACCTCCGCGGTGTCGCTGCTCGCGGGGCTGGGCGTGGTGATGGCGGTGAACGCGCATCGTCCGGTGCATGCGAGATAGATGGAGCGGGAACAGGGAATGGGGAAGCGGGAACAGGGAATGATGGTTGCCTGCGATTTCCGGTTTCCTCAACGCGGCAAAGTGACAGCTGCGCCTGTTCCCTGTTCCCCGTTCCCGCTGTTCACACCATCACCTGACTCGCCGCCATATCCCGCGCAAAACAACGGTTTTTCCCGTGGGAATCGCGTGCTACCCTCGGCCGCGATGACCCGATGCCCGTCCCCCTCGCGTGCGTGGTTCAAGGCGGTGCAATCCGCGCTGGCCTGCGTTCCGATCCTCGCACTCGCCGCCTGCGCCACGCGGGTGCCGCCGTCCCCACCGGACACGCCCGCAGCGACAGCCGTCCGGCCCGTCGCGGCGGGCATGACCGCCGCCGATGCGATCGTCGCCGCGCTGCCCGCGCCCACGCCGCCCAGCGATGCGGTGCGCGCGGCGTTCGTCGCCGAGACCGCGACGAAGTACGGCCTCGACGCGGCCTACATCGAATCGGTGCTGGCGCAGGCGAAGATCCGCGAGAGCACCATCACCGCGATGGCGCGTCCGGCCGAGACCAGGCCCTGGCGCGACTACCGTCCGATCTTCGTCACCCAGGCGCGCATCGACGGCGGCCGCGCCTTCCTCGCCGAACATCGCGAGCAGCTCGCACGCGTGGAAGCGCAGTACGGCGTGCCGGCCGAAGTCATCGTCGCCATCCTCGGCGTGGAGACCAGCTGGGGCGGCAACACCGGCAAGACCCCGGTGCTCGATGCGCTGTACACGCTGGCCTTCAACTACCCGCGCACCAACGCGCCCGACCGCATCGAACGCGAGAACCAGCGCGAGGCCTTCTTCCGCGACGAACTCGCGCAGCTGATGAAGCTGGGCAAGGAAACCGGACTGGACATCACCACGCTCACCGGCAGCTACGCCGGCGCGATGGGCTGGGGCCAGTTCATGCCGTCCAGCTACCGCGCCTACGCGGTCGACGGCGACGGCGACGGCATGCGCGATCTGTTCAACGATCTCGACGACGTGTTCGCCTCGGTCGCGAACTACTTCGTGAAGAAGGGCGGCTGGATGCGCGGCCAGCCGGTGATGGTGCGCGCGAGCTACGTGCCGGGCGGCGTCGCGCTGGTGGATTCGAAGGGCCCGGTGCATCCGCTGGAGACGCTGGCGCAGGCGGGCTACCGTCCGCTGGAAGCCGTGCCCGCCGGCATCACCGGCGCGCCGATCGTGCTCGACGGCGACAGCGACGAGTACTGGCTCACCTTCCGCAATTTCCGCGCGATCTTCAGCTACAACAACTCGATCCGCTACGCGACGGCGGTCTATCAGTTGTCGCAGCTGATCGCGCAACCGGCGCAGAGCGTGGCCCCGGCGGAGACGCCCACCGCCCCGAACGGACAGCCCGGCGCATGAGGGCCTGGCTGGGCATCGCGCTGATGCTGGGCCTGGCGGCCTGCGCCGGCGCGCCGAAGAAGTCCGCACCGCCCGCGGCGGCGGGCGCGAAGTCGCAGGGCCACGACGGCACCGCGACGACGACAGCGCGGCGCAAATCGCCGTACGCCCCGGCGCAGGAAGATCCCGCCAAGCGCGGCGACTACGTCGCCGGCGGCCTGTACGCCCCCGGCGTGCGCGACAGCGTCCCCGACGACATTCCCGACGTCGACGCGATACCCGAACCCGAAGTCACCGACGAACCGCGCTCGCCCGTCGGCAACCGCAAGGTGTATTCGGTACTCGGCAAGAAGTACGAAGTGCTCGACGACGCCGAAGGCTATGTCGAGACCGGCATCGCCTCGTTCTACGGCAGGAAATTCCACGGCCGGCGCACCTCGAACCTCGAGGTCTACGACATGTACGCCTTCAGCGCCGCGCACAAGACGCTGCCGCTGCCGAGCTTCGCGCGCGTCACCAATCTCGACAACGGCAAGTCGGTGATCGTGCGCATCAACGATCGCGGCCCGTTCCACGCCGGTCGCCTGATCGATCTCAGCTACGCGGCCGCGACCAAGCTCGGTTATGTCAGCAAGGGCACCGCACGCGTCGAAGTGCGCGCGCTGACGCCGCGCGACGTCGCCCACGCCGCACCGCCGCAGGCGCGCGATCCGGAGCCTTCGGCGATCGACCGCCTGGTGGCGGCGATGCCGGTGGCGACGGCCGCGGCCGCGGACATGCCCGGTCCGCGCTCGGGCGCCGCGGAACAGCGTTTCGACATGCGCCAGGACGGTCGCACCATGACCGCGGCGGAATTCGATGCGTGGATGAAGTCGCGGCAGTTGCGCATCGCCACGGGACGACCGGGGAACGCATCCGCCGACGCAGCGAACGCTGCAACGACGCCGCCGCCCGCGGCCGCCTCGACCCCCACCGGATCCGCACCGGTCCCGCCGACGCCAGCCGGAGCCGAAGACGGTCGCGTGTTCCTGCAGGTCGCCTCGTTCGCCGCGCGCGCCAACGCCGATCGTGCCCTGGCCGTGCTGCAGGGTGCCGGCATCGCTGCGGCCGCGCTGTCCGACGGCGATGCCCACGGCCGCAAGGTGTGGCGCCTGCGCGTGGGTCCGCTCGCGGCCGCGGCCGCTCCGGAACTGGCCGCGCGCATCGTCGGTCTGGGCTTCGGCACGCCGCAACGCGTGCGGGAGTAGCATCGGCCCGCCATCGCGAGGTGCGCGTCGCGACGCCTCGATTTTCCGGTTTTTCGTGTTTTACCGCTGTTCCCGCCATTCCCTCGCAGTAGCAGGCCGCACGCACGGCCGACGGAGTAAGTCCCGCAATGATCCCGCGCCCCATGAAATCGCGCTTCGCCCTCGCCGCCCTCCTGCTCACCTCCACGCTGGGCCTGGCCCTGGCGCAGACGCCTGCGCCCAAACCTGCCGCGCCGCCCGCCAGCGATGCGATGCCGGTGCCGCCGCCGCCGAAGGTGACCGGCACCTCGTGGGTGCTGATGGACTTCGCCAGCGGCAACGTGCTCGCGGGCGACAGTTACGACACCCGCCTGGAGCCGGCGAGCATCACCAAGGTGATGACCAGCTACGTGCTCGCGGCGGAAATGGCCGGCGGCAAGATCAAGCCCGACGACCAGGTGATGATGAGCGAGAACGCCTGGCGCACCGGCGGCGCCGGCACCGACGGCAGCTACAGCGGCTTCGAGGTCAACAAGACCGCGCCGCTGGAAGCGATGGAGAAGGGCATGGCGGTGCAGTCCGGCAACGACGCCGCGATCGCCCTGGCCGAGCACGTCGCCGGCAGCGAGGACGCCTTCGCCGCGCTGATGAACGCCTATGCCAAGCGCATCGGCATGAAGAACACGCACTTCGTCAACGCCACGGGCCTGTCGGCCCAAGGGCACTATTCGACCGCGCGCGACCTCGCGCTACTCGGTCGCGCCTTCGTCCGCGATTACCCCGAGACCTACGCGTACAACAAGATCAAGGAATTCACCGTCGGTCCGATCACCCAGCCCAACCGCAACCGCCTGCTGTGGCTGGATCCCACCGTCGACGGCATCAAGACCGGCCACCACTCCGGCGCCGGCTACTGCCTGATGGCATCGGCCAAGCGCGGCGACCAGCGCCTGATCAGCGTGGTGATGGGCTCGACCTCGGACGACCAGCGCACCAGCGACAGCCAGGCGCTGCTCAACTGGGGCTTCCGCTTCTTCGAGACGCACAAGCTGTACGACGCGGGCAAGGCGATCGCGAAGCAGAAGGTGTGGAAGGGTGCGGCCGACGAGGTGAGCCTCGGCGTGGCCGAGCCGTTGCTGGTCACCGTGCCGCGCGGCCGCTACGCGCAGTTGAAGCCGTCGATGGACGTGCCCAAGACGCTCGTCGCGCCGCTCAAGCAGGGCCAGAAGATCGGCACGGTGAAGGTGGTGCTGGACGGCAAGGTCGTGGCGCAGCGTCCGCTGGTGGCGATCAACGCGGTGGACGAGGGCGGCT
This sequence comes from Lysobacter yangpyeongensis, assembly GCF_042655745.1. Taxonomy (NCBI): domain Bacteria; kingdom Pseudomonadati; phylum Pseudomonadota; class Gammaproteobacteria; order Lysobacterales; family Lysobacteraceae; genus Lysobacter; species Lysobacter yangpyeongensis. The sequence continues at coordinate 497,536 of NZ_JBHSNM010000002.1, read as the reverse complement.
TCTTCAAGCGCCTGTGGGACGAATTCTGGATGTGGTGGGAGGCGGACTGAGCGTCGCGCGCCACCGTTTTGCAGAACGAGAGAAGCCGGCTTGCGCCGGCTTCTTTTTTGCCCGCCGCCGTGGCCGCGTGCACACGGCAGGCATCCGGTGGATCCGGCGGGCGACGAGGGGAGAGTGTCCCGCCGGATCCGCTCCGGATCAGTAGTGGCGCGCCTCCAGCGTCACGCCGGTGTAGGCCTTCGTGCCCACGACCTTCACGTAGTAGGTGCCGGCCCGCGTCACCGCGATGCGTGCGGTCTCGTTGTTGCCGGGACGCATCGACGTCACGTCGACGGCGCCGGCGATCGGCGTCTGGCCGTAGCGCACCAGCAGCGTCACGTCGCCGGTGCCGCCATAGGTGAGGAAGCTCAAGCCGGTCGCGCCGAGCGGCACGGTGATCGCGAACAACCGCTCGCTGCCGGCCGCGCCGGACAGGCCCTTCACCGGCACCCGGTTGGCGAGCGCGCGCGCGTTGCCCTCGCAATCGGCACCCTGGCAGGGCACGAGCGTGGCGAGTGCGGCCTTCGCGTTGAGGATGCCGCTGCCCATCGGCTGCCCGGACGGCAGCGCAACCGGGAACGGACGCGCGGTGGCCTTGAGCGTGGTTTCGACCTGCGCCGGCGCCAGCGGTGTCTTCGCGACGCTCTGCAGCAGCGCGACCGTCGCCGACACGTGCGGCGCGGCCATCGAGGTGCCGATCATGCCGACGTACACGGGCGAGCCGAGTTCGGGCGACGTCAGGCTGTCGTTGCCGGTCTGCCAGACATAGCCGTAGGGCACGCCTTCCTGGCCGTTGCCGCCCGGGGCGGACAGATCGATGCGCGTGCCGTAGTTGGAGTAGAAGGCCTTGCCGCCCTTGATGCCGGTGGCGCCGACCGTGATGACGTTGTTGCAGCTGGCGGGACTGAAGCCGGCCGCGTCGGCATTGCTGTTGCCGCCGCTGACGACGACCGTGGTGCCGTTGGCGACGGCGGTGTCGATCGCCGCCTGCATCGTCGCGTCGCACGCGCCTTCGCCGCCCAGGCTCATGTTGATCACTTCGGCCGGGTTGGCATTGGCCGGCACGCCCGCGACCGTGCCGCCCGACGCCCACACGATCGCATCGGCGATGTCGGAGGTGTAGCCGCCGCAGCGGCCGAGCACGCGCACCGGCAACACCTTCGCGTTGTGCGCGACACCGGCGAGGCCGATGCCGTTGTTGGTCACTTCGGCGACCGTGCCCGCGGTATGCGTGCCGTGGAAGCTGCTGTCGCTCACCGGGCACGCGTCGGGATCGTCGTTCCAGTCGCCGTAGTCGTGCGCGCCGGCGGCGCGTGCGTCGCTGCCGCGGCGCGAGACGAAGGCATCGCTGATGAAGTCGTAACCGGGCAACAGGTTGGCATCGAGATCCGGATGGGCGACGACGCCCGTGTCGAGCACCGCCACCACGACGCCGGTGCCCGTCGCGGTGTCCCACGCGCCCGGCGCGTACATGCCGCCGACGCTGTGCGAGTAGTGCCACTGGTACGCGCCGTACACCGGATCGTTCGGCGCCAGGTCGGGCCCGTAGCGGTGCTGCGAACCGGTGTGGTACAGGCGGCGGTCGGCTTCGACGTAGGCGACGGCGGGATCGGCGCGCAGCGTGCGCAGCAGCGTCGCGGTGGCGACGGCATCGAGCGGCTTCGACACGGCGATCACGTCGGCGCCCGTCGCCAGGCGTCGGACACGGCGCACGCTCAGGCCCGGCCGGCTCGCCGTGAGGCCGGAGCGGACCAGCGCATTGCGTGCGCTGCTCAGCGCCGAACTCGCGCTCAGCATCGGCGCGGAGCCGCTGCGGTAGCGCACGATGAAGCGGGTCTGCCTGCCGTTCGGCGAGGTGCCGGAAGGCGCGGCCTGCACGCCGGCGACGCGCGGCGCGATGGCGGTAGCGGCACCGGCGGTGGACGCGGTGGAGGCGATCAGCAGGCCGAACGAAACGGCGGCGGCGAGCGCGCGGACATGGGAGCGGTTCGTGGTTGGGAACATGACAGGACTCTTGAGTGGGAAGCCGGCCGCGACCGGCGTTGCAGGCGGAAGTCGTCGGGCCGTCGGTGCACGACGTTCGGCCCGACCGAGGACGAAGGGCGCGCTTACCAGCCGAAACCGATACCGGCGCCGGCCGAGCTCTCGTCGCTGCTGAAGGCGCCGCCGAAGGTCAGCGTGGTGCGTTCGCCGATCGCGCGCTGGTAGCCGAACGACAGGGCCTGTTCGCCGCCGCTGAAGCCGATGCCGACGCCGACGCGGTTCTGCGTGCGCACGCCCGCGGCACTGGTGGCCATGTTGAGCATCGCCGCGTTCATCGCCCCCATCTTGTCGATGCGACGATCGGTTTCGCTGAAGCGGTCGTCCACGTGCGCACGCAACTCGTCGATCGCCGCCATCGGCGCGGCCATCAGTTCCTCGAAGCGGCGATCGGTGTAGGCGCGTGCATCGGCGAGCGTGCGCGCATCGCCGGCGTTCATCTGGCCGACGTTGGCGGCATCGGTGTCGGCGGTGCCCGCGGCGACGTTGGTGATCTGGCGTTCCTCGCCCACCGAGCCGACCGACACGGAGTCGGGCCGGTCGGCGACCGAGCCCGTACCGATGGCCACCGAACCCGGTGCCGTGGCCGAGGCGTGGTTGCCGATCGCCACGCTGTCGTCGCCGCTGGCGTTGGCGTTGGGTCCGATCGCGACCGCGCCGGTGCCTGCGGACGCATCGGCGTCGTTGGGCGTGCCGCCGATGTCGATGTACGGATCGGTGCCACCGCTCGGGGGCGGCGTGTTCTCGATCGTGGTGATGCGGGTGTCCAGCGACGCCAGCGTCTGGTCGATCGCCGCGAACGCACTGCCGACGTTGCCGTACGAATTGCCGCCGATCACGTAGGTGGGGCCGGTGAAGCCCTGCAGCGGATCGTAGGACGCGCCGCCGCCCAGGTACGTCGCGAGCACGCCGTAGTTCACCGCTTCCACGGTATTGCCGCTGTCGTCGATCAGGCCCGCCGCGCGCAGCTGGCGCACGTTGACCGCGTCGTGATCGTCGGTGCCGTCGGCGACGTTGGTGATCTGCCGCTCCATGCCCACCGCGCCCACCGACACCGTGTCGGCGCGGTCGGCGATCGAACCGGTGCCCAGCGCGACGGCGTTGTCCGCGTATGCCGCTGCCTGCGCGCCGATCGCCACGCTGCCCACGCCGCTGGCCTCGCTGCTGCTGCCGACGGCGGTGCTGTCGTCGCCCACGGCGACGCTGTTGAAGCCGCTGGCGGTGCTGAATTCGCCCCGCGCCATCGCGCCGTTGCCGAGCGCGGAAGCGCCGGTGCCGATCGCGCTGCTGGCGTTGCCCAGCGCGGTGGCGTAGTCGCCTTCGCTGGTCGTCATCGCGCCGACGGCCACGCTGTCGGCGCCGGCCGCGGAACTCAGCGCGCCCACGGCGATGCTGTTGTCGGTCAGCGCCTGCGCGCCCGCGCCGACCGCGGTTGCGCCCTGGCCGTCGGCGCGCGAGCGCACCAGGCCGGTGCCGTCCCACGCCGAGCCGTCATCGGACGCGCCGACGAAGTAGCTGCCGCCCAGCACCGTGCTGTTGGCGCGCGCGGCGACCGCGCCGGTGCCGACCGCGGTCGACGCGAACCCATCGGCGATCGCCGAGGCGCCCATCGCCGTGGCGTAGTCCCAGTTGGCGACCGAATCGGTGCCGACCGCGGTGGTGTTGTTGCCCACTGCGCTGCTGAAGGGGCCGACGGCCGTCGCGTTCGCGCCGGTGGCGTAACTGACCACGCCCAGCGCCAGCGCATAGTCGCCGCCGGTGTACGCGCCCATGCCGACCGACGTGCTGAGCCAGCCCGAGGCATTCGCGTTCTCGCCGATGGCCGTGGCGTCGTCGCCGTACGCGACCGCGCCCGGGCCCAGCGTGGTGCTGAAGTCGCCGGTGGCGAGCGAGCCGGTGCCGATCGCGATCGACTGCGCGCCGGTCGCTTCGGTCTTGTGCCAGCCGCCGATCCAGTTGGTGGGTCCGCCGATGGCGATCGAGCCGTCGCCCGAGGCATTGGCCATGGCGCCGATGGCGATGTCGCGCCACTGGCCCGCGCTCGCTTCCGAACCCAGCGCGACGCCCCATTCGCCGGTGGCATTGGCGTTCCAGCCCAGTGCCACCGCCTGGTCGCCCACCGCGGACGCGCCCGGCCCGGCGGCGATGGAACGCCAACCGGCCACCGCATCGTCCAGGCCATCGCCGTTGGACGAGAAGTAGGCGATGCCGTCGGTATCGGCGGGCAGCTTGCCCGCCAACGCCGGCGGCGCGACCAGCAGCGACGGGCCCGCGCCGGCCGCGGCGGGGCGCGCGCATTCCAGCACCGCGCGGTAGTGGCCCTGGGCGTCGGGCTCGCCGGTCTCGACGATGCGGCAGGTGTCCGCCGCGGGCGCGTCGGAGGCGGCGGTACTGCCGTTCGCCGGACTGGTCGTCTGGGCTATCGCCGCGGCCGGGGTCGCCAGCAACATCGCGATGGCGAGGTGCAATCTGGTGCGCTTCATGGTGCGTCTGTCTCCGGAAGAAAGACGCCGGCTGCGACGGGAACCAAGCGCGGCGTCGAATGAGCCCGCGACACTGGCCGGCCGTGGTCGCGGGCGCATTCCAAACGCATGACGATTGTTTTACGGGCGCTTTTCTGCAGCCCGCTCAGTGGTTTGCCGAAGCGGTGGCCGCCGCCGCGGCGGGCCAGGGCAGGGTCAGTTCGGCCGGGATCGGGCGCTCGCCGGCCAGGCGTTGCGCGCGCTGCAGGGCGACCTGCCATTGCGGCGCCTGTTGCAGGCGGCGATAGAGCTCGAGTTCGAGCAGCGCGACCTCGAAATCCTGGTCGGCCCAGGGCGCGACGCGGCCGATCCGCGCGGCCGCTTCCTGCAGCCGGCCTTCCTGCATGAGCCAGCGCGCGTGCGCGCGGACCGCGTTGACGATCGGCCCCGGCACGCCGCCGGCTTCGGCCAGGCGTTCGGCGTCGAGGTAATGCCGTTCGGCGGCCAGCGCGTCGCCGCTGCGGCGCGCGTGCAGCGCGGCGCCCAGGCGCGCTGCGAGCGCATCGCCTTCCAGCCAGAGCGCGTCGAAGGTCGGTTCGGGCAGGTCGGCGTCGAGCGCGGCCTCGCGCAGCCGGAAGGCGACCCAGGCCCGCAGCCGCGGGTTCAGATCCAGGGGCCAGTCGCGGAGCGCGGCGTCGCCCAGCAGTGCCGCGGAACGCGCGTCCCCGGACAGGCGCGCGATCTCCATCGCCAGGTATTCGCGGCGACGGAAATCGCCGGGCGGGACCACCGCGGCCGCCGGCAGTTGCAACAACTCGCGGGCCTCGCGCGTCCGGCCGACCGTCAGCAGCGCCTCGGCGCGCACGAGGATCAGGTTGGCCAGCTGCACCGGATCGCGGATCTGCGCGCGCGACGCCCACGCCCGGCCGGTCACGGCCAGCGCCGCGGTGGGCTGCAGCAGCTGCAGGTGTGCGACCGCGCGCATGAAGCGCACGCCGTCGAGTTCCGTCGCCGCGCCCATCGCCTCGAAGTCGCGCTCGGCCTTCTCGTAGTACTGCACGGCCTGGAGCGGCCGGTCGCGTTCCATTTCGACCGTTCCGAGGTTGGCGTCCACCCGCGCCACCGACAGGCGATCGCCGGAGCGCAGCAACTGCACCCGCGCGCTGCCCAGATCGGACAGCGCCGCGTCGAATTCGCGCCGTGCCGCGTGCGCGGCGCCGCGGCCCATCAGGGCGCGGCCGTACGCGTTGGCGTCCGCTGTCGTGGCCAGCGCGCTGGCCGCCGCGTCGAAGCTGCGTCCGGCGGCGTCGACGCGGTTCTCGCGCATGTGCACCGAGCCCTGCAGGGCGAGCAATTGGCCGCGCAGCAGCGCGTCGCGGCGCACGGCGCCGTCCTCCAGCAGCCGGTTCGTCGCGGCCAGGCTGGGTGCGTAGCGGCCGGCGAGAAAATCGACCTGGGCGAGACGGTACTCCACCTGCGCGGTGCGCTGCGCCGGCGGCACCTCGAGCAGGATGCGACGCGCGCCTTCGAGGTCGTTGGCGAGAATGGCCGACTGCGCGCGCTGCAGGCGCTCGCTGGCGTCGGCGGGAGCGTCGGCGAGGTCGTCGGGCTGACGATTGCCGATGGAGGCCAGCAGGCGATCGGTGGCCACGCGCGTGGCGGTCACCAGATCGGCGTCCTCGCCCAGCCCGCGCTGCACCCGCCCGGCCGTGCCCATCGCGGAAAGCGCGACCTGCCAGCGCCGCCGCGCATGGCGCGCCTGGCCGTCGACCACCCAGCTGGCCTGCGTGTTCGCGCGCAGCCGGTCCGCGGTGCCGCGTCCCCGCGGCGACTGCAGCAGGCTCAGCGTCGCCTCGCTGGACATCACCGGCAGCCGCGCGCCGCGCAGGCGATGGACGACGAAATCCATCATGCCCAGCCGTGCCCAGGCGGCATCGCCGGGACCGCTCACCCGCATCGGCAGGACGATGATCGCGCCGGAGGCCGCGGCCGGCGCCCGCGCAGCGTCCGGTGGCAGCGGCCAGGGCAGCAGGCAGGACGCCAGCGCGAGCAGGGCGACCAGCGCGGCGGTGCCGTCGACGGCCCAGCGCCAGACGCGATCGGCGAGGCCGCGGCTTCGGGCTGGCATTGGCGTTGCCGGCGGTGGATCCGGCGGCGTTTCGCCGATCGCGGACAACGCTTCGATGGCGCCGGGCAGTTTGGGGAGATCGGGCGCGTCGTTGGCCGCCTCGGCCGCGGCCATCGCCGCCGCCTCGGGTTCGAGCACCCGCACCGGGGCGGCCCAGCGGAAGCCGAAGCGCGGCACCGTGCGGATCACGCGCTGCTCCTGGCCGTCGTCGCCGATCGCGCGGCGCGCCCGCAGCACGATCTGCGCGAGCTGCGCGTCGGAGACATCCGTGCGCGAGAACACCGCGGAGACCAGCTCGTCGCGACCGACCGCGCGATCGCGATGCTCGATCAGGTAATGCAGGCATTCGAACGTGCGCGCCGGCAGGGCCAGCGCGGTGTCGTCGCGCTGCAGTTCGCGTTTGGCCGGATCCAGTACGAATTCCCCGAAGCGATAGCGGGTGTTGTTCGTCGTGACGCGCGCGGGCATGGCAAAAACCGGAAATCAGGCCGTTACCGCTGCGATGACGGCCGCTGCTGTCGGTGGCGCTGGCGCGAACGCACGACCAGGTGCCACGTCCTGTGGCATGCACCGTGGGGGAGCTGCAAACGGGAACCCGATCATAGGTCGGTCGCAGCACGGGGTTAAGCGAAATAATCAATTCAGTCGCCCCCCGCGGCACCGTGCCGCAAGTCGTGCAGGCGGGCGGCCGTCCGCGCGCAACGCAGCGTTGCCTTCCCTGCGGCGCGCCGAGCTTCGTTCGGGGTGTCGTCGGTCATGGCCTGTGCGCGGCGCGCAGGCCGTTTCTGGTGTGACGTCCGTCGCGGATTTCGTAGCATCGGCGGGTGGCCGCCCCGCGACGGATCGGCCATGGCGTCCGGGGAGCGTCCCCTGGCGTCTATGGATGACCATTCAAGGGAACGGACATGAAGAACCGCACGAACCACCGCCTGATCGAAACCTGCCTGCTCGGCGCCCTGCTGGCCGCGGCGGCGACGCCCGCGCTGGCGCAGCGCCAGAGTGCGCAGGACATGCGCAAGGAGCAGATGCAGCAGATCCCCGTGTGCACGAAGAAGCTGGGCACGATCTCGGTGCTCGAGCCCGAGGACGCCACCAACTGGTGGACGGGCCAGCAGCTGCCGGCGCCATCGAAGCTGATCAAGGTCTTCGTCAACAAGTCGCGGTGCTTCACCCTGGTTGACCGTGGCGCGGGCATGGACGCGGCGATGCGCGAGCGCGAGCTGGCCTCCGGTGGCGAACTGCGCGGCCGCTCCAACATCGGCAAGGGCCAGATCAAGGCCGCGGACTACGTGATGGTGCCGGACCTGGTCTCGCAGAACAGCAACGCCAGCGGCAGCGGCCTCGGCGCGCTGGTCGGTGGCCTGCTCGGCGGCAGCCGCGGTGCCGCGCTGGGCGGCGCGGTCAACTTCAAGAAGAAGACCGCCGACGTGGTGCTGACCATCACCGACGTGCGCTCGTCCGAGCAGGTGGCGATGGCCGAAGGCAGCGCGAAGAAGACCGACATCGGCTTCGGCGCGGGCGCCGGACTGTGGGGCGGCAGCGGCCTGGGCGGCGCCGGCGTCGGCGGCTATGCCAACACCGAGATCGGCCAGGTCATCACCATGGCCTATCTGCAGGCCTACACCGACATCGTCGCCCAGCTCGGCGGCCTGCCGGACAGCGCTTCGGCCGCCAGCGCGCAGCAGGCGGTGACGGTCACCAAGGCCGCGCGCCTGTTCACCGCGCCCGACGGCAAGAAGGTGGTCCGCTCGCTCGACGTCGGCATGATGCTGTACCCGACCGGCACCAGGCAGGGCGTGATGTGGGAAGTGGAAGACGAGCTGGGCAACAAGGGCTGGGTCTCCTCGACGCTGCTGGAACTGTCGAAGTAACGCTTCGCCACGCGCGAAACCAGAGGGCTGCCTTCCGGCAGCCCTTTTTCGTCGGCGCGTTTCGTCGGCGCGGCGGTCGTGCCTGCCGCTACAGGCGCACGAAATACGGAATCGCCATCAGCGCCGCGCCCACCAGCACCATCGCCCAGGCGTTCGACACGAAATACGGGAACAGCATCAGCGCGATCCCGCACACCAGCGGCACGGCGGCCTGCTGGCGCCTGCCGTAGATGAAGAAGCCCAGTCCGATCGAACTGAACAGCACTCCGAGCAACAGTTGCGTGGCGTCCATCGACGTGCCCCAGGGTGGTTCGAGCGCCGGATTGGGCGCATCCTACGCGCCCTTGGGGACATCCGGCCCCGCCCCCATTTCGGCGCGATGGAAATCAAGTCCGACAACCCCGAGCACGGCTTCCAGTTTCCCGGCTCGTTCGAACTCAGCGCGATGGGCTCCGCCGAGGCCGGCCTGGAGCGCGAACTGCCGCAGCGACTGATCGACGCCGGCATCGAGGTCGAAACCGAAAACGTGCAGTGGAAGCATTCCTCGAACGGCAAGTACGTCTCGGTGCGCATCACCTTCCGCGCCGAAAGCCGTGAGCAGTACGAACTGGCGCACCAGGTGCTGCGCGACCATCCGGAAGTGAAGTGGACACTGTGACCGCCGCGGCCTGCGCAGGGCCGGCCACGGACGCGACGCCGTCCGCGGCGCTGCTGCGCGATCTGGGCCGGCAGGCCTACGAACCGGTGTGGCGCGCGATGCAGCGCTTCACCGACGCGCGCGGCGACGACACCACCGACGAACTGTGGCTGGTCGAGCACGATCCCGTCTTCACCCTGGGCCAGGCCGGCAAGGACGAGCATGTGCTGACGCCGGGCGACATCCCGGTGATCCACGTCGACCGCGGCGGCCAGGTGACCTACCACGGTCCCGGTCAGATCGTCCTGTACCCGCTGCTGGACCTGCGCCGGCTCAAGGTCGGCGTGAAGGATTACGTCTGCAGGATCGAGCAGGCGATGATCGACACCCTGGCCGACTGGAACATCCACGCCGCGCGCCGCGACGGCGCCCCCGGCGTCTATGTGAACGGGGCCAAGATCGGCGCCCTGGGGATCCGCGTGCGGCACGGCTGCACCTTCCATGGCCTGGCCTTCAACATCGCCATGGACCTGGAGCCCTTCATGCGGATAAATCCTTGCGGATACGCGGGGTTGCAGGTGACCTCGATGCTAGACTTGGGCGGCCCGTCCAGCCTGGATGCGGTCAAGCCGGTGCTGGTCCAGCACATCGCGCGCCTGTTCGGGTTGCGTGTGGAGACCGCCTCCGCCGACTTCGATCCACACCCCCACGCAAAGGAAACTGCATGAAGGTCCTGAACAGGATGTCTTGGGCGGCGTTGGCGGCATTTGCCGTGGCGTTCGTGGTATTCGTCGGTGGCTACAGCATCGGCAAGGACCTGGCCGGGCGCGACAACACCCAGCAACACGCGAATTGATCCGGCCGGCGCCTCCGCGGGCCGGTGCGAGCAAAAGCAGATCTCCGAAATGAGCACCGATTCCGCCCACAAGACCATTCCGCTCGCCGTCGTCACCGCCGACGCGCCTGCACCGTTGCAGGAAGGCGTGAAGCAGCTTGGCGGCGACAAGATCGGCCGCTCGCCGGTGCAGTTCGCCGACGCGCCGGTGCTGCGCAAGCCGTCGTGGATCCGGGTACGGATTCCGTCGGGCAACTCGGTGCAGCAGCTCAAGGCGAAGCTGCGCGAGAACCGCCTGGTCACCGTTTGCGAAGAGGCCAGCTGCCCGAACATCCACGAGTGCTTCAGCCACGGCACCGCGACCTTCATGATCCTCGGCGAGGTCTGTACGCGGCGCTGCTCGTTCTGCGACGTCGCCCACGGCCGTCCCAAGCCGCCGGATCCGGCCGAGCCGCTGCACCTGGCGCAGACGATCAAGGACATGGGCCTCAAGTACGTCGTGGTGACTTCGGTCGACCGCGACGACCTGCGCGATGGCGGTGCCGCGCACTTCGTCGATTGCATCGCCGCGATCCGCGAATTCAGCCCGCGCACCAGGATCGAGATCCTCACGCCCGACTTCCGCGGCAAGGGCCGCATGGAACGCGCGCTGGAGATCCTCAAGGCCAATCCGCCGGACGTGTTCAACCACAACATCGAAACCGTGCCGGACCTGTACACCAACGTGCGTCCGGGCGCCGATTACCAGTGGTCGCTCACGCTGCTGCAGAAGTTCAAGCAGCAGCATCCGGAGCTGCCGACCAAGAGCGGCATCATGCTCGGCCTGGGCGAAACCATGGAGCAGGTGCAGGCCACGCTGCGCGATCTGCGCGCGCACGATGTCGACATGGTCACCATCGGTCAGTACCTGCAGCCCACCGCGCACCACCACCCGGTGATGCGTTACTGGACGCCGGACGAATTCAAGCAGCTGGAAACCTACGGCTACGAACTGGGCTTCAGCCACGTCGCGTCCGGTCCGCTGGTGCGCTCCTCGTACCACGCCGACCGTTCGGCGATCGAAGCGGGCTACGCGGAAGCGTAAGCGCGGCACAAGCGGACTGCAGAAGCCGCGCGCTGAGTGCATGGGCGGAGAGTCACGCTCATCTGTCGTCATCGAGTACGAGTGATCGCCCGCACCGGCGGCTTGCATCGTGCGCCGGCTTCTGCCTACGCTGCGCACGCACGGCCCATGAAGGGGCCGCTGGAGGACCGGACATTCCGTCCGCGTCCCCGCCCCGATCGCCAAGGACGACGCATGAAAACCACCCCGGTACTCGCGCTGGGCCTGTCCATGGCCGTAGCCCTCACCGCCTGTGGAACCGCTGCCATGCAGAGCAATCACCCGACCCCGTCGATGGACGTCAAGGATCGGCAGCCGCCGCGTCCGCAGATCCGGCGCAACCCGAATCCGACCGCGTATGAGATCACCGCGACGATCGAGAACGCGCCGGGCCCGTTCGGCGTGGTCAAGGCGGCGATGCAATACGAAGTTCTCGACGACCGTTGCCTGCCCGATCTGGGCGGCATGGCGGGCACGCGGGCCAGCCTGCTGGAGTGGGTGCCGATCGAACTGATGCACGTGTCCGGCGACACGTATCGGGGCGTCATCTACGACGACCTGCTGGTCGATGAGGACTACTTCGGTCTGGGCGTGTGCCATTGGTCGCTAGTGACCGCCCAGTTCAAGCTGAGGGCTACGGAAGCCAAGGACGATGCGGCGTTCTCGTACCACCTTTTCCACGATGATCTGGTGTCGGAGCACCGCATACGTGCGTATTTCTGGAATGGCGACTACCCGGCCGTAGAAAGCATTCCCGGCATGCTGATTCCCGGCGAAGAGGATCGCGAAAAGTTCAAACCCGAGTATCGCGACCAGCTTTTCGTCCTTGATCTGGCAATCAGGAAAGCCAGCTCATGAGCATCGATACCCGCGTCCACGCGATATTGGCCGCCGATGCCTACAAGACCTATCCGCCCGAGGACTGGGACAAGGGCGTTGATATCGAGGGTGTCAATTACAGGATCCTCGATCAGGTCACGCGACCTTCCGGTTATCAGGGCACGCTCTACCAGCGCGCGGACACCGGGGAAATGGTCGTCGCGCATCGCGGTACGGAATTCGACCGTGAGTTGGTGGAGGATGGACTTAAGGCTGATGCGGGAATGGTCCTGCTTGGCATGAACAATCAGGCAGAAGACGCTATCGCCTTTACGCGGAACGCGATTGCCCGCGCGAACCGTATCAACGCCCGCCGCTGCGAAGTGCAGGGCATTACCGTCACCGGCCATTCCCTCGGCGGCACGCTTGCCCAGATCACCGCCTATCGCTTCGGCCTGACCGGCGAAACCTTCGACGCCTACGGTGCCGCCGGCCTGGTCGCCGACATTCCCGCAGGCGGCACGCAGGTCATCAACCATGTTCGTGCCACCGATTTCGTCAGCGCGGCCAGCAAACATTTCGGCGAAGTCCGTGTCTACGCGTCCGAACGCGACATCGAGGCGTTGCATGACCACGGATATGCGAACGACCACCGTTTCCTGACCGACCTGCGCAATCCTTTCGGTGTGGCCTTCGGGATCGGCGTCGAGGCGCATTACAGCCGCAATTTCCTGCCAGACAACGACCTGGGCCCGGATGGGTCTGTGATCAGCGAAGGCACGAGTGCCCGCTATGCGCAAAACCAGGCGCTGGTCGACAAGTACCGCCACGACATCGCGCTGATGCACGGTGCCCTGGCCTTGCCGCGCAATGCGATCGATGCGGTCGTGGATGGAGCGCGACACCTCGCGTTGGGCCGGGCCGTGCGAGCACCGACGGAAGCCGGACCTTCCGGCGGCCAGTGCGCGGCGCCGCCGGCCTCATGGGATCCCTTCCTGCCCCAGCACCCGGACCACACCCTGTTCGAGCAGATCCGCGCCGGCGTGCATGCCCTCGACGCCTCGGTCGGGCGATCCCCGGACGCCGTCAGCGATCGTCTGAGCGCCTCTCTGCTGGTGCAGGCCAAGGCCGACGGCCTGAGTCGCGTGGACCATGTGCTGTTGAGCACTGCCACCCCGCATGCGCCTGGTGGCGAAAAGGCGTTCGCCGTGCAGGGCTCGCCCGGCGATCCGGCGCATCTGCGGACCCAGGTGGATATCGGCACCGCTATCCAGACGCCGATGGCCGCATCGTTCCAGCGCGTGGAGTCCTTGAATCAGCAGGCGACACAGGCAGCGGAAATATCCGTGTCGATCCCGGATCGGCAGCCGTCGCTTTCGCGACGCATGCCGTAACGAACCGTCTGCGCCAGCGCGGCTGATATCGCCCCGGACGTGGGGAGCAACCGGGGCCCCGCCGGTCGCCCATTCAGCCAACTTCCGCCAGCTATGCGCGGGCTGCCGGAACCTGAACGTTTCGCGGCGCCATCACGGGAACCGGCCAAACGGCACGCTTTCACACCCGGACGGTGCGTGACACCGGAGGCAACTTTAGGCACTGTGGACCGGTCGAATCCCGCGACATCCTTGTGCCGGACCAGTGCCGGTCGACGAAGCCTCCGCGATGAAAATCAAGACCCCACGCGTCACGACCGCCCTGGTCGCCTTCCTGCTTTCCGCTCCGGTCGCCCTGCTGGCGGCCGATGGCGCGAAGACCGCGCAACTGCCGGTGCCGCCGCAGAGCGACAAGGCCCTGCTGAAGTCGGTCGATGCCAAGACGTTGCCCAACGCGGCGACCACCGACCAGAGCACCGCGGCGCGCTACGTGTACGGACTGTTGTCCGACAGCCGTTACGCCTACCGTCCGCGCCCGCTCGACGATGCGCTTTCGGCGGACATCTACAAGCGCTACCTCGAGGCGCTCGACGGCAACAAGCAGTTCTTCACCGCGCAGGACATCGCGAAGTTCGACGCGTACAAGTTCCAGTTCGACGATGCGATCAAGAGCGGCAAGCTCGATCCCGCGTATGCCATCTTCGCCGCCTATCGCCAGCGCTTCGATGCACGCGTGGCCTACGCGCGCAATCTGCTCAAGCAGGACATCTTCACCTTCACCGGCAACGACCGCTTCGAATACGACCGCGAAGACGCACCGTGGGCGGCCGACGAAGCCACTCTCGACGCGCTGTGGAAGGAGACCGTGCGCAACGATTGGCTGCGCCTGAAACTCGCCGGCAAGAAGCCGGAAGACATCCGCAAGACGCTGGACAAGCGCTACCTCAACATGGGCAAGGGCGTCGCCGAGCTGAAGGGCGAGGACGTGTTCCAGACCTTCCTCAACAGCTACGCCAACGCGATCGATCCGCACACCGACTACTTCACGCCGCGCACGGCCGACAACTTCAACATGACCATGTCGCTGTCGCTGGAAGGCATCGGCGCGGTGTTGCAGAAGCAGGACGACGTGGTCGCGATCCGCGAGATCGTGCCCGGCGGTCCGGCCAGCCGCTCGCAGAAGCTCAAGCCGGGCGATCGCATCGTCGGCGTCGGCCAGGGCGACAGCGGCCTGATGGAAGACGTGATCGGCTGGCGTATCGACGACGTCGTCGCCAAGATCCGCGGCGCCAAGGGCACCAAGGTGCGCCTTGATGTCGTTCCGGCCGAGGCCGGCCTCGACAGCGAGCCCCACCGCCTGGTGCTGGTGCGCGACAAGGTGCGCCTGGAAGACCAGGCCGCGAAGTCGGAAATCATCACGCTGCCCGCCGCCAACGGTGCGCCTGCGCGCCGCATCGGCGTGATCAAGCTGCCCGGTTTCTACCAGGACTTCGAAGGCCGCCGCCGCAACGACGGTGATTACGCGTCGGCCACGCGCGACGTCGCCAAACTGCTGGCGAAGCTGCGCGGCGAGAAGGTCGAAGGCGTGGTGCTCGACCTGCGCAACAACGGCGGTGGTTCGCTGGATGAGGCGATCGACCTCACCGGCCTGTTCATCGACCGCGGTCCGGTCGTGCAGCAGCGCGAATCCGGCGGCCGCGTGCAGGTGTACGGCGACGAGGATTCGGGCATCGCCTGGGAAGGCCCGCTCGCGGTGCTGATCAATCGCGGTTCGGCCTCGGCGTCGGAAATCTTCGCCGGCGCGATCCAGGATTACGGCCGCGGCCTCGTCATCGGCGAGACCAGCTTCGGCAAGGGCACGGTGCAGAACCTGGTCGACCTCGACCGCTGGCCGGCGAACGAAACCGCGCGCTTCGGCCAGGTGAAGCTGACCATCGCGCAGTTCTTCCGCGTCAGCGGTGGCAGCACCCAGAACAAGGGCGTGGTGCCGGACATCGCCTTCCCTGTCTCGGTGGATGCCAGCGAGTTCGGCGAAAGCACCTACGACAACGCGCTGCCGTGGACGCGGATAGCCGCCGTGCCGCACACGCGCTACGGCAACTTCGCGCCGCTGCTGCCGAAGCTGGAGTCGATGCACACCGCGCGCATCGCCAAGGACAAGGAATTCCAGTGGTGGAGCGAGGACGTCGCGGAGTTCCGCGAGGAACGCGCGAAGAAGTCGGTGTCGCTCAACGAAGCCGAACGCCGCGCCGAGCGCGATCGCGACGAAGCCAAGCGCAAGCTGCGCCAGGAACTGCGCACGCAGCTGGGCCTGGCGATCGATCCACTGGCCGAAGAGAGCATCGACGACGGTCTGGCGTCGAGCGAGCGTGACATCGCCAAGGATGCCGCGCGCGAGAAGCTGGCCGAACAGCGCCCCGATCCGCTGCTGCGCGAATCGGCGGCGATCCTGGCCGACGCGGTGCAGCTGCTGAACGGCGACAAGAAGCTGTCCGCGCAGGTACTGCCGCAGGCCGCCAAGCCGGGGCACTGGGCCGACTGAAGGCGAAAGCACCTCTCATCTGCCCCCGATCAAAGCATTCGTGGCGGCGCTTCCCTCGCCCCGCTTGCGGGGAGAGGGACAGCGCTGCGTAGCAGCGCAGGGTGAGGGGACCTCACGCGCTTCAGTGCAAGAATCGCAAGAATCGGATAGCAGCGACCTCCGTCAGCTCCTACCCTTGGGCCATGAACGCCATGGTCAAAAACTTCCCCAGCCGGGCCTTCCCGCTACGGGACAGTGCCTCCCGCGACAAGCTCGAGCACGTGCGCACCCTGCTGGACGCCGGTGAGCCATCGCTCAACGAGCTGGCCCAAGCCGTCGGCCTCAGCCCCTCGCACCTGCAGCGCCGCTTCACCGCGCGCTTCGGCCTCAGCCCCGCCGAATACCTCGCCCAGCGCAAGCTCGGCACGCTGAAGTCCGCGCTGCGCGAAGGTCGCGACGTCAGCGCCGCGCTCTACGATGCCGGCTACGGCTCGCCGTCGCGGGTGTACGAGCGCGGCGCGGCGAAGCTGGGCATGACGCCCGCGCGCTACCGCGCCGGCGGCGAGGGCGAGCAGATCCGCTGGAGCCTGCTCGACACGGCGCTGGGCACGGCGCTGGTGGCGACCACCCAGCGCGGCATCTGCATGATCGAGCTCGGCGAGGATCCCGCGGCGCTGGAAGCGAAGCTGCGCGACGAGTTCCCGCGCGCGGCGCTGGAGCGCGTCGACGCGGGCCGCGACGAGTTCCTCGCGCCACGCCTGCGGGCGGTGGCCGATGCACTGGCCGGCAAACAGGCGCGGGTCGATGTCGACCTCATCGGCACCGCGTTCCAGAAGAAGGTGTGGGATGCGCTGATGCGGATTCCGCCCGGCGAGACCCGCAGCTACGCCGAAGTGGCCGCGCAGCTCGGCGCCCCGCGCGGCGCCCGTGCCGTGGCGAGCGCCTGCGCGCACAACCGCGTGGCGATCGTGGTGCCGTGCCATCGCGTGGTGCGCGGCGACGGCTCGCTGGGCGGCTATCGCTGGGGCCTCCCGCTGAAGGAGAAGGTGCTGCGGCGCGAGCGCGCCGCCTGAGCGCGCGCGCCGCCACGGGTTGTCGCCGCGGCGTGCAATCGCGGCACCGTGACCGGTCATTGTCGAAAATGACGCTGCCTGCTCGTCGTCGGAACAGGGGCACGCAATCCGCGTCCGTCCCGCAACCCGAGGAGGCGTAATGAAGAAGTTTATGGCCGTGTTTACCGGTTCGCCCGATGCGATGGCGCGTTGGCAGGCGTTGGACGAGGCCGAGCGCAAGCGCCGGGAGGCCGAAGGCATGCAGGCCTGGCACCAGTGGGGCGAGCGGCTGGGCGACGCCATCGTCGACCAGGGTGCGCCGCTGGGAAAGACCAAGCGCGTCACGGGCGATGGCATCGCCGATACCCGCAACAACCTGGCCGCCTACACCGTGGTGCAGGCCGAATCGCACGAGGCGGCCGCGCGCCTGTTCGAAAACCATCCGCACTTCGCGATCTTTCCCGGCGACGGGGTGGAAATCATGGAGTGCCTCCCGATCCCGGAAATGTAGACGAGCGTCGGCCGCGCGAACGCGCCGACTGCGTCAGCGCTTGCGTCGCCCCGGCGGACGTGTCGGCAGGGCGAGTCCCTGTTTTACCGCCTCGAACACCATGCGCGTCTCGTAACGCTTGAGGTTGTCGTCGCCGCCGAACAGGCGCTCGGCCACTTCGCGCGTATGCGCCAGCCCGGTGGTGGCGAGCACGACCAGGTAATCCCATTCGCCGGCGAGCACATAGCACTGCTGCACTTCGGGCGCCGCGCGCAGGCGCGCGTGCAGCGCCGCGTGGTGGCGCGCCGACTCGCGCTCGAGCGCTACCAGCACCGTGGCCAGGGTGACATTGGCGAGGTGCGCCGGATCGAGCACCGCGACCGTGCGCATCAGCCCGCTCGCGCGATAGCGCTTGATCCTGCGCTGCACCGCGCTCGCCGACAGGCCGACCGATTCGCCCAGCGCCGTGAGCGTGACGCCGGCATCGCGCTGCAGGAGATCGAGCAGGCGGTGGTCGAATTCGTCGAGGGCGAGAGGGGCGGAAACCATGCAAAATTTTTGCGCCAACGCGCATGTATTTTCAAGCGCGATGCTCGCCGCACCGATAGGCTGTCGTGCATCCCACGTCGTTTCCTCCCCCGATGATCCCGCTCGAACAGCTGCTGTTGTTCGCCGCGACGGCACTCGTCATGGTGCTGACGCCCGGTCCGAACATGATCTATCTGGTCTCCCGCTCGGTGAGCCAGGGGCCGCGCGCCGGCGTGGTCTCGCTGCTGGGCGTGGTGTGCGCCTTCCTCGTCCACATGACCGCGGCCGCCGCGGGTCTGACCGCGCTGTTCCTGGCGGTGCCGCTGGCCTACGACGCGCTGAAACTCGCCGGTGCCGCCTATCTGCTGTACCTCGCCTGGCAGGCGGTGAAGCCGGGCGCGCGATCGCCCCTGCAGCCGGCGCTGCTGCCGCCCGATTCGCGGGCCAAGCTGTTCCGCATGGGCTTCCTGACCTGCCTGCTCAATCCCAAGGCGGCCGTGCTCTATCTGTCGATCCTGCCGCAGTTCGTCGACCCGCACCGCGGCTCGGTGTTCGTGCAGAGCATCATTCTGGGCAGCCTGCAGATCGCGATCAGCTTCACCTTCAACCTGCTGATCGCGCTGTCGGCGGCGGGGCTGGCCTCATGGTTCGCGCGCAAGCCGGCGTGGCTCGCCGCGCAGCGCTATTTCATGGGCACCGTGCTGGGCGGACTGGCGCTGCGCCTGGCGCTGGAACCGCGCCGGCTGGCCTGAGGGGAACGAAACTCATGATCGAGACGACCCTGCAAACCCTCGCGGCCTTCCCGCAGCAGCTGGAAGCGCACTACGCCGCGGTGCCGGCCGGTTTCCGGCGCTGGACGCCGCCATCATGGGACGGCATCCCCAGCGAACGCTTCAGCGCGCTAGAACAGGTGCTGCACGTCCGCGACATCGAGATCATGGGTTACCACGTGCGCTTCCACCGCACGCTGCATGAGGAACGACCGCTGCTGGCCGATATCGACAGCTATGCGCTGGCCGCTGAACGCGGCTACGACTGCGACGACGACGCCAGTGCGGCGCTGATGGAATTCCGCGTTGCGCGGGCGCGTACCGTCGACCTGCTGTCCAAGCTGCATGCTGGCGATCTCGCGCGCGCGGCGCAGTTCGACGGCTACGGCCCGGTCACCGTGCGCGGCCTGATGCACTACCTGTGCAGTCACGACCAGCAGCATCTGGCGGGCCTGCAATGGCTGCTGGGGCAGATCGACGCCGCACGCCACGTCCCTACCGACCACCCGGTTCCCGCACACGCATGAACGCCGCCGCTACCCACTCCCCACGTGTTTCCGCGCTGACCGTCGCGCTCGCGCTGGCGGCGGTGTACCTGATCTGGGGGTCGACCTATCTCGCGATCCGTTTCGCACTCGAAGGCGGATTGCCGCCGCTGCTGATGGCGGGCATCCGTTTCATCATCGCCGGCGGCCTGATGTTTGTCGTGCTGCGTGCGCGTGGCGAACCGGTGCCGACGCGCGCGCAGTGGCTCAACACCGCGGTGATGGGCGCGCTGCTGCTGGGCCTGGGCAACGGTCTGGTGACCATGGCCGAGCAATGGGTGTCCTCGGGCATCGCCGCGGTCGCGGTGGCGTCGGCGCCGCTGTGGATGGCGCTGTTCGCGGCCATGCGCGGGCAGCATCCCAACCGGCTGGAGTGGATCGGGCTGGCGATCGGGTTCGTCGGCGTGCTGTGGCTCAATGCGGGCGGCACGCTGGGTGGACAGATGCGCGGACTGGTCGCGCTGCTGATCGCGGCGGTGGCCTGGTCGTTCGGTTCGATCTGGAGCCGCGGCCGCGACCTGCCGTCGCCGTTCATGACGTCGGCGGCGCAGATGCTGTGCGGCGGCGTGCTGATGCTCGGCGTCGGCCTCGCGCTGGGCGAGCGCTTCGACGGCTGGCCGACGACGAAGGGGCTGCTGTCGGTCGGTTACCTGATCGTGTTCGGCTCGATCATCGGCTTCTCCGCCTACATCTGGCTGCTGCATCACGTGCGCCCGGCCCTCGCCGGCAGCTACGCCTACGTCAATCCGGCGATCGCGGTGGTGCTCGGCGGCTGGCTGGCGAGCGAACGCTTCAGCGCCGCCGACCTGGGCGCGATGGCGGTGATCCTCGCCGGCGTCGTCGCGATCACGATGGCGAAGGCGCGCGCAAAACCCGCGCCCGCTCCTGCCGCCGACGAGTCCGCCGCATGAGCACGAACGCCGACCATCGCGCCGGCCTGTGGGTCGCGATCGCTTCCTTCGTGCTGTGGGGCCTGATGCCGCTGTACTGGCATCTGCTCAAGGCGGTGCCGTCGCTGCAGATCGTCGCGCACCGCGTGCTGTGGAGCACGCTGCTGGTGGTGGCGTGGCTATTGTGGAAGAACGGCCGTGGCTGGCTGCGCGCCGCGCTGGCACGGCCGCGCGCGGCGTGGATGCTGGGCCTGAGCGGCCTGCTCATCGGCTTCAACTGGAGCCTGTACATCTGGGCGGTGAACGCCGGCCACGTGGTGGAAAGCAGCCTGGGCTACTTCATCAATCCGCTGTTGAACGTGGTGCTGGGCGTCGCCTTCCTGCGCGAGCGCCTCTCGCGTGCGCAATGGATCGCCGTCGCGCTGGCCACCGCCGGCGTGCTGTGGCTCACGACGCGGTTCGGCCAGCCGCCGTGGATCGCGATCAGCCTGGCGCTGTCGTTCGCGCTGTACGGCCTGCTGCGCAAGCTGCTGGCGATCGATGCGGTCACCGGCCTCGGCGTGGAAAGCGTGTACCTGTTCCTGCCCGCGCTGGCGGTGCTGGTGTGGGGCGAATCGCACGGGCAGGGCGGTTTCCTGCCGCTGGAGGGCGCGCCGGGCTGGGGCCTGGGCCTCGATGCGTTGCTGGTCATCGGCGGCGCGCTGACCGCGTTGCCGCTGATCGGTTTCGCCTTCGCGGTGCGGCGCGTGCCGCTGTCGGTGGTCGGGCTGCTGCAGTACATCGCGCCGACGCTCCAATTCCTCACCGGCGTGTTCGTGTTCCATGAAGCCTTCGACCAGGACCGCCTGATCGGTTTCGTCTTCATCTGGATCGGCCTGGCGGTGTTCGCGCTGGACGGTGCGCTGCGCGCGCGACGCCAGTCCGCGGCTCCGGCCGCCGTCGCCGCAGGCAAGGCCTGAGTGGACGCGATTGCGATTGCGATCGCGCACGCGCGCAGCGACGCGGACATCGCCGCGACCTTCGACGTCATGAGCCAGCTGCGCCCGCAACTGCGGCGCGGGGACTACGTGGCAACGATGCGCGCGCTCGAAGCCAGCGACGGGCTGCAGCTGCTGGCGCTGCGCGATGGCGGTGTCGTCCGCGCGGTGGCGACGTATCGCGTGATGAACATGCTGTACTGCGGCCGGTTGCTGTACGTCGACGATCTGGTCACCGACGAACATGCCCGCTCGCGCGGCTATGGTTCACGCCTTGTCGCACGCTTGAAGGACGAAGCGCGGGCGCTGGGTTGCAGCCAGATCCAGCTGATCTCGCACGTGAAGCGCGAAGGCGCGCACCGCTTCTATTTCCGCGAAGGTTTCGGCATCGAATGCCTTCATTTCCGCGCCGCGTTGCCGGAGTGAGCGGGTAGCCCCCGCGCGACTGCAGCGCAGCGCGCGGCAGCGAAGTATCGGTAGCCGGAAAGCAAACAGGCCGCGATCGCTCGCGGCCTGTTCGCTGTCTGCGCGGCGCGGGTACTCAGGCGGCGCGCAGCGCCTCGGTCACCGGCAGGCGTGCGGCGCGCAGCGCCGGGAACAGCCCGCCGACCAGGCCGATGCCCAGGGCCCACTTCAACCCCGTCCACAGCAATGCGGGCGAGACCCGGAACTGGAACACGACCTGGCTGAAGTTGTTGCCCAGCGTCGACACCGTGTGCCCGTTGAACGCGAGCCACGCCACCAGCGCGCCGAGCAGGCCGCCGAGCAGTGCGAGCAGCATCGTCTCCAGCATCACCGCCACGACCACCGGCGATCCGCGGAAACCGAGCGCGCGCATGGTCGCGATCTCCCGCGAGCGGCCGGCCACCGCCGCGTACATGGAATTGAGCGCGCCGAAGATCGCGCCCACCGCCATGATCGTGCCGATCACGATGCCCAGGATCCGCAGGAACTTGGTCAGGGCCTCGCTCTGCTTGGCGTAGTAGTCGTGCGTGGTCATCGCATCGAGCTTGAGGCGCGGATCGGCGGCCAGCGCGGCGGCCAGCTGCTTGAAGCCGTTCTTGCCGTCCAGCGCCACGGTGACCGACTGATAGGCGCTGCGCTGGTAGGTCGGGCCGAGCACGTCGACATCCGCCCACAGTTCCGATTCGTGCGAATCGCCGGATTCGAACGCGCCGACGACCGTCCAGGCCTGGTTGGCGAGCCGCACCTGCTTGCCGACCTCGAGGCCCGCGAACTGGTGCTGAGCGCCGCGGCCCACGACCATCTCGCGCATGCCCGGCGTGAACCGGCGGCCTTCGACGATCTTCAGGTTGGGGCGCAAGGCCCACGCGGAAGGACCCACGCCGCGGAACTGCACGTTGGTGTCGGTGCCGTCCGCCTTGCTGGGCAGGTTCACCACCTGCGACAGCTCGGGCGAGGACACCGGGCGGCCGTCCGCGCCACGCCGGATGCCGGGCAGGTTGGACACCAGCGGTTCCTGGTCGCGCGTGATCACCGAGTTGGTCTCGGCCTGCGAACCGCCGCGCAGGATGATCGCCGTGTCGGACCCGCCGGTGTTCGACAGGGTGGCCTTGAAGCCCTCGCCCATCGCGAGCATCGCCACCAGCACGCCGACCACGCCGGCGATGCCGATCACGATCACCGACGAGGCGCCCCAGCGTTGCGGCAGGCCCGCGATGCCGATGCGCGTGGCGGCCAGCGCGAGTGCGCCGCTGCGGGTGAACGCAAGCCACGCGGCTACCGCGAGCGCAATGGCCGCCACCGCGAACCACGGCAGGACGATCCACACCACCAGCGCCACGACGAGCACGACGATGGTCAGCAGGCCGGAGAAGAAACGTTTGGTCTTGGACATGCGAATCTCCTCAGCGGCCCGCGAGGGCGTCGACGATGTTCAGGCGCATCGCGCGCAGCGCGGGCAGCAGCCCGGCAAGCACGCCGAACACCAGCATGAGCACGAGGCCGGTGATCCAGCTTTCCGGCGGCAGGCTGGACGGCAGCTGGATGAAGCCGCCGCTGCCCTTCGTCGTCGCGATCATCGCCAGGGGTGCGAGCGCCAGTCCGAGCACGGCGCCCAGTCCGACCAGCAGCACCGATTCGGCCAGGACCAGCAGCAGCACGCTGCGGTTGGTGAAGCCGATGGTCTTGAGCACTGCCAGCTCGGGGATGCGTTCGCGCACCGCCTGGGCCATGGTGTTGCCGGTCAGCAGCAACAGGGTGAAGAACACCGCGCCCATGATCGCCGAGACGATCAGGCCGATGTCGCCGATCTGCTTGATGAAGGCCTGGTTGAAGGCCTCCTCGGTCTGGGTCTTGGTTTCGTGGTCGGAATTGGCGGACAGCGCGTCGATCGCCTTCGACACGCGGTCGGCATGCGAGGCGTCGTCGACCTGCAGGATGTACCAGCCGACGCGGCCCTTCACGTAATCGTTGGCCTCGTCGAAGTAGTTCCAGTGGAACACCAGCATGTTCTCGTTGCCGCGGCGCTTTTCGTCCCGGATGCGGAAGATGCCGTCGAGCTTGAACTGCCAGTCGTTGCTGCCCTTGGTCGGGAAGATCGTCGCCTGCAGCGGGATCGTGTCGCCGATCTTCCAGCCGAACTTCTTCGCCAGCTGCTCGCCGACGATGGCGCCGGTGCGGTCGGCTTCCCACGCCTTGCGTTGCCCGGCGGGCAACTCGAATTCGGGGTACACGTCGAAGTAGCCGGGACCGACCGAGAAATTCGGGAAGAAATTCTTCGGGTCGCGGTAAATGCCGCCGAACCAGGCCGCGTACGAGGAACGCTTCACGCCGGGGATCGCGCGGATCTGCGGATCCAGGCTGTACGGCAGCATCTGCGTCAGCGACAGCCGCGAGGAGGTGATCATGCGGTTGGCGCCGGTAACGCTGCCGCCCGAGTTGAAGGCCACGCGCACCGAATCGAGCATGCCGAACAGGAAGAACGCGGTCATGACCGAGAACAGCGTGAGGAAGGTCCGCGTCTTGCTGCGGAACAGCGCCGCCCATATGAGGTGGAGATATTTCATCGCGATGCCTCCCGGATCACGCGTACGCGTGCGTGGCCTGCTCGACGAGAGTGCCCTTGTCGAGGTGCAGGGTGTGGGTGGCGTATTCGGCGGCCTTGGGATCGTGCGTGACCATCACGATCGTCTTGCCGTGCTGGCGGTTGAGCGTCTGCAGCAGGGTCAGGATTTCCTCGGCGGACTGGCGGTCGAGGTCGCCGGTGGGTTCGTCGCAGATCAGCAGGGTGGGGTCGGAGACGATGGCGCGCGCGATCGCCACGCGCTGCTGCTGGCCGCCGGAGAGCTCGGACGGACGGTGTTTGCCGCGATCCTTCAGGCCGACGAGCTCGAGTGCGATCTCGGCATTGCGCTTGCGCTGCGCCGCCGACAGCCGGGTCAGCAGCAGCGGCAGTTCGACGTTCTTCTGCGCATTGAGCGTCGGCATCAGGTTGTAGAACTGGAACACGAAGCCGACGTTGTGGCTGCGCCACTGCGAGAGCTGGCCCGAGCTCATCGTGTCGATGCGCTGGCCGTCGACCTCGATCTGGCCGTTGCTGGGCGAGTCCAGGCCGCCGATCAGGTTGAGCAGGGTGGTCTTGCCCGAACCCGACGGGCCCATCAGCGCGACGAAATCGCCACGGTCGATGTCGATGTCGATTCCATGCAGGACGTCGACCTTTTCCGGGCCGCGCTGGTAGGTCTTGTGCAGGTTGCGGATGCTGACGAGGGTGGACATGCGGTGCTCCCTGGTTCCTTGCAGTGGGTGTGTCAGTCGTTGTTCGCGGCGTCGCCGGATTCCTCGCGCGCCACCTGCACGCGCGCGCCGTCGGCCAGCTTCTGCGGCGGATCGATCACGACGGTGTCGCCGCCGGCGAGGCCGGCGAGCACCTCGCGGTCCTCGCCGAGCGTGCGGCCGAGCGAGACTTCGCGCTGCTGCGCCTTGCCGTCGGCGACGACGAAGGCGATGTCCTTGCCCTCGCGCTGCACGATCGCGGCCGCCGGGGCCAGCACGCCGGGCCGCACGGTCGTGGCGGGACGGGCGGCTTCGAGGAAGGCCACGCGCACGCCCATGTCGGGCACGATCCGCGCGTCCTTCTGCTTGAGCGCCACGCGCACCTTGACCGTGGCCTTGCCGCGATCGGCGGCCGGGATGATCGCGATCACTTCGGCCGGGATCTTCCAGTCCGGATAGGCGTTGAGCGTGGCTTCCACCGGCATCTTCGGATGCACGCGGCCGATGAAGGCTTCGCCGACCTCGACCTCGACCTCGAGCGAATCCATGTCGACGATCGTGCCGATGCCCGTGCGGGTGAAGCCGCCGCCCGCCGACAGCGGCGAGACGATCTCGCCCGGCTGCGCGGCCTTGGCGATCACCACGCCGGCGAACGGCGCGCGCACGATGGTGTTGTCCACGCCCTGCGCGGCGATGCGCAGGCCATCGTTGGCCACCTGCGCGTTGCGTTGCGCGGTCTGCAGCCCCGCACGCAGCGCATCGCGTTCGGCGATCGCCTGGTCGTACTGCGACTTCGACACCAGCTGCTGCTGCGCCAGGCCGCTGAGGCGATTGGCATTCGCTTCGGCTTCCTTGAGCTGCGCCTGCACCGCGGCGATTTCGCTGCGCGCGGCGGCGAGCTGCGAAGCGGCGAGATCGCGCTGGGCGTCGGCATCGATCGGATCGAGCGTGGCCATGACCTGGCCGGCTTCGACGCGCTGGCCTTCCTCGATCAGCACCTCGCGCACCTTGCCGGTGATCTTGGCGGACACGGTGGCCATGCGCCGGGCGACGACGTAGCCGGTGGCGTCGAGCACCGAGGCGCTGCCTCCGGCGTTGCCCAGCGCGGTGACCTCGGCGGTCTTCACCTCGATCGCGTCGCTGCGGCCCAACACGGCCCAGACGCCGAGCGCCAGCGCCACCATGGCGCCCGCGATGCCGAGGCCGATCCACAGGCCGGTGCGCGAAGGCGCCGGCGGCGGCGTGCTGCGGTCGATGCGGAGTTCCTTGAGCAGATCGGAGTTGTTCATCCCGGACAGACCTTCTTCCTCGATCGGGCGGGCGCTGCCCGCGTGCGCTGACGATGACTTGCCGGAAGGCGACGAACGGGCGTGGCGATTCTCGACAGAGAGGCCCGATCCGGCAAAGCGGGCGCCAGTGTGGACGCAACGAGCCGCAGGCGCCAACCTGCCGGAAGTAAGTTTCTGTGGGGCGCCTTTTCCCGTTCACCCCTCGCCCCGCTTGTGGGGCGAGGGGCCGCGTCGCGCAGTGACGCAGGGTGAAGGGTGGTGGCGCGGGTGACGACGGCAAATCAAAAGCCGCTCATCTGCCCCCGATTAAAGCATTCGGGGGCAGGCTCTTCGGGCATCTTCCACGCCGAAGCGGGGAGAAGAGAAGTCAGAGGCGTTCGGTGCGATTCTTCGCCCCGCCTGCGCTACGCGCACGGCCGCATCGCGGAACCGGATAGGTGAAGGAGCGCAAAGCTGCGCGGTGAATCCGCGCGCCGCGCACATCGGACTCAACCGCCCGCGCGCGCCTTCAGCATTGCGTACGCTGCGCGCAGACCCTGCGCTTCGCCGCCGGTGGGACGGCCCGGGCGGTCGCTGTCGTTCCAGGCGTAGACGTCCAGGTGCGCCCACTTCTGCTGCGCGGGCACGAAGCGCTCGAGGTACAGCGCCGCGGTGATGCTGCCCGCCATCTTCGACGGGCCGCCGTTGGCGATGTCGGCCACGCTGCTGGTCAGGTAGCGCCAGTACGGACGCCACAGCGGCATGCGCCACAGCGGATCGCGCAGGCGCGTGCCGGCGTCCAGCCACGCCGCGGCGACGGCGTCGTCGTTGGCGTACACCGCCGGCAGATCGGGGCCGAGCGCGATGCGCGCGGCACCGGTGAGCGTGGCGAAATCCAGCAGCAGTTCGGGCCGGTCTTCGGCGGCGCGGGCGAGCGCATCGCAGAGCACCACGCGGCCTTCGGCATCGGTGTTGTCGATTTCGACAGTGATGCCGGCGCGCGTGGCGATGACTTCGCCCGGACGGAACGCATTCGGGCCGACCGAGTTCTCCACCGCCGGCACGAACAGGCTGATCCGCAGCGGCAATGCGCGCGCCATGATCCATTCGGCCAGGGCGATCGCGTGCGCGGCGCCGCCCATGTCCTTCTTCATGTTGCGCATGCCGTCGGCGGGCTTGAGATCCAGTCCGCCGGTGTCGAAGCACACGCCCTTGCCGCAGATCGCGACGTGCGGGTGCGCGGCATTGCCCCAGCGCAGCGCGATCAGGCGCGGTGCGCGGTGCGAGGCGCGGCCGACGGCGTGGATCGCCGGGTAGTTCTGCGCCAGCAGGTCGTCGCCGCTGACCACTTCGATGTGCGCGCCGTGGCGCTCGGCGAGTTCGCAGCACACCTGCTCGAGCTGGTCGGGGCCCATGTGCTCGGTCGGCGTGTTGACCAGGTCGCGCACGCGCAGGCACGCGGCGAGTTCGGCGAGGACCTCGTCGACGTCGCCCTCCAGCGCCAGCGTCGCGGGCGCGCGCAGCGGCTGCCTGTAGCGAGTGAAGCGATAGCTGCCCAAACCCCAGCCCACTTGCAGCGCGGCGGTTTCGGCCGCATCGAGCGGATCGACCAGGCGCCACGCGCGCGCCGGCAGCGCGTAGGGCGCGTGGCCGTAGGCGGCGGGATCGAGGCGGTCGCCGACACCGATCACCGCGGCGGCGATGCTGCCGTCGGCATCGGGCACCACCAGCGCGGAGTAGGCGCTGCCGTCGAAGCCCTGCGCATCCAGCCAGGTGCCGACCGGCGCCGGCTGCGCGCCGCGCCATTCGGCGAAATCCGCGCGCGTGACCACGTGCAGCGGCAGCGCATCGGTGGAATCGAGGGTGAGGCCGGCGGGCAAGGTCATGCGGCGACGTGTTCCTGTGCGGATGAGGGGTGCGCATCCAGCCAGTCGGCCAGTGCGGCGAGCGAAGCGAATTCCAGGTCGGGGCGCACGTCGGCGTGCGGCCAGGCCAGGCGATCGCGGTTGATCCAGCAGCTGCGCAGTCCCGCGCTCGCGGCGCCGACGACGTCCATCTCGATGTCGTCGCCCACGTGCAGCACGTGCGCCGGCGGTACGCCCAGGCGCGCGCAGGCGGCGTGGAAGATGCTGGGCTCGGGTTTGGCCGCGCCGTGTTCGCGCGCGCCGAGCTGGAAGCGGAAGTGGTGGTGGATGCCGATCGCGGCGAGGTCGGCATTGCCGTTGCTCACCGCCGCCACCGGAACGCGCGCGGCGATGCGGCGCAGCGCGTCGGGCGCGTCGGGATAGAACTCGACGCGGTTGCGTTCGGCGAAGAAGATCGCGTAGGCCGCCTCGGCCAGCGCGACGTCCTCGCCGCTGTCGCGCAGCGCGCGCTCGATGGTCAGGCGGCGCAGCAGGCTGAGATCGTGCGCGTGCTGCGGATGCTCGGCGACCACGCAGTCGCGCAACGCACGCATTTCCTCGATGGGAAAACGCGCGGCGGTCTGCGGGCTGTGTTGTTCCATCCACGCGTGCAGCGTGCGCTCTATCCGCGCCCCGATCGGCGCGAATGGCCACAGGGTGTCGTCGAGATCGAGGGTGACGGCGCTGACGGGGAATGGCTCCACGGGCGTAATTCTAAACCCCGCCTGCCCGGCATCGCGTTTTCCCAAGTCAGTTACCTGACCGAGTCAGTTTTCCGCGTCGCCTCATTCCAGCAGCCGGGCCCATCCGTCCATGCCCTCGGTGCGTTCCAGGATCAGCTTCACGCACACCAGCAGCGGCACCGCCAGCAGCAGGCCGATGATTCCCCACATCGTGCCGAACACCATCAGCCCGAGGATCAGCACCAGCGGCGACAACCGCATGCGCCGGCCCAGCACGATCGGCGTGACGAACTGGCCTTCGAGCGTATGCAGGAACAGGTAGATGCCCGACGGCGCGAGCGCCTTGAGCCCGTCGAATTCGGTCAGGCCGATCAGCAGCATCACCGCCATGCCCACCAGCGGGCCGACGTAGGGTGCGTAGTTGAGCAGCGCGGCCATCGTGCCCCACAGCAGCGCTTCGGGCAGCGGCAGGCCGAGCAGGTGCAACGCGACGGCGAACACCAGTCCCACCACCGCGTTGATCAGGCTGATGGTGAGCACGTAGCGCGACAGCTCGGCCTCGATCGATTGCAGGATCCCGACCGTGAGCTTCTTCTGCTGGCGACTGTGCAGCAGCGCGATCGCATTGCCCTGCAGGTTTTCGCCATAGACCATGAAGAAGAACGTCAGCAGCACCACTGCGAGCACCGAGGCGAGCATGCGCGGCGTGGTGGTCAGGGCGCGGTACGGATCGTTGACCTCGGTGCGCACCACCTGCACGGGCCTGGATTCGCCACCGGCGGCGAGCGCGAAATTCTCCGCGGCGCGGTTGGCCTCGCGCACCGGCTTGAACATCTCGCGCAGCTTCGGCGCCAGTTCCTTGAGTTCGCGCGGTGCCTGCCGCACCCATTCGCCGGCCGGTTCCACCAGCTGGTTGGCGAGCGCGCCGGTGAGGAACAGCCCGCCCACCAGCACCAGCAGCGCGGCGAGGAAGCGCGGCAGCCACAGGCGCTGCAGCACGCGGATGATCGGGTTGCCGATCAGCGCGAAGAACATCGACAGCAGCACCGGCAGGATCAGGCCCTGCGCGGCCCACAGCACGGTGCCGACAAGCACGGTCGCGATCACGACCGCCGCGACGGACGAACGCGGACGCGGCGCGGTCGGCGGCGCGTTGGGGATGGTGTCGCCGCCCGCGCCGGGGCTGGTCGCGGGTTCGGGTTCGGCTGCGGAGGCGGCTTCGGGCAGCGGCACGGCTCAGGACCTGGCGGAAGAAGTGGAAGACGCCGTGGACGCAGGTGCCTGCGGCGACACGGCATTGGGCGGCACCGCATCGGGCACCACGGCATCGGCGACGCTTTCCGCCGTGTCCGCGGCTTCGCCGGCCTGTTCCGCCGCGACCTGCGCGCTGCCGCCGGCGAACAGTCCGGACAGCATCGTCACCAGCTGCATCCATTGCCCGCTGCGTGCGACCGCCCGCAACGGCTGCGCGCGGCCGACGAGGAAGCCGCTCACCAGACCGGCGATCACCACGCGGCCCGGCGTCCACGCGTCGCGCCACGTCGCCTGCAGGTGCCGCCATTCCGCCGCGACGCGACGCTCGCGCGTTTCCAGCGCGGCTTCGGCCTGTTGCACCTTCGTCAGCAGTTGCTTGAAACCCATGCGCTGTCCGTCGTCGCTCGGCGTGTGGTCAGGGCGGCGTCACGTCGACGCCAAGGCCCTTCTTCGGCGGCGCGTCGGCACTGGCTTCGGCCACGCGCTCGGCCGCCTGTTCGGTCGATTCGTGCGAGCCCGGCTGGGGCATGAAGTCGGCCAGTTCGCCGATCCCCAGCCGCGCCAGCTGGCGTCGCGTCGCCTGCAGGCGGGTGTGTTCGAAGTAGTGCATCGCGCGCCACACGCCCAGCGCGGTGACCGCGATGCTCAGCGCGGCGCAGGTCGCCAGCGACAGCGTCCACGACCAGCCCAGCGCGTCGTGCAGTACCGCGGTGAGCGCGGCCATCAGCAGCATCCACGCCGATCCGCCGAAGGCGACGGCCACGCCGGTGAACGCCAGCGCGCGCCCGAAGGCGCTGCGGGCGAGCGAGAGATCCGCACTGACGAGGACGCGCAACGCCTTGGCCGCATCGCTCGCCGCGCCCAGTCCGGCGCGGCCGGCGGCGCCGATCTCGCGCAGCGATTCGGCCAGATCGGGGGCAGGCGCCTGCGGGCCCGGTGCGGCACCGGGCGAGGCAGGCGTGTCGTCGTCGCTGCGCGGTTCGTCCATCGAGGCGAGCCGGATTCGGTGTCGGGTGCCGAAGAGTAGCCCGGGCAAGTGCGACCTGTGCGGGAACGTTCCCGACAACGTCCCTGCGACGCAGGCCGTCGGCCTCGCCCGGGCTACAGGCGAGAGCTCAGCGGTCGCCGCCGCCGCGCGCGAGCTTGGCGATGATCCAGCCCGCCGCGAAGGCGACGCCGAACGAGGCCAGCGGACGCTCGCGGATCAGTTCGGCGGCGCTGTCGATCAGGTCGCGGCCCTTGTCCATCAAGGCATCCATCTGCTCGCGCGCCGCGCCACCGGCCTGCTCGGCCGCGCTCAGGCCGGCGTACGCGCCATCGGCCAGATCGGCTTTCACGTTCGCCTTGCCCAGGCGCAGTTCGTCGGCGGCGGCGCCTGCGGCGTTGCGCAGCGCTTCACCGGTATCGACCGCGGCCTGCTTGAGGTGGCCGCCGGCTTCGCCGAGGTGGGACTTCATGCCATCGGTGCTGGTAGGGGACATGTTCGTTCTCCTGGAAGTGGGCGAAGCGGTCGCAGCAGGGTAGTCGGGAACGCGTGGTGTCGCGCTTACTGCATCTCGATCTCGCCGCGATCGCCACCCCGGATCACGCGGAACACCAACCTTGCCGGGTCACGCGTGAAGCTGGCGCGGAAGCCGGGCAGGTCGTCGAATTCGCCGCTGGTCGAGGCAATCACGATGTCGCCCTTCTGCAGGCCGTTGCGTGCGGCGCGGCTGCCGCGCCGGACGTCCTCGACCAGCACGCCGCCGGCGCCGGACTGGCGCAGCGAGGCGGGCAGCTCGGCGAAGGTCGCGCCGTCCAGGCGCGGATCGAGCTCGGCGCCGGCCAGCGAGCGCGGTTGCTCGCGCAGCGTGGCGGACAGTTGCAGCGGCTTGCCGTCGCGGACCACGTCGAGGGTGACGCGGCTGCCCACCGCCTGCAGGCCCTCGAAGTTGCGCAGGCTGTTGCGATCGTCGAGATGGCCACCATTGGCGCCGACGATCACGTCGCCGACCTTCAGCCCGGCCTGCGCCGCGGCCGAATTGGCGAACACGCGCGTGACCACCGCGCCGCGCGCTTCGCTCAGGCCCAGGCCCGCGGCGATGCGCGGATCGACGTCCTGCGTTTCCACGCCGAGCGTGCCGCGACGCACTTCGCCGGTGGCGATCAGCTGTTCCATCACGCCGCGCGCGATGCTGGTGGGAATGGCGAAGCCCAGGCCGATGTTGCCGGCCATCGAGCCGCGCGGATTGAAGCTGGCGGTGTTGATGCCGACCAGCTCGCCGTTGAGGTTCACCAGCGCGCCGCCGGAATTGCCCGGATTGATCGACGCGTCGGTCTGGATGAAGTTCTGGTAGCCCAGCCCGCGCAGGCCGCTGCGGCCGACGGCCGAGACGATGCCCGAGGTGACCGTCTGGCCGATGCCGAACGGATTGCCCACCGCGACCACGAAGTCGCCCACTTTCAGCTGGGTGGAGTCGGCCAGCGGCAGCGCGCTGAGCTTGTCTGCCTTGATCCGCATCACCGCCACGTCGGTGTCGGGATCGGAGCCGACGAATTCGGCCTTGAAGGTGCGCTCGTCCGCCAGCGTCACCGAGACCTCGTCGGCGCCTTCGATCACGTGGTGGTTGGTCAGGATGAGGCCGCGCGCGGCATCGACGATCACGCCCGAACCCAGCGACTCGTTGATCCGCTCCTGGGTCAGTTCCGGGAACATGCGGCGGAAGAACGGATCGTTGCCGAACGGCCCCACGCCCACGCGCACGCGCTGGCGGGTGTGCACGCTGACCACCGCGGGCGTCACGCGCGCCAGCATCGGCGCGAGCGAGGGCAGCGGCGTGGTGCCGACCGCGGCGGGCAGGGCGCCGACGGCGGGCACGGCCGCGGACGCGGCCAGCGGCGCGGCTTCGGCCGGGGAATCCAGGGCATCGCGCATCGCGGTCGCGGCGAAGCCGCCGAAGGCCGCGGCGGCGGACAGGGCGATCAGGGTCTTGTGGGCATTCGACAGGCGCATGGGCGGTCGGGAAAGGATCGGGAAGGAAAGGGCGGGAGGAGGAAACAATCGCGGCGCGAGGCGTGATTTCAAGCCTCGCCGGCACCTCCCAGTGTCGGTGCAGACCGCCGAACCGGCGATGAAGTTTCCCGGCGTGCGCGGCCGGCGCGAGGCCGCGCCAACGCAAGTTGCGCGCCAGTCCGGCCACTTGCGCGGCTGTGCGATTCACAAAAAACGGGTTGACTTAGGTAGGGGTGCGGTTTAGGTTTGACCCCCGTCCCGCCACTACATCTTGTGGTTGGCTCGACGGAAGAAGCCCAAGCTTAGGGGTAGGCTTGGAGGTCAGGACAAGGCCGGTAGACGCAGGGGAGCGGCGTCCGGCAGGAGCAGACCGGGTCGGCAATCGACCCGAGGACCCACGAAAAAACCGAAGCCAGCGCGACGCGATCCGGAACTCTCGAAGGAGCATTTCAGGGCATCGATCGCGTGCCGGGCCGTCGGCGTTGTGGGGTGATGTGACAGGCAGCACACAACCATAAGAACAGCATGGCGCCGGGGCCCGACCTGTCGCCCAAGGCAACAGGAGAACGCAAGGCATGAGCACGGTACGCCTCGAGGCAGTCAAGACCCCCATGGCCGAACAGGAAATCCCGATGCAGCCGGCGTCCCAGGACATCTGGGACAAGAAGTACCGGTTGAAGACCAAGTCCGGCGTCGCCGTGGACGCCGACATCGACGCCACCTACCAGCGCGTCGCCAAGGCCCTGGCCGAAGCCGAGCCGAACACCGAGAAGCAGGCCTACTGGTACGAGCGCTTCGTCTGGGCGCTGCGCCGCGGGGCGATCCCCGCCGGCCGCATCACGTCCAACGCCGGCGCCCTGGAACACAAGCCCGCGACCTCGACGATCAACTGCACGGTGTCGGGCACCATCGAGGATTCGATGGACGGCATCCTCGAGAAGGTCCACGAGGCGGGCCTCACCCTGAAGGCCGGCTGCGGCATCGGCTACGAGTTCTCGACCCTGCGTCCGCGCGGCGCCTTCGTCGCCGGTGCCGGCGCGTACACCTCCGGCCCGATGTCCTTCATGGATATCTACGACAAGATGTGCTTCACCGTGTCCTCGGCCGGTGGCCGCCGCGGCGCGCAGATGGGCACGTTCGACGTGTCGCACCCCGACGTGAAGGACTTCATCCGCGCCAAGCGCGAAGACGGCCGCCTGCGCCAGTTCAACCTCTCGCTGCTGATCACCGACGGCTTCATGGACGCGGTCAACAACGACGGCGACTGGCCGCTGGTGTTCCCGGTCAACGAAAAGGAAATGGGCGACATCGACCTGAAGAACGCCGAGCAGGTCGTGTGGCGCGAGTGGCCGACCCACCGCAACTACATCGTGCGCGACGACGGCCTGGTGGCCTGCAGGATCTACGGCCACATCAAGGCCCGCCACCTGTGGGACATGATCATGGTCTCGACGTACGACTACGCCGAGCCTGGCTTCATCCTGATCGACCGCGTCAACGAGATGAACAACAACTGGTGGTGCGAGAACATCCGCGCGACCAACCCCTGCGGCGAGCAGCCGCTGCCGGCCTACGGCGCCTGTCTGCTCGGCTCGGTCAACCTGACCAAGTTCGTGCGCAAGCCCTTCACCGACGAGGCCTCCTTCGACTGGGAGGAATACAAGGAAGTCGTGCGCGTGTTCACCCGCATGCTCGACAACGTCGTGGAAGTGAACGGCCTGCCGCTGGAGCAGCAGCGCAACGAGATCATGCGCAAGCG
The DNA here is from genome assembly GCF_042655745.1 of Lysobacter yangpyeongensis. Taxonomy (NCBI): domain Bacteria; kingdom Pseudomonadati; phylum Pseudomonadota; class Gammaproteobacteria; order Lysobacterales; family Lysobacteraceae; genus Lysobacter; species Lysobacter yangpyeongensis. The sequence goes on along the minus strand of NZ_JBHSNM010000002.1, from coordinate 462,859 downwards.
CCGCCACGGCATGGGCTTCCTCGGCCTGGGTTCGACCGTGACCATGCTCAGGATGAAGTACGGCTCGAAGGAGTCGTGCGAGTTCACCGAGCGCATCGCCCGCGAGATGGCCGTGGCTGGCTGGGAAATGGGCCTGTCGCTGGCGAAGGAGAAGGGCCCCGCGCCGATCATGGACGAGCGCTTCACCGTCACCGCCGAGATGCTGCGCAAGCGTCCGGAAATGGTGAAGGACGGCTGGAAGCTCGGCCAGGAGATCGAGGGCAAGACCCTGCACGCGCGCTATTCGCGCTACATGCAGCGCGTCGCCACGGTCGCGCCGGAACTGGTGGACGAGCTGGCCGAAGTCGGCGCCCGCTTCACCCACCACAGCTCGATCGCCCCGACCGGCACCATCTCGCTGTCGCTGGCCAACAACGCGTCGAATGGCATCGAGCCGTCCTTCGCCCACCACTACAGCCGCAACGTGATCCGCGAAGGCAAGAAGACCAAGGAAAAGGTCGACGTCTATTCGTACGAACTGCTCGCCTACCGCGAGCTGGTGAACCCGAAGGCGATGCCGTTCAGCGAGGACGCCGAGGCGAAGCTGCCCGAGTACTTCATCGCCGCCGACGACATCACCCCGAAGGAACACGTCGACGTCCAGGCCGCCGCGCAGAAGTGGGTGGACTCCTCGATCTCCAAGACCGCGAACGTCCCCACGGACTACCCGTACGAGGACTTCAAGGACATCTACCGCTATGCCCACGAGCAGGGCCTGAAGGGCTGCACCACCTTCCGCTTCAACCCCGCCGCCTTCCAGGGCGTGCTGGTGAAGGAGCAGGACCTGGAGAACACGACCTACCGCTTCGAGCTGGAAGACGGCAGCGTGGTCGAGGTCAAGGGCAACGAACAGATCGAATACGACGGCGAGATGCATACCGCCGCCAACCTGTTCGACGCCCTCAAGGAAGGCTATTACGGCAAGTTCTGAGTGCTGACCTTCTCCCCGCACCGCGGGGAGAAGGTGGCGCAAAGCGCCGGATGAGGGGCACGCCGCTGGCGCAAGGACTACCCCAAACCTGAAAAGCGATTCAGCCACCACCAATCCGATTCACCACGCTTTCGACCCGCCGCAGGTATAGGATCGAACCGCAACAAGCAGCAACCCGCACTTCCGATTGTTTGTCCCCGATAAAACCAGCAAGGCATAGCGCCCGCGAGGAGGGCACATGAGCAACGGGAATGGAGTGGCGGCGACCCTGTCGCAGGCCGCCGAAACGGTGAAGGAAACCGCCAGCAACGCCGCCGATGCCATCGCCAACACGGCGGTGGTCAAGGCCGTGAAGAAGCGCGCCACCAAGGCGAAGAAGGCCGCGAGCAAGGCCGTCAGCAAGGCCAAGAAGACGCTCGCCTCCGCCTCCGCCGCGGCCAAGAAGGAAGCCAGCGCGCTGCGCGCCAAGGTCGCCGGCAAGAAGACGACGAAGAAGGCCGCCAAGAAGGCTGCGAAGAAGTCGACCAAGACGGCCGCGAAGAAGACGGCCCGCAAGGCGACCGCGAAGAAGGCCACGCGCAAGGCCGCCGCAAAGAAGACTGCACGCAAGGCGACGAAGAAAACCGCCGCGCGCAAGGCACCGGCCCGCAAGGCCGCTGCAAGGAAGACCGCCCGCAAGGCGGCTCCGAAGAAGGCCGCCAGGAAGGCGGCGAAAAAGACGGCCCGCCGTCCGGCAAGGAAGGCAGCGAAGAAGGCCGCACGCTGAGCAAAAGCAGTACGACGTAACGCAGTAACCAGAACAGAAAGTCCCGATTGGTCACCGCGCCCCGCGCGGGCGCGGTGACCGCACTGAACCACTTTTCAGAAGAACCCGTTCGTCCTGAGCGCAGCGCCGAAGGCGCGAAGTCGAAGGACAAGCCGAGACACGAAGGACCCGACGATGACCGTCAAAATCAACAAGAAGATCAAGGGCTACGCCGTCGTCACCGCCGACGACAAGGCCAAGGAAGCCGTGAAGGCCGAATCCGTCTCGCGCGCCGCCGCCGAGGCCGAAGCCAAGCCCGTCGCCGACGTCATCCAGATGCACGAGCGCGTCGAGCGCCCGGAAGTGCTGATCGGCAGCACCTACAAGATCAAGACGCCGCTGGTCGAGCACGCCATGTACGTGACGATCAACGACATCGTCCTCAACCCGGGCACCGAGCACGAGCTGCGCCGCCCGTTCGAGGTCTTCATCAATTCCAAGTCGATGGACCACTTCCAGTGGATCGTCGCCCTGACCCGCATCATGTCCGCCGTGTTCCGCAAGGGCGGCGACGTCACCTTCCTGGTCGACGAGATGCGCGCCGTGTTCGACCCGCGCGGCGGCTACTTCAAGGCCGGCGGCGTCTACATGCCGTCCCTGGTCGCCGAGATCGGCGCCGTGGTCGAAGAGCACCTCAAGTCCATCGGCCTGATGCACGACCCGGAAATGAGCGACGCCACCCGCGCGCTAATCGCCGAGAAGCGCAAGGTCTACGAAGAGCGCGCAAAAAAAAACTCTGAAATAAGCACCGCCGGGGAGATGGGCGGCGCCATGAGCGACGCCGACGCCCGCACCGAGGAAGTCATCGAAGTCACCGGCGAGGGCGCGAGTTTCCCGCCCTCCGCGACCATGTGCCACAAGTGCAACACGAAGGCGGTGGTGATCATGGATGGGTGCGCTACTTGCTTGAATTGTGGGTATAGCAAGTGCGGGTGAGGGTATAGCAGAAAAAGCAGGGCCAGGTTTGAAAAAACCTGGCCCTTTCCTTTTTAGGAGGAGAAAGGAAACTTATGAAGATTGAGTCACGCGACCAAAGTATCAGCGACTTGCTGACCTCGGGCTATTACGTGAGGCGATGCGCGTGGTCAAGGTCTACAAGCAGGGCGTTCGCTTCGTCTACGACGATGTCTTCAACATCCCGGTGGGTCCACGGCACATATCCGATTCGTTCTGGTACTGCGTAGGCCCCGGGCCTTCGTATTTCCTGGCCATCCCGCTGGTCGAAGCGGGCCTGGGCCGCGTCAAGGTGAGTTGGGTGGTGCGCCCGCTGGCGGCGGAGCGTATGCGCGCCGCGCTGGTGGATGACGAGCAGGCATTGCGCGATGCATTCGGTCCGCAACCGGGCAACCTACTGGCGTGATCCAGGGGTCGTAGCGCGCGATAACAAGGCGTGCATTTTCAAGCCCAAGGAACTATCGGGGCAGAGGGAAACAATCCCATCCATCCTTCCTGTCGGTAATGTGGTGCGCATCAACATTCATCCGGGTGCGTTTTCGCCTATCCGGGCTACCAGAGGACGACACGTATGCATCCGGCACTGCTGATCCTGATCGCGCTGGTCGCGGCACTGATCCTCTGGCGGGTGTCCGCCCGCAAGGGCAGTGCGCCCGGCGCGTCAATTCCGGCGCCGCCCATCAACCTGCTCTCCGCCGGTGACATCGCGTCCATCGAGGCGGCGCTCGGCGTGACCTTGCCGACGGACTACGCAAGCTTCCTGCAGACGATGCGTCCCGAAGCGATCGACGAAACCAGCGTGCGGGACGACGCGGAACTCATCATCGAGTTCACCCGCGAATATCGGGATAGCAGCCAGTGGCCCGCTCACCTCGTCTGGATTGGAGACGAGGCCGACGGGTCTCCTCGCGTCCTGGATTGCAGCAGCGGCGAAGTCTTCCGCGTCGAGAAGGGCAACCTCAGGAAGACGTGGGACAGGCATCCGAGCTTTTCCGCCTTCGTTGCCGCCAGATTGCGGGAGTGAATACCGCCACGCAAATGCAACGGAATGCCGGGTCAGCTTCAATTGCCCCAGCAGGAAGGCCCCGCCGGCAGCGGGGCCTTCTCTTGGGCATCCGCAAACTCCGCACGCGGGATCGCGAACGGTGGCGTGCTAGGATCGCTGTCGAAGGGGAGTAGCTCCCGATCGCTGTGGCCGTCAATCCGAGCGTTGTTTGCTCCGGTCCAGTGGCAGACCCGCCGCCGTTCGCGGGCCTGCGAGCAAGACCTTCGCCGTACCACGGCGAAGGCGCGTCTGCCCGACGCTTCCTTGCCATGGCCCTGCCTCCGGCTCATTCGCGCGCCGTGGCTTCGCGCAGCCCCATCAAGGAAATCTCATGGAAACCCTGGCGAATCCCGAAGTCTGGATCGCACTTGCCACGCTGACGGCACTGGAACTGGTGCTTGGCATCGACAACATCATTTTCATCTCGATCCTCGCGGGCAGACTGCCCCCGGAACACCGCAACATGGCGCGGCGGGTGGGCATCTCTCTGGCTGCAGTCACCCGTCTTGGTCTGTTGTTGGCGATCGCCTGGATCGTAGGCCTGACCGCGCCCTTGTTTGCGGTGTTCGGCCACGAGTTTTCGTGGCGTGACCTGATCCTGATCGGTGGCGGCCTGTTCCTGATCGGCAAGGCCACCCACGAGATCCATCAGAAACTGGAGGGCGCAACCCACGAGGTGACCGTCGGCGCCGTGACGGCCACGGTCGGCAGCGTCATCGCCCAGATCATGCTGCTCGACATCGTTTTTTCGCTGGACTCGATCATCACTGCGGTGGGCATGGTCGACCAGCGCTGGATCATGGTCACGGCGATCCTGGTCTCGATCGGCTTCATGCTGTTGTTCGCCCGGCCGATCGGGGACTTCGTCGAGCGCCACCCCACCGTCAAGGTGCTCGCCTTGAGCTTCCTCGTCATGATCGGTCTGGTGCTGATTGCCGACGGATTCGGCCTGCACATCCCGAAGGGGTACGTCTACACCGCGATGGGCTTCTCGGTGTTCGTGGAAGCCATCAACCTTTGGATCCGCAAACGCTCTCAGCGCCGCGTCACTCCAGTGGTGCTGCACGAGAAATACGCAGTGCATGAAAAGGAGGGGTGAGAGGGACCGTAAGGCACCGTAGCCGGGGTAAGCGAAGCGCACCCGGGGGCCCTCCGGCGGGCTTCACCCGGGCGGCCTTCGGCCTTACCCGGGCTACGAGGTGGCACCTGATCGTTCATGCGCGCGGCGGCGCGTTGAACCGCGTGGGCAAGCGTGTGCTGAGGCGGCGCGGCGCGGCCTTCGGCCTTACCCGGGCTACGAGGCGGCACCTGCTCCTGAGGTCGAATGGTGCCTGGAGTCAAAGCCGCACGTTCAAGGACAGAGGGACCGCGTAATTGCCTCTATCCCTTCCTGTTCTTGTTTGCTCGCATCCACGCGCCGGAAACACTGGGTTCCGTGGTGGTGTTTCGCCGTCGCGTCCGCGTGCGTACCCTTCGACTCCCCGCAGCGCAGCCGTGCCCATGAACGATCGGCGCTGCCCACCCCCACCCCGGAGAGAGTGTTTCCATGTCGCGTGCTTCGCTCCTGTTGTGCTGCCTGGCCCTGGGTTTTGCGGTTTCGCCCGTCTCCGCAGGCGAGCCCGTCTTCGACGTGCACGTGCACCTGCGCGACGGCGAAGCGTCGCTGCGCGAATACCGCAAGGACGTGACCGCGTCGGGCATCGAGCTGGCGGGCCTCGCCGCGATGTGGTTCGGCGGACCGCATCAGGCCCTGCAGGGTGAACTCGATGCGATGCGCACCGGCAACGACGCAGTCATCGCACTGGCGGCGCGCAATCCGCATCTGGTGCCGGTCGCCACGGTGCATCCCTACGACGGGCAGGCGGCGCTGGACGAGGTGACGCGCGTGGCCGCCCGCGGCGTGAAGGTGCTGAAGATCCATCCCCACACGCAGAAATTCGATGCCGCCGATCCACGCGTGCTGGCGCTGGTCCGGCATGCGGGAACGCAGGGCATGACGGTGTTGATGGACAACGCCAACATCCTGCCCGGCGACAGCGAGCGCCTGTTCAACCTGGCGCTGCAGGCGCCGAAGACAAAATTCATCTTCGCGCACATCGGCGGCATGAACTTCCGCTTCTGGAACATGCTGGCGCTGGCGCGCACCGCCGACGACCTGTTCGCGGACAACATCTACTTCGACATCTCCGCGACGGTGGTGCTCGCCGCGGATTCGCCGATCGAGCCGGAATTCGTCTGGACCCTGCGCAACGTCGGCGTCGATCATGTGCTGCTGGGCTCCGACTATCCGCAACTGGGGATAGGCAAGGCCGTCGATGCGCTCGAACGACTCGATCTGACCGCCGAGGAGAAGGCCAGGATCCGCTCGGGCAATGCGCGGAAGTTGCTTGGCAGGTGAATCGTCGTACGGCGGGGTAGATCAGGCAGGACGCAATGACATTGCGCCGCATGTGCGTCCGGCGCATTACGCCTTCGGCTGATGCGCCGAAACGCGACTATCCGGCGGTTCCGGTACGTACGGCCCGCAACACCACGACGAGTTCGCGATAGCCGCGCGCCAGCTGCGCGAACAGGTCGGCGTAACTGGCGCGCGTGCTGCGCGCGACTTCGTCGTAGGCGCCGCTGCCCAGGTCGATGTAGTAGTCGACGCTGACGCGCCGGCGTGCCGCCAGGCCCGGGAACAGGCCGGCGATGAGCAGACAGCGGTCGCCCACGTCGCGCAGGGCATCGGCGCGGGCGCTGCCGATCTGCTCCTGGGCGGCGAGCCATTCCAGCGCCTGCGTGCGCGCCAGCAGGTACGCGTCCTGCAGGTGCCGCTGCAACACGAACACCAGATAGCTCTCGCGTTCCTCGCCGAGCGCGCGGCCCGAGCGGTCTTCCGCCTCGCGGACCACCTCGTGCCACAACTGCACGCGTGAGCCCTGACTGATCGGAGCCTGGTTCATCGAAGCGACCATGATTGCGCCCCTCCTCGCGAACGAGGCTAGTACGAACGACGCGACGCGTGTTGGCAGACGGATGCGTGATCTGCCAATGAATGTTCATGCCGTTGCCCTTCGGAATCCCCTGGTCACTTCGTAGCGCGGGCGGGGCTCCTTCGGCCTTACCCGGGCTACCGAGGTGGAACCTGATCGTTCATGCGCGCGACGGCGCGTTGATCTGCGTGAGCAAGCGTGTGCTGAGGCGGCGCGGTGCGACCCGCGACCTTCCCGGGCTACGATGCCCGCATGAATCCCACACTCGTGTTTCCCATCCTCCTCGTCCTGCTGGCCGGCGCGATGATCGCGCTGCAGGCGCCGACGAATGTCATGCTGGCGAAGGCGGGCGGTTCGCCCGTACTCGCAGCGCTGATTTCCTTCGCCGTGGGGACAGCATCGCTGTCTGCGGTGTGGCTGGCGAGCGGGCCCCGGCCGGGACTGGCGCCGTTCGGCGCGTTGCCCTGGTACGCGTGGGTCGGCGGCGTCTACGGCGCGATGTACGTTGCCATCGCCGCGTATGCCGCGCCGCGGCTCGGGCTCGCATCGCTGATCACGATCGGCATTGCCGGGCAGATCCTGATGGCGTTGTGGCTCGATCACATGGGTGCGCTCGGCCTGCCGCGCCAGCCCATCAGCACCATGCGCGTGGTCGGTGCCCTGCTCGTGGTGGCAGGCGTCGTGCTGGTGCGCCGCGGCTGATCGCGGGCGGCATCTTCAGCGCCCGAGTGCTCCTCAGCGCACTGCGCGGCGCTCATTTCACTACAACCCGGCGTGCAGCGTGCGCGAACGATGTGCGCGAATGATCGGTGCGTGCGTCCGGACTTAGCCCTGCGGCTTGAAGTCGATCGGCAATTCGATCACCGATGTCACGGGCTTGCCGTTGCGCGTGGCGGGCTTGAAGCGCCAGTCGCGCACGGCCTGCAGTGCGGCGCGATCGAGTTCGCGCGAGCCGCTGCGGCGCGCGACATCGACGTCGATGGGCTGGCCGCGGGCATCCACCTGGACCTGCAGCACGACGGTGCCGCCTTCGCCGTGGCGCAGTGCGACGGCGGGGTACTCGGGCATCGGATTGCCGGCGATGGGGCTCGGCGCGGACGAGCGCGGCGTCGCGCGGGCCGTGGTGTCGCTGCGTGCACTCCGGCTCCGATGCGCGACGGCGGCGTCGCTGCCCGCAACCGTTGCGGCCGGTGCCGGTGCGGTCACGAGCGTCGTATCGGCAGACGTGGCCGGTGATGCGGCTTCGCCCGACCTGATCTGGTTATACCGATACCAGCCGAACAGCACGGCGGCGAGCAACAGCAGGAGCAGCAGGGTCAGGTTGTGGCTGGATGCTGCCGGCCGCGTATTCGCTTCGTCCGGCATATGTGCTTCGTAATGTGCAAATGCCATGACACACCTCCGTTCGGGTTACGTCAGTACGCAGGGACTGTCCTGCGCGTGTCGTGACCATGCGGTGACCGTGTCGTGAGGGCGGCGTGCGATACCGCGCAGGATCGGGCTCGCGCTGTCGCCATGCCCAATCGCAAATGAATGCCAGGGCTGCGGCGGGGTGACGCATCGGTGCGTGCCCCGCTCGCGATACGGCGCCGTATGCATCGCAAGCGGATACGGGCAGTCTGTCAGTCAGCACTGCGGCTGCGATCGCCGTCAAAAAACATGCCTGCGCAGTGCGCGCCCGAACCGCTGCGGCCTGCGCATTGGCCGCTATGATCGGAGCCGTTCGTGGCCTGGAGGGCCGGCATGATCCGTGACATCCGCATCTTTCCGGAAGCGCGCCGGCTGGAACTGAAGTTCATGGGCGGCGTGAGCATCCAGGATCGCCTGGATACGCTGGCGCTGGTGGCGCCGCTGGTGACGAACCAGCACCTGGACCGCATCCTGATCAACTTCAGCGCTGCCTGGCACGAGCCCGCACTGGACAAGGGCGGCGTGCCGTTCGAGGACACCCTGCGTGCCAGCGGCGCGTATGCCGGCAGCCGCGTCGCATTCGTCAGTCGGCCGCACAGCTACGCGCCCGCGAAAGGCGAAGGTGCCGCGTCGCTCGGATTCGAATTCCGCTGCTTCTCCGGCCTGCACGCCGCGCTGGCGTGGCTGACGGACGGGGACGAAGCCGGTTGAACCGCGCGCGGTGCGCGGTCCATGCGCGCTGCGCATGAACGAAGCACGCGACGCGCGCGCCATCGTCATCACATGCACGCCGGTCTACTGCCCGTGCGGAGATTCGTCGGTGGCGGGATAGGTCACGTTGCCGTCCTCCCCGACGCGCGCGCCCGCCGTGAGCCGCGCCGGTTCCAGCCGGCCGGCAGCCATGATGTGCACGACGTTCTCACCCCGGGCGAGGAGGTGATCGGCGACGATGCGCCGGTGGCAACGCCACCACACCGCTTCGGAGCACATGAGCGCGCAGCATTGCCGGTGGCCGTCCTCGCGCAGCTGCTGCAGTCCGGCGGCGAAGGCCGGGGTCAGTGCGTAATCGGCGTAGTTGTGGAAGCTGCGGTTGGTCCACAGGCCGTTGCGCTCCGGCGGAACCGCGGGCGTCTTGCCGCGCAGGCCGCCCAGTGCGGCGAGGTGTTCGTAGGCGATGCCGAACGCCGACAGCGACACCGGGAGCACGTCTTCGTTGAACTGCGGGTTGCTGCGCGACCGCGGCATCTTGCGGATGTCGACCACCTTGCGCACGCCGGCCTCGCGCAGCAGCGCCACGAAGGCCTCGAGGCTGCGGTTGGAGTGGCCGATGGTGAAGAACGGCAATGCCATGACGACGTTACTTTCCCGCCACCTGGGCGAATTCCGCGTGCACGCGGCCCGCGGCACTGACGGCAGCAGGCGCGGTGCGCGATCATGCGCGCCTGTTCCCCCGGGATGCAGCGCATGAGCAGAGTGCTTTACTCCGGCACCCGCAACGCCTCGAGCTGGGCCTTCCGCGCCTGGCTTGCGCTGAAGGAAGCCGGTGTCGACTTCGTCGAGGAGGTGGTGGATATCCGCCTGCCGCAACGCCTCGCCAATCTCGCGCGCATCCGCGCGTTCTCGCCACCGGGCGCGGTGCCGGTGCTGGTGGATGGCGAAGCGGTGATCTTCGATTCGTTGGCGATCATGGAGTACGCCAGCGAACTGGCCGGCGGTGCGCTGTGGCCGCGGGACCTGCGCGAGCGTGCGCAGGCGCGCGCGCTGTTCGCGTGGCAGCACGCGGGCCTGTCGGGGTTGTGCCCGCGGCTGTCGTTCGAGAGCGCCTTCTATCCGGACCGCCGCGCGATGAGCCCGACCGAAACGGAAGACGCGGCGCGGATCTTCGCTGCCTGGGAACAGGCGCTGTTGCGCAGCGATGGGCCGTGGCTGTGCGGCACGCTGTCGCTGGCCGACCTGGCCTTCGTACCCACCGTAGTCCGGCTGCACGCGCACGCGCCCGACCTGTCGGCATGGCCGCGCACGCGCGCGTGGATGCAGGCGTTGCTGGCGCGCGACAGCGTGCGCGAGTGGATGGACGAAGCGCGCACCTTGCCGCCGGTGCGACTGCCCGGCTATGGCGACGATGAACCCTAGGTCGATCCCGCTGCGGCATGCGGACGATTTCGTGGCGGAGTCGCTGCGAATGCCCGCGGTGCCGACGCCGGGAGCGCCCCAACGGACGCTCCACGGCGGCAACCCCATGGATCAGGGTTCCTCTTCCGCGTGCGCGTAGCGCGCCGTGGGGCGGAACGGCAGCAGCATGGCCTGCAGCAGCCGGTTGCTGGGCGGGTACTGCGCCGGCTCGCTGACGCCCAGGGCGCGTGGTGCGCGATCGGGCGTGTAGCGGAACGTGCCGAACACGATGTCCCAGAACGGCGTGAGCACGCCGTAGTTGCCGGCTTCCCCGAGGTCGGCGCTGTGATGGTTTCGGTGCAGTTCGGTGCCGACCAGCAGGTAGTTCAGCGGACCGGCCTTGATGTCGACGTTGAAGTGCGAGACCAGGCCCTGCAGGCCCATGATCACGTTGAACAGGAAGACCGCATCCTTGCCCACGCCCAGGCCGAAGATGACGCCCGTGCTCACCGCCATGACGATCGCGAAGTTGATCGGATGGCTCACCACATGCATCAGCAGATAGACCCGCCGGGGCAGGTGATGCTGCACGTGCGCGCGCCAGAGGAAGCGTCCCAGCGGACCGCGCGCTTCATGGCTGATGCGGTGTTGCCAGTACTGGACGAATTCGTAGGTGAGCGCGAGCACCAGCAACTGCGCCGGCAGTGGCCATTGCGAGAGCGCGCCGCTGGAGTTGTCCGCCACGCCGATCGCCAGCCAGCCCGTCGCATACCGCACCAGGAAGCCGCCGCCGCCGAGCACCACGCCGTACTTGAGGTCGCGCAGGAAGCTGCGCCAGGTCATCGCCCAGTCCTTGCGCAGCGGCAGGCGCCACTCGACGACCAGCAGCAGGACCAGGCGCGCCAGCGAGAACCAGCCGAAGACGCGCTGGAGATCGCTGCCGGCGCGCATCGTCAGGAAGGCGAGCGTCAGCGTGGCGACGAGCAGGAGCGGGTAAAACCAGTAACGCACGAACCGGGTCATGGCGTGATCTCGCAGGAAAGGTGCGGATCAGGCTAGGCACGCCGCCGCGGTGCGGCTTTGCGATTCTTGCGGTGGGCGCGTTCCGCGGCGCGCCTAGAGCGCCGGTTCGTGCTTGCGCCGCACCTTGATGAAGAGCCAGCGCTGGCTGGCGCGGTAATCGAACGGTGCGTCGTGCGGAAGCTCGACCTGCTCGAACGCCAGCGTGGAGGCGATCGCGTACGCCGAAGGGTCCAGTTGCTCGGACTTGAAACGCAGGATCTCGCGACTCAAGGCGTCCAGGTCGCCGGACACGGGGACGCGCGCGTACAGGCCGCCGGGAAGCTCCAGTGCGTGAGCGTCGTGGTCGGTGCTGTCGCTCTCCAGCCCAAGATAGTGGCGGCAGCCCGCGCGGTGCTGATGAAACGGGGCATCGACGAAGACGCCCACCGCCGTGCGCCGCGCCTCCGTGCAGCGTCGGCGCAGCGCGTTGTACGCGGCGCTCAGCGCATCTTCTTCCAGCGCGCAGCGTTGCACGCGCAGCCGCCGTGCCGGCAGCCGGTGCACGGAGAGTGCCGGCGTCGATGAAGCGCCATTCACTGCGAGCTGCCGGCGCCTGCGATAGTCCGACGCGGTTTCGCCGAAGTGCTGGCGAAACGCGCGCGCGAACGTCGCCGCCGACGTGAACCCGCTTTCGAGCGCGATCTGTACCAGCGGTGCGTCCGGCAGCACCACCATCAGGTGCGCCGCATGCGCCAGACGGATGCGGCTGAGGTAGGCCGCCGGGGTTTCACCGGTCTCGCTCTTGAACAGACGATGCAGGTGGAAGGGCGACAGGCCCGCCTGCACCGCCAGGACCGGCAAGGCCAGAGGCTCGCGGAACCGGGTCGCAATCATCAGGATCGTGCATTCGATGCGGGCGTCCATGGAACCGGCGAACGGAGAAACCCTGGATTATCCGGACCCTGCCGTCGGTCATCCAGCGTCTGCATTGGTCGCGGCGTCGGCGGTGCCCGCTTCGCACGACGAACCCCGACCTCGCTGCATGGCGACTAGGGTGCCGGGGGACCGGCCGCGAACAACTGCCCCGGCGTGGTGCCCAGTTCGCGGCGGATCATCGCGATGAACGCACTGGGCGTGGCGTAGCCCAGCGACAGCGCGGTCTCGGTCACCGACGCGCCGTCGGCCAGCATTTGCCGCGCCATCAGCACGCGCAGACGACGCTGCCATTCCTGCAATCCCATTTCGGTTTCCGCCTGGAACTTGCGGATGAAGGAGCGGCGGCTCATGTCCGCCAGCTGCGCCCACGCCGTGAGGCTGCGTCGGTCCGACGGATCGGCCTGCAGCGCATCGGTCACGCGCAGCAGCCGGGGATCGCTGACGCGCGGCAGGCTCAGGTCGAGCAGCGGCGATCGCGCGAGTGCATCGTGGATGAGGAAACGCAATGCCGCGCGGCGCCGGTGCTCGTCGCCGCCGGCCTCGCCCAGTTCGGCGATGAGCGCGGCGAGGAACGGCGAAACCTCGATGACGCACGGCGTTGCGGGCAGATCGTCCGGCACCGGCAGCGGGAAACGCACGGTACGCAACCGGCAACCGCGCGGCCCCGCAGCGACGGCGTGCGGCGTTCCGGCGGGAATCCACACCGCATGCGCGGGCAGCACCGTCCACAGGCGCGGCCCGATGAGCTGCGTGCACGAGCCCGACGCGGCGTAGCTGAGCAGCGCCTCGTGATCGTGCGCATGCGTCTCGTAGCGCGACGCGGCCGCCATGTCGTTGATGTGGATGTCGTGGTCGATGCGCAAAACCGCCGTCTCCCGTGGCTGGCACCTGCTCGCTACACAGTGGCATTTCATCGTGCGACGGCCAGCGCCACGAAATGTATCGTGCGCCTCCTGATGGAGAGCGTCGATGCAGATACTCCGACCCCTCGCGCACGGCCCGATCGCCCGCCTGTGGCTGGGCCAGTCGCTCGCGACGATCGGCGAGCAGCTCTACCGCATCGCGTATGCATGGCTGCTGGCCGGCATGATCGGCTCCGGTACCGGATTCGCGCTCGCGCTCGAATGCGTAGCCGTGCTGCTCGTGGCGCTGGCCGCGGGCGGGTTCGCCGCGCGCTGCAGTCCGCGCGGCTCGATGATCGGCGCGGACCTCGCGCGGGCCGCGCTCGCGCTGTTGCCGATCGTCGCGACGGCCGGCCATCGCCTGTCGGTGCCGGCGCTGCTGGTGCCTTCGGTCGCGCTCGTCGCGATGCGACCCCTGTTCGATCCCGCGCTGCAGGCGAGCCTGCCGTGCCTGGCGCGCGATCGGCAGATCCTGGTCGGTGCCAATGCGTTGATGGATGCCACCGCAAGGATCGGCCGGCTGGTCGGGCCATCCGTCGCCGGCGTGCTCGCGGCGGTGTTGCCGACGGTGGGGCTGATGGGCGTCACTTCGGCGTGTTTCGTGGCCTCGGCCCTTGCCGTGCACAGCCTCGACCCCAGGCTCGCGCCCACGCGTGCCGACGCCGGGGGCACGCCGTGGCGCGCACTCGGCCAGGGCTGGCGCGCGGTGCGGGCGCAGGCGGGATTCTGGTTCTTCCTGTGCGCCGGCGGCGTCATCAACGGCTTGTGGAGCGTGGCGATGTGGCTGGCCTTGCCGCTCGCACTGCGCCAGGTGCCGTCGCACGTCGCCGGACGCGATGGCCTTGCGCTGGTGTCCTTCGTCGTCGCCGCATACGGCGCCGGCAATCTGCTGAGCAATCTGGTGACCGGCAGCCGGTGCGTGCAGCGGCCCGTGCGCTGGATCTTCAGCGGCCAGGCTGTCATCGCGATCGGATTCATCCTGCTGGGCGCGCTGTCGGGACACGTGACGAGCCGGCCGGCCTTCGTCGCACTGACGGCTGCCGCCGGCCTCGCCGGCATGGGCGCGCCGCTGTCGGACATTCCGATGGCGACGCTGCGTCAGAGCCTGTTCGCGCGGCAGGACATCGCATCCGTCTTTCGCCTCAAGATGATCTTCGACTGGTCGGGCATGCTCATCGCGAACCTGCTCGCTCCGCTGGCGCTGCGTTACGCCGGGGCGAGCACGCTGATCGTCGCTTGCGGCACCGGCATCGGCCTGGTGCCGCTCATCGGCGTGCTCGCCCCGCGTCTGCGCGCCGCGTCGGTGGCGTGGTCGGTCAGTGCGCCGCGTCCGCTGCCGCGATCGCGCGAAGCCGCGCTGCCAGCAGTTCACGCACTTGGGCATCGTCCAGGGCCGCCATCGTCGTGATCGGATAGGTCATCGCGAGGTCGCGCGCGACCAGCAGGCCGATGTAGTAGCCGCTGCGCGGCGGCGCCCCGGGCGGATGCGCGCCGCCGGTGAAGTACTGCGCGAAAAAAGCGGGATCGGCGTCGTCCAGGTGTTCCAGCATCGCCGCCGCCAGGGTCGCCTGCGGCGGCATGGCCGCTGCGCGCAGGTCGGCGTTGAGCAGTGCCTCGTCCAGCGAACTACCCGGATTCATCTGCCAACTCGCATAGGTGGCCAGGCCCTCGCTCCACGCGGACTGGTAGGTCTTGGGAACGCCGACGCTGAAGGATCCGAAGGCACCGTGCGTGACCTGCCACTGATAGATGTGGAACAGCTCCTGGTCGATGATCATCCGCAGACCGTCGCGCTCGTGCTGCTTCGCGATCACGTCCGGGGCGAACACGATCATCGCGCGACCGTCGTGCACAGCGGCCGATCCGTCCAGATGCCCGAAGCCCGGGGCGATGTAGAAGGTGAAGTCGCAGCGGAAATCCGGGAACGCCTTCGCGAATCCCTCGAGGTATACCGGCACGTCGCGGACCAGTTGCCGGTGGACGGCCCGCACTTCGTCGCGATGCGCGCGCACCCAGGCGAGGCTGTCCTGTTCGGTCACGGTGAACGTGGGTGCGAGCAGGGCGTTCACGTATTCGGCGTTGTAGATCTCCGCGTGGTCGCGGGTCACTGCGTCGCGGAAGCGGTCGATGCCACTGTCGGTTGCGAGCACGCGCTCGTAGGCGGGCATCAGGTCCACGACCGGGCAGTCTTCCTTCGCGGCCGCGGGCAACGCCATCGAGAAGGCCGCCACGGCAAGGCAGCATCGGATCGTATCGTTCACGTGTTCATGTCTCCGGAATCGGGATGTCGGCGCGGACATCGACCGCGCCCGAATCAGTGTGTCACGCACCGGCACGCCGGCGATTCGGTTTGGCACTCATGCGATACAAGTTGGCACGCTGCGTTGCACGCGCCGTGCGCCGACGCGAACGACAATGGCGCATCTCCCCCAAGGAAATGCCCATGGACGCCTTCGTCGAACGCCCGCGACGCCTGCTTGACATCGCCGGCGCGCCACGCCATCCCAGCCCCCTGGCCGCATCAGCGCTCGTCGTGATCGACGCGCAGCTCGAGTACCTCACCGGCGCGCTGCCGCTGAAGGGCATCGACGCCGCCGTGTGCGAAGCGCGGCGCGTACTCGACCGATGCCGCGAGCACGGCGTCCCGGTCTTCCACGTCGTGCACCACGGGCGCGCCGGCGCTGCGGCCTTCGATCCGCAGGGGCCGTACGCCGGCTTCATTCCGCCGCTCGCGCCGATCGCGGGCGAGACCACGATCGTCAAGTCGCTGCCCAACGCGTTCGCGAAGACCATGCTGCACGAGGCCCTGCAGGCCACCGGCCGCAAGGAACTCGTCATCGTCGGATTCGCCACGCACATGTGCGTCAGCGCCACCGCGCGCGTGGCGCTGGACCTGGGCTATCGCACGACGATCGTGGCCGCGGCAACCGCTACGCGCGACCTGCCGTCGGCGAGCGGCGATCGCGTCACGCCGGCGGAGGTGGTGTTCGAAGGCACGCTCGCCGCGCTGGCCGACCGGTTCGCGGTGGTCGTGCCCGACGCGGCGGCGCTGGAACGTTGATGCGCTACGGGCACACGGCCACGCGCTGCGAACGCTGGTCGATCAGCAGCACGTGATCCTGCAGGGCGTGCGCGCCGACCAGCAGCTCCGGGTAGCGGTCCGACACGCGTACCTCGACATCGGCGATGCTGACGCCGCCGATGCGGAACGGACCGTGCACGGTCGCGCGGTCCGCCGCGACTGCGCCGTTGGTGAGTTGCCCCGGCGCTGCGGCCAGCAGTGGCCCGGCGGATACCCGCTCGTACAGCGTGCGGGGCAGCACGAAGTTCACGTTCGCGCCGGTGTCGAGGTTGCCCTGTACCTGCACGTCGCCGATCGCCACCGGAACGCGGAACGCGCGCTCGTAGGCGAGTGCATTCGTGGCGTCGGGAGAGAGTCCGCGTGCACGGCTGAAGGACAGGGTTCTGCGCGGGTAATCCAGCACGAGGAGTCCGTCGGCAAAGAACTCGCGCGCCAGGATTCCGGAGAAGGCGGACTCCGGCGACTTGCGGCTCCTGTAGTCGCGCGTGATCACGTCGAAGTCGTGCCGAACCAGGCCGCCGAGCTCGAGCGAAGCCAGGTGCGTGGTGTCCACCGTCGCATCCTGCACGCCGTCCGACGTGCTCGCCGTGCCCCGGACCGGCAGATCCAGCGCGGCGACCAGGCTCGCGTCGGCGCGCGCGAGGCCGCTCGCACCCGTATCGACGGCGAATCGATACGGTCCGCGTCCATCGACCCGCACCTGCACGTAGATGCGGCCGTCGATCACGTCGAAGGGTACGCGTACCAGCGCATCCGCCGCGGGCATCGCCGCGAGCGTGCACGTATCGTCGGACGCGCCAGCGGCGCGCGCGGCACCGGGAGCGAGCAGCGCGGCGACCAGCGCCAGCGGGGGAAGCAGGCGCCGGGCGGCGAGATCGAAAGCGGATTCCGTGGGCATCACGCGGGTCCTTTGCGATGGGCGGTGGGAGGCGAGCGTCGCGGCGTCGATTGCGCCTGGGGGTGCGGTGCCCCCGGGCCGCGATGCTCCGCACAAAGCTGCATGGCCAGGCGCGCGCAGACAAGGTGCCTGCGACGAAACCACGCGACGGGCGATGAAGCGGCTGGTCCGTGGACTGAAGCGGCGTCGCCGTCTGCATTTGCGCCGCGCGCGATTGCGAACAAGAAGTCCTGCGACGCCGGGCGCGTGGTGTTTGCAGCCAGTGCGCACAGTCCGTACAACGTCATTGCCGGCGCAGAGGCCGCAGCCTCAGGCAACAGCGACGCGCCGGCCATCACGGACGATGGATCATCACCATCGTTCATCACCACACGATACGGAGATCGCAATGAATCTCGTGGTTGAAGAGCAGGAACGCCCGCGCACCAACGTCGCATCGCCCGAAGGTCCCACCACCGATCCGCGGGTTTTCGCCACCGTGCCGCTCGGCGATCAGATCGCGGCCGACGGCGGCAACATCCTTCCCGGCACCGACATGCTGCCCACGCAATGGGCCGCATCCGCCAACGACGGATACGTGCTGATACTGCAGACCGACGGCAACCTGGTGCTGTATCAGGTCGTCGGTGTGCCTCCGCGGGCCGGCGCCTCCATCACCGGTAGCCCGCTATGGGCGAGCAGCACCACGGACGGTGCGAAGTTCTCGATCCAGACCGACGGCAACCTGGTGCTGTACAACGCCGCAGGCGACGTGTCCTGGAGCAGCAACACCTGGGACGATCCGCAATCGCTGCGGTTGCAGGACGACGGCGACCTCATCGCCTACGACACCGACGGCACTGCGCAATGGTCGTCCTTTACCAGTCACCTGCAGGTCTGGCCGCCGCCGCGCTGGGTGTACGTGCAGAACACCGTGCAGCAGGGGTCGGACGGGACGCCCTGCGTGCTCACCGTGGGCGACGATGGCGTGACGCTCGCACCGCGGGTGCCGGGCTCGCCCACGCAGCTGTGGCAGATCACGCCGGACGGCCGTCTGGTGAGCGGACTGATCAACGGCAGCGTGCTCTCGCAGAGCGGCACGGCCGCGATCAGTGCCGCGCAGGATCTTCCGGCATCGGACCAGCAGACCTGGCTGTGGAGCAATGCGCTGGGGCCGACGGCGATCCGGAACGATGCGAGCAACGGCTACCTGTGCGCGGCGTCGGACGGTTCGTCGGTAATGGTCGGCGACTCCGATACGCCCGCGCAGTGGTACTTCCTCTCGTCCAGTCCGCTGGATGCGATCATGGCGATGCCGCCGTCGAATCCGTCGTTCCCGGCGTTCACGGCCGAGGGCGATGCCGTCTACGCGGCCATCAACACCCAGCTGGCGCAGCACTTCAGGCAGCCCGACCTCGTCCTTCGCGACGAGTACGCCAACCTCAGCGCCGACATCGACGGTTATCGGCAGCAGCTACCGAAACTCGACTACAGCGCCTTTCCCGACGACGTCTGGAAACCGGTGGCGGACCAGCTCGAGGCCGAACTCGATGCCGCGATCAGCGTGCGCAACGTGTTCCAGCTGTACGGCGACTTCCACGAGAAGCTCTTCGAAGACAACGGCTTCCTGCTCAACAAGCTGGGGCAGCTGGCGGGCTTCGAACAGGGCGACCAGACCAGTGTCGGTGGCCTGATCCTCGCGATCGTCTCCGGCGTGATCTACACCGTGTTGTCGGATATGGGCGGCGCCTACGGCGTGGCGGCCAACGTGCTCCAGAGCGGCATCAACGCCGCGGTGGCTGCGCAGAAGAGCGACATGTCGCCGAGCCTGTTCCAGGTGGCCTACGCGGACCTGTGGACCCAGTTGAGCGGGACGTTCGAGGCGTTGCTGGCGACGTTCGACGACATGCAACAGGCGATGCTGACCGACTGGGCGAAGATGAGCGCAGTCAGTTCGCTCACCACCTCGAAGAGCCCCGACAGCCTGGCGTGGCCGGCCGGCAAGGACTCCCATCTGCTCGACGTCGCCGCCAATGGCTACACGATCGCGGTGATGCAGATGCTGTTGCCGGCCAGGTTCCAGATCTACCAGTACGTGGACGACAACGACGACCCGATCGACAAGGTGCCGCAGTACGCGCAGCACATCACGCCGTACAAGGACGGCTACTACAAGTACTGGATCGCCGATCCGGTCTATCAGTACGTATGCCCGGACGAGGCGGCACTGGATGCAGTGTGGGCCGCCGGTGCGACGCAGGACGATTTCTTTGCCGGCAGCAACGGCTGGGCCTTCGCCAAGACCATGCCGAACACGTTCGGCGGCAACGACGCGAACCACCTGATCATTGCGCTGACCAATCTCGGTCCGAACCCGGTGGTCGTGGTGAGCCAGGGACTGTCCGCCCTGGTGAAGCCCGACAAAGTGACAATCCCCGGCTACCGGACCGCGTTGATCCAGTGCACGGCCATACCGATCGAGGATATCCGCGTGGGCGTGCAGGTCTTCGACCCCTCGCGCGGGTTCAATGCCGACCAGCCGGTGGGCCAGTTCGTGGTGCACCAGAACTATTCGGTGGCCAAGGGAGGCGAGATCACCATCGAGTCGATCAGTTCCGCCGGCAACTACCAGCTGTCGACGCCGCTGTGCAACCGGGGCGCGTACAACAGCTATCCCGGCGCGGTACAGGTGAGCATCTTCGCCCAGTAACCGCGGCTCGCTTCCGCAAACGACGACGCCCCGCGCGAGCGGGGCGTCGTGATGCAACTGGAGCGGGAAACGAGACTCGAACTCGCGACCCCGACCTTGGCAAGGTCGTGCTCTACCAACTGAGCTATTCCCGCGAAGGGCGCGCAGTGTACGCAAACGGCCGCGTTCTGGGAAGCGGTGCGCGCACCCGGGGGACGGAGCGGTTGCTGCACCATCTCGACGGCGGCTCGCCGTTGCAGGTGCCGCACATCGCACAGAACAGTGCGCGCGGCCGTCACAGCTGCAGCGGTTCGTGGGTCCACAGCGCAGTCGTGAGCAGATCGCGCGTCATCCGGCGGTCGTTGAGCCGGGGAAACGGGACGTCGGGCACGTCGACACCGAGGAATCCGCACAGCGGCGTCCAGCCTTCCGACACGCGGAATTCCAGCAGGCGATCGGCGGGCACGTCGCGGCGGACGGCGTCCACGTGCCGCTGGTAGGCGGCGATGTTCGACGCGCGTTCGATCTTGCCGTCGAAGTGATGCTCCAGCAGCGCATGCAGGACCGGCAGGAACCGGTGGTAGCGGACGATGCGCGCCGGATCGTTGGCGTCCGCGATCGCCTGCCACAGCGCCTGCCAGGAATCGAACCAGTCATCGGGATCGCGCGTGGTGAGCACGACGCGCGCCTCCGGAAAGGCCTGCATCAGTTCGCGGTAGTGCAGGCAGCCGGGCACGTCGACGGAAGCGCGGTAGTGCCGGAACAGCTCGCGCCAGTCCACCGGCGCGCCTTCGCAGCAGTACGCGTGCCAGGCGTCGAGATGGCCTTCGTTGCATCCCGCCCGCGGCAGGGCCATTTCCGCGCCGTGATAGCACGGCGCGAAGCCGAGGTATTCCAGCGCCGCCTTCATGCTTAGCGTGCCGGTGCGGCTGAGCCCGGCGCCGATGATCTGCAATGCCATGTCCGGCCTTCGCTCAGTCGAGGATGTCCATGAGTACTTCGCCGATCAGATGACGAATGCCACGGCGCAGCGAGGGCCGCCGCAATTCCACGCGCTCGGCTTTGGCGCCGGCCACGTAGAAGATCTGCGCGAAGATCAGCGCCACGACCGCCATGAACAGCGATACGAGCCAGGCGAAGGGCAGTATCGCAGTGCCGAGCGTGCAGCCGAACCAGCCCAGGTGATGCCCGACGCAGCCCCAGGCAGCGAAGTAGAGCAGCGCCAGCACGCCGACGATCACGCCGAGCAGCGACAGCAGCGTCCACGCGAGCGCGAACAGGCGGATCAGGCCGAGAACGGGATGGCGGGGCTGGATCGTGGTCATGCAACACGCTGTCGGGATCGCGGGAGCGTGAGCCTAGCGGCTGGCAGCGTGGCGGCCAAGACGGATGCGTCCCGCGGTGACGTTCCGCGCGATCAGAACACCGGGCCGGGCGGCGCCGCGTCTTGCTCGGGCTCCCAACGCAGGCGCCGGCGCGCCCAGGTCTCCGCCGTCTGCGGTTTGATGAAGACCGCCATGACCGCCGGATGCCGCCGCTGTACCGCGTGCTCGATCCGCAGCACGCACTCCTCGATCTGCGGCGTGGTCAGGCGGTCGTGGAAGTCCGCGCTGAGCGCGGCCACGATGCTGTCCGGCCCCAGTTGCCGGGTGAGCACGCCGTTGGCGCAGCGCACGTCGGGATCGTCGCCGGCGATGCGCAGGATGTCCTCGTTGACCTCCCGTTGCGCGACCTCGCCCAGCAGCAGGCCCTTGGTCTCGATCGCGAGCAGGAGCGCGGTGACCGCGAGTACCAGACCGATGCCGAGCGAGGCATAGCCGTCGAAACGCGGGTCGTCCAGCACCTGCGCGGCGATCACGCCGGCCAGCGCGATCAGCAGGCCCAGCATCGCGGCGACGTCCTCGAACAGCACCGTGAACGTGCTCGCATCCTTGCTGTCGCGGACGGCGGCAATCCAGCCGCGCTTGCCTTTCGCGCTACGGAACGCGCGCAGCGCCACCGCGGAACTGCTGCCCTCGAACAACAGCGACACCGCGAGCACCACGTAGTTGACCGTCGGGTTCGCCATGGCGTGCGGGTCGCGCAGGTGCACCAGGCCTTCGTAGAAGGAAACTCCTGCACCCGCGGCAAATACCAGCAGGGCGACGATGAAGGCCCAGAAATACAACTCGCGCGCGTGGCCGAAGGGATGCGCCACATCGGGCGGACGCGCGGCGCGATGCATCCCGTACAGCATCAGCAGCTGGTTGCAGGTGTCCACCAGCGAATGCACGCCTTCGCTGAGCATGGCCGAGCTGCCGGTCAGGGCGGCCGCGATGAATTTGGTCACCGCCACGCCCAGGTTGCCGAGCAGCGCGGCGATCACGACCTTGCGCCTAGATGCGGCCATCGCGCGTCTCCGGAAGTCGAGCGTCGCATCATCCTCTTTGGTCCGCGGGCAAGTCCGTGTGGACGCGCAGTTCACGCAAGGACCACGCAGCCACGGCAGCGCTACGCCGGCGTGAGCAGCGTGCGAAAGCCCGCGTCCTCCCGCAGCTGCCTCACGCAGCGTGCAACCGCAGCGGGCGTACGATCGCTCCGTCATGCTGTTGCTGCCTGCCATCCGTCTCGCCACGCCGGCCGATGCGCGCGCCATTGCCGAGTTGTCGCGCGACGCCATCGAAGTCGGCCTGGGCTGGACCTATACGCCAGACCGGATCCTTACCGCGATGCGCAGTCGCATCACCAACGTCGCCGTCGTCTACGAAGGCTGGCATCTGCTGGCCGCCGGGATCATGGATTACGGAGATCTTTCCGCCCACCTGGTGTTGCTGGGCGTGCAACGCGCGCAGCGCCGCCGCGGGCTGGGGCGGCACGTGCTCACCTGGCTGGAGGCCTGCGCGCTCACCGCGGGCGTGCGGCGGATCAGCGCCGAAGTGCGTGCCGACAATCCGGGTGCCATCGCGTTCTACGAGGCACTCGGTTACGAGCTGCGCGATCGCGTGGCCGGCTACTACCGCCCCGGCCTGGATGCGCTGTGTTTGAGCAAGCGCATGGGTGCCTGAACACTGCTTCACGCCTGCGCGCGGCAGCAGGGCGATATGCAGCGTTCCGCCGCGCGCATGCCTGCGTCGATCGATACGCGCACACTGCGGCCTCCCCCACGCGAATGCGCGATGCGCAGGTCCCATGACTTCCGAATTCCCCAATGCTGAGCAATACGCCGCCGAAACCGCGCGGTTTCCCGGCCGGGCCATCGTCGACATCCGCGCCGAAGCGGCGGCGGTCACCGAGGCGTACCGCAACCAGGTGCTGTTCGACGTCAACGGCGACTGCCTGCGGATGTCGGTGTTCGAGGGCGAGTACCGCTGGCACCAGCATCCGGATTCGGACGAGCTGTTCCTGGTGGTGGCCGGTGAACTGGAGATCGACTTCGACGACGGCGGCCGCGCGCGGCTGCAGCCGTGGCAGGCGCTGGTGGTGCCGGCGGGCACCGTGCATCGCACGCGCGCGATCGGGCGCACGGTGAACGCGACCTTCGAACGGCAAGGCGCGCGCACGTTGTTCGTGGAGTAGCGGGCACCGCGTTTGGGGCGTGCGGGCCGTGCACACCGTCGCTTACGCGATGCTTACATCGCGCTAATGATTCGTTTACGAGTTCGTTTTGCGGTCGCTTTCGAGCGGCGATTCGCGTGCGTCGTGCGCAATGTTCCTGACTGAAACCCCGGTGCGCATTCATGCTTGCGCCACGTCGAACAGCGCGCTTCGCAAGAAAGCACGCTGCTTTGGAATCGCGGTTTTTCCGATCTTTTTGCCCCTGTTTTTGCCTTGGGGATCCGCGCATCGCGCGCGCCTCCGCCTGTTCATCGCGCGCGCTTTTCCGACTCGTCGCTGAACAAATCGCCATGCATCGCACGCGCAAGCGTACGAGACGCGCATCGGAATTTGCCGATGCGCAATGCGCGGCCGAAGTGTGGGCCGTCGCACAAATCACCCTGGATCGCATTCGTAGAGTCCGCGCCCGGTCGTGGAAAGGAACCCACGCCGTTCCTTTTCGGATCACGCGGAGAAGCGAATGTCCTTTACGAAGTTCCTTGTTTCACTTTCCCTCGGTCTTGCCGCCATGGGGTCTGCCCATGCCACGACCTATTACGTACGTACCGACGGCGGCACGGCCTCGCAGTGCACCGGTCGTTCGGATGCGAAATACCCCGGTAGCGGCACTGCCCGCGCCTGCGCCTGGAACAATCCCAGCGTCGCGCTGCCGTCCTCCGGCTCGCGCCGCATCAAGGGTACCGACACGCTGGTGATCGGCCCGGGCTCCTACAAGGTCGGCAGCAACGGCTACATGCAGCCGGTGCCGAGCGGTACTTCCACCCGCAAGACCCGCATCATCGGCAAGTCCGGAACGCGGCCGAAGCTGGTGGGCGTGGGCGGCACGCACCGCGTGCTCAACCTCGATGGCAGTTCCTACGTGGAAGTCGCCAACCTCGACATCACCGACGCCAGCGACTGCGTCTACAACCACTCCGTCTCCGCCGCGCGCTGCACCAGCAGCATGCAGTGGGCGCGCGTGGGCGTGTACGCCCGCAATTCGAAGCACGTGTGGCTGCATGACCTCAACATCCACGGCCTGGCGGCGCGCGGCATCAATGCCGGCGGCCTCGCCTACTGGACCGTGCAGCGCACCAAGATCAACCGCAACGGCACGGCCGGCTGGGACGGCAACGTCGGCGACAACGGCTCCAACTCCGGCACGATGATCCTGCGCGACGTGGAGATCGCCTGGAACGGATGCGGTGAACGCGTGTCGACGGGTGCAGCCTGGGCCTGCTGGGCGCAGCAGACCGGCGGCTACGGCGACGGCTTCGGCACCACCAGCACCGGCGGCCAGTGGCTGGTCGAAGACGTCTTCGTCCACCACAACACCTCCGACGGCCTCGACTTCCGCTACATGAACGGCGCGAGCACCTCCAAGGTGACGATGCGTCGCGTGTATGCGGTGGCCAATGCCGGTAACCAGGTCAAGGTCCGCGGCAATTCGCTGATCGAGAACTCGGTGATCGTCGGTCGCTGCACTTACTTCCGCGGCAAGTACTACATGACCACCGGCGACCTGTGCCGCGCGTACGGCACTTCGCTGCTGCTCGTGCTCACCGGCGGCGATACCGCGACCGTGCGCCACAACACCATCGCCGGCGAAGGCGATGCGCAGATCGCGTATGGCGAAGGCACCTCGAGCGACCGGGTCAACATCCAGAACAACCTGGTGGTGGGCTTCCCGTACTACCGCGACACCAGCACGCGCACGTTGTTCTCCGGCGGCAGCGCGCCGGCGGTGAAGTCCTTCTCGGGCAACATGGGCTGGCACACCCGCAACTGCCCGACCGGCACGAGCTGCTCGCGCGATCCGAAGCTGGCCAGCATGACGTTGTCCACGTTCGATGCAGAGCCGCTGGCGGGCAGTGGCGTGATCGACCGCGCGCCGAAGATCAGCGCGGTGACCACCGACTTCCTCGAGGGTAAGCGCCCGGTTGGTGCGGCCAACGACATCGGTGCCTACGAGTACCGACCGTAATTGCCGCCGCTGCAGGAACGCAGCCAATGCAGCAGGAGAGCCCGGGGTTCCCGGGCTCTCTTTTTTGTGTGCGACCGATCAGCCCCCCGAATCGCTGGTCGCCGCCGCCGCTTCCGCCAGGAATGCCGCCAGCGGCCGCGGACGATCGAACAGATAACCCTGGGCGAAGTCGACCCCGAGCCCGGCCAGCGCGTCGCGTTGCGCGGGGGTCTCGGTGTGCTCGGCAATCGTCGACTTGTGCAGCACGTGGGCGATGCGGGTGATCGAACGGACCACTTCCAGCGCCAGCGGCGACTGGTCCATGTCGCGGACGAAGCTGCCGTCGATCTTGAAGCAGTCGACGTCGAGCGCGCGCAGGTAGTTGAACGAGCACAGCCCGGTGCCGAAGTCGTCGAGCGCGAACTGGCAGCCGAGTCCGCGCAGTTCGCCTACCACGCGCTGCGCGCGCGCCATGTCGCGCACCGCGCTGGTTTCGGTGATCTCGAAGCACAGCCGCTGCGGCGCGACCGGACTGCGGCGCACGCGTTGCACCAGGTAGCCGATGAAGCTCTCGTCGGCGAGCGCGTGGCCGCTGAGGTTGATGGCGCAGATGGCGACCTGCGACGCGGCCTCCGGATGGGCTTCCAGGCAGGCCAATGCGGTGTCGACCACCTTGCGGTCGATGCGCGCGCTCAGGCCGAAGCGCGTGGCCGCGGGCAGGAACTTGTCCGGCGTATGCAACGCGCCGCCGTTGGGATCGCGCAGGCGCAGCAGCAGTTCGAAGCGGTATCCCGCGGTGGCCGCGGCCAACGGCACGATCGATTGCGCGTAGAGCTGGAAACTGTCGTCGGCCTTCAGCGCCTGGCGGATGCGCAGCGTCCAGCGCATTTCCGAGGTGGCATCGGTCAGCGCGCCGGCCAGCGAGCCGCCCAGCGCGACGCGGTTGCCGCCCTGTTCCTTGGCGGTGAAGCAGGCGGCGTCGGCCTGCGACAGGACCTCCGCCAGTGACATCTCGTTGGGCTGGAACGGCACCAGCCCGATGCTCGCGGTGGTGGACAGGCGTTGATCGCCGAATTCGCACTGGCAGTGCTCGACCGCGCGCAGCAGCGCCTGCGCGCGTTCGCGTGCGGCGGTGATGCTGCAGCCGTTGAGCAGGACGATGAATTCGTCGGCGCCGTAATGGCCGAGCAGGTCGCGCGCGGTGACCTGGCCGCGCAGCGCGGTGGCGACTTCGGCGATGAGCGCGTCGCCGGCCGCGTGCGTCGCGGTGTCGTTGATCAGCTTGAGGTTGTCGAGGTCGAGGTAGACCAGCGCCATCGACGAACTTGCCGGATCGGCGAGTAGTGTCGCCGCCTTTGCCTCGAAGCCGGCGCGGTTGGGCAGGCCGGTCAAGGGATCGGTGGTCGCGCGGCGCTCGAGCGAACGCGCGCTCGCGCGCTGCGCGCGCATGGCCATCGCCAGCACGCCGGGCATGGTCGCCAGCAGCGACAGGTACACCAGCAGGATCACCGCTTCGAGCGTGCGCGCCGGCGGCCGGAAGCCGGCGAGGCCGTACCCGGCGAGCATGCCGACCAGGCCGACCGTGAGCAGCACGGACGTGGCGGTGCGCAACGCGGAGAAGCGCAGCGCGCTCCACAGCATGATCGCCAGCGGCAGGCTGGTGAGGCCGAGCACGTACTTGGGCGCTTCGGTCGCGCCCCACGCCATCAGCAGGAAACTCGCGACCAGCGCGATGTTCCAGACCTGGCGTTCGGCTTCGCTGCCGGGCCCCGGATCGATCGCCTGCGGTCGCTCGCGCGCATCCAGCAGCAGCAATACCGCCGGGGCCACGCTGACCACGCCGAGCAGATCGCCGAACATCCAGCGCAGCCACGCATCGGCGAGGCGATCGGCGGGCACCATGTGCGCAAGCCACATGCCGAACGTGCCGACGGTGGCGCCGGTCACCGCCATCAGCAGTCCGGCGACGGGCAGGCGCGTGACCTGATGCATCACGGTGGGTCGACCCTGCCGCCCCGCCCAGGTCGCGCCGAGCCAGGCGCCGACGGCGTTGGACAGCAGCGAGAACGGCAGGAACGCCGCAGGGACCGGCGCGAAGGCCTGCACCAGCAACTGCGCCAGCGGCACCAGCACGACCCAGCGCGCGCCATAACGCATCGCGCCGGCCAGGGCGATGCCCGACGCGGGCCAGTACAGCGCGACGTCGTCGGGTTCGGCCACGGCTTTCACCGCGAACGCGCCGGCCGCGACGTAGGCGGCGATCCAGCCCAGCGCGAGCGCGACATCGCGGGCGAGCGGCCGCTTCACGACAGCGGCTCCGGCGCGTGCGCGGCCGACAGCAGCAGCTGCAGGCGTCCCGCGGCGAGCATCGCGTCCAGGTCGCGGCGTGCCTCGTCGATCAGCGTGGCCAGGTCCGTGCGCTCCGTCGGCAACAGCGCGACCCAGCTGTCGCGTCCGCGGCGGCGCGCGCGATACAGCGCGCAGTCGGCGAGTTCGGCGATCTGTTCCCAGCCCAGCAGCTGGCGGCTGTCGCGATGCAGCGGGTATTCGGCCAGGCCGATCGAACAGGTCAGCCGCACCGGCTCGGCGTCGCCGATGTCGAAGGGGAAGCCGGCGATCGCCGCGCGCAGGCGTTCCCCGATCCTGTTCGCTTCGCCCGCGGCCATCGGCCGGCACACGAGCAGGAACTGCTCGCCGCTCCAGCGCACCAGATAGTCGCCTTCGCGCACGATCGACCGCAGCAGGTGCGCGACCTGCTGCAGCACGCGATCGCCGTTGCGGCGGCCGTGGCGCAGGTTGACCTGCTTGAAACTGTCGAGGTCGATCATCGCCAGCACCAGCGCGCGCTCGTAGTCGCCCAGCCGCTGCTGTTCGCGGTCGTAGTAGGACAGGTCCGCGGGCAGCTGGTTTGCGAGGTAGCGGCGGTTGTGCAGTCCGGTCAGTGGATCGGACAGGCTCGCGCCCTCGAGCCGCGCGTTGGCCGAATGCAGCTGCTGGGTGCGGTCGTGCACCTCGTGTTCGAGCCGGTCGCGCTGGCGCACGTGCAGCCACTGCTGACGTCGATAGATCGCGTACAGCAGGACGGCGAGCAGCGCGACCGCGAGCATCTGGAACAGCCGCGTCTCGTGAAATTTCGGCGCGATGGTGAAGCGCAGGATGGCCGGCTTGCGACTCCACACGCCGGCGTTGTTGGCGCCCATCACTTCGAAGGCGTAACGGCCGGGTGGCAGATTGGTGTAGTTGACGCTGCGCTGGCTGCTGTCCTGCACGCGCTGCCAGTACTCGTCGTAACCGAGCAGGCGGT
The DNA here is from genome assembly GCF_042655745.1 of Lysobacter yangpyeongensis. Classification (NCBI taxonomy): domain Bacteria; kingdom Pseudomonadati; phylum Pseudomonadota; class Gammaproteobacteria; order Lysobacterales; family Lysobacteraceae; genus Lysobacter; species Lysobacter yangpyeongensis. The sequence continues at coordinate 434,260 of NZ_JBHSNM010000002.1, read as the reverse complement.
AGCGCAGCTGGTTGCTGTGCGGATCCTGGAAGCTCAGCACGGTGAATTCGAAACCCAGATCGCGTGCGGCGGCCGGGAGGGCGAGGGTTTCACCCGGGCGCGGCACGTGCCAGTCCTGCTGCGTGCGCACGCGTTCCACCACCACCGGCGGCGGCAGCGGGTTCTTCACGATCGCGTGCGTGTCCAGCGCGACCACGCCGTCGCGCGAGGGCAGCCACAGCACGCCGTCGGGATCGCGCAGGCCCTTCGACATGCCCGCGCCGTTGCAGCACAGGCCCGGTTGCCCGGCGTGGGGTGCGCTGCGTTCGGACAGGACGATCTCGCCGGGCAGCGGCAGGCGCGGCTCCCCGGCGCCGGTGGGCAAGGCCGCGGTCGGCACGCGCGACACGCCGCGGATGCCCGCGATCCACAGCGTGTGCTGGGGATCCTCGGTCATGTAGTACGCGGAATTGGCGGGAATGCCGTCGGGCGCGCCGTAGCGGTGCCAGCGTCCGCCCGCGAACACCGAGATGTGCTGGTCGAGCGTGCCGATCACGATGCGGCCGTCGTGCAGTTCGAGGATGCTGGTGACGTCGAGTTCGGGCACGAGTCCGGCATCCAGGCCGATCTGGCGCGCGTGGCCGTCGCGCAGTTCGAACAGGCCCGATTGCGTGCCGATCAGGCGCCGCCCGTCGCGCAGGAACGCGATCACGCGCACGCGCGGATCGCGCAGGCCCTGTTCCTGCGCATAGCGCTGCAGGTGCCCGTCCTGCCAGCGGAACAGGCCCTCGGTGGTGGTGATCCACAACGCGCCCGCGCCGTCGCGCACGATGCCGTTGATCTGCGCGGTCGCCATCGGCGCGAACTCCGGCGGCGCGACGAGGCGGCCGTGGTCGAGCACGACCAGTCCGCGCCGCGTGCCGATCCACACGCGGTCCCGTTCGGCCAGCAGGTTGTAGGCGTGCGGGTGCGGCAGATCGCTGCCGGGCACGACCAGCCGGAAGCGGCCGTTCTCGAACAACGTCAGCCCGTCGTTGGTGCCGACCCACAGGCGACCGTCCGGTCCGCGCGCAAGCGACCACACCACCGCGTTGTGCAGGCCGTCGCTGGTGCTGTAGCGGCGCGTCCAGCCGTTCCACACGCGCGCCAGGCCATCGGGCTGGGTGCCGAGCCACAGGTTCCTTTCGCGATCCTCGTAGATCGATACCACCTGCGGTACCGAGCGTGGATGCGTTTCGGGCACGAATTCGACGAGCTTCGCGTCGCGCAAACGCGCCAGTCCGGGATTGGTGCCGATCCACAGGTTGCCGTCGCTGTCCGCGCGCATCGACAGCACCGGGGCGCGCGCGAGCACCGGTAGTGCATCGAAGCGCTTCCAGCCGTCGGCTTGGAGACTGAAGAAGCCCTGTGCGGTGCCCGCCCACACCTTGCCCTGCGCATCGGCCAGCTGGCTGACGACCGTGTTCTGCGCCGCGGCCGGCAAGGGCAGGCGGGCGCGCCGGCCATCGGCCATGCGCACGACCGCACCGAGTGTTCCGACCCACACGCCGTCGCGGCGCACCAGCAACGACGAAGCGGGGCGTGGACTGCCTTCCATCGCGACCAGGCGCCGGCGTTGCGGATCGATGCGGAACACGCCTTCCGATGTCGCCGCGAGCAGCCTGCCGTCGGGGGCTTGGGCCAGCGCGTACACGTCGAGCGTCGGCATCGCCGGATCGGCGGTCGGTATCGGCGTGAAGCCATCGCGTTCGCGCAACGCGAGGCCCTTGTAAGTGCCGACCCACAGACGGCCGGCGCGATCGGTGAGCAGCGCGCGGATCCAGATGCCGGGCAGGCCGGGCGTGTCTTCCGGCGTGTACGCGGTAAAACGCATGCCGTCGAAGCGCGCGAGTCCGCCCTGCGTGCCGACCCACAGATAACCGTCGCGATCCTGGGTGATCGCCAGCGCCGAGGTCTGCGGCAGACCGCTCTGCGTGGTCCAGCGGTCGATGACGTAATGGCGGAAGGCCTTGTGCGGATCGAGTGCAAGCACGCACGTCGCCCGAAGCAGCAGAGCGACGAGAACGAAGCACTGCGTCAGGCGGAGGGCCGACATGGCGAGCGAAGGTTCCGCCTATCGCCGCAGCTTGTCCAGTTGCAATGCGGGCGTGTCGCGATGCGTTGCGGCGCTGGCTGAACCGATCAGCGTGCTGCAGGCGTCACCGCATCGGGGGAAGGGCGCGGCTGTCCGGTCCGGGAGCGTGGTTGCGTTGATGCAGGATTGCCCCGGGGCGCGTCGGGCCGACATCGCTGCGACGCGGCCCGTGCATGCGCCGACCAGCCGCGCGGCGCAGCCGGTCGTCGCCTCGCAGGCCGCGCTACGCGCGCGCGGCCAGGCCCTGTCGCCATGCCGACAGCAATACCGCCACGGCCACCGGTATCGATGCCGCGTGCCAGGCCAGCGTCGTCATCGGCGCGGCGAGCGTGTCGAGCACCAGCGCGCCCTGCACGCTGATGTAACCGGCGACCAGCAGGCACAGCTCGAACGGTCGCGGATTGCGGAACACCGCGCCGAGCGCGAGCGCCCACAGCGCCACCGACATGGCGACGACGAGCGTGGCGACCGCGGCGGACGGATGCTGCACGGCCAGTCGCAGCACGGCCGGCAGGACTACGGCGCAGGCCAGACCGGTCGCCATCGCGATGCGCGTCCACAGCAGCGTCGAGCGCATGCCCGCCGCGGTGAACACCAGTGCCGCCGTGCGCGTCTCGTGTTCGCGCAGCACCAGCCGCGAGAACACGTCCATGCACAGCAGCCACGCGGCGATGATGCCCGCTACGAGGCCCTGGTCCGGCGCTGCCAGTTGCACGATGCCGGCGATCGCCATGCCCGGCCACCACCACCAGCGCCGCGAGCGCAGCGTCAGTCGCAGTTCCGCCGCGAGCAGCGTGCCGGCGGTGCCGCGCTGCAGCGGCGCGAGCAGGCGATCGAACACAGAATCGAGCCAGCGCAGTGACGCACCGCGTGGACGCGCCACGCTGGCCGTGCCGGCGCGCGCGGCGAAACGATCGAGGAACGGCGTCGCCGAAAGCAGCAACACGAAAGCGAGCGCAAGCCAGAACGCGCGTCCGGCGAGCAGCGATGCCCGGACGTTCCAGTGCGACCACTCGGCCAGCACCGGCGGTGTGCCTTCCAGCGGCTGCGTGCCCACGCTCAGGCCCGGCGTGGCGTCTTCGTGCGCCGTTTCGGCCCGCTGCGTGCCCGCGCTTTGCGCCTTCGCTGCGAGTCCTGCGCGATCGCGCGTGATTTGCTCGAGGGCCGAGCGCGCCGCCGGCCAGCGATGCGTGACGTCGTACTCGGCGCTCACCAGACCCTGGAAATCGCCGGGGAAGGGCGGCGGTGCGCCGGGCGCGCGGTTCGCCTGCGACACGCCCACGCTGATCAGCACGATGAACACCACGAAGAACAGCACGTTGCCGGCGCTGCGCCGCAGCCACGGCACCAGGTCGAACCACACCGCCAACGCCGCGGTGAGTGCGAGCGCGGGCAGCGTGATCAGCAGCACCGGCTTCACCAGTTCGACCAGGTCGATGTGCAGATCCTCGGCGCGCAGCAGTTGCAGCGCCAGCGCCACGCCCAGTCCGACCAGCAGCGTGGCGGCGAACACGGCGAGATGGCTCAGCCACTTCGCCACGAGGTAGGCGTGCCGGCTCATCGTCGTTGCGACCAGCAATTGCCACGTGCGCGTTTCCAGATCGCGCGCCACGGTGCCGCGGACCAGGTAGAAGCCGGCCAGCGACAGCAGCGGGCTGTAGATCAGCGCCATCGACAGGCCGATCCACGCGCTGGAGTAGCGCCCGCGGACGTGTTCGCCCACCGAGACGGTGAGGTAATCGGCGTCCGCCGGTGGCAGGCACCACCACATGAAGGCGCCCAGCGCGAACACCACGATCCAGAAGCGCGGCGTGCGCACGCGCTGGAGGAGGTCGGCGCGCAGGATGGCGGCCGTCGCGCGCAGGGTGGCGTTCATGCCTCGACTCCCGCGCGATGCAGCAGCCACAGGTAGGCGTCTTCCAGATCGGGGATCGCCGGCATCGCGTCGGCGGACGGCGCGCGTTCGCCGACGACGCGAACTTCGACGCCCTGCGCGCGGCGCTGCGCACGACTGATGCGGAAGCGCGCGCGCACATCGGCGAGGCGGTCGGAAGGGATCGTCCAGCTCCATGCGTGTCCGGCCGCGGCGGCGATCAGGGTTTCGGGCGCGCCGTGGTAGCGCAGGCGGCCGCCGGCCATCACCGCGAGTTCGCCGGCGCTGGCTTCGATGTCGGACACGATGTGGGTGGAGAGGATCACCAGGCGCTGCCCCGCCAGTTCGGCGAGCAGGTGGCGGAAGCGCGCGCGTTCCTCGGGATCGAGGCCGACGGTGGGTTCGTCGACGATCAGCAGGCGCGGATCGTTGAGCAGCGCCTGGGCGATGCCCACGCGCTGGCGCATGCCGCCGGAGTAGTCGCCCAGGCGGCGGTCGGCGACGTCGTGCAGGCCCACCATCTCCAGGCACGCGTCGACGCGCCCGGCGACGCTGCGCGCCGGCAGTCCCTTCACCGCGGCGAGGAAGGCGAGGAACTCGCGCGCGGACAGCGCCTCGTACACGCCGAAGTCCTGCGGCAGATAGCCGAGCTCGCGGCGCAGCGCGTCGGGCTTGCGGGCGATGTCCTCGCCGCACCACAGCACCCGGCCGGTGCTTGCCCGGGCCAGGGTGGAGAGCACACGCATCAGCGTGGACTTGCCCGCGCCGTTGGGGCCGAGCAGGCCGACGACCCCGGTGCCCAGCGTCAGGCCGACGTCCGACACCGCGAGGTGGCCCCGGCGGTAGCTGTAACTTACTGATTCCAAAGACAGTTCCAACATGGGCGCGGGTCCTGAGGGGCAAGATGTTTAGGTATTGTAGTGATGTATAACACCTAAAGACATAGGACCTTCGACAGGGGCCAACCCCGGCAACGGCCGTCATCCCCCGACCGTCGTCATCCCGGCGAAAGCGGGGATCTCGTCTTTCGGCGCCTGCCAAGCAGCGGAAATTCGCCGGATCCCCGCCTTCGCCCGATGACGCCCGGGCGGACGACGGGTCGCCATTCGCGCGCGCCGCCAACACACGCCGTGCATGCCGCAACGGATCCCACTAAGTTGCGACCTCGGAGCGCCAGCGCATCTCGAAAGGAACCGCCATGCCCGCCCAGACCTCCCGCACGCCGGCAACGGCGCCGAAACGGACGGCCGCGAAGAAGGTCGCGGCGAAACCGCATTCGGCGATGCAAATCACCGGCGAGAAGGCCGCAACGAAGAAGCGTGCGGCGAAACAGCGCGCGACGATCCAGGCCCAGGGCAGAAAGGGCGCGACAAAAAGGCCCGCGCCCACCACGGCCGCGAAGCAGCAGGCACCCGCCGAAGCAACCAAACCCCGGCTCCTCGCCGGCGGCAACCCGCAGATCGCCAAGGGCGAGGGCGAGGCGCCGGTGCAGGCCTACCTCGCCGCGATGCCGGGATGGAAGCGCGATATCGGCCGGCGCCTGGACGACCTCATCACCCGCGCCGTTCCCGGCGTGCGCAAGGCGGTGAAGTGGAACTCGCCCTTCTACGGCGTCGCGGAGCGCGGCTGGTTCCTCAGCTACCACTGCTACGACCGCTACGTGAAAGTGGCGTTCTTCCGCGGCGCTTCGCTGCATCCGCAGCCACCGGGCGCCTCGAAGCAGGATGACGTGCGTTACCTGGATATCCGCGAAGACGACGCGATCGACGAGGCGCAGTTCGTCGCGTGGGTGGCGCAGGCCAGTGCCCTGCCGGGCTGGATGGCGAAATGACGAGGATCGAATCGATGAGCGATTCGGCGGGCGAGGCGATGGACGATCGCGAGTGCGATCCGACGCTCCGTTCCCCGGACGCGTCGGTGCCTCGCACCGAAGCGATGACATCCGCACCGCCGCTGCGCGCAAGCGGGCAGGACCCCGAACTGCTGCGCCGCCTGCTGCGCGCGAAGGACCGCATGGACGCCGCTTCGCACGAGGAGTGGCCGGTCGCGCGGCTCGCGCAGGTGAGCTGCGTGTCGGAGGCGCACTTCGCACGCTCGTTCAAGGAGGCCTTCGGCCTGCCGCCGCACCGCTACCTGCTCACCCGCCGCATCGAACGCGCCAGCGCCCTGCTGCGCGACACCGATCTGCCGATCATCGACATCGCCTTCCAGACCGGATGGAAGAGTCTGGGCACCTTCGGCCGCACCTTCCGCGACGTCACCGGCGAGAGCCCGGGCGAACTGCGTGCGCGTGTGCAGGCCGAGCCGCAGCAGCGCGAACGCGTGCCGGGCTGCTTCCTCAGCGCGGCCGAGCGGCCGGACCTCACCATCGCAGTTTCGGAGAAGCGCCGGCAGGAGGCCGCCGCTATAAAAGGCGCGTCCGAATGACGGTCGAAAATCAGGGAGCGGCAATGAGCCAGGGTGTCGGAGTAGTGGGTCTGTACGTGCGCGATCAGGACGAAGCCTGCGCGTTCTATGTCGACAAGCTCGGCTTCCGCGTGCATACCGATGCGCGCAACGGCGACTATCGGTGGCTGACAGTGCAGCATCCCGAGCAGCCGTCGTTCCAGCTCGGCCTGTTCGCGCCGGACCAGCCGACGCTCGATGCCGCCACCGTGCAGAGCCTGCGCGAACTGGTGGCGAAGGGCGCGATGCCGCCGCTGGTGCTGGTGGTGGGCGATTGCCGCGCCGCCTTCGAGCAGATGCGCGCCCGCGGCGTGGAATTCACCCAGGAACCGGTCGAGCGCTACGGCGGCGTCGACGCCAGCTTCCGCGATCCGTCCGGCAACGGCTGGAAGATGATCCAGGCACGACCGGCATGAGCGGCGCGCGCTATTTCAGGAACGGCCAGGCGCCGCTGCCCGCCGTCGGCGAGCGCGAGGCCAAACCGGGACCGGGCGAAAAGGAGAACGCAGTGAATACGAATCGCTGGATCCGCCAGTTCCACCGCTGGCTGTCGATCACCTTCACGCTGTGCGTGATCGCCAATTTCGTCGTCCTCGGCAAGGGCGCGATCGCCACCTGGGTCGGCGTCGCGACGCTGATCCCGCTCGCCCTGCTGCTGCTCACGGGCCTGTACCTGTTCGCGCTGCCGTACCTGGGCAAGTCGCGCGGCAGGCGCGAAGCCGCCGGCGAAAATCCGCAATCCCCCGCATTCATGGAGTGAACACGATGACCGTCGGCTCGACGAGGAAGGTCGCGACGAAGAAGACCGCGGCGAAGAAGGTTGCAGCGAAGAAGGCAGCGGCAAAAAAAGCTGCAGCGACGAAGACTGCAGTGAAGAAGATTACGGCGAAGAAGACCGCGACAAAAAAGCCTGCCGCGACGCAGATCGCAACGAAAAAGCCCGCGGCGAAGCAGCCCGTCGCCGCAGAATCCCTGCGGACCGCCGCCCGCAAGCCGCCAGGCCTCGGCGGCGCCAGCGCGTCGCAGCGCATCGACGAACGCATCGCCGGACTCGGCGACTGGCGCGGCGAACGCCTCGCGCAGATCCGCGCGCTCATTCACGAGGTCGATCCCGACGTGGTCGAGGAATGGAAGTGGATGGGCACGCCGGTGTGGTCGCACGCCGGCATGTACGTGCTGGCCAATCCGCACAAGGACAAGGTGAAGCTGACCTTCTTCCACGGCGCGCAGCTGGACGATCCGGACGGCCTGTTCAATGCCGGACTCGACGGCGGCAAGTGGCGCGCGATCGACCTGCGCGAAGGCGACCGCATCGACACGGCGGCGCTCGCGCGCCTGCTGCGCGCGGCGATTGCCTACAACACCACGCACCGGGTGGCGAAGAGCCGGGGTTCGCGCGCGTAGCCACGCGCGCGTCCCCGTCGCGCGCGGGCTTGATCCGCTGTTGACGTGGCTGCGCACACGCTGGAACTCCCCGCCGGAGGACCGCGCCCGGTGACTGCCATGAACACGACCTTCCCGCGTATCTGCGCGTGCGCACTGGCGCTCGTTGCCCTGTCCATGCCCGCCAATGCCTGCTTCGCGCAGGCGCTCGCCGCGACCGCCACCGAACATTTCGAAGCGCTCGACAGCAACGGCGACGGGCGCGTCGACGCAAGCGAGTACGGCAGCAGCAACCTGTTCGCGCAGCTGGACGGCGACCGCAACAACCGCATCACCGCCGAGGAACTCGATGCGATTTTCGGCCCGCAGCAGGACGGCATGCCGTCGGCCGCGGACCGCATCCGCATCGCCGACGGCAACGGCGACGGCGAGCTCAGCGACGAGGAGCTGCGCCGCAACGGCGAAATGCAGTTCGCGCGGCTGGACGGCAACGGCGACGGCTACCTCGACCTCGCGGAGATGAAGTCGGGCTTCGGCATCCCCATCGTCGCCACGCCGCGCTAGGCTGCACCGGACTTCCGACCGCTGCCGGCCACGCATGACCCTGCTGGACGCACTCGGGCGACGGCTCGCCCGCTACCTGTCGGCGCCGCGCGAAGGGCACAGCCTGCTGCCTCCGACCGTGGCGGAGGATCTGTCCGGCGTGCTGCAGGTCGGCGATGTCCTGCTGGTGGAAGGCACCAGTCGCGTCGCCACCGCGATCAAGTACCTGACCCAGTCGACCTGGTCGCACGCGGCGCTGTTCGTGGGCGATCGCTGCGGCGGCGAGGCGATGCTGATCGAAGCCGATGTCGTCGCCGGCGTACGCCTGGTGCCGCTGAGCGCGTTCCATCCCCTGCACGCGCGCATCTGCCGTCCCGTCGGGCTGTCGGCCGCCGACGTGGACGCGCTGATCGGCTTCCTGCAGGCGCGCCTGGGTTATGCGTACGACCTGCGCAACCTGTTCGACCTGGCGCGTTACCTCGTGCCCCTGCCGGTGCCGGGGCGCTGGCGGCGCCGCCTGATCGCGCTGGGCAGCGGCGATCCGACGCGCGCGATCTGCTCGACGCTGCTGGCGCAGGCGTTCGCGAGCATCCGCTATCCGATCCTGCCGGAAGTCGAATCGATTCCGTGGCGCCCCGGTGCCGAGCGCGCGCGCCGCGAGATCCTGCACATCCGCAACTACGCGCTGTTCGTGCCGCGCGATTTCGACGTCTCGCCGTACTTCCGCATCGTCAAGCCGCTGCTGGACGACGGCTTCGATCCGCACCGGCTGGCCTGGGGCGATGCGCCGCGTCCCGTGGAATCGCGCCCCGCCGGAGCGTGACGGCGTGCGCAAAACGCGCGATCCGACGGCGTGCCGGGCGCTGCCATCACCTCGTCTTTTCGCCCGCGGTCCTAGCGTCCACGATCGGGCACCGGCGACCGCGAGCCATGGACGATCCTGCTGAATCCACCGAAGCAGCGTTGCGCGAACGGCTCGCGCGCGCGGAAGCGCGGCTTGCGCAGGTGCTCGATGCGCTGCGCGCGCTGCCGGACGGCATCGTGCTGGTCGATCGCGACGGCCGCATCACCGACCTCAACCTCGGCGCGATGCACCTGACCGGCTGGACCGAAGCGCAGGCGCTGGGCCGGCCGCTGCATGAAGTGCTGGCCTTGCACGATTCGCACGGTCGCAGCATCGACCTGCTCGCGCCGGGTCGCGATGCCAGCGGCGAAGTGGCCAGCCTGGTGCGGCGCGACCGGCACGAGGTACTCGTCGACGCGGGCATCGCCCCGATCCTCGATCGCGCCCAGCAACCGTCCGGCGCGGTGATCGCCTTCCGCAACGTCACCGCCGCCAAGCGGATGACCGACGAACTCACCTTCCACGCGACCCACGATGCGCTGACGGGCGTGCTCAACCGGCGCGCCTTCGAATCGCACCTGCAACGCGCGACCGAACATGCCGCGCGCCACGGCACGCCGTACGCGCTGCTGTATCTCGACCTGGACCGCTTCAAGGCGGTGAACGACACGGCCGGCCACGTCGCCGGCGACGAGCTGTTGCGCGTGTTGTCGGCGCTGCTGCAACGCAGTCTGCGCGACCACGACATGCTGGCGCGGCTGGGCGGCGATGAATTCGCCGTGCTGCTCGAACACTGCGAGCCCGCGGAGGCCGAGGAAGTCGCCGAGCGCATCCGCGCCGCGGTGGAAGCATTCCGCTTCCGCTGGGTCGACCGCGAGTTCACCGTGGGCGCGAGCATCGGCGTGGTGCCGTTCCGCACCGGTGGCCTGGCGCCGCGCGACGTGCTGCGGCTCGCGGACGAGATGTGCTATCGCGCCAAGGCCGAAGGACGCAATCGCGTGCAGTTTCATCAGCCCGATGCGGGACCGCCGCCGCGCCGCACGCGACCGGCGCAGGCGCGACGGAAGACGCCGTCCCTGCGGCACTGAGCGCGCGTTGCGGTGCGCAGCGCGCGAGCACGCGTCGGCGTCCGCACGCGACGGGTCACTGTCGCCGCCGCGCGCGGCGTCCTATGCTCGCGACGGGACGTCCCTCGCCCGGCGACGGCATCCCGATCCCATCTGAAGCAGACCCGGTGCGGACCGCATGACGCGTCGCAATAGCAGCGGCCGTGCCTCACGACCACAAGGAAGGATTCCGTGAACAAACTCACCGCTGTTTCCGCGCAGCCTACGCTCGACACCACGCTGACCCTCGCGCTCGCCGCCGCTTCGCAAGCCGCTTATGCCTACTACAGCGGCGGACCGAGCGTTCCGCCGCAGGGCTATACGCAGGTGGCCGGCTGGACCGGCTGGGACGCGATCCTCAGCACTGGTTCCGAGGAAAAATACGGACTGGTGTTCCAGTCGCAGACCGATTCGGGCACGTTCATCTTCGCGTTCCGCGGCACCGATTCGGATCTGGATGCGTGGGAGGACGTGCATTTCCTCACCACCGACTTCCAGCCGACCTCGGGCAGCATCAGCCCCACGCCGCGCGTGGCCTCGGGCTTCTACGGCATCTACGACGGCAAGGGCGGCAGCATGACGCAGTCGATGCGGCAGCAGCTGTTCGCACTGCTTGCGAAGTACCGGCCGACGCAGCTGTACGTCACCGGACACAGCCTCGGCGCCGCGCTGAGCCAGCTGTTCTCGCTGGATGTGGCGATCAGTCAGCCCATGCCTGCGCTCAACATCAACTTCGCCAGTCCGATGGTCGGCACCGACAGCTGGCAGAGCGCCTACCAGGCGACGATCCCCGCGGCCAACAGCATCCGCGTGTACAACTACTGGGACTACGTGCCGTCGCTGCCGCCCGATGCGTTCGGCTATCGCACCGTCGGCGAGGGATTCCTCACCTCGTTCTACGTGCAGGGCGAATGGTTCCCGCACGAACTGTCGCGGCATTCCATCGTCAACCTCACCACCGTGCTCGCCAACGCGTTGCCGCTGAATCCGCAGCAGTGGAACGGCACGTTCCCCGATTACGTCGAGCCGTCCTGGACCATGCTCAGCACCCCGCCGCCGACGACGGCGCCGGTGCGCTGGGTCGAGAAGATGCGCGAGCACATGGCATACGAGCGTGCGCTGCGGCATCCCGCGCCGGCGGCGGAGTTGGCGCCGGCGTGACGGGCGACGAGGGCGGGCATCCGGTGAAACGATGCTGGCGATCGCCCGGTTCCGCGTTACGGCGATATGTCCGTACGGCGCCGACCTGTGGCGACATGCTCTGACCTCTGATACCGCGAAAAACGCAAGGGCCGGCACGAAGCCGGCCCTTGCGGACGATCCGGTCGACTTACTCCTGCGGGCGCACGCCGAGATAAGCGCCGGCCATGTGTTCGCTCATCCACGGGTCGTCGCTTTCGAGCTCCAGCGCGCGAGCGAACATGTTCTCGGCGGTCGCGCGGTCGCCATGCAGCATGTAGTACGCGCCGACCTCAGCCAGGCCCTTGGCGTCTTCGGGATTGGCGGCGAGGAAACGGTCGAACAGGGGCTTCGCCTTGTCCCATTCGCCCGCTTCGGCATACACGCGTGCGATGCGGTACACGTCGCTGTCCTCGTGCTTGCCATTGAGGATGGCGTCGAAGACGGCCTGGCCTTCGGCCTTCATTCCGCCGAGGTAATACACGCGTCCGGCGCCGATGCGTTCCCAACTGCCGTTCTTGCCGGACTGGACCAGGGCCAGCTCCAGCAGCGCCTTGCCGGCGTCCGCGGGGGCCTTGTTCTGGTACGTGGCGGGCGTGGGCCGGAGCTTGGCGCCATAGCCGACGCCGATGCCGGCAACAAACAGGACCGCGGCGGCGGCCGCCGTAAAGCGTTTCGTCATTGCATTTCCCCTTTGAGTGACGCGCAGGGCGTGGCGCTCCACGGCGGCCCGGCGGTACTCAAGTCTAGCCGGTGCCCGGACCCGGTTCGATCCCGGGCCGCATGCCACGCGCCCCGCAAGCCCGCGCCTACTGACCGAAATCGCGCAGGTAGCGCACGCTGAAGCGCAGCGTGTTGGCCGTGGCCACCAGTTCGCCGGCGAAGTTGTGGGTGTCGTGCGTGGCTCGCCATTCGTTGGGCAGGTAGACGCCGGCGCGCTGTTCGGCACGGCTGCGGATCGCTTCGATGGAAGCGAGTGCCGCCGCGTAGTCCTCGGCGGCGACCTGCGTTTCCACCTGGTCGATCAGCGCCTGGAACGGCGGCTGTTCGCCCGACGGCAACTGCGCGGTGATGTCGCGCAGCCACTGCAGCTTCTGCGCGATCACGGTGCCGGTGCTGCGCAGGTCGATCAGGATCAGGAACTGCGAGAAGCCGCCGTACGTGGTACGTGCCCGCACGCTGCCCGGGGCGATTTCATCGGTGACATCCCGGAACGGACCGCCCAGCGATGCCTTGAACACGCGCAAGGACGTGCCCGCGTTGTACGGCAACAGATGCGTGTGGATCTCCATCCGCCCGGTGTTGCGGAAGGACAGGCCACCGTTGGCCGGCGGTTCGATCGTGAGCAGCAGCGGCAAGGTATTGGTGAGGCCGGTGAGGCCCAGGTCCGGCAGGCGCGAGAGCAGGGCCTGGTCGAGCAGGTCGACCAACTGCGCGGTGGCGCCCAGGCTGGCCGGGCTCAGCCCGCTCGCGTCCTGGAAGTCCAGCGACACCTCCGCCAGCGGCAGCAGCGTCAGGCCCACGCGCACTTCGGCATGGTTGTCCGCTGCGGTGACCGAAACCGGCAGCAGGCCGGAAATGGTCTGCGTGGGCGGAATCAGTGCGAGGTCCGTGGTGCCCTGCGCGGCGGCGTTCGAAGCCACCAGGCACAGCGATACGACGGCAGTCCATGCGATGGCCGACAGTCTCATGCAGCGTTCCCCCCGAGCCGACGATCCGTGTGCGAGGCGTCCGCGCCCCGGCCCTGACGCGTTCTAATCCCGCCGGTTGCGCCCCGGCAAGCCCGGGCCGCTCCCGACCGCCGCAGGGCCGACGGACGGTCCCGCTGACGGCATGGCAGGCGTTCGCTATGCGCGCAGGCCCCCGCGAGTGAAGCGATGAACCCTTCAGCGTGGCCCGCGCCGCGTCGCGCGCCATGAGAACCCGCCGCCGCATGATGGAGCGGTGAAGAAGGGAGCCCGTCCATGACCCGACGATCCGGCAGCGCCGACCTGCCGTTGCACGGCGGTCGCGTGCCGCACTGGCTGGCCCAGCGCATGGCGCGGCTGGGCGCGGTGCTGTGCCAGGCGATCGTGCTGGAGTATGGGCGCGACGAATTGCTGCGACGCCTGGCGCATCCGTTCTGGTTCCAGTCCTTCGGCGCGGTGATGGGAATGGACTGGCATTCCTCGGGCATCACCACCAGCGTGATCGGTGCGCTGAAGCGCGGGCTGGCGCCGTTGTCGGGCGAACTCGGCCTGCATGTCTGCGGTGGACGCGGCCGGCATTCGCGCGCGACGCCGGGCGAGCTGGTGGCGGTCGGTGAACGCGTCGGCTTCGATGGTTCCGCCCTGGCGCAGGCGAGCCGGATGGTGGCGAAGGTGGACAGCGCAGCGGTGCAGGACGGATTCGATCTGTATCTGCACGGCTTCATCGTCGCCGACGACGGCCGCTGGGTCGTGGTGCAGCAGGGCATGAACGGCGAACGCCGGCAGGCGCGCCGCTACCATTGGCTGTCGGAAGGGCTGACGGGCTTTCTCGACGATCCGCATGCAGCCATCGACGGGCCCGCACAGGGCCGCATCGTGAATCTCGCCGATGCGCGCGCGCAGCGGTCGCGTTCGGCGCAACTCGAACTGCTCGGCGCGATGGCGCCGGAGGCGATCGCGCGCGAATTCGCCCGGATCGAAGCGGACTCGCGTGCGATCGCGAGCGCGCAGACGCCGCCGGAAACGGGCACGCAGCTGGCGCTGCTGCCGCATCTGACGCTGCCGGACCATCACGACGTGCGTGCGTCCGACGTCGTGGTGCGCCGACTGCACGGCGCACTGGCGGCCGCCGCCGAGTGCGGCCCACGCGATTTCGCCGAACTGCTGCAGGTGCCGGGCGTCGGTGCGCGCACCGTGCGCGCGCTGGCGCTGGTCGCCGAAGTCATGCACGGCACGCCGTGCCGCTTCACCGATCCGGCGCGGTTCTCGCTCGCGCACGGTGGCAAGGACCGCCATCCGTTTCCGGTGCCGACCAGGGTGATGGATCGCACCATCGCCGTGCTGAAATCGGCGGTAGGCAACGCGAAGCTCGGACGCGACGAGGAACTGGCCGCGCTGCGTCGCCTCGATGCGCAGGCGCGCGAACTGGAGCGCACTGCAAAGGGCCCGACCGTGGACGAATTCATCGCGCAGGAGCGCCGCGATTCGCACGGCCATGGCGGCCGCAGCATCTTCGGCTGGGAACCGGCGCGGGAAGCGGAACCGGGTGTCGTACCAGGCAAGAAGGCTTCGGCGCGTTCTTGCTGATTCTCCGTTCGCTTTGCGCGAACGCAGCGCGCTGCATCGCGATCGCACTCTGCAGCCGGATCTGCGGCTTCGGCGGGACGCGCTGCCCGTCGGGAGGGGGTGCTGCGCCCCCTGACGGCATCCATGCCTTCAAGTCGGGCCGCGGATCATCCTGATCCGCTCTCCGCACCCCCTCCCGACGGGCAGCGCTCATCGCAACCGTGGCGATCGCGACTTCGACAAGAAGAAGGGCAACAACAAGGAAAAGCCGAACTGCTGATCGTCGTAACGCCCAAGGTGTGGCAGGTCGCGCAGCGCTGATCGATCGCACCCCCGAAGCGCGGGCTGCGGCGCGTTCTGCTGCCGAGGTTCGGCGGCAGCTGCAGGGCGACGACTGTCGGCAAAAGAAAAGGGACGGGCAGTGCCCGTCCCTTCCTGTATCGCGGCGCGACGTCCGGCTTACATGCCGATCGCGGTTTCCGCCGGCACGTAGGCCAGGTTGTGCGCCTGGGCGACGGGCTCGCAGGTGACCTTGCCTTCGCAGACGTTGAGGCCGTTGCGCAGGTGCACGTCCTGCGCCAGCGCCTGCTTCCAGCCCTTGTTGGCCAGCGCCAGGGTGAAGGGCAGGGTGACGCTGTTGAGCGCGAAGGTCGAGGTGCGCGCGACCGCGCCCGGCATGTTCGCCACGCAGTAGTGCACGACGCCGTCGACGACGTAGGTCGGATCGGCATGCGTGGTCGCGTGCGAGGTTTCCACGCAGCCGCCCTGGTCGATGGCGACGTCGACGATCACCGCGCCCGGCTTCATGGTCTTGACCATTTCCTTCGTGACCAGCTTCGGCGCGGCGGCGCCCGGCACCAGCACGGTGCCGATCAGCAGGTCGGCGCGGCGCACGAGTTCCTCGATGGCCGAACGGGTGGAGAACACGGTCGAGATCGAGGTGCCGAACTGCGCGGCCAGGCGCTTGAGCGCATCGGCCGAACGGTCGACGACGGTGACCTGCGCGCCCATGCCCACGGCGATCGTGGCCGCGTGCGTGCCCGACACGCCGCCGCCGAGGATCACCACTTCCGCCGCCGGCACGCCCGGCACGCCGCCGAGCAGCACGCCGCGGCCGCCCTGGGCCTTCTCCAGCGAATGCGCACCGACCTGCGGGGCGAGACGGCCGGCGACTTCCGACATCGGCGTCAACAGCGGCAGCGAGCCGTTCGGCGCGGTGACGGTTTCGTACGCGATGCAGATCGCGCCCGAGTCGATCAGGTCCTTCGTCTGCGGCGCGTCGGGCGCGAGGTGCAGATAGGTGAAGAGGATCTGGCCCTTGCGCAGCTTCTTGCGCTCCTCGGCCAGCGGTTCCTTCACCTTCACGATCATGTCGGCGCTGGCGAAGATCTCGTCGGCGCTGTCGATGATCTTCGCGCCGGCGGCGACATAGTCGGCGTCGTTCAGACCGGCGCCCAGGCCCGCGCCGGTCTGCACCAGCACTTCATGGCCGTGGTGCACGAGCTCCTGCACCGACGACGGAATGAGGCCGACGCGGTACTCGTGGTTCTTGATTTCCTTCGGTACGCCGATACGCATGACTGGGTTCTCGCGGCTGGGTGGGCGCCGGGCATCCCGACGCTTTGAGGTCGGGGAGTATGGACGAAGGATTGCGCATTTTGTCGCGAATTTTGTTGAGTCCGGCGGCCGTTTGTCGCATTGTTGTTCGTGAATCTGACTATTGGTCGAACAAAGTGCGAACTTTCGAGCCCCCCATCGACGACCGCGACCGCGCCATCCTGCGCCTGCTCCAGGAGGACGGCCGGCTGACCAACCAGGAGCTGGCGCAGCGGATCAACCTGTCGCCGTCCGCGTGCCTGCGCCGGGTCAAGCTGCTGGAGGAAGCCGGGCTGATCTCGCGCTACGTGATGCTGCTCGACGAGAAGGCGGCGGGCCTGCCGGGCACCGCCTTCGTACTGGTGACGCTGGACCAGCAGGGGCGCGCGGCGCTCGACGCGTTCGAGGCGGCGATCCAGCAGCATCCGGAAGTCACCGAGTGCTGCCTGCTCGCCGGCCAGGCCGATTACATGGTGCGCGTGGCGTATGCCGATTCGGCGGATTTCGAACGCATCCACACCGAGATCCTCACGCAGCTGCCCGGCGTGGTGCGCGTGCAGTCGACGCTGGCGCTGCGCACGGTGAAGAAGACCACGGCGCTGCCGGTGTAGCGACGCGACGCATTGCCGCGCTGCGTGCGATCGCGCGAAAGCGCGAGCACCGGCGCCGCTACATTCCCGAGTCGCTCAGGAACGTCGCGCCCGTCTGCGCGCTTTCGCACGCTGTTCGATGTCTTCGACGCGGAACCCGAGGGTGACGCGGCTGCCGGGCATCACGCCCCAGCGCACGCCGATGCGCGCCAGGCGCGCTTCCACTTCGTCGCGCAGTTCGGGGGACGCCAGCGCCAGGATGGCGTCGTGGCGCTCCGCCCAGGCATTGGCCAGCGCAAACATGTTGGTCTCGCGCGTGGACAGGTGCGGCATCTCGGCTTCCAGTTCGCGCAGGCGCGCGTCGATCACCGGATCGAGGCCGTCGTCGGCCGTATCGATGGAATGCATCGCTCTCCCTCGCCGACGTCCGTGTCGTTGTTGTTTGTCTTGGCGCTGCGCGTGCGCGCAGCCCGGGCGAGGGTAGTCCGGCCAAGCTGGCTGGAAACGAAACGGGGCTGGCATGGTCCCTGCGTGCCAGGGACCGCTGCCATCGCGAAGCGCGCCGCTCACTCCTCGAGCGTGAAGCCGACCTTCAGCGTGACCTGCCAGTGCGCGACCTTGCCGTTCTCGACGTGGCCGCGCGTCTCCAGGACCTCGAACCAGCGGATGTTGCGCATCGATATCGACGCGCGTTCGATCGCGGTGCGGATCGCGTCGTCGCTGCCCGTCTTCGACGAGCCGGTGAGTTCGAGGGACTTGTAGACGTGGTCGGTCATGACGGCGCTCCGCGGGGCAGGCACCTTCAACCAACGCCGGCCCGGGTCGCGTCCGGTCACTGCGCCGAAACGAAAACGGCCGGGCGATCGCGCCCGGCCGTTGCGGTTGCCTGTCGAGGCGCGGGTATCAGCGCGCGTTTGCCGCGCGCTCCATCGCGATCAGGTGGTCGGCGATGCGCAGCTTGTCTTCCCAGCTGCGGCCGCCGGTCACCCGGTACTTGCCGTCGATGATCAGCGTCGGCGTGCCTTCCACGCCGCTGCGCATCATGAACTGCTTGCCGCGGTTGATCTTGCTGCTCACGGCGAAGCTGTTCATCTGCGCGAGGAACTGCGCGGGATCGGCGCCGTAGCCGGCGTAGAAGTTGGCGATCTTCTGCTCGTCGGGCTTGTCGCCTTCGCCGGGCATCGTGTGCGTCACGTGGATCGCGTTGATCAGCGCGTCGTGCGAGCGCTTCACCAGGCCCATCGACTCGGCGACGTAGAAGCCCTTCGCATACGGAATCCACTCGGGGCCGAACGGCGCGGGGACGTAGGTGAAGCGCACGTCGGCCGGCAGCTTCTTCTCCCATGCGCTCACGGCGGGGTGGAAGCTGGCGCAGGCCGGGCACACGTAGCCGAACACTTCGACGACTTCGATCTTGCCGTCGAGCGGCTGGTACGGCTGGCCGCCGGAGATTTCCTCGTAATCGGTGCCGACGACGGGCGCCGGGCCCTGCGGCGGCACGATCGGATTGTTGTTGGGGGGCTCCGGTTCGGCCGCAACCGGTGCCGGAGCCGCAGCGGTCGCCGGCGTGGCGGCCGTGTCCGCGGGCGCGGTGGCGGCGGGCGCCGGCGTCGCGGCGGGAGTCGTGGCTTCGGGCGCCTGCTGTTGCGAACAGGCGGCCAGAGTCAGCGCGATGAGAAGCAGGGAAGCCAGGCGCACATTCATGGAGGAAATCTCTGCGTGGACGGGATCGACGGCGCGGTGCGCCATGCGGGGGGCAAGGATAGCCGCGACGTGCGGATGGCGCGAATCCCGGCTCCGATCGGCACGCTCGCGCAAAAGCAGGACGCCCGGTCATACCGGGCGTCTGCGTCGTGTGTGCGATCGGTGTCGCGTGGCGATCAGTACGGCCGCAGGTTGAGGATCGCCTGCAGCACCGAGGCAAGGATCACGTAGCTGCCGTCGTCGTCGTAGCGGCCGTAGCGATAGCCGCGTCCGTAACCGTCCTCGTAGCCGCGGCGGAACGCCTCGCGGAAGTAGTGGTTGTACTCGCTCTGGTCGACGTAATAGCCGTAGTAGCCATAGTTGGCGTCGAGGTAGGCGAAGTTGTTGCGGTAGTCGTAGCGCCAGCCGTCGAGGCGGTCGGCTTCGCCGGCACGGTAACCCTGGTCGTAGCCCAGGCGTACTGCCTGCTGCAGCAGGTCCGCCGCATAGCGGTTGACCGAATACCAGCGACTGCCGCGCTGGTACCGGTAGCTGGCGGGCGTGTAGTAGAACGGGTCGTTGGCGTAGCTGTAGTTGCGCGCGTACCAGCGGTTGCGCAGTTCGCGCTGGCGTTGCCAGTAGCGCTGCTGGTAGCCGTACTGGCGCAGGCGGCGCTCGTGCTGGAGATTGCGCAGGCGCGCGCGTTCGGCCGCCTGCCGCGCTTCGGTCTCGCGCCGGTACTGCTCGACGCGCTTGCGCTGCAGCGCGATGCGACGCTGGCGTTCCTGCTCGGACAGGCGTGCCGCGCGGCGCGCATCGTCATCGCGAGCATCGCGCAGGACTTCGCGGCGTCGCGCGTCGCGCTCGGCGATGCGGGCCTGGTTGCGGCGCTCTTCGGCCAGGCGTGCTGTTGCGCGTTCGCGCTGGTCGTCGTTGCGGCGGAGGGCGGCGCGGCGTTCTTCGTTGCGCTGCGTGGCCAGATGCTGGGCGGCTTCGCGTTGCCGCTCGGTACGCGCGCGCTCGATGCTTTCGCGCCGGCTGCTTTCGAGTCGGCTGCTTTCGAGTCGATTGTCCTGCTGGCGTTCACGCGCGCGCTCCTGCCGGTCGCGCATCTGTTCGCGGATGCGTGCCTGCTGCGCCTGAGTGCGTTGCTCGCGGGCCTGCTCGCGCTGGATCGCTTCGCGCTGATGCGCCGCGCGGACCTGCGCGGCTTCGCGTGCCTGCGGTTGCGCCTGTACCGGGCGCGCATCGTGGCGGGGCGCGTGGGTGGCCTTGCTCTGCTTGTGTTCTTCGCGCTTGTGTTCCTCGCGCTTCTGCTCCTGCTGCTGCTCGGGGCCGCGGTCGCGGGCGAACACCGGGCCCGCCAGGCTGATCGCCAGTGCCAGCGCGATCGCGCGGCCCGACAGCGAGGTGTGCATCGTCTTCATGTCCGTCTACCTGCGTAGGTTGCTGCTGGGCAGTTAGCGGCGAACGCGCTTAATCCACTCTGATAATCGGCGCTGCGGCCGATGCGTGTTCAGCCTGCGCTGGGCGTGCCGACTGAGCAGGGCAAATCCGGGCTTGCCGGGCACTTTCACGCCGCAGCGGCCGTGCCGGGCCTAGCGTGCGCGCATGCTCCGGCGTTCCGCCCTCGCCACCGGCCTGCTGCTCCTGGCGTTGCCTGCATTCGCTCCGGCCCGAACCGTGTACGAATGCATGCGCGACGACACGCTGAGCCTGGCCACCGCGCCGGAACCGGGCTCGCGCTGCACGCCGCGCCATGTCGATGACCGCAAGGCCAAGGTCGCCAATTTCTGGGGCGAGCTCGGGCCGGTGCGTGCGCCGCACTACGAAGGGCGCATCAACGGTCGCAGGGTGATCAGCACGCGCGCGTTGCCGGGCTGGAAGCAGGTGGATTCGGTGGTCTCGCTGCAGGCGCCGCGCGATTCGTGGGCGCATGCGGGCCTGGGATCGGTCGGGCGGCCGCGCCTGGATGCGTTCCGCACGCAGTTCCGCGCCGCCGCGCGGCGCAACGGTGTCGACGAAGCCTGGCTGCGCGCGATCGCGCATGCCGAAAGCGGCTTCGATCCGAGCGCCGTTTCGCCCAAGGGCGCGCAGGGTGTCATGCAGCTGATGCCGACGCTGGCGCGCGAATACGGCGTCTCCGATCCGTTCTCCTCCGCCCAGTCGATCGATTGCGCGGCCCGGCACCTCAAGGCGCTGATGCGCCGCTATCGCGGCGACATGGCCCTGGTCGCCGCCGCCTACAACGCGGGCACCGGCGCGGTGGACCGCTTCGGCGGCGTGCCGCCGTACGCCGAAACGCGCCTGTACGTGGACAAGGTGCAGGCGCTGCATGCGCGCTACCGCACGGCCTTGCGTCGCGCGTCCGCGCGCAGTTGAACACGCGGCCGGATCAGCCGGCGCCGAGGTGCTCGTAGAGGATCGCCGCGCCCACGGCGATCAGGATGACGCCGCCGGCCAGTTCGGCGCGCCGGCCGATGATCGTGCCCAGCGCCTGGCCGAGCATGATCCCCAGCGTCACCATGGTGAACGTGCACAGGCCGATGACGAGCGCGATCACCGCGATGTGGACGTCGGCGAAGGCGAGGCTCACGCCGACCGCCATGGCATCGATGCTGGTGGCCAGTCCCGCGATGGCGAGCTTGAGCAGGCTGCCGCCGTTGCTGGCCTCGGTCGCGACTTCGTCGTCGGCGGGCTGTAGCGACTGCCAGATCATGTGCAGGCCGAGCGCGGCGAGCAGGGCGAAGGCGATCCAGTGGTCCCAGGCCTCGATGAAGCGCGCCGTCGCCGTGCCCAGCAGCCAGCCGATCACCGGCGTGATGGCTTCGACCACGCCGAAGACGAGGCCCGCACGCAGCGCCTGCGGCAGGCGCGGTCGCGTCATCGCCGCCCCCTTGCCGATCGCCGCGGCGAAGGCATCGGTGGACATGGCCAGACCAATGAGGAGGATCGACAGTGGGTTCATCGCGTGCCGGCGGCGTGGCAAGGGCGCCATGATCGCCCGGTTGCGCGGGGAGCGCGATGACCGAGTCCGGCGGATCGGGCGCGCGCATGCAGCGCAACGCGTAGCATGTGGGGCCCGGGCGGCCCACGACGCGCCAGCGAGATCCCCATGTCCAGGAATTCGAAACTCCGGCGCGACACGCGCCGGAAGAAGGAACCCCGCCGCCCGATCCGCCGCCTGGGCGGAGCATTGCAGCCGCACGCGCAACTGGAAACCGCCGATGGCAACAGCATCGGCGGCGCGGGCTGGCGCGACGGCGAGTGGCTGACGGTGCTGGGCGGGCAGGTCGCCGCACGCACGTCGAGCGCGGCGATGACGCTGGCGATGCTCCGGCATGTCGTCGCGGTGCAGGAACAGGCCGGCCAGACGCTGACGCTGACGTTTTCGCCCGCGATCGAAACGGCGGCCACGCGCGAAGCCGCGGCGGCCGGTCACAGCCTCGACGATTACCTGCGCCTGCTGGAAGAGGAGCGGCTCGAGCGCACGATATCCGCGCCGGTCGTTGCGGCGGAGCCGGCGCCGACCGCGCATTGAACGCACGGGTCGCCGATGCGACCCGTGCCAGCACGACTCAGCCCAGCGCGGCGAACTGCTCGCGCGTCAGGTTGAGCGGATCGCCGTCGGTGCACACGACGTCGTCTTCGATGCGGATGCCGCCGAACGGCTTGAACGCCGCGACGCGCTCCCAGTTCACGCTCGGACCCAGGCCTTTGTCCTTGAGCTCCTCGAGCAGCATGTCGATGAAGTACAGGCCCGGCTCGATGGTCACCGCCATGCCCGCTTCGAGCGTCCGCGTCAGGCGCAGGTAGGGATGGCCCGGAGGCTTGGGAATCGTGCCGCCGCGGTCGCTCTGCGCGAAGCCGGCGACGTCGTGCACCTGCAGGCCGATGCCGTGGCCGATGCCGTGCGGGAAGAACGCGCCGCTCACGCCGGTTTCCACCGCGACTTCGGCCGACACGTTGATCAGGCGGAAGTCGTTGAGGATGCGCGCCAGTGCCAGGTGCGCATCGAGATGCAATTGCCGGTAATCGAAACCGGCGCGGACCTGCGCGCACATCGCCTGCTGGGCGCCGTCCACCGCGTCGACCAAGGCCTGGAATTCGCCGGCAGCATCGCGTGCATAGGTGCGGGTGATGTCGCAGGCGTAGCCGTGGAAGCTGGCGCCGGCATCGATCAGGAAGCTGCGGCTGTCCTTCGGCGGCAGGCGATCGCGGTCGGTGTAGTGCAGCACCGCGCCGTGTTCGTTGAGGGCGACGATGTTGTTGTAGGGCAGGTCGTTCGCATCCTGCAGCGCGGCCTGGCAATACACGAGGTGGATGCCGAACTCGCTCGCGCCGGCGCGGAAGGCGCGCTCGGCCGCGCGGTGCGCGCGCGCGCCGATGCGCGAGGCCTCACGCATCATCGCGACCTCGTAGGCGGTCTTGTAGGCGCGCTGGTATTCCAGATAGGCGATCACCGCCGGCGGATTGTTCGGTGCGAAGGCGCCCAGCGTGCCCTGCGGCTCGCCGAGGATGGCGCAGCGCGCCGGATCGCGCGGGAGGTGCTGCTGCGCTTCCTCGGGCGTGCGGATCACGACGATGTCGAAGTGTTCGGTCCAGTAGCCGTTCGGCGCTTCCGGCACGGCATGCCAGTAGTCGAAGGGCTGCAGGTAGATCATCTTCGGCCGCTGCCCGGGCGTGGCGACCAGCCAGCTGCCCGGATTGCGCGTCAGCGGCACCCAGGCCTTGAACTGCGGATTGACGGCGTACGGATAGTCGCGATCGTCGAATACCTGGTAATGCAGCGTGCCGCTGGGCACGACAAGGTGCTCGAAGCCGCCGCGTTGCAGGGCTTCGGCAGTGCGCTGCTGCAGGATGTCCTGATGCTGCGCGTACAGCGCGGCGATGTCGCTCTTGGGGCTCATGCGCGGTCAACCGTGTGGGGGTTGGCGCATTCTACGGCGCACGCGCGCTGTCGCCGGCACGCGGATTGGCCGAGTCTGCCGGCATCGCCGGCAGTGCGATTCAGGCGTAGTGGCTGCCCGGTGCGTCGATCCAGCGGCGCAGCTGCTGCATCTGCTGGTCGCTCATGGTGATGAAGCGGAAACCCGTCCACGCCTGCCCGGGTGCACTGGCCTGGTCGCGCCAGAGGAGGTGCGCGCCGACTTCGAAGGCGAGCCGGGAGATGCCGTCCGGCAGGGCGAAACGCAGCTGGTAGAGCGCGTCCACCACCAGTGGGGCGTTGGACATCACCAGCATGCCGCTCTCGGACACGTTGCCGACGTGCCCGATCACCACTTCCGTCATGCTGTCGGTGACGTGGATGATCTCGGCCACCTGGCGGCGACGGCTGCGGCGGAATTCCTTCATGCCTCTTCTCCGGGATGTGGCTCGCCGGCAGGCGCATCGGCCGCGTGCTTGCCGCTGACGAAACCGCGCAGCACGCCCAGCGCGCTGTGCCACGCGCGATCGACCAAACTGCTGTGTTCGACCGTGACGATGCGCATCTGGCCGCTGGCGAGCATGCGAGCGAGGCTGTCGAGCGACTGCTCGCCCACGCGCTGGCCGCGCTGGTTCACGAACAGCGCGTGATCGGTCATCGGGCTGTACCAGGACAGGCGCCGGCGCACGACGTCGCCCT
Organism: Lysobacter yangpyeongensis; assembly: GCF_042655745.1. NCBI lineage: Bacteria > Pseudomonadati > Pseudomonadota > Gammaproteobacteria > Lysobacterales > Lysobacteraceae > Lysobacter > Lysobacter yangpyeongensis. The sequence continues at coordinate 410,025 of NZ_JBHSNM010000002.1, read as the reverse complement.
GCTGGTTGGTGATGAATTCGAACCAGGCGCCGAACGGCAGCGTGCGCAGCATGTCGTAGGCGGCCTGCTCGCGCTCGTTGCGCGGCGGCAGCGGCGGCTTCTCCGCGACGCTTTCCTGACCGAGCCGGCCACGCGCCTTCAGGCGCATCGCCAGTTCGGTGCGCGAGGCCGAATCCGTTTCGTCGTCGTCCACATTGGCGGTCAGGCGGCGCGCGATGTCGCCGGCCTCGTCGCTGTGGTAGCCCACGAGCGTCAGCGCATGCTCGATCTGCGCAGCCAGGCCCGGAGGCGGCGAGGTCGGCTGGTTCAGCGACGTGGCGTGCACGATGGCCGTCGTGGCTTCGACCTGCCGTTGCCACTCTTCGGAGTCCTCGCCGTTGCGCAGCACCACCAGCGTGAGCACGTCGGTCCACGAATTGGCCAGCAGCGTCTGCACGAAGCGCGGCAGCTTGTGGCCCTCGGAAATCCCGGCGATCACTTCGGTGGCGCGCCGCTTGGCCAGTTCCAGCTTTTCCTTGCCGCGCGCGGCTTCGACATGACGGCGCTCGGCGACTTCGGCGCGGCGGGCCATGAGGCCCAGGTGCTGCTGCACGCGCTGGTTGGCGGCGTCGAAGACGTTGGTATCGCCCTGGTAGTGCGCGACCACGTCTTCCACCGCATGGCTGAGCTGGTCGTTGAGTTGCGTGTCGACTTCGTCGTCGCCGACCCAGTTGGCGCCGGATTCGGCGACCGCATTGAGCAACTGGCGCGCGGGATGGCCTTGCTGGACGAAGAAGCCGCGGTCCTTCAGCACCAGCCGCAGCAGCGGCACCACCAGCTTGTGCACGAGGCGGTTGCCGGGCGCGTCCTGGCGCAGTTCGCGCTGGATTTCCGCCAGCAGGATCGCCAGCAGTTCGAACGCGTCGTTGTCCTCGCGGGACAGCGCGGTGGCCTGCCCCTGGCTCTGCCGGCTCTGCGCGAGCAGGGCCTGGCGGACATCGTGCACGCTGCGCGGGCGCGAGGTTTCACCGGCAGGATCGCGCGGCGTCGCCTGCATGCGCGCGAGCGCCTGCATGACGTCGTCCGTGCTGAGTTGCCGGCGCGCGGCCGAATCGGCGTTGTTGTTGCCGGGCGTGAGCTTGTTCAACAGGTCACGGCGCGAAGCCAGCATTTCCTGCAGCAGGGTGAAGCTCTCCGGACCCTCCTGCGCGCCTTCGTCGCCGCTGAACCAGCCGGTGTACGGCATGTTGCGCGTGGCGGCGCCGGACCGTTGCGCCGCGAGCGCCTGCTCACGGCGCTCGCGACCGGCCTCACCGGTGAGTTCCGACTGCACGGCTGGCCGCACGCGGATTGGCACGTAGGCGAGATTGGGAAGGATGTTCTCGCGCGCGAGCATGGCGTTCATCGCTTCGACCAGCTGCGCGTAACCGTTGAGCGCGTAGTGGTCGAAGCAGCGGAACAGGTCCAGGCGCGGCTGCAGGTCGATCTGCAGCACGCGGCTGGAGCGGGCGAGGATCTCGCCCAGCTGGCGCGGACCGACCGGCAGGCGCTCGGCTTCGAACGCCGGCGTGCCGGCGAGCACGCCGAAACGCTGGCCCAGCAGATGCAGCGGCAGGCTGGTGCGGGACTCGTGGCGCGCGGCGATCGAACGCAGCACGGCGTCCTCGTCCAGCTCGTGCTCCTCGACCAGGCGCAAGTTGCCGAAGTGCAGGTGACCGGTGGTCTTGCCGGCCGGCTGTGGCGGTTCGCGGATGCTGGCGAGCGCGGCCTCGAGGCCCCCGAGAAATTCGGGGATCAGGTCGGCGCGGTTCTGCCGGACCAGGCGCAGCGTGTCGAAGTAGGCCTGCTGCAACCCGGGATTGGCGGCCTGGTCGGCGAGGCGGAACTGCTGCTGCTCGAATTCCGCCAGCATCCGTTCCAGCGCCCGTGCCATCTCGTCGGCCGCGAGGTTGTAGACCTGCTCCAGCGCCCGCCGGACGCGACGCGGCAACTGCACGGAGGCCAGGGTGAGGTGCAGGGCTGAGTGTTCGAAGGTCACCGACATGCATCCTTTCCCGGGCCGCCCGGAGTGGAGACCGCGATCTTAATCACGGCCGTGGCATGGCTGCCAGCAGCGACCTCCGGAAGCAACGCAAAAATCGCGCCAGATGCGGCCATTCGCGCATCCGCGTCGCCGGCGTCAGAGAAACAGCGATATCAGGTCGTTGGTGAAGCGGCGGCCGGTGTCGGTGGGGCGCGCGTGCCCCGCGTCGATCGCGAGCCAGCCGTTGGCGACCGCCGCGTGCAGTTGCGGGGCGATCGCGTCCACCGGCAGGCCCGTGCGCAGTGTGAACAGGCCGAGATCGAAGCCGTCCACCAGGCGCAGCGCATTGAGCATGAATTCGAACGGACGACGTTCCGGTTCGATGCGGTCGTCGCCGCCGATCGCTTCCGGTCGGCCCGCCGATGCGAGATACGCGGCCGGATGCTTGATCTTCCAGCGCCGCAGGATGCTGCCGTCGTGGCCCAGGGTCAGCTTGCCGTGGGCGCCGGCGCCGATGCCCAGGTAGTCGCCGTAGCGCCAGTAATTGACGTTGTGCGCGCATTGGCGCCCCGGGCGTGCGTAGGCGCTGACCTCGTACTGGGCGTAGCCGTGCGCCGCCAGCAGCGCCTGGCAGTGTTCCTGCATGTCCCAGCTGGCGTCGTCGTCGGGAATGCCCGCCGGCGGCCTGGCGGCGAACACGGTGTTGGGTTCGAGCGTGAGCTGGTAGTGGCTCACGTGCGCCGGTTGCAGGGCGAAGGCGCGTTCCAGGTCGCGCTCGGCCATCGCCAGCGTCTGCTCCGGCAGCGCGTACATCAGGTCGAGGTTGATGTTGTCGAAGCCGGCGTCCTGCGCCAGCTTCACGGCGGCCTCGGCTTCGCCGCTGTCGTGGATGCGGCCGAGCCGGCGCAGGCAAGCGTCGTCGAAGCTCTGGATGCCGAAGCTGAGCCGGTTCACGCCGGCGGCGCGGTACAGCTCGAAACGGTCGTGCTCGGCGGTGCCCGGATTGGTTTCCAGGGTGATCTCGCAACCCGGCGCGAAGCGCAGGCGGCTGCTCGCGCCCTGCAGCAGGCGATCGATCGCCTCCGGCGGGAACAGGCTGGGCGTGCCGCCGCCAAAGAACACGGTCTGGATCGTGCGGCCCCACGCCAGCGGCAGATCGTGGTCGAGATCGGCCAGCAACGCGTCGACGTAGGCGGCGAACGGCAATGCGCCGCGGCCTTCGTGCGAGTTGAAGTCGCAGTACGGGCACTTGCGCACGCACCACGGCAGGTGCACGTAGAGCGACAGCGGCGGCGGATGCAGCGTGCCGCTCTCGCCTGCGCTCGATTCAATGGCGGTGGCGGTGTTTTCGCTCATGTGCCGCTATACCAGCCGATGCGGCGTTCCGCGGTCGTGAGCGCGTCGCCGCGGGCGTCGATCTGCGCGTAACGCGCCTTCGCGGTGGCGAGGAAGGCTTCGTAGGCGGCCTGCGAGCGCCAGCGATCGATCGTCACGAAACGGTTGTCGGCGCCGGCATCGCGCAGCAGTTCGGTGCCGAGGTAGCCGGCGTGTTCGCGGAACAGCGCGACCCAGTCGCCGTCGGCGCCGTACAGCGCGCTGAAGGCCGCTTCGCTGCCCGGACGCACTTCGTATTCCCAGACCACGACGAACATGGCTACAGCGGCGTATCCGCGAGCTTCTGCCGCAGCGCTTCCAGCGCGCGACCGCGATGGCTGAGGCGGTTCTTCACCGCCGGCTCGAATTCGGCCGCGGACAGATTGTTTTCCGGATCGAGGAACACCGGGTCGTAGCCGAAGCCGCCGTCCCCGCGCGGCGCATCGAGGATCAAACCGGACCAGCGACCCTCGGCGATCAGCGGCTGCGGATCGTCGGCGTGGCGCAACAGCACGATCACCGCGACGAAATGCGCGGTGCGCCGTGCGCGCGGCACGTCCCGCATCGCGTCGAGCAGCTTGGCGATGTTGGCGCGTGCGTCGCTGGGCTCGCCGGCGTAGCGGGCCGAATACAGTCCGGGCGCACCGCCGAGCGCATCCACGCACAGGCCCGAATCGTCGGCCAGCGCCGGCAGACCCGTCGCGCGTGCGGCATTGCGTGCCTTGAGCAGGGCGTTCTCGACGAAGCTGAGCCCGGTTTCCTCGATGTCCGCGACACCGAGTTCGCCCTGGGTGACGAAGGCATAGCCCGCGTCGTCGAGCAGTTCGCGGAATTCGCCCAGCTTGCCCGGGTTGCTGCTCGCGATCACCAGTCTGGTCGGCGCCGTATTCACGCGTGCAGCTCGATCAGGTCCCAACGGTTGCCGTACAGGTCGACGAACACCGCGACCGTGCCGTACGGCTCGTGTCGCGGCTCCTCGGAGAAGCGCACGCCGCGCTCGCTCATGGCGGCGTGGTCGCGGGCGAAGTCATCGGTATGCAGGAAGAAGCCGACGCGCCCGCCGACCTGGTCGCCGATGCGCGTGCGCTGCGCCTCGGTGTCGGCGCGCGCGAGCAGCAGCGCGGTGCCGGTGGCATTGGGCGGGGCCACGCGCACCCAGCGCTTGCCGTCGCCCAGGTCGGTGTCCTGCAGCAGGGTGAAGCCGAGCGTCTGGGTGTACCAGGCGATGGCTTCGTCGTAGTCGCCGACGAGCAGCGCGATGTTGGCTAGATGTTGCTTCATGGACATCCGGTAGGGCGGGCCGGGCCCGCCATGGGGTTTGCGAACTACTCAAACGGGATCTGCGGCCCGCTCCGGCGAGTGCCGGAGTGGACGCGGGTGTGTGCTGCGCGGACGTGCGGGGCCGCGGGCCGGAGCCCGCCCTACGCGAGGGCCTCGCGCTGCCGGGCGATGAGGGTGGCGATGCCGGCCTGGGCCAGGCCGAGCAGGGCATCGAGTTCCTCGCGGCGGAAGGCGTGGCCCTCGGCCGTGCCCTGCAGCTCGATGAAGCCGCCGCCGTCGTTCATCACCACGTTCATGTCGGTGTCGCAGTCGCTGTCCTCGGCGTAGTCGAGGTCGAGGACCGGCGTGCCGCGATAGATCCCCACCGAGACCGCCGCGACCGCGCCGAACACCGGGCTGGTCGCGACCAGCTTGCGTGCCTGCATCCAGCGCACCGCGTCGACCAGCGCGACATACGCACCGGTGATGGCCGCAGTACGCGTGCCGCCATCGGCCTGCAGCACGTCGCAGTCGAGGGTGATGGTGCGTTCGCCCAGCGCCTTGCGATCGATGCACGCACGCAGCGCGCGACCGATCAGGCGCTGGATCTCCAGCGTGCGCCCGCCCTGCTTGCCGCGCGCGGCTTCACGATCGTTGCGGGTGTTGGTGGCGCGCGGAAGCATGCCGTACTCGGCAGTGACCCAGCCTTCGCCCTTGCCGCGCAGGAACGGCGGCACCCTTTCGTCGACGCTGGCGGTGCATAGCACGCGCGTATCACCGAAGCTGACCAGCACGGAACCTTCGGCGTGGCGCGTGTAGCCGCGTTCGATGCGCACGTCGCGCAGCTGGTCGGCGGCGCGGCCGCTGGGGCGGAGCAGGGGGGTATTCATCGTGCGCAGTCTAGCAGCGGCGCCGGGCGTCACCGCCCGCCGTCTCGTTCAGCGGCGAGGCGCAGCCCGGCGCGCCGGGCCTGCAATGGCATACTGCGCGCCCGCAATTCCCGCCGCCGCACGGAGCCCGAATGATCCGCAGCATGACCGCCTTCGCCAGCGGCGAACGCACCACGCCCTGGGGCACGCTCGGCTGCGAACTGCGCTCGGTCAACCACCGCTTCCTGGAAATCGGCGTGCGCCTCCACGACGAACTGCGCTCGCTGGAGCCGCAGTTGCGCGAACGCATCGCGACCCGCGTCGCGCGCGGCAAGCTCGATCTCAGCCTGCGCCTGCGCGCACCGGAAGGCGGCGCAGGCCTGCAGCTGGATCCAACCCGCCTGCGCGAACTGAGCGAACTGGCCATCGACATGGCCGCGCGCTTTCCCGGACTGCACACCGATTTCACCCAGCTGCTGCAGTTCCCCGGCGTGCTGCAGGCGCCGGCGGCCGACGTGTCGGCGCTGCAGGAACAGGCGCTCGCGTTGCTGGACGAAGTCCTCGACGAATTCATCGCCTCGCGCGAACGCGAGGGCGCCAAGCTCGCCGCCGTGATCAGCGAGCGCGTCGACGCGATCGCCCGCATCGCCGGCGAGGTGCGCACGCTGATGCCGACGATCCGCGCCGGGCAGCGGCTGAAGCTGGAGACGCGCCTGGCCGAGCTGGCGCAGCCGCTGGAGCCCGGCCGGCTCGAGCAGGAGCTGGTGCTGTGGCTGCAGAAGCTCGACGTCGAGGAAGAACTCGACCGGCTCGAATCGCACGTCGGCGAGGCGCGCCGCGTCCTCAAGCTGAAGGAAGCCGTGGGCCGCCGCCTCGACTTCCTGCTGCAGGAATTCAACCGTGAGGCCAACACCCTGGGCTCCAAGTCCGTCGACGCGCGCAGTTCGGCCGCCGCGGTGGAACTGAAGGTGCTGATCGACCAGGTGCGCGAGCAGATCCAGAACATTGAGTAGCCGGGATTCGTGACTGGTGATTCGTGATTCGCAAGGGCCATGATCAGCGATTCCCGAGTACCGATACGCATCGCGTCTGTCGTTAACCGCCGCTTCTTCGAATCACCAATTACGAATCACGAATCACGAATCACGGCCCATGCGCGGAACCCTCTACATCGTCGCGGCCCCTTCCGGCGCCGGAAAATCCAGCATCGTCAACGCCGTGCTGGCGCGCGATCCGAACATCTGCCTGTCGATCTCGTTCACCTCGCGCCAGCCGCGCCCGGGCGAGCGTCATGCCGAGCATTACCACTTCGTCAGCGCCGCCGAATTCGAGGCGATGGTCGCTGCGGGCGACTTCTTCGAGCACGCGCTGGTGCATGGCGACTGGAAGGGCACGGCGCGGCAATCGGTGGAACCGCAGCTGGCGGCCGGCAAGGACGTGCTGCTGGAAATCGACTGGCAGGGCGCCCGCCAGGTGATGAAGAAGGTGCCCGATGCGGTGAGCGTCTTCATCCTGCCGCCCTCGCGCGAGGCGCTGGAAGAGCGGATGCGGCGACGCGCGCAGGACAGCGAGGAAACCATCCGCCAGCGCCTGGACGCGGCGCGCGAGGAGATGTCGCACTACACCGAGTTCGACTACGTGATCGTCAACGAACACTTCGACACCGCCGTCGACGAGATGTGCGCGATCTTCACCGCCAGCCGCCTGCGCCGCGAGGCCCAGGTGGCCCGCCATTCCCGCCTGATCACCCAGCTGCTGGCGGACGAGCAGGCGCCCGCGCGCCAGGACCGGTAGCGCGCCGACGGGCGCACTGGCCGCCGCAACCGCAGGAGCGCCCCAAAGGCGCGACCGGGCCGGCCCGTAGGAACGCCCCATGGGCGCGAACTCGTGGCCGATGCTGTCGGTTTATGCGGTCGCTCTGGCGATAAGTAACTGATTTGCAAGGACCGGCTTGCATCGGTGCCGCCCCGGCCCCTACAATCCACGCCCCCTCAAAGCCTGCATGGACGGCCACCGGCCGCCCGGAGTCCCCATGGCCCGCATCACCGTAGAAGATTGCCTGGAAGTGGTCGATAACCGCTTCGAACTCGTCATGATGGCCGCCAAGCGCGCGCGCCAGCTGGCCAACGGCGTCGAGCCGATGCTCGACAACAGCGAGGCCCAGGACAAGCCGACCGTGCTGGCGCTGCGCGAGATCGCCGCGCGCCGCATCGACACCGACTACATCGACGCCGTCGAGAAGTCCGAGCGCGAGCGCAAGGAGCGCGAGGCGCTGGAATGGGCCGCCGCGGAAGTGGTCGCCGACGACGACATGTCCAAGGGCGACGACTGATCCGACCGGCGGTAGGTCGGGCGACGTCCGAATACCCCATCCGATCCACAACGGCCCCGCCTCGGCGGGGCCGTTCGTTTTTGCACCCGTCCGGAGCAGGCGGAACCGCATTGCGCCGCACCCATCCCGCCCTTAGATTCCGATCATGACCCCCGCTTCGCCCGTGCTCACTCCGGCCCTCTCCGCTTTCGACGAAGCGGACCTGCCCGACTACGTGCGCGAGCTGGAGCAGGCGACGCATTACCTGCCCGAAGCGCAGCGCGGGCAGCTGCGCCGTGCCTGGCGCATCGGCGCCGCCGCGCACGCCGGGCAGACGCGCAAGTCGGGCGAACCGTACATCACCCATCCCGTCGCGGTGGCCAAGGTGCTGGCCGACCAGGGGCTGGACGTGGAAACGCTGGTCGCGGCGATCCTGCACGACACGCTCGAGGACACGCCGCTCACGCCCGAATCGATCACCACCGAATTCGGCGCCACCGTTACCGAACTCGTCGACGGCGTCACCAAGCTGGACAAGCTGCAGTTCCGCGACCGCCAGGAAGCCAACGCGGAAAGCTTCCGCAAGATGCTGCTGGCGATGTCGCGCGATCTGCGCGTCATCCTGATCAAGCTCGCCGACCGCCTGCACAACATGCGCACGCTCGGCGCGCAAAGCACCGAAGCGCGCCGCCGCATCGCCGCCGAGACGCTGGAAATCTACGCGCCCATCGCGCAGCGCCTGGGCATGAACCTGATCAAGGCGGAGCTGCAGGACCTCGGCTTTCGCGCGCTACACCCGTGGCGCCACGCCGTGCTGGAAAAGCGCATCCGCACCCAGCCGGTGATGCGGCGCGAAGCGATGGTGCAGATCGAGGCGCACCTCGCGCAGAAGCTGGCGAAGGAGAAGCTGCAGCACCGCCTGGTCAGCCGGGTGAAGTCGCCGTGGAGCATCTACAGCAAGATGCGCTCGGAGCACAAAAGCTTCACCCAGGTGATGGACGTGTTCGGCTTCCGCGTCGTGGTCGGCGCGGTCGCCGACTGCTACCACGCGCTGGGTGTCGTCCACGCGGCGTACAAGCCGCTGGATGCGCGCTTCCGCGACTTCATCGCGATTCCGAAGGCGAACGGCTACCAGTCGCTGCACACGGTGCTGTTCGGGCCGTACGGCTCGCCGATCGAAGTGCAGATCCGCACTGAGGACATGGATCTGATCGCCGAGCGCGGCATCGCGGCGCACTGGTCGTACAAGCACGGCGGCCGCGACATGCCCTCCAGCGCGCAGAGCCGCGCGCAGGGCTGGATCACCAGCCTGGTCGAATCGCAGCGCGCGACCGGCTCGTCGCTGGAATTCCTGGAAAACGTCAAGGTCGACCTGTTCCCCGACGAGGTCTACCTGTTCACGCCCAAGGGCGACATCCTCTCGCTGCCGCGCAATGCCACCGCGCTCGACTTCGCCTATGCCGTGCATACCGACGTGGGCAACCATGCGGTCGCCTCGCGCGTGGACGGCAAGCTCGTCCCGCTGCGCAGCAAGCTCGCCAGCGGTCAGCGCGTGGAAATCATCACCGCGAAGTCGGCCTCGCCCAAACCGCAATGGCTGGAATTCGTGGTCTCCGGCAAGGCGCGCACCTCGATCCGCCAGCAGCTCAAGCAGCTCGAGCACGAGGACGCGGTGCAGCTGGGCCATCGCATGCTCGACCGCGCGCTGGAAGCGCAGGCCACCTCGCTCGAGCGCGTGCCCGCGCCGCGCGTGGACGCGTTCCTCGCCGAGCACCGCTATCCGCGCCTGGAAGCGCTGCTGGCCGACATCGCGCTGGGCAACCGCATGCCGCAGCAGGTCGCGCAGGCCCTGGTACGCGAAGCCACCGCGAAGAAGACCCGCAAGGCGGCCCCGGAACCGGAGCCCATGCCGCGCCACGGGGACAACATCCTCATCACCGGCGCCGAGCGCGGCGTGATCAGCTTCGCCCAGTGCTGCCTGCCGATCCCGGGCGACGAGATCATGGGCTACCACACCACCGGCAAGGGCATCGTCGTGCACCGGCTGGATTGCCCGAACGTCGCCGAATACCGCAAGTCGCCCGACCGCTGGGTGTCGATCGGCTGGGACCGCGAGGTCACCGGCGATTTCCCCACCGCGATGCGCATCGAGCTGGACAACCGCCCCGGCGCGCTGGCGCAGGTGGCCGCGGCCATCGCCGAAGCGGAATCGAACATCGACCGCCTCGAATACATCGAGCGCGACACCAACGTGTCGGCGATCCGCTTCCAGATCGAAGTGCGCGACCGCAAGCACCTGGCCGAAGTCATGCGGCGTGTGCGCCGGCTCAAGGTGGTGCTGGGCGTGCAGCGGATCTGAGGGGCCGGAATTCGGGATTGGGGATTCGGGATTCGGGATTGGGGCTTCGTAAAAGCAAGTACGATTCCCGGATCCCCACCGCACCGGATTCCGACATGTCACGCGACATCATCCACACCGACCGCGCCCCCGCCGCCATCGGCCCCTATTCGCAGGGCGTGCGCGCCGGCGACACCGTGTACCTGTCCGGGCAGATCCCGCTCGATCCCGGCACCGGCCTGGTGATCGAAGGCGACATCGAGGCGCAGGCGCGACGTGCGTTCGAGAACCTCAAGGCCGTGTGCGAAGCGGCGGGCGGATCCCTCGACCGGATCGTGCGCGCCGGCCTGTTCCTCACCGATCTGGGCGATTTCGCCAAGGTCAACGCGGTGATGGGCGAGTACTTCACCGCGCCGTTCCCGGCGCGCTCCACCGTGCAGGTATCGGCCCTGCCGCGCGGCGTGCAGTTCGAAGTCGACGCGATCATGGTGCTCGACTGATCGCGTAGGCAGCGTCACCGGCGTCTCGCGCCGGGCCGCGCCTGCATCCCGACGACGCCCGCCGCACGTGGGCGTCGGCGTTTTTCAGCCGGAACGCACCGCCCGCGGCGCCACGCCGGTCCAGCGCTTGAACGCGCGGCGGAATTCGCGCGCATCCCGGAACCCGACCGCCGCGCCGACCTGGGCGATGCTCAGGCGCGGATCTTCCAGCAGGCGTCGCGCCGATTCGCTGCGCACGCGATCGTGGATCGCCATGAAGCTGGTGCCCGCAGCCTGCAGCTGGCGTCGCAGCGTGCGTTCGGTCAGATGCAATTCGGCGGCGATGTCGACCAGACGCGGGTTCTCGGACAGATCGCGGCGCAGCACGCGCTCGACCACGGCGACGATCTCGCTGCGTTCCTCGCCTGACGGCATCTGCGCATCGCACAGTGCGCGGACCTGCTGCGCCGACAGCGTGTTGTGCGCCGGCATCGGCGTCGACAGCCACGCGCGATCGATCACCACGCGATGCCGCGCGCAGTCGAAGCGCACCTCGCAGCCGAACAGATCGCGGTACGCCCGGGCATACCGCGGCGCCGGGTAAGCAAGCTCCACGACGCGCGGAGCGAACCGCGGACCGAGCAATCCCCGGCACAGCCCCAGCGAACTGGCGAACAGCTCCTCGCACAGGAACGGTTCGACTTCGCGGTCGTGTTCGTGGGTGCCGGCGATGACGGCGAGACCCTCGCCGTCCTCCTCGATCGCCAGCGCGACCATCGCGCCGGTGATCGGCGCGTAGTGGACGCCCAGGCGCAGGGCGTGGGCGAAGTCGGGCGCGGTGAGCATCGCCAGCCCGAGCAGTCCGAAGCTGCCTACGTCCTGCCGGGTCCCCAGCGCGAGGCCGTGGCCTTCGCCGGGCAGACTGCGCAGTGCGCGGCGGATGATCTGACTGGCCTGCCGGTACGACAGGTACGGCGGCGATTCGCCCGGTTCGACGGCGAAATGCGCGGGGCTCAGGCGCAGCCCGGCAAACCAGCCTTCGCACGGCACGCCCTGTTCGCGCGCCATCGCCACCAGGCCGGCGACGATCGTGCTCTTGATGCTGGCGGCGCTCAGGCGTGGGTCGCTGCGGTCGAATCCGTCGCCGTCCAGAGCGTCGACGTGCACGATGTCGGGATGCCGCATGGCCTGCATGGTTGTCCGGTTTGCCCCCCGCAGTATGCCGGCTTTGCCCTCCACCGCGTGTCCCGGTCGTCACAGACTGGCGGAATCTCATGGGGATGGGAGCAGGGCATGGCGGTGAAGTTGGCGAAGGGCCTGGTACTCGGACTGGCGTGCGCGCTGGTCGGCTGCCAGCCGCAGGGAACGCCGCCGAAGGCGGTCGACCGCGACTACCAGAAGGTACTGATCGAGCGCCTGCTGGATGCGAAACCCGGCGACGTCATCGAGATTCCCGCCGGCACCTACGCCTTCGACCGCAGCCTCAACCTCCGCGTGGACGGCGTGACCCTGCGCGGCGCGGGCATGGACAAGACCGTGCTCAGCTTCAAGGGACAGAAGAGCGGCGCCGAGGGCCTGCTGGTCAACGCCGGCAACTTCACCATCGAGAACCTGGCCATCGAGGACAGCAAGGGCGACGGCCTGAAGGTCAACGAAGGCGAGAACATCGTGATCCGCGGCGTGCGCGTGGAATGGACGCGCGGCCCGCACACCGACAACGGCGCCTACGGCCTGTACCCGGTGCAGACGAAGAACGTGCTGATCGAGGACTGCGTGGTGATCGGCGCCTCCGATGCGGGCCTGTACGTCGGGCAGTCGGACAACATCATCGTCCGCCGCAACCGCGTCGAGCAGAACGTCGCCGGCATCGAGATCGAGAACAGCACCCGTGCCGACGTTTACGACAACACCGCCACGCACAACACCGGCGGCATCCTGGTCTTCGACATGCCCAACCTGCCGCGCCGCGGACACAGCACGCGCGTGTTCAACAACCGCGTGGTCGCCAACAACACCGACAACTTCGCCCGCAAGGGCGCGGCGGTGGCGAGCGTGCCGGCGGGTTCGGGCGTCGTGCTCAACTCGGCGGACAAGGTCGAGATCTTCGACAACGACATCGCCGACAACGCGACGGCGAACGTGATCATCTCCAGCTACTGGTCGACCGGCTACATGAACAAGTACGGCGTGTCCAAGGACTACGACCCGTATCCGGAAGAGGTCTACGTGCACGGCAACCGCTTCAAGGGCGGTGGCGACTCGCCCGACGGACTCGACCTGAAGGCGCTGAAGGTGGCGATGTTCGGCCTGTCCGGCCGCCTGCCCGACGTGCTGTGGGATGGCTACGCGAATCCGAAGCGCAGCCAGGGGCCGCAGATCTGCGTCGATGGCGCGTCGGGTGTGCTCAACGCGGACGGACCCAACAAGTACAAGAATCCGGACCTGATGGGCGAGCGCATGCGCTGCACGTTGCCGCCGCTGCCGGAAATATCGCTGCCGGGCGCCACCGTGGCCACGGCCGCGAAGGCGGCGCGGGCGGCATGAGGCGGTCGGTTTTCGCAGGTCTCGTCCTGCTGGCAATGCTCTCGCTCGCCGCCTGCAGGCAGGAACCGCAGCCGGTCGCCTTCCACGCGGAAGGGTTGCCCCAGCGCCTCAGCGACTGGCATGTGCTGATCGCCGATGGCCAGCGCCTGCGGCTCAATGGCGGCGTCGAGCCCTATGCGCTCAACACCGCGCTGTTCAGCGACTACGCGCACAAGCTGCGCACGATCTGGATGCCGAAGGGCGTGCACGCAACGTACCGCGCGAACGAGGCCTTTGACTTCCCGGTCGGCACCATCATCAGCAAGACGTTCTACTACCCGCGCTTCGCCGGCAGCCGCGACGCGGTGGTGCAGGTGGCCGAGCAGCGCGGCGAGAGCCGCGAGGGGCTCGACCTCGCGAAGATGCGTCTGATCGAAACGCGCCTGCTGGTGCGTCGCCGGGACGGCTGGATCGCGGTGCCGTACGTGTGGAACGCCGGGCAGACCGAAGCCACGCTCGCGCGCGCCGGCGACAGCATCGCGCTGGAAATGCTGACGCCCGGCGGCAGCCGCGCGCAGCAGTTCAATTACATGGTGCCCGACGAGAACCAGTGCGCCGGCTGCCACGACACCGACAACCGCAAGCGCGCGATCCAGCCGATCGGGCCGCGCGCACGCCACCTCAATCGCGACGATCCCTGGCATCCGGGCGAGAACCAGCTCGCGCGGATGGCGGCGACGGGGCGCCTGACCGGCCTGCCCGCGGACGGCGTGCCGCGCAACGCGCGCTTCGACGATCCGCAGGCGTCGCTGGATGCGCGTGCACGCGCCTACCTCGACATCAATTGCGGCCATTGCCATAGCCCGCGCGGTGCCGCCGACACGTCCGGACTGTGGCTCGATGCGGCCAATCGCGATCCGGTCCACCTGGGCCTGTGCAAGCCGCCGGTGGCGGCGGGCCAGGGCACGGGCGATCACATGTTCGATATCGTGCCGGGCAAACCGGAAGACTCGATCCTCGTCTACCGCATGGACAGCCTCGATCCCGGCGCGATGATGCCGGAGGTCGGTCGTGCGACCGTGCATGAGGAAGGCGTCGCGCTCATGCGGGACTGGATCCGCGTCTGGGTCGGCACCTGCAGCGAGGGGGCCGTCGCGGCACGCCAGGGGTTGTAGATCGTCGCGGCGCGTGGCGTCGCGGCATGCAGCGTTTCAACGGAGTCTTTTGGGGAGAGTTCCGATGTCACCAAGCAAGAACCGGCTCGCCGTCGCGCTGGCCTACGCATTGTTCGGCTGCGCCACGTTGGGCATCGTGCCCGCGTCCGCGCAGGAAGCCGCGCCGGCGCAACGCACGGCCACCGACCTGGATGCGATCACCGTCACCGCGCAGAGCCGCGAGCAGGAACTGCAGGACGTGCCGATCGCGTTGCAGGTCGTCGACGAACGCCTGCTCGACGATGTCGCCGCCGAGGACCTCGGCGATATCGACAGCTTCGTGCCCGGATTGAAGGTCAACAGTCTGCAGCCCACGCAACCGAGCTTCCAGCTGCGCGGCATCGAGACCGACGACTTCGGCATCGGCACCGATCCTGCCGTCGGCGTGTACGTGGACGGCGTGTACGCCGGGCGCGGGGGCGGCGTGCTGCTGCCGTTCACCGACGTGCAGCGCATCGAAGTGCTCAAGGGGCCGCAGGGCACGTTGTTCGGCCGCAATACCGCCGCCGGCGCGATCTCAATCATCACCAACCGCCCCGGCGACGAGACGCATGCGAGCGGCAAGCTGCGCCTGGGCAACGACAACAAGACCTACGTCGAGGGCATGGCGAACATCGCCGTCAGCGAGAACTCCGCGTTCCGCTTCAATGGCCTGTTCAACCACAGCGACGGCTGGCTGCACGATGCGGTGACGGGCGAGGAGCTCAACCCCGACAACAACTGGGCCACGCGCGCCGCGTTCCAGACCCGCTTCGGCGACGACACGCGCGCGTGGATCGCGTGGGATCATGAGAGCCTCGACCAGAAGGGACAGGCGACCACCGGCATCGTCGCGGTGCCGGTGCTGCCGGCATTGCCGACGGCGCCGGCGGACAGCGATGCCTTCCTGGATCCGCTGGATGTGCCGACGGCCTCCGATGCGGCGAACGGTGAAACCCGGGAGTTCGACGGCGTGACGCTCATCGTCGACCACAACCTGGGCTGGGGCAGCCTCACCTCGACCACCGCGTGGCACCAGTACGACTCGTTGAACCGCGTCGAGGAGGACGGCACCAACCTCAGCTACCTGTATGTCGACTCCACCAACACCGAGAGCAACGAGAACTTCTACCAGGAGTTCAAGTTCAGCGGCAGCACCGACCATCTCGACTGGATCGCGGGCGTCAGCTATTTCCAGGAGGAAGCCGGCCAGACCAGCGAAGTCAACGTGCTCACCGATTCGGTCGACACGCTGGCGCAGAACCTGGGCCTCGCGCCGCCCGGCGGGCTGTTCGGGCCGGTCAGCGACCTGGCCAATTTCTTCGGCATTCCGGTGAACCTGCGCGGGCTGCCGTGGAACGAGAAGTTCGTCAATTCGCTCGACACCAAGGCCTACGCCGCGTTCGGCGACGTGATCTGGCGCGTCAGCGACAAACTCAACCTCACCGCCGGCCTGCGCTACACCCGCGACGAGAAGGACTTCACCTGGTTCAACGACCTGCGCAGCGCGCCCGAGCTGGACGCGCAGCTCGACCTGCTGGATGCGCTGGGCTTCTTCGATGCGATCGGGCTGCCGAAGGAAACGTTCGTCTTCGACGTCGCCTTCGTCGATCCGCCCGCGGTGATGAACAAGGGCGTGCTGAACCGCGCGAAGAAGTCCTGGGACGACTGGAGCCCGCGCCTGGTCGCCGACTACCACTTCACCGACGACCTGATGGGCTTCGCCTCGCTCGCTAAGGGCTACAAGGCCGGCGGCTTCAACGCGCTGCAGATCGGCAGCGAGTTCGAGAACGAGGACGTGTGGAACTTCGAGACCGGCATCAAGCACGCCCTGCCGGAATACCGGCTGGCCTACAACGCCTCCGCGTTCTACTACGTCTACAGCAACCGCCAGGCGGTGACGCTGGACATGTCGACGAGCATTCCGCGTTTCGTCGTCAACACCTCCGACCAGGAAGCCTGGGGCGTGGACTTCGACCTGCGCTGGCAGGCGACCGACGGGCTCGGCTTCGACTTCAACGCCGAATATCTGGATTCGAGCTACAAGGATTACGTCAATCCGCAGGGCGTGGATCTGGGCGGGCAGCCCACCGGCGCGCCGGCGTGGTCGTTCTCGGCCGGCGCCAACTACGTCTGGCGTCTGGCGGAGAAGGGCGATGTGCGTGCGGCGATGCGCTATTCCTACGTCGGAGATTGCCGCGAGAACGACGAGTCGGAAACGCAGCTGAGCTGTGGCCGTTTCGGCGCGATCGACATGGGCGAGGCGCAGCAGATCCTCGACGCGCGGATCGGCTGGACCTCGCCGAACGGCCACTGGAACTGGGCCGTGTACGGCAACAATCTGCTCGACAACCAGTACGTGAACTCGCTGGGCACCTACGGCCTGACCGTGCTGGGTACGGTGGGCGCGCGCGTCACCGAACCGCGCAGCTACGGCGTGGAGGTCGGCGTGAAGTTCTGATGGGCTGCGTGCGGCGCGATCCGCATCGGCCGCCCTGGACCCGGCGTTGCGCGCCGGGTCCCTTTTTATTTGGCGGGCGATCCCGGCATGCTGTAGCGATGCCGATGCGCACGATTCGGAACGTCGTCGACCTCCAGAAGCGGCCGATCACCAGCCTGCCCGGGGCAGGGCCGCGTGTGGCCGAAAAGCTCGCGGCGCGCGGCTTGCTGACCGTGCAGGACCTGTGGCTGCACCTGCCGCGGCAGTACGAGGACCGCACCGCGCTGACGCCGGTGCGTGCCCTGCAGGCCGGCGTTCCCGCGCAGGTCGAAGGCCGCGTGCAGGCTGTCGAGCGTGGCTTCCGCTACCGCCCGATGCTGCGCGTGGCGATCGGCGACGATTCGCACGCGACGCTGGTGTTGCGCTTCTTCCATTTCCGCGCGGCGCAGGCGGCGCAGTTCACGCCCGGCACGCGCGTACGTTGCTACGGCACGCCACGCCTGGGCCAGCAGGGCCTGGAGATGGTGCATCCCAGCTACCGCATGCTGGGCGACGACGACGAGGCCGAACTCGGCAGCGCGCTCGATCCGGTGTATCCGGCGATCGAGGGCGTCGGCCCGGCCTCGTTGCGCAAGCTGGTCGGGCTCGCGCTCGATCGCCTGCCGCAGGACGATTCGCTCGAGCTGCTGCCGGCCGCCTTGCGCGAATCGCTGCGCCTGCCGTCGTTGCGCAGCGCGCTGCTGACCGTGCACCGGCCGCAGGCCGGCGAGGACGTCGCGGCTCTCGTGGCCGGGCGCCATCCGGCGCAACGACGCCTGGCGCTGGAGGAATTGCTCGCGCATCACCTCAGTCTGCGCCGCCAGCGTCTCGCGCAACAGGCGCATGCCGCGCCGGCGCTGCGCAAGGCGACGCTGGCGACGAAACTGCGCAAGGCGCTGCCGTTCGAACTGACCGGTGCGCAGCAGCGCGTGTTCGCCGAAATCCGCGCCGATCTGGGCAAGCCCGTGCCGATGTTGCGGCTGGTGCAGGGCGATGTCGGCAGCGGCAAGACGGTGGTCGCCGCGCTGGCGGCGATGCAGGCGGTGGAAGCCGGCAAGCAGGCCGCGCTGATGGCGCCGACCGAACTGCTCGCCGAGCAGCACCTCAACAACCTGCGCGGCTGGCTGGAGCCGCTGGGTGTGCGCACCGCCTGGCTCGCGGGCAAGGTCACCGGCAAGGCGCGCAGCAAGGTGCTGGAGGAAGTCGCTTCCGGCGCCGCGCAGGTCGTCGTCGGTACGCATGCGCTGATGCAGGAAGGCGTCGCCTTCAACGACCTCGCACTCGCCATCGTCGATGAGCAGCACCGCTTCGGCGTGCACCAGCGCCTGGCGCTGCGCGACAAGGGCACCGGCCGTGGCGGCAACGGCGACAGCATCGTGCCGCACCAGCTGGTGATGACGGCCACGCCGATCCCGCGCACGCTGGCGATGGCCGCGTACGCTGACCTCGACGTGTCCGCGATCGACGAACTGCCGCCGGGACGCACGCCGGTGCAGACGGTGGCGCTCAGTGCGGAGCGTCGTCCCGAACTCGTCGAACGCATCCGCGCGGCATGCGCCGAAGGTCGCCAGGCCTATTGGGTATGCACGCTGATCGACGACAGCGACGAAGTGGTGGCGCAGGCCGCGCAGAGCACGTACGAGGACCTGTCGAAGCAACTGTCGAAACTGCGCGTCGGCCTCGTCCACGGCCGCATGAAGGCGGCGGAGAAGCAGGAGACGATGCGCGCCTTCAAGGACGGCGCGATCGACCTGCTGGTCGCGACCACGGTGATCGAGGTCGGCGTCGACGTGCCCAATGCCTCGCTGATGATCGTCGAGAATGCCGAGCGCCTCGGCCTGGCGCAGCTGCACCAGCTGCGCGGACGGGTGGGGCGGGGCAGTGCGGCGTCGAGTTGCGTCCTGCTCTACCAGTCGCCGCTGTCGCAGCTGGCGAAGCAGCGCCTGGAAACCATGCGGCAGACCCACGACGGCTTCGTGATCGCCGAAAAGGACCTCGAATTGCGCGGTCCGGGCGAACTGTTGGGGACGCGCCAGACCGGACTGGCCGGCTTCCGCGTCGCCGACCTGGCCCGCGATGCCGACCTGCTGCCGCTCGTGCACCAGGTCGGCGGTGAACTGCTGGCCGATGCGCCGGAACTCGCCGAGCGCATCATCGCCCGCTGGGTCGGTGGCGCCGCGCGCTATGCCTCGGCATGAGTGCAGCACCTCGTCATAATGCCCGCATGAACAATCGCATCCCGCTTCTGATCGACACCGATCCCGGCGTCGACGACGCCCTCGCGCTGCTCATGGCGTTCAACGATCCGCGCCATGACGTCGTGGGCCTCACCATCGCCGCCGGCAATGTCGGCCTGCAGCACACCGTCGCCAACGCGCTGAAGCTGTGCGAAGTCGCGGATGCCGATGTGCCGGTGTTCCCGGGATGCGCCGCGCCGCTGCTGCATCCCGCGCGCGACGCCGCTTACGTGCACGGACGCGACGGCTTCGGCGATACCGGCTATGCCCCGGCCTCCCGGCGGTCGCAGGACGAGCACGCCGCGCTGGCGATCCTGCGCCTCTCGCACGAATACGCGGGCCGGCTCGTGCTGGTAGCGCTGGGCCCCCTGACCAATGTGGCGCTGGCGCTGAAGCTCGACCCGACCCTGCCATCGCGCATCGCGCGCTGCGTGGTGATGGGCGGAGCGGTGACCGCGCACGGCAATATCACCGCGGCGGCCGAGTTCAACATCGCCTTCGATCCCGAAGCCGCGCACATCGTATTCGGCGCCTTCGAACGCATCGACCTCAGCGACTGGGAAGCGACCGTGGAGCACGGCCTGCTGGATGTCGACGTGAACCGCTGGCTGGCGGCCGAATCGCCGCGGGCCCGCTTCTACGAGGCGATCTCCCGGCAGACCCGGGCCTGGGCCGGGGAGCGCCGCGGCAATCGTTGGCATTCCGCCGACGGACTGGCGATGGCGTTCGCGCTGGCGCCCGAAGGGGCGGTGGAAACGGCCGAACGCCCGCTCGCGGTGGAGACCGAAGGGCGCCAGACCCGCGGGGCGACGATCATCGATTGGCGCCGCGAGAGCGGCCGCCCCGACAACGTCCGGATCCTGCTGCGGTACGACCAGGCCCGTTTCGAGGGCCTGGTGGAGGGCGCCCTGGCGGCGGGCTGATTCCGGCATTCGCCGGACTTGCCACGGCGGCCGGAGGGCCGCTATACTGCGCGACTTTCCCCGCAACCTATTGGTGCGTTGCCATGAAGACCGGCATCCATCCCGACTACCGCGAAGTCGTTTTCCAGGACGTGACCACCGATTTCGCGTTCCTTACCCGCTCGACCCTTGCCAGCAAGGAGACGATCAAGTGGGAGGACGGCAACGAATACCCGCTGATCAAGCTCGATATCACCTCGGCTTCGCATCCGTTCTACACGGGCAAGCACAAGATCGTGGATACGAGCGGCCGCGTGGACAAGTTCCGCAAGCGCTACGCGCAGAAGTAATCCGGACCCGCGCACGACGCGCGGTCCAACGGTTCCTGTCGCTGCGGAATCGTGTTTTGCAAAGCCCGCCTTCCGGCGGGCTTTGCGCTTTCTGGCTACTTGGCATCGCGTCGCGCACCCGAGCCGCAGCAACGCTGCATCCTGGAGTAGAGGCTCTATTTCCGGCATTGCATGCGACCTGCGGTCGCGAATGCTTATGCGATAATTCTCCGTCGCGGCCAGCCCGCGCATGACTACACCGAAGGTGTTTCCCTCCATCCGCCGCGGCCCTCCCTGCGGCGTGCAGATACCAGGAGCGTTGCGTGTCCGAGTCCTCCAAGTCCGGCCTCGATCAGGTCACCCTGACCGCGGGCGACAAGAGCGTCACATTGCCGGTGCACCAGCCGACCCTGGGCGCCCCGTGCATCGACATCGGCAAGCTGCCCAAGGAAACCGGTTGCTTCACCTACGACAACGGGTTCACCGCGACGGCCAGCTGCCGCTCCGCGATCACCTACATCGACGGTGACGCCGGTGTGCTGCTGTACCGCGGCTACCCGATCGAGCAACTCGCGGAGATGTCGAGCTTCCTCGAAGTCGCCTATCTGCTGATGAACGGCGAGCTGCCGACCAAGGACGAGTTCTCGAAGTTCGAACACGAAGTCACGCATCACACGATGATGCACGAGGCGTTCCGCACGTTCCTCTACGGCTTCCGCCACGACGCGCATCCGATGGCGATGCTCACCGGCATGCTCGGTTCGCTGGCGAGCTTCTACCACAACGATCTGGACATCGAGGATCCCGAGCAGCGCCGCCTCGCCGCGATCCGCCTGATCGCCAAGATCCCGACGATCGCCGCCGCCTGTTACCGCTATTCGATCGGCTGGCCGATCCGCTATCCGCGCAACAACCTCGAGTACACCACGCGCTTCCTGCACATGATGAAGGAAGTGCCGAGCGAGCCGCTCGAGCTCAGCCCGGTCGCCGCCAAGGCGATGGATCTGCTTTTCATCCTGCACGCGGACCATGAGCAGAACGCGTCGACCTCGACCGTGCGTCTGGTCGGTTCGACCGGCGCCAACCCGTACGTGAGCGTCGCTGCCGGCGTCGCCGCGCTGTGGGGCCCCGCGCACGGCGGTGCCAACGAAGCCGTGCTGAAGATGCTCGGCGAAATCGGCAAGCCGGAGAACGTCGGTGCCGCCGTGGCCAAGGCGAAGGACAAGGAATCTGGCTTCCGCCTGATGGGCTTCGGCCACCGCGTCTACAAGAACTTCGATCCGCGCGCGAAGATCATCCGTGCGATGTGCCACCAGGTGCTGAGCGAACTGGGCGTCAACGATCCGCTGCTCGAAGTGGCGATGCGCCTGGAAGAGGCCGCGTTGAAGGACGAGTACTTCATCCAGCGCAAGCTCTACCCGAACGTCGACTTCTACTCCGGCATCATCTACAAGGCGCTCGGCATCCCGGTGGAAATGTTCACCGTGATGTTCGCCATCGCCCGCACCGCCGGCTGGGTGTCGCATTGGCTCGAGCAGCAGAACGACCCGGAAAACAAGATCAGCCGTCCGCGCCAGATCTACACCGGCGCGGCGACGCGCGACTACGTCGGCTTCGACAAGCGCTGACCGCACAGAAGAACGCCCCGCATCGCGGGGCGTTTTTCCTTTCGAAGGGCGCGGCGCAACGGCCCGCTACTTCGCCAGCTGGTACAGGTATTCGACGAAGGACATGGTGGCGCCATCCAGGCCCTGCACCTTCGGATTGCCCGATTCGATCAGGTAGTACTCGTCCGGCCCGTGCGCGCCGCTGCCATGGCCCAGCCCGAAATGCCCGGCCGCCAGCTGCAGCGGGGCATCGGTGAAGACGTAGCCCGGGTACGAACCGGCGTTGCGCGGCCACAGCAGCGGGTCGATGCCCAGCTTCTTCAGCGTGGCCACCTGCGCCTGGATCAACGGCGCGTCCGCCGACGTGCTGGTCGGATCGTAGCCGCCGGTGACGTTGACCTCGATGTCGCCGAAGCCGCGCCGGGCCAGGTGCGCCTTCAGCGCCGCTACCGCATCGGCGGCCTTCATGTCCGGAACCAGGCGCAGATCCAGCTTGGCCACGGCGCGATGCGGCAGCACGGTCTTGCCGCCCGGACCGGTGTAGCCGCCGACGAGGCCTTCGATGTTGACCGTGGGCTGCGATTCCAGGCGCTCGTTGGCCTGTTGCCAGGGCAGGTCGTCGATCCAGTGCTGCACGCCCAGTTGCTGTTTCGCCTGCGCTTCGCTGCGCCGCCGGGTCGCTTCCGCGATCATCTGCTTCTCGCTGTCGCTCATCGGGCGCGGCTTGGGATAGTCATCGATGGCGATGGCGTTGCCGTCGTCGGACACCAGCGTGTCGAGCGCCTTCACCAGTCGCCAGGCCGGGCTGTCGACCATCGCCTTCAGCGACGAGTGGATGTCCTTCGACGGCCCGCGACCCCATTTCTCGCCGCTGGCAACCAGCTCCAGTTCGACCACGCCCTTGCTGCCGAGATTGACGGTCACCACGCCGTCCAGGCTCTGCATGGAGGCGGGCATGAACACGCCGATGGTCCGGCGCAGCGCCGCTTCGACTTCGGGATTGCGTACGAGCTGCGCGATGTGCGGCGAGCCGATCTCTTCTTCGCCTTCCGCGACGAGCACCAGATTCACCGGCGGTTTCCGCCCGGCGGCGCGGATCGCGTGCAGCGCGGCGAGGAACGCGGTTTCGGGCCCCTTCTGGTTGACCGCGCCGCGGCCGACGATGACCTTGCCCAGGCCCGGCTTGTCGACGAGCCGCGCTTCGAGCGGCGGCGACGACCATTCGCCGGGATCGAACTGCTTGACGTCGTACATGAAGTACAGGCCGACGGTTTTCTCGGCGCCGGCATCGAGCGTAGCGAACACGCCGGGCTTGCCGTCGGTGCGGATCACCTTCGCCTGCTGGAAGCCGGCATCGCGCGCCAGCTGCGCCATGTATTCGGCGCCATCGGGATAGCCCCGGTCCTCGGCGGCGATGGCGGGATGCGCGATCCAGTCCTGCAGACGCTTGACGGTCGCGTCGTGCCCCTTCGTCACCGCGCTCCGGATGGCGTCTAGGTCCGCGTCGGCGGCGTGGGCCTGTCCGGTGCCGAACGCAAGAACCATGGCGCCCGCCGCAAACGCGGCCAGCGCGCTGCGTTGAATAACCCGCATGCTTGTTCTCCTGTTGTCGGTCGATTCGAAGTGCATTGGCGCGCCGTCGGCTGACGTGGCGGCCGCGTCAATCGCGACCCGCTTCGTAGCCGGCGATTTCCTCGTCGGCAAGCACCTGGCGCAGCTGCGCGGCGGAGGCGCGCCGCATCGGCTTTTCGTCGATGCCGGACAGCGGCGCCTGGCGCACCACGTCGCGCGGCAACACCGTCAGGTCGAACGGCAGGCCTTCGGCGCTGAATACCCACACCGGAAAATCGTCGCTGCGTTCGCGGTCGAGACGCACGCGCCGGGTGCGCGACTCGGCGGGAATCGCATGCTGTTCGAGGTGCCGATGCACGGCTTCCGGATCGTCGCTGTGCAGATGGAGTGCCACGGCGCTGCGTGCGTCGGCGGTACCTTCCAGCACCGGTCCGACCAGGCGCGGGTCGAATTCGGCGAAGAACTCCAGTGCGCGCAGTGCGGCCTCGCGGCGCTGGTGCAATTCGATGACGTTGTCGCGCTGGAACAGGCGCTGGTATTCGCGCAGCGCGTCTTCGATCTCGCGATTGCGCGGCAGCGATGCGTCGTCGAAGATCCCCAGCCGCTGCGCGGCCTTGAGCTTGGCCTGGTGGTAGTCGCGAATCCCGCCTTCGGCCATCAGGCGCGCGGCTTCGTGGGCCAGGCTGCGGCGACGCTCGCTGGTTCGCGTCTCGGCGTGTTGCTGGGCGTGCTGTCGGGCGTGGCGCATGACGACCTCCGCGGATGGCACGACGACGGCGGGCATTTTCGCCGCGGCCAGCCGAGGCTGGCGGGAGCAAACGCTAGCACGGGTGGCGTGAATCAGGAATCCGCGCGCGGCGGCACCGCCGAGCGGACCGATTCCGCAAAAAAGAAAGCGGGCCGTTGCCTGCTTCCTTCACGCCTGGTTGGCTGCATTCAGAAAATGTCGAAGGACTCTTCGGTGGGCGTCGCGTCCTGCGGGCCGTAGTCGACGTAGGTTTCCATGCGGTCGAGATCTTCTGCCTTGACCCATTCGACGACGCCGCCGCTGCCTTCCGGCATCAGCGTGCCGTTGGCGGCCACGGAAACCTTCACCATGCCTTCCGGCGGCTCGTTGGTCGCGATCGGCTGATCCTTGAGCGCGACGCGCATGTAGTCGATCCAGATCGGCAACGCGGCCCGCCCGCCGTATTCGCGGTAACCCAGCGACTTGTAGTCGTCGCGGCCTACCCAGACGGTCGTGACGTAGGGCCCGCCGATGCCGGAGAACCACGCGTCGCGATGGTCGTTGGTCGAGCCGGTCTTGCCGCCGACGTCTTCGCGGTTCAGCACCTTCGCCGGTGTGCCGGTGCCGCGCAGCACGACGTCGCGCAGCATCGACACGATCTGGTACGCGATCCGGTTATCGATGGCGCGCGGCGCCACCACCATGTCGGCCGGCGGTGCCTTGATTTCCTTGGGCTTGCTCGTGTCGGCGGCGGCGATCGCGGGGCGGCTGGCCGAGCCGCCTGCCGGACCCAGGTCGAAGCCGTCCACGACGGTGGACGCCGCCGGCGTAGCCACGATCTTGCCGGCGCTGCCGATGCCGCACTGCGGGCACGCCGTGGCCGGCTTCTCCTTGAAGAGCACCGCACCGTTGGAGTCGCGGACCTCATCGATGAACCAGGGCGTCACCAGGAACCCGCCGTTGGCGAACACGGAGAAGCCGCGCGCCACCGACAGCGGCGTCAGCGAAGCGGTGCCCAGCGACATCGACAGGTTCGGCGGGAGTTCCTTCTCCTCGAAGCCCAGGTGGCTGATGTACTTGCGCGCGTAGTCGACGCCGATCGCATCGAGCAGGCGGACCGACACCAGGTTGCGCGACTGCACCATGGCCTCGCGCAGGCGCATCGGCCCGGCGAAGTTGCCGGTGTCGTTCTGCGGGCGCCACAGGTGGCCGCGGCGATCCTTGAACACCACCGGCGCATCGAGCACGACGGACGCGGGGTTGAAGCCGCGTTCGAAAGCCGCCGCGTAGACGAACGGCTTGAAGCTCGAGCCCGGCTGGCGCCGCGCCTGGGTGGCGCGATTGAATTTGTTGCCGGCGAAGCTGTAGCCGCCGGAGAGCGCGCGCAGCGCACCGTTGGACGGCTCAAGCGAGACGAGCGCCGCCTGCGCGCGCGGCACCTGCGCGAGCGAGTAGCGAACACCGGCGGCCGGCTTGGCGGCCTGCTTTGCGTCGGCCGCCGCTTCCTGGCGCAGCACGCGCACCAGGTCGCCGCGCTTGACCAGCTTGTCCGGGCTCTGGCCGTTCCAGCCCTGGTCGGGACCCAGTTCCAGCTCGCTGCCGTCACCCAGCAGCACCTTCGCCGATCGGTCCTCGACTGCCAGCACGATCGCCGGCAGCAGGTCGGCCTGTGCGGATACCTTGCGCAGGCGGGCGAGGGTGGTGGCCCGGTCTTCGGTATCGGCGAGGTCGAAGTGCTGCTCCACCCCGTGCCAGCCGTGGCGCAGGTCGTAGGTGCGCAGGCCCGCGCGGATCGCCTTGTCCGCGGACGCCTGGAGCACCGGATCGATGGTCGTGATGACGTGGTAGCCCTTGGTCAGGGCTTCGGCGCCATAACGCGCCACCATCTCCTGGCGCACCATCTCCGCGACGTAAGGCGCATGGACCTCGACCGGACGCTCGTGCGGCGTGGCATGCATCGGCACCGCCTTGGCGGCGTCGGCTTCGGCCTGGGTGATGAACTTCAGCTGCGCCATGCGCTGCAGGATGTAGACGTCGCGGCGTTCCTTGGCGCGCGCCGGATTGCTCAGCGGGTTGGCGGTCGAGGGGAATTTCGGAATCGCCGCGAGCGATGCCATCTCGTCCAGGCTCAGCTGGTTGAGCTTCTTGCCGTAGTAGAACTCCGCCGCCGCGGCCACGCCGTAAGAGCGGTGACCGAAGAAGCTCTTGTTGAGATACAGCTCGAAGATCTCGTCCTTGCTGAGCTCGTTCTCGATGCGCATCGCCAGCAGCATCTCGGCGAGCTTGCGCTTGTAGCTGTATTCCTGGCTCAGGAAGAACTGGCGCGCGACCTGCTGGGTGATGGTCGAACCGCCGGGGACGCGACGGTCATCGGTGGTGGCCAGCAGCCAGATGGCGCGCGCAGTGCCCTTGTAGTCGACGCCGTGGTGCTTGTAGAAGCGCGCGTCCTCGGCGGCCAGGAAGGCCTGCTTGAGCCGCTGCGGAACGTCCTCGATGTTGACCGGGTAGCGGCGCGTCTCGCCGAACAGGGCCATCAGCTTGCCGTCGCGCGAGTACACGTACATCGGCTCCTGCAGCTCGACGTTGCGCAGCGTCTCGACGTCCGGCAGCTTGGGGGCGATGAGGAAGTAGAGGACGCCCAGCGCGATCGCGCCGAGCAGGGCCACGCTGGTGGCCGCGATCAGCGTCCAGCGCAGCAAGCGACGAAAACGGGGCATCTAAGCGGAATTCCTGGCAACGGTGATTGCGGGTGCTGTGGTCGAGGAGTATAGAGGAGGCGGGTGGGCGCACCGGGACGAATGACCGCGTTTGCGCAGGTGCGATCGGGCCGATTCATCGCGTTCGCCGCCCGAGCGTTGCGCATCGGGGGCGCATCGTGGCCGTCGGGGGCCGGCAGCAGCGACGACGTTCCGGATCGGGTCCGATCCGGGCGGCGAGGGCACGCGGGGGGGCAGTGCTTGGGGGTGGCCCGGTGTCCGTCCGGCTCGTATGGGGGTCGTCTACCGCTACGGCCGTTCCGATTCCGGTTCAGCGTTCAGAGGGAAAAGCGGTCTGGTTGGCAGTTCGGGGCACGGGGGAGTTGCCAGTCCGGGGAAAGTCCGATATTTAAGGCACGGCCACACGAAGTGCGCGTAAGCGCTTGTGGCATGGGGAGAAAAAATCGTGGGGATCGTCACAAAAGGCCAGCCGACCCTCGTCGGCGTGGACATCAGTTCGACGGCGGTGAAGCTGTTGCAGCTCTCCAGGGCTGGCGACCGCTACCGCGTCGAGCACTATGCGGTCGAGCCGCTGCCGCCCAATGCGGTCGTCGAAAAGAACATCGTCGAGGTCGAGGCGGTGGGCGAGGCGATCAAGCGCGCGGTCAACCGCTCGGGCACCAAGGTGAAATACGCCGCCGCCGCAGTCGCGGGCTCGTCGGTGATCACCAAGGTGATTCCGATGCCGGCCGATCTCGACGAGGACGATCTCGAATCGCAGGTTGAGCTGGAAGCCGTCAATTACGTTCCGTACCCGATCGAGGAAGTGAACCTCGACTTCGAGGTGCTCGGCCCGATGCCGAACAACCCGGGCACGCTGCAGGTCCTGCTGGCGGCCTCCCGTTCGGAAAACGTCGAGCTCCGATCTTCCGCGCTGGAAATCGGCGGCCTGACGCCCAAGGTGATGGACGTCGAGGCCTTCGCCATCGAAAACGCCTTCGCCTTGCTCGCCAACCAGCTGAGCGGCCCGCGCGATGGCCTGACGGCGCTGATCGACTCGGGCGCGACGATGACGACGCTCAACGTGCTGCGCAACGGCCGCAGCCTGTACAGCCGCGAGCAGGTCTTCGGCGGCAAGCAGCTCACCGACGAGGTGATGCGCCGCTACGGCCTCAGCTATGAAGAAGCCGGCCTGGCCAAGCGCCAGGGCGGCCTGCCCGAGAGCTACCAGGCCGAAGTGCTGGAGCCCTTCAAGGAAGCCATGGTCCAGCAGGTCAGCCGCCTGCTGCAGTTCTTCTACGCGGGCAGCGAATTCAACCGCGTCGACCAGATCGTGCTCGCCGGTGGCAATGCGGCCATTCCGGGCATCGCCCAGATGGTCGAAGAGCACCTGGGCGTTCCGACCCTGGTTGCCAATCCGCTGGCCCACATGACGCTCGGTCCCCGTGTCCAGGCGCACGCGCTCGCGCAGGACGCGCCGGCGCTGATGATCGCCTGCGGCCTCGCCCTGAGGAGCTTCGACTGATGGCACGGATCAACCTCCTCCCGTGGCGCGCCGAACGGCGCAAGCAGCGCCAGAAGGAATTCAGCATCCTCTTGGGCCTCTCGGCCATGGGTGCGGTCCTGCTGTCGTTCCTGATGGTGGGTTACTACAAGGCCCAGATCAGCGGCCAGAACGAGCGCAACCAGTACCTCACCGACCAGATCGCGCTCGTGCAGAAACAGATCGACGAGATCAAGCTGCTCGACGAGAAGAAGGCCAAGCTGCTCGCGCGCAAGGAAATCATCGAGAAGCTGCAGGCCAACCGTTCGCAGATGGTGCACCTGTTCGATTCGCTGGTGCGCACGATCCCTGACGGTGTGATCCTCACTTCGATCAAGCAGGACGAGGACACGTTGACGCTCGAGGGGCGCGCGCAGTCCAACGCCCGCGTGAGTACCTACATGCGCAACCTCGAAGGCTCGGGCTGGATGACCAAGCCCGACCTGTCGATCATCGAGGCCAAGGGCGAAGACAAGGCGCTGCCGAACCAGTTCAAGCTGTCGGTGAAGCTCGCCAACCCGAACGCGCCCAAGGATGAAGACGGCGATGGCGTGCCGGATGCCCCGGCTGCCGCGCCCGCCGCTCCCGCAGGAACTGCACCGGCCACGACGCCCGCTGCCCCGGCCAACAACACGCCGGCCGCCCCCGTGAAAGAAGGAGCCGCCTCGTGAGCGCCAAGAAATTCTCGCTGCGCGAACTCGACTTCAACAACATGGGGTCCTGGCCACAGCAGGCCAAGGTCGGCTTCTGCGTGATCATCGCCCTGGTGATCATCCTGCTGAGCTGGTGGCTGTTCGTGCGCGACAAGCTGGATGAACTCGAAGGACTGGAGAACAGGGAAACCGAACTCCGCCAGGAATTCGAGACCAAGCAGGGCCGCGCCGCCAACCTCGAGCCGCTCAAGCAGCAGCTCGCGCAGATGGAAGAGCAGCTCAAGCAGATGCTGCGCCAGTTGCCGAGCAAGACCGAAATGCCGGATCTCATCGTCGACATTTCGCAGACGGCGCTGGCTACCGGCATCACCAACGAGCTGTTCCAGCCCGGTCCTGAAATGCCGAAGGAGTTCTACGCGGAGAAGCCGATCGCGCTGCGGATGGTGGGCACCTACCACCAGTTCGGCGGTTTCGTGAGCGGCGTCGCGACCCTGCCGCGCGTGGTCATCATGACCATGCACGACATCTCGCTGAAGCCACGGGACAAGGACCGGAACGGCAAGCCCGTTGCGATCACGGCCAACAGTCCGCTCGAACTCGCCGGTACGGTCAAGACGTATCGCTACCTCGACGAAGAAGAGGTCGCTGCGCAGGAAAAAGCTGCGCCGGCCACGAACGCTCCCGCCGGCAACACGCAGGGAGGGGGCTGATATGCACGGTCCATCTGATCGCCTGAATGCCATGCGCAACCGGACACTGCCACTCGTAGCCGCGCTTGTACTCGCCCTCACCGGATGCGCTCGCGGCATCACGAGCACGCCGGGGGATGCGCCCAACCTCGAGAAGTGGGTTGCCGAAGTGAAAGCGCGGCCGGCGCCGCCCCTTGAGCCGCTGCCGGTGATGCAGCAGTTCGAGACGTTCGAATACGCCGCCTATTCGCTGCGCGATCCTTTCAGCACGGCATTCACGGACTCCGACTCCGGGTCGGGACCCAGGCCGGATCGCGATCGCCGCAAGCAGACGCTCGAGCAATTTCCGCTCGACAGCCTGGATATGGTCGGCACGCTGGGCCGTGGTCCGGGCATGATCGCGTTGGTAATGGCACCGGACAAGGTGACTTACCGCGTCCGCCCGGGGAATTACATGGGGCAGAGCGACGGTCGCGTGACGGGCGTGTTTGAAGACCGCATCGAGTTGGTGGAACTGGTGCCGGATGGCGCGGGTGGCTGGCTGGAACGTCCAGCGTCGGTCGCATTAGAAGATCAATGATTGGGGGATGACACGATGACCGTTTTCAACGCCAACCGCTCCAAGCGCACCGGCATCGGCCTCGCAATCGGGCTGCTGGCCGGATTCAGCGCAGTGCACGCCGCCACGCCTTCGGCCAAGGGGTCGTTCACGCCGACGTTCGTCGCGCAACTCGCGCCGACCGTCGCACCTGCGGCGAGCAACGATCCCGCCAAGCAACTGCCGGGAACCATTTCCGTATCGAACATCGACTTCAAGCGCGGCGACGGCGGCGCGGGCAAGTTGATCCTGCGCTTCAGCGGCGATGGCGCCGCGCCGGACCTGCGCAGCACGGGTTCGACGGTGACCATCAATGTCGGTAACGCCCAACTGCCGGCGAACCTGCAGAAGCCCCTGAACGTCACCGATTTCGCCACCCCGGTGCAGACGATCGACGCGCGTTCGGCCGGCACCGGCACCCAGCTGGTGCTCAACACCACCGGCGCATACGAGTCGATGGCCTACCAGACGGGCCGCGACTACATCGTCGAAATCGTTCCGCGGGCCGCGGCCGCCAAGTCGCAACGTGCGATGGGCGCTCCGGCAACCGCTCCCACTGCGGCGCGCAGCTACAGCGGCCGTCCCGTCACCTTCAACTTCCAGGACGTGCCGGTCCGCACCGTCCTGCAGCTGATCGCCGAGGAGTCCGGGCTCAACGTCGTCGCCGCCGATACGGTGCAGGGCAACGTCACGCTGCGTCTGGTCAACGTGCCCTGGGACCAGGCGCTGGACATCGTCCTGCAGGCCAAGGGGCTGGACAAGCGCCGTAGCGGCAATGTCATCTGGATCGCGCCGCAGGCCGAAATCGCCAAGTACGAGCAGGACAAGGAAGACGCGCGCATCGCACTCGACAACCGCGTCGACCTGGTGACCGAGTACATCCAGATCAACTACCACAATGCCGGCGCGATCTTTAAGGCGCTGACGGAAGCCAAGGGCATTGGTGGCAGTTCCGGTGGCGGTCAGGGCGGCAACACCAACAACCAGAATGACAACGGCTTCCTCTCGCAGCGCGGCCGCCTGGTTGCCGATGACCGCACCAACACCCTGATGGTCAGCGACATCCCCAAGAAGGTCGCCCAGATCAAGGAACTGGTCCGCGTGATCGACCGCCCGGTCGATCAGGTGATCATCGAGGCCCGTATCGTCATCGCCACCGAAACCTTCGCCCGCGAGATCGGCGCCAAGTTCGGCCTGCACGGCGCGACCGGCAAGGACGGCGACCGCAGCTCGCTCGGCTTCGGCGGCGATACCGATGCCTCGTCGGAAAATGCCATCGAACGTGCCAATCGGGTCATGGCCGGGCAGAACGGCTTCGATTTCAACCGCAAGTTGAACGTGAACCTGCCGGTGAACAATCCGGCCGGCGCGCTGGCCCTGTCGATCCTCAATGCCGGCTACCTGCTCGACATGGAACTGTCGGCTATGCAGGAGGAAGGCCGCGGCGAAGTCATCTCCAACCCGCGCGTGGTGACCAGCAACCAGCGCGAGGCGGTGATCCGCCAGGGCCAGGAAGTGGGTTACGTCACCGTGACCCAGGGCGCCGGCGCCGCTGGCCAGGTCGCGCAGCAGACGGTCCAGTTCAAGGACGTCCTGCTCGAAATGAAGGTCACTCCGACCATCACCAACGACGGTCGTGTCTTCCTCAACATGAACGTGAAGAAGGACGAGGTCGAAGACTTCGTGCAGGCCTCGATCGGTAGCGTGCCGCTGATCAACAAGCGCGAAGTGAACACCGCCGTGCTGATCGAAGACGGCCAGACCGTGGTGATCGGCGGCGTGTACGAATTCCGCGATCGCAGCGACGTCCAGAAGGTGCCGTTCCTGGGCGATATCCCCTTCCTCGGCAACCTGTTCAAGAAGAAGGGCAAGAACAAGGAAAAGGCCGAGCTGCTGATCTTCGTGACGCCCAAGGTGTTGCAGGTCGCGCAGCGCTGATCGATCGCATCGACTTCAGTAACCGACGGGGGCCGAAAGGCCCCCGTTGCATTTCACGGGCCGCTGTCGCGCGCCTGAAACGGCGGAAAGTGGCGTGAAACTTGCCGCCGCCACTTCGGTCAAAATGGGCCGAGTCCGCAAGCGAGCGCCCCATGGACAGCAGTATTCCCCCGATTCCCGCCGGGGTCGGCAGCGAAGCCTCCAGCCGCCTCCACGACGCCTTCCGCGACCTGCGGACGGCGTTGTCCACCGAAATCGTGGGCCAGGGCGCGCTGATCGAACGGCTGCTGATCGCACTCCTGGCCGATGGCCACCTGCTGGTCGAAGGCGCGCCCGGGCTGGCCAAGACCAGTGCGATCCGCGCCCTGGCGGCGCGACTGGATGCCGAGTTCGCCCGCGTGCAGTTCACGCCCGACCTGCTGCCGGCCGATCTCACCGGTACGGAAGTGTGGCGGCCGCAGGATGGACGCTTCGAATTCCAGCCCGGCCCGATCTTCCACTCCCTG
Organism: Lysobacter yangpyeongensis; assembly: GCF_042655745.1. Taxonomy (NCBI): domain Bacteria; kingdom Pseudomonadati; phylum Pseudomonadota; class Gammaproteobacteria; order Lysobacterales; family Lysobacteraceae; genus Lysobacter; species Lysobacter yangpyeongensis. The sequence continues at coordinate 377,200 of NZ_JBHSNM010000002.1, read as the reverse complement.
CTGCTCGCCGACGAGATCAACCGCGCGCCGGCCAAGGTGCAGTCCGCGCTGCTCGAAGCGATGGGCGAGCGCCAGGTCACGGTGGGACGCCAGACCTACGCGCTGCCGTCGTTGTTCCTGGTCATGGCGACGCAGAATCCGATCGAACAGGAAGGCACCTTTCCGTTGCCCGAGGCGCAGCTCGACCGCTTCCTGATGCACGTGCGGATCGGTTATCCAGAAGCCGCCACCGAAGCCGAAATCCTGCGCCTGGCGCGCGAGCGCGCGCGGGCGAGCGTGCGTGCGACGCCGGTGACGGTGACGCGCATGTCGCAGGCGGATGTCTTCGCCGCGCGCGCGGCCGTGCTCGACCTGCATGTTGCTCCGGTGGTCGAACGCTATCTGGTCGAACTCGTGCTGGCGTCGCGCGATGCCCAGCGTTACGACGCTGCGCTCGCCAGGCGCATCGCGTGGGGCGCGAGCCCGCGCGGTTCGATCGCGCTCGAGCGTTGCGCGCGTGCCCACGCCTGGCTGGCGGGCCGCGATTTCGTCACCCCCGATGATGTGCGCGCCATCGCGCCGGATGTGCTACGGCATCGGATCCTGCCCAGTTACGAGGCGACGGCCGAAGGCTGGGATGGCGATCGCCTCGTGGCCGAACTGTTGCGGCAGGTTCCCTTGCCCTGACCATGGGTGTGCACGATTCCCGCGACGTGCGACAGGACGGTGGCAACGGCATCCGTCCCGTGCTCTCCGAACTGGTGGCCCTGCGCGGCGCCGTGGCGGGCCATCGACCCGTGCGCCAGGGGCGGTTCGGTGTCAGTGGGCACGCGTTGTCGCCTCTGCGCGGACGCGGCATGGAATACGCCGAGTCGCGCGACTACGTGGCCGGCGACGATGCGCGCCATATCGACTGGCGGCTGACCGCGCGCACCGGTGGCGCGCATACGAAGCTCTTCCAGGCCGAACGCGAACGACTCACGCTGATCGTCGCGGACACCGCGCCATCGCTGTACTTCGGTACGCGCGTGCGCTTCAAGTCGGTGCAGGCGGCGCGCGCGGGTGCGGTCGCGGCCTGGGCCGCGGCGCGCGATGGCGATCGCATCGCCGCCTTGCGCGGCAGCCTGCGCGAAGCGCCGGTCGCGCCGGCCGCGGGCGCGCGCGGCGCGTTGCGGGTACTCGATGCGCTGGTGCGCTGGTACGAGGCGCCACCCGACGATGATGCGGGTCTGGCGGTGGCGCTCGACCACGCGCAGCGCGTGTTGCGTCCCGGCTCACGCCTGGTGTTGCTGGCCGATCCCAGCAGCCTCTCGGCGATTGCCGAGCGTCGCTGGCCCGCGCTCGCGCAGCATCACGAGGTCGTCGTGCTGCTGCTGACCGACGCCCTGGAGGTCCAGCCGCCCAAACGCGCATTGCCCTTCAGCAGCGATGGGCACCGCTTCGAGCTCGACCTTGCATCCGCGCCGCAACGACAACGCTGGCTGCGCGAATTCGCCGCGCCGGCCGAAGCCGCGATCGCCGCGCTGCCGGCCAAGGGCGTGCGCGTGCAACTGCTGGCCACCGATGCGCCCAGCGAATCCTGGTTGCCGTTGCTCGGTCGCCCGCGGCCCATGGTGGCGTGATGGCGGATCCGATGCTGGTTTTGCGCGATATCCACCAGGTCACGCCGCCGGCGTGGTGGCCGCCGGCACCGGGTTGGTGGCTGCTCGCGGCTGCGCTGCTAGTGGCCGCCACGGGCGTGTGGCTGTGGCGCGCGCGCAGGCGGCGCAGGCAGCGCCGGATCGCGCAACTCTTCGACGAAGCGATCGCCGCGGAAGGCGCGCCGTCCGCGCAGATCGCGGCGATGTCCGGCCTGCTGCGACGCGCGGCGCGGCGGCGCGATCGGCTGGCCGACAAGCTCGACGGCGACGCATGGCTCGCCTTTCTCGACGCCGGCGATGCGCGGCGTCCCTTCACGCAGGGCGATGGCCGGCTGTTGCTGGAAGGCGGTTTCCGGCCGCATGCGGATCCCGGACAGGTCGCCTCGTTGCGCGTGCTGGCGCGCGATCGCTTCATCGACTGGATGACGAAGTAGCCATGGCGTCGTTGCTGCCACTGGATGCCCTCCGCGATGCCTTCGCCTGGCCCTGGCTGCTGCTCGCCTTGCCTTTGCCGCTGCTCGTGCGCTGGTGGTTGCCGCCGTTGCGCGCGAGCGGGGCGGCGATGCGCGTGCCTTACGGTCCGCGTCTTGCGTCAGTCGCGCAGGGCCGTGGGCATGCGTTGCGCGCGGGCGGGGTGAATCCGCTGCTCGCGCTCGCCTGGATCCTGCTGTGCATCGCGGCGGCGCGCCCGCAACAACTGGGAGAAGCCGTGCAGCCGCCGCAGGCGGGGCGCGACCTGATGCTGGCGCTGGACCTGTCGGGCAGCATGGCCGAGCCGGACATGGAACTCGGTGGGCGTCCGGTCGATCGCCTCACCGCCGCGAAAGCCGTGCTCGCCGACTTCCTCGACCGACGCGCCGGCGATCGCGTCGGCCTGCTGGTGTTCGGCCGTCGTGCCTATGCGCTGACGCCGCTGACGCTCGATCGCGATTCGGTGCGCGAACAGCTCGGCGACAGCGTGGTCGGCCTGGCCGGGCAGGAAACCGCGATCGGCGATGCCATCGGCCTGGCGGTGAAGCGCCTGCGTGCGCAGCCAGGCGGCCAGCGCGTGCTGATCCTGTTGACGGACGGCGTGAATACCGCCGGCGCGCTGGATCCGCGCAAGGCCGCGGAACTGGCACGTGATGAAGGCGTGCGCGTGCACACCATCGCGTTCGGCGGCGAAGGTTCGCTGTCGATGTTCGGCTTCAAGTTGCCGTTACCGGGCGCAGGCGACGAGATCGACGAAGCGACGCTGCGCGCGATCGCCACGCAGACCGGCGGTCAGTTCTTCCGAGCGCGCGACAGCGCCGAGCTCGCCGGCATCTACGCCGAGATCGACCGGCTCGAACCAGTGCGTCGCCCGGGCCGCGCCGTGCGCCCCAGGCTCGAGCGCTACGCCTGGCCACTGGCGGGCGCGCTCGCATGCGCGCTGCTCGCATTCGCGTGGCCGCGGAGGCACGCATGACGCCGCTGGAAGCCATCGCCGCACTGCACTTCCTGCGCCCGGCGTGGTTGTGGGCGCTGGTGCTGTTGCCGCTGCTGGCCTGGGCCTGGCGGCGCCGGCAGCGGCGCGAAAATGCATGGCGCGACCTCGTCGATCCGCATCTGCTGGCGCATCTGCTCGACGTGCGCGGCGACCGGCGCGGTCGCGCGGGCGCGTGGATCGCGGCGCTGACTTACCTGCTCGCGGTGATGGCATTGGCGGGACCGACCTGGCGCCAGTCGTCGCAACCGCTGTGGCAGAGCCGCACGCCGCTGGTGATCGCGCTGGACCTGTCGAGCGCGGCACTGGCGGCGGACCTGCCGCCTTCGCGCCTCGCGCAGGCGCGCGCGAAGCTGGCCACTCTGCTGCACGAGCGCAAGGGCGGCGAAGTCGGCCTGGTAGCGTTCGCGGCCGATGCGTTCACGGTCGCGCCACTGACCCACGATGCGGCCAACGTGGCGCTGTTCCTCGATGCGTTGCAGCCCGATGTGATGCCGCGCGACGGACAACGCGCGGGAGCAGCGATCGACTGGTCGACGCGGTTGCTGCAACGCGCCGGCGCGCGCCGCGGCGACATCCTCGTGCTGACCGATCACGCCGACAGCGTGGCGGTGGATGCGGCGGCCGATGCGGCGTCATCCGGTTATCGCGTCTCGGTGCTGGGGCTCGGCACGGACGCGGGGAGTTCCTATCGCCGCGTCGACGGCAGCATCGCCCGCGCGCGCCTGGACGCGGCGTCGCTGCGCAAACTCGCCAACGCCGGTAACGGACGCTACGCGCCACTGAGCGGCGACGATGCCGATCTGCGATCGCTGCAACTGCTGGATGTCGACCTCGCGCAGGCCAGCGGCACCGGCCGCTCCGGGCTGGCATGGCGCGATGAAGGCTACTGGCTGCTGCCGCCGCTGCTGGTGCTGATGCTGTTCGCGTTCCGTCGCCGCAGTGGCGCGGCCTGGTCGCTCGTGCTGCTCTGCGTGGCGTTGCCGATGGGTAACGTGCGTGCCGCCGATCTGTGGCGCCGGCCCGACCAGGCGGCCTACGCGCGCGTCCGACAGGGCAACGAGGCGTACCGGCGCGGCGACTTCGCGGCGGCGGCACAGGCGTATCGCGACGTCGACAGCGCCCTCGCGCATTACAACCGCGGCAATGCGCTGGCGAAGGCGGGTCAGTACCCGCAGGCGATCGCCGCCTACGACGAAGCGCTGCGCCGGCAGCCCGGCATGGCAGATGCGATCTACAACAAGCATGCCGTGCAGGCGGCGATGAAGCGCCAGCAGTCTTCATCTTCGGACGGAGGCAAGCCGCAGCAGTCGCAGAAGGGCCAGGGCAACCAGCAGACGAATCCGCAATCGGGACACGCCCCGCAGCCGGACACGGGTCAATCGCAGGCCAAATCACCGGATTCCCGCCAGGATCGCGACAAGCAGGACACGCAGCAGGCCGGCCAGCCGTCGAACACGCCGCCCGCAAAACCACAGGATGCCCAATCGCAGGCCGACGCCGATCGCGCCCAGCGCGAACGCATGCAGCGAGCCCTGCAACAGCAGCGCGATCGCGCGGCGAAGCAGCGGGCGGACACGGCCCAGCCCGGGGAAACCCCGGAGCAACGCGAACGCCGCCTCGCCAATGACGCCTGGCTGCGGCGCGTGCCGGACGATCCGGGCGGATTGCTGCGCGCCAAATTCCGCCTCGAGTACGAACGCCGCGCCGCCAGCGGCAGGATCGAGCAATGAGCAGGACCTTCATCGCCATGCGCGCTTTCCTGATTCTCGCCGTCGGGCTGATGCTGGCGCTCGTCGCCACGCCTGCGGCCGCGCAGACGCGCGCATGGCTCGACCGCGATCGCATCGGCGCCGATGAAACGGTCACGCTCAACATCCGGACCGATGGCATGGCGCGACCGGACTACGACCCGCTGCTACGCGACTTCGGCATCAGCGGACGCAGCAGTCGCACGCAGATGGACAGCACCGGCGTGCACACGCTGTACGCCGTCGCCCTGCAGCCACGACGCACGGGGCAGCTGATCATTCCGTCGCTGCAGGTCGGCAACGCACGCACGCAACCGGTCACGCTGCTGGTCGATGCCGCGCGCGCGCCGGCGCCGTCGCACGCCGGCGACGATGTCTTCGTCGAAAGCGAACCGGACGACAGCAGTCCCTACGTGCAGCAGACAGTGGGCTGGGTGGTGCGGCTGTATTCGGCAGCGCCGCTGGTGTCGGGGCAGCTCGATCAGGCGGCACCCGATGGGGCGTCGTTGCAGCAGGTCGGCGAGGACGTGCGCTATTCGCGCGAGGTCGCGGGGCGGCGCTATGAAGTGATCGAACGCCGCTACCAGCTCGTGCCCGAACGCAGCGGCGCGTTGACGATTCCCGGCGCCGTGTTCGAAGGGCGCGGCACCGGCGGTTTCTTCGACGAACTGTTCGGCGATCGCGGCGGCGTGCTCAAGGCGCGCGCCCCCGCGCGTGTGCTGCAGGTCCAGCCCGCGCCGGTGGATGCGCCGCAGCCGTGGCTGCCCTTGCGCGGCCTGCAACTGCGCTACGCCAGCGTGCCGCGTGAACTGCGCGCCGGCAGCGCCGGCAACGTGGTGATCGAAGCCATCGCCGACGGCGCGACCGCGTCGCAGATGCCCGAACTGCAGCTGCCGCCGATCGATGGCGTACAGGTGTTCGCCGATCCGGTGCAGGCCGACGAAACCTTCCGCGACGGCCGCCCGCGGGTGAAGCTCACTCGGCGCTTCGCGCTGGTGCCGTCGCGTGCCGGTCCCGTCACGCTGGCCGGGCCGCGCATCGACTGGTGGGACGTGCTCGCGGACGCGAAGCGCACGGCCGCGTTGCCGCCGATGTCGTGGAATGTCGCCGCCGGCGGCGCGCCAGCCGCCGCCGCTGCACCCGCTGCCAATGCCGGCGCGACGAGTGCCACGGGCGTCGCGGCGGGCGCGCATCGCGGCTGGGTGCTGGCGGCGATGCTGTTCGCGGCGCTGTGGCTGGCGACGCTCGTGTGGGGTTTCCACCAGCGTGCGCACCACGCGGCGGTCGCGACGCCGGTCGGGACGCCGCGCAGCGCGACCGCACCCTCGCACGGCCTGGCCGCCCTGCGGCGCGCGCTGGATACCGGCGATCTCGGCGAGGTGGCCGACACGCTGCGAGGCATGGCCATGCCGCCGGCGCGCGACATCGACGAACTCGCGGCGTGCCTGGACGATCCGGCCCAGCGCGCGGCCCTCGACGCCCTGCAGCGCGCGCGCTGGGGCAATGGCGACGGCACGCAGGCCCGCCAGCTGCTGCGGAGCGCCTTCGCCGCCGGCCCGCGCTGGCGCCAGGCCGCCGAGCCGGCGCCGCCGCTGCTGCCGCCCCTGTACCCGGAAGGGCGCGAAGGGTCGTTCCGGCCAAAGTGAACAGGGATCGCTGGTGTACTCTCGCGGCTGTTTTTGCCTAGCGAGCGCCCGCATGAGCCACATCACGCTGCCCCCGACCGCCTCCCGGGGCCTCCCGCTGCACGTCAAGGTCCTGATCGGTTTCGTGTTCGGCGCCGTCGTCGGCCTGCTGGCCCATGTCCACGGCGCGGACACGCCGCTCGTGCAGGGCGCCATCCAGTACGTGGCCCGTCCGGCGGGGCAGGTGTTCCTCAACCTGCTGTTCATGCTGGTGCTGCCGCTGATGTTCTCGGCACTGGTGCTGGGCGTGGCCGAACTGGGCGACATCGCCAGCCTCGGCCGTCTGGGCTGGCGCACGCTGACCTACACGGCGGTGGTCACCGGTGCCGCCGTGGGCATCGGCCTGCTGATGGTCAACCTGATCCAGCCCGGCCTGCACATGGACCCGGCGCTGGTGCAGCAGGCGATGAGCAGCAATGCCGACAAGATCAACGGCATCGTCGCCAGCGGCGAGCAGCTCAACGCGCTGGACCTGCTCGTCAACATCGTTCCGCACAACGTGCTCGCGGCCGGCGTCGACGACAAGCAGAAGCTCGGCATCGTGTTCTTCGCGCTGATGATCGGCATCGGCCTGGTGCTGACGCCGTCGCCGGCGACGCAGGCGTTCAAGCACGCGCTGCAGGGCCTGTTCGAGATCAGCATGCGCCTGATCGGCCTGTTCATCCGCCTCGCGCCGTACGCGGTCGCGTGCTTCATGTTCGCGCTGTGCGCGCAGCTGGGTTGGGACGTGCTCGCCGGACTCGTTTACTTCGTGGTGACCGTGCTGCTCGCGCTGGCGATCCACATGTTCGTGGTGCTGCCGCTGTGGGTGAAGGTGATGGGCGGCATGTCGCCGCGCGCGTTCTTCCGCGGCAGCCAGGAGGCGACGCTGACCGCGTTCGCCACGGCGTCCTCCACCGCCACGTTGCCGGTGACGCTGCGCGTGGCCGAGGAAAACCTGCGCCTGCCGCGCAAGGTGAGCCGCTTCGTGCTGACCGTCGGCGCGTCGGCGAACCACCACGGCACCGCGCTGTTCGAAGGCGTGACCGTGCTGTTCCTGGCGCAGGTGTTCGGCCTGCACCTGCCGGTGACCCAGCAGCTGATGGTGCTGGGGCTGTGCATCCTCGGCGGCATCGGCACCGCGGGCATTCCGTCGGGCTCGCTGCCGGTGATCGCGATGATCTGCGGGATCATCGGCCTCAACCCGGCGGGCATCGGCATCATCCTCGGCGTGAACAGCTTCCTCGACATGTGCCGCACCTCGCTCAACGTGACCGGCGACCTGGCCACTGCGGTGGTGGTGTCGGCGCGCAGCGGCGAAGTGGACGAGGCCGAACTGCCGGTGACCGAAAGCGCGCTCTGAGGGGGCACCCACGTCCGCCAGGGCGCGCTATCGCGCGCGCCCCTCATCCGGCGCTGCGCGCCACCTTCTTCTCCCCGCATCGCGGGGAGAAGGACGTCCGGGAGCGCGACGCCATTCCGCACGGCGTTAACACCGATTCCCGCTAAGCTCCTGCAACCGACACCGGATGCCGGACCATGAGCGAAGCCCGCGCCGCCCCACGCAAGCTGCCGCTGCACTGGAAGATGCTGATCGGCTTCGTGGTCGGCCTCGCCGCGGGGCTGGCGGTGCATTACACGGTCGGTGGCGACGTGCCCGCGGTCGCGATGGTCACGAAGTACCTCACCATCCCGGTCAAGACGGTCTTCCTCAACCTGATCTTCATGCTCGTGATCCCGCTGCTGTTTGCGGCGCTGGTGATGGGCGTGTCGGAAATGGGCGACGTGCGCGCGTTCGGTCGCGTGGGCTGGAAGACGCTGCTCTACACGGTGGCGATGTCCGCGCTCGCGGTCGTGCTCGGCCTGGTGCTGGTCAACCTGCTGCAGCCGGGCGCCGGCGTCGACGAAGCCCTCGCCCTGCAGCTGCTGAGCGAGAACGCGGAAAACGCGCGCGGCATCGTCAGCAGCGCCGGCGAGCAGCCCTCGGGCATCGACATGCTGCTGTCGATCATCCCCAGCAACATCGTCGCCGCCGCGTCCAGCAACGACACGATCCTGTCGGTGATGTTCTTCGCGCTGATGCTGGGCGTGGGCCTGGTCGTCAACCGCAACGAGGCCACCGAAACGCTGCGGCGCGGCATCCAGGGCCTGTTCGACGTGTCGATGACCCTGATCGGTTTCGTGATCCGCATGGCCCCGTATGCGGTGGCCTGCCTGATGTTCAACATGGCGGTGGTGTTCGGCGTGGAACTGCTGGTGCAGCTGGGCGCGTACGTCGGCGTGGTCGTGCTGGCGCTGGCCCTGCACCTGCTGGTGACCTATTCGATCGCGCTGAAGCTGATCGCCCGCCGCTCGCCGCTGGAATTCTTCCGCGGCGTGCGCGAGGCGATGCTGCTCGCGTTCTCCACCGCATCGAGCAATGCCACGCTGCCCACGTCGCTGCGCGTGGCCGACGAGGAACTGCACCTGCCGCGGCGCATCTCGCGCTTCGTGCTCACCGTCGGCGCCACCGCCAACCAGAACGGCACCGCGCTGTTCGAGGGCGTGACCGTGATCTTCCTCGCGCAGTTCTTCGGCGTGGAGTTGTCGCTGACGCAGCAGGTGACGGTGATGTTTGTCTGCATCCTCGGTGGCATCGGCACTGCGGGCGTGCCCTCGGGCTCGCTGCCGGTGGTGGCGCTGATCTGCGCGATGGTCGGGGTGAAGCCCGAAGGCATCGGCCTGATCCTGGGCGTCAACCATTTCCTCGACATGTGCCGGACCACGCTCAACGTGACCGGCGATCTGGCGATCGCGGCGATGGTGTCGAAGGACGAGGACGACATTCCGGGCACCGAAGCGGCGATCGGTCCCGCGTAGGTTGGGCACCGCCCACCGCTCAGCCGGAATCCCGGCGCTATGGGACAATGGCGCCCTTCGCCGGCTGGCCCGCGCCGCCGCGCCTCTTCCCGCTTCCGCTCCCAGCCGCCACCCCATGACGACGCCCACCCGCCGCGACCTCGCCAACGCCATCCGTTTCCTCGCCATCGACGCGGTCCAGGCCGCCAATTCCGGCCACCCGGGCATGCCCATGGGCATGGCGGACATCGCCGAGGTGCTGTGGAACGACTACCTGCGCCACAGCCCGAAGAACCCCAGCTGGTTCAACCGCGACCGCTTCATCCTCTCGAACGGCCACGGCTCGATGCTGCAGTACGCGCTGCTGCACCTGTCCGGCTACGACCTGTCGATCGACGACCTGAAGAACTTCCGCCAGCTCGAGTCGAAGACACCGGGCCATCCGGAAAACTTCATGACCCCGGGCGTGGAAACCACCACCGGTCCGCTCGGCCAGGGCTTCGCCAATGCAGTGGGCATGGCGCTCGCCGAGAAGCTGCTGGCGCAGCGCTTCAACCAGCCCGAATTCGAGATCGTCGACCACCACACCTGGGTGTTCATGGGCGACGGCTGCCTGATGGAAGGCATCTCGCACGAAGCCGCGTCGCTGGCCGGCACCTGGGGCCTGAACAAGCTGATCGCGTTCTGGGACGACAACCGCATCTCGATCGACGGCAACACGCAGGGCTGGTTCACCGACGACACGCCGGCGCGCTTCGAGGCCTACGGCTGGAACGTGGTGCGCGGCGTTGACGGTCATGACGCGCAGGAGATCAAGACCGCGATCGATACCGCGCTGAAGTCCACCGACAAGCCCACGCTGATCTGCTGCCGCACCACGATCGGTTTCGGTTCCCCGAACAAGGCCGGCAAGGAATCCAGCCACGGCGCGCCGCTGGGCAAGGACGAGATCGCCGCAACGCGCGAAGCGCTGCACTGGCCGCATGCCGCGTTCGAGATTCCGGAAGACATCTACAAGGCCTGGCGCGGCAGCAAGGGCGAAGTGCGCGAAGCCGAGTGGAACACCCTGTTCGACAAGTACACCGCGAAGCATCCGGAACTGGCCGCCGAACTCAACCGCCGTTCGCGCAACGAACTCCCGGAAGGCTTCATCGCCGCCGCCGATGCGTACATCGCGAAGCTGCAGGCCGAAGGCCCGGTCGTCGCCTCGCGCAAGGCCTCGCAGATGGCGATCGAAGCCTACGCGCCGCTGCTGCCGGAACTGATCGGCGGCTCCGCCGACCTCGCGCATTCCAACCTCACCCTGTGGAAGGGCAGCAAGTCGGTCGCCACCGACGATCCGAACGCCAACTACATCTACTTCGGCGTGCGCGAATTCGCGATGACCGCGATCAGCAACGGCCTGGGCCTGCACGAGTGCTTCATCCCGTACGACGCGACCTTCCTCGTCTTCAGCGACTACGCGCGCAACGCCGTGCGCATGAGCGCGCTGATGGGCGCGCACGCGATCCACGTCTACACGCACGACTCGATCGGCCTGGGCGAGGACGGCCCGACGCACCAGCCGATCGAACACCTCGCCTCGCTGCGCTACATCCCCGGCAACGACGTGTGGCGTCCGTGCGATGCGGTCGAATCCGCGGTGTGCTGGAAGAAGGCGATCGAACGCTACAACGGCCCGAGCTGCCTGATCTTCTCGCGCCAGAACCTGCCGCATCAGCCGCGCAGCGCGCAGCAGGTCGCCGCCATCGAACGCGGCGGCTACGTGCTGAAGGATGCCAGCGGCACGCCGGAGATCATCCTGATCGCCACCGGTTCCGAAGTCGGCCTCGCCATGCAGGCTGCCGAACAACTCGGCGACAAGGTGCGCGTGGTGTCGATGCCGTCGACCGACGTGTTCGACCGCCAGGACGCGCAGTACCGCGAAAGCGTGCTGCCGAAGGCCTGCCGCAAGCGCGTCGCGATCGAAGCCGGCGTCACCGACTTCTGGCGCAAGTACGTCGGTCTCGACGGCGCGGTGATCGGCATCGACAGCTACGGCGCGAGCGCGCCGATCGAGAAGCTGATGCCGCATTTCGGCTTTACCGTCGAACACGTGGTCGCCGCCGCGAAGTCGCTGTAAGTCACCGCTGATGCGGCGATGAGCGCACCCCAGGGACGGGCGGTCTGCGGCGTGGCGCTCTGCGCCATGCTGGCTCTGCCCGCATCGGTGGCCGATGCGGCGCCGGCCTGCGTTGCACGGCTGCTGCCGCCCGCCATCCCGGCGCCGGCGGCAGCGCAGTGCCGGCGCGGGCAGCCGCAGGCCGATCCGGCGACGGCCGCGCAGGCGTGGCTCGATGCCGCGCGCGCCGATACCGGCGCCGGACGCTTCGATGCCGCCGCGCGCGCACTCGATTGCGCCCAGGTCGCGCTGGGCGCGCATCGCGACGGGCCGCCGCTGTATCAGCTCATTCGCCGCCGCGGCGTACTGGCCTATCGGCGCGAGGACATCCCGCAGGCGCTGCAGCAGTTCGAATGCGCACTGGCGATGGCGCGCGATCTGGACGATGCGACGGCCATCGCGCGCGAACTGAACAACATCGGCACCGCGCTGCGTCGGCTGGGCGATCTGCGCGGTGCGTTGCAGGCGCTGACCCGGAGCCTGGACCTGCAGCGTCGCGATGGCGCGGTCGGCGGCGCGGTATTCAACAACATCGCCGACGTCTATCGCGAACTCGACGACCCGCGCCAGGCCATGGCCTTCTACCGGCAGGCGCTCGACGCCTTCCGTCGCGTCGGCAATGGCGTGGAGTCCGCGCACGTGCTGGAAAGCATGAGCGCGCTCGATCTCGATCGCGGCATCGACGGCCACGCCGACGCCTGGCTGCAGCAGGCGCTGCATGCCTATCGCGAGCACGACCATTACGCCTACCAGTTGCGCGTCTACGCGGGCCTGATCCAGGTTGCGCTGTTGCGCCATGACGTTGCGCAGGCCGGGCAGTGGCGCGCGAACGCTTTCGCCCTGGCCGAGCGGCAGCGACTGCCGGTACCCGCGAGCCTGCACCTGCAGGCCGTGCGCAGCTTGCGTCAGGCAGGGCAGGGCAACGCGGCACGCGCGTTGGCGGAGCGGGCACTGGAGATCGCGCCCGCCGATGCACCGGAGCGCGTGGGGTTGTGGCGGGAACTGGCGCAGCTGCAACAGGCCGGCGGGGACATGGCAGGCGCTTTGGCCAGCGAGCGTCGCGCGCATGCACTCGAACGCGACTGGGCCAAGGCGCAGCACGATCGCCAGCTCGGCTGGCTGCGCGCCCGTTTCGAAACCGACAGGCGCGATCGCACCATTGCCGGTCTCGCCGCGGAAAACACGCTGCGACGCGCGCAGTTGCATCAGCGCACCCTGCTGCTCGGACTGACCCTGGCGCTTGCCCTGGTCGCCGGCCTGGCCGTCGCGCTGGTCTGGTTGCGGCGCCGGCAGCGTGCGCGAGTGCTGGAAGCGCAGCGCCAGGTCCACCAGGAGGCGGCGCTGGCGAGTTATCGCCGCGAAACCGAGATCCTGAATGCCGATCGTGCGCGTCTTCAGGCGTTGCTGGACACTCGCGAGGACGCCGTTTGCCTGCTCGATGCCGACGGTCAGGTGCTTGCCGCCAATCGCGCCGCGCGCGCGCTGCTGCAGGTGTCCGCCGACGCGATGGGCGCGGTCGGCGAGCATGTGCTGCCCGCCGACCGCGAGTCGTTGACCGCCGCGCTGGAGCGCAGCGACGACCTGCCTTCGCAGCACATCGAACTGCGCACCCTGGCCTCCGGGCGACCGCTGCAGGCGCAGCTGACGGCATGGAGCGGTGGCGAAGGCCTGATCGTGCTGACCCTGCGCGAAGGCGATCTCGCGACGGATCCGGTGCCGGAACTGGACGCCGGATCGACCGCTGCGAAGGGGGCGCTCGAGGAGGAGCTGCGCGACGGTTTCCGCCGCGCGCTGGTCGAGTTGATGCTGGCGGTGGTGGAGGCGTGGGAACGTGCCAGCGGCCAGAACCCGCTGGAGTTGGCCGAGCGCAGCCGCATCTGGCGCGTCACCATCGACGGCGGCCGCCTGCGCGCCCGCGCCATGGAACGTTACCTGGCCCTGGCCAAGCTGCCGCGGCAGCCACGCTGGCGCGATGTCCTGCGCACCGCCTATTTCGTCCAGGGGCATTGCGCGTTGAGGGGCGACGACCAGGCGAGGGTGCAACAACGGGTGGAGGCGGTCCTGGCCTACACCCGCCGGCGTGCGCTCGTGTGAGCGCCGCTGACGACGGACGAGGTCCTCAGTACGTCGCGGTGGTGCTTCTCTGTGGTTTCGCGCATACCACGCACACTCCGCTGAGGCCTGCCTTGAACCGATAGAGCTGGTGGTGGTCGGCCGAATAGAAGTAGGACGGCCATTGGACCTGGGGAGCGGGCGTGCCCTGCGCCAGCAACGACTTTTCCATCGGCGCGCATTGCTCCATCGCCATCGCGCTGGCCCAGTACCAGTCGTCGACGATGCCGCAGGATTTGTCCGGACATTCCATGGGCGAGGTTTCGCCGATGGCGATGTGGGCGTCGCGATACTGCTGCAGTTGCTGCGGCGTCAGGACGAACTGCGAAACCACCATCTCGGTTCCGCCCACCGGGCAGAAGTTCGCCGGCCGCGTGTCGTGTGCATGCACCGTGGATACCAGCGCCAGCCCGCCGGCAAGCAGCGGGCGGAAGACGAACGAGCGGATACGACGATGCATTGCGGGCACTCCCCTGAGCGTGATGGTCGTCCATCAGTGTAGAAGCCGCTTCCACGGGCGGCACCGGCGCATGAGGGCACAAAGCGGGCACAAGCTGCACGCAACTGATTGATTGTCCGTGCGCAGCCTCCCGATACGCCGCCCATGCCGTCGTGGCCGTGCCCACGAATCGTTCCCGACTTCGCCCGGATCCGTCCCTGATTCGCGGTGTTCGTCAGCGGGATGGCTCTCTAGCTTGAGCGTGCCCTGCAGTCGGGCCCGCCCGACTGTCGCACCGGCCCACTTCGAGGACGACTCATGAGCATTTCGCGTTCCACCCTGGTCACCGCACTTTCCGCGACCCTGGCCGTCGCCACCCTGTGCGGCCTCAGCGGCCCCGCCGCGGCGATCGATCCCAACCATCCGGGCACGACCAACCCCACGGGCCCGACCCCGTACGTACCGGGCGTGTGGCGCGCGCTGGTCCGCTATCACGTCCAGTCCTATTACGTGAAGGGTCAGCTCTATTCGTGGAAGTACGTCGAGATCACGGGCGAGACCCAGCAGTACTGCGAGTACCAGGTGCAGGCCTATGTCGATGGCGGCAATAGCGAGGTCATCGACGCCTGCTACTTTGATCCGTACTACGACTGATCGACGTCGGAATGTCGAACCAGCCGCGATGCAGGACGGCGCCCCCGCGGCGCCGTTTTGCTGCCCGGACCTCTTGTCGGCAAGGCGCTTTCCCGGCATCGTGCGCGATCCATACGCAAGCGTACGCGCGCATGACAGCCGACCGCCATCCCGCCTTCCCGCACCTGTTCGCCCCGCTCGACCTCGGCTTCTGCACGCTGCCCAACCGGGTGCTGATGGGCTCGATGCACACCGGGCTGGAGGACAAGGCGCGCGACTTCCCGAAGCTCGCCGCGTACTTCGCCGAGCGTGCCGAGGGCGGCGTGGGCCTGATGGTCACCGGCGGCTTCTCGCCGAACATCGAGGGCTGGCTCAAGCCGTTCGGCGGCACGCTGCGCTGGCCGTGGCACGTCGGCAAGCACCGCCAGGTCACGCGCGCGGTGCACGCGCACGGCGCGCGCATCTGCCTGCAGATCCTGCACGCCGGCCGCTACGGCTATCAGCCGCTGCAGGTCGCGCCGTCGAAATTGAAGGCGCCGATCAATCCGTTCACGCCGCGCGAGCTGAGCGCACGCGGCATCGAACGCCAGATCCGCGCCTTCGTGCGCACCGCGAAGCTCGCGCGCGAGGGCGGCTACGACGGCGTCGAGGTGATGGGCTCGGAAGGCTATCTGCTCAACCAGTTCACCGTGCCGCGCACCAACCGGCGCAGCGATGCCTGGGGTGGCGATGCAGCGAAACGCATGCGCTTCGCGGTGGAAATCGTGCGCCGCATCCGCGAGGCCTGCGGGGCGGACTTCATCATCATCTATCGCCTGTCGATGCTCGACCTGGTCGACGACGGCGGCACCTGGAACGACGTCGTCGCGCAGGCGCAGGCGATCGAAGCGGCGGGTGCGACGATCATCAACACCGGCATCGGCTGGCACGAGGCGCGCATCCCGACGATCGCGACTTCGGTGCCGCGCGCGGCGTTCGCCGGCATCACCGCGCGCCTGAAGCCGCACGTGGCGCTGCCGTTGGTCGCCACCAACCGGATCAACATGCCCGACGTCGCCGAGCGCATCCTCGCCGGCGGCGAAGCGGACATGGTGTCGATGGCGCGGCCGCTGCTGGCCGATCCGCATTGGGTGAACAAGGCGCGCGCGCGCCGCGTGGACGAGATCAACACCTGCATCGCCTGCAACCAGGCGTGCCTGGACCACGTGTTCCAGAACCGCACCGCCAGCTGCCTGCTCAATCCGCGCGCGTGCGCGGAAACCGAACTCGTCTATCGGCCGACAACCACGCCGAAGAAGATCGCGGTGGTCGGTGCGGGACCGGCCGGGCTCGCCGCCGCGACGGTCGCGGCCGAACGCGGCCACCAGGTCACGCTGTTCGACGCGGCGGGCGAGATCGGCGGCCAGTTCAACCTCGCCAAGCGCATTCCCGGCAAGGAGGAGTTCCACGAGACGCTGCGCTATTTCCGCCGCAAGCTGGAACTGACGAAAGTCGAGGTGCGCCTGAACACGCGCGCCGATACGACGACGCTGGCGACCACGTTCGATGAAGTCGTGCTCGCCAGTGGCATCCAGCCGCGCAAGGTCGACTTCGCCGGCGCCACGCATCCGAAAGTCGTCAGTTATCTCGATGTGCTGACCGGCCGCGTGGTACCGGGTACGAAGGTCGCGATCGTCGGCGCCGGCGGCATCGGTTTCGACGTGGCCGAATTCCTCGTCCACGAGGGTCCGTCGCCTGCGCTTGATCCGCAGCGCTGGCGCGCGGAGTGGGGGGTCGATCTCGGTTACGACGGCAATCGCGGCGGCCTGCGCGAAGCCGCGCCCGAAGCGCCCGCGCGCGCGGTGTGGCTGCTGCAGCGCAGCCCCGGCAAACCCGGCGCGAAGCTTGGCAAGACCACCGGCTGGATCCACCGCGCGACGCTCAAGGCGAAGCAGGTGCAGATGCTCGGTGGCGTGGAATACGTCCGCGTCGACGACGAGGGTTTCCACATCCGCGTCGACGGCGTCGCGCAGACGCTGCCCGTCGATCACGTGGTGATCTGCGCCGGACAGGAACCGTACCGGCCGCTCGCCGACGACCTGCACGCCGCCGGCGTGCCCGTGCACGTGGTCGGCGGCGCCGACGTGGCTGCGGAACTGGATGCGAAACGCGCGATCAACCAGGGCAGCCGGGTCGCCGCGACGCTGTAGGGCGGGCCTGGGCCCGCTGTTCGGTACCCAGCGCTTCGGAAGACGGTCTTAAGCCCGCCCGGCGCCCATTTCTCCCCCCGCGAGCGCCCTCGCTTGACATCAAGGTTTACACGCGTAATCTGAATAAAAATTACGGATGTAAACGATGCAGATCAGCGAAGCCGAATCCGTCGTCATGGATGTCCTGTGGACCCGCCACCCGCTGACGGCCGAAGACGTCGTCGCCGCGCTGGGCGATGTGCAGCAATGGCAGGAAGCCACGATCAAGACCCTGCTCAACCGCCTGTTGAACAAGGGCGCGATCACCGCGGAACGCGAGGGGCGCCGTTATCTCTATTCGCCCGTGCTCAAGCGCGAAGAGTGGGTGCTGGAAGAAAGCCAGGGACTGCTCGAGCGTCTGTTCGACGGCCGGGTCGCGCCGCTGGTCGCGCATTTCAGCCAGCACCGCAAGCTGAGCCGCCGCGACATCGCCGAACTGCGCAAGCTGCTGGAGGATCTCGATGGACAGCGCTGAATTCGTGCGGTCGCTGGTCGAGACCGCGATCGCCAGCAGTGCGGCGATCCTGCTCGTGATGCTGCTGCGGCGCGTCCTGCGCGCTGCATTCGGCGCGCGGCTGGCGTATGCCGCGTGGTGGCTGGTGCCCGTGGCGATCATCGCCGTGCTGCTGCCTGCCGCGCGCGATGGCGCCGTTCCGCCATCCGTGCAGGTGCTGATGCAGGCGGTCATGCCGACGACGGGATCCGCGCTCGATGCGACGAGCACCGCCGATCGGTCCGCCTGGCTGTTCGCGTTCTGGCTGGCCGGTGCCTGCGCCTCGGCGCTGTGGTTCCTCGGGCAGCAACGCGCCTTCCGTCGTGTGCTGGGCCGTGTGCAGGCGCGGGGTGACGGCCTGTTCCAGGCGCAGTCCATCGCCGGACTGCCGGCCGTCATGGGCGTGTGGCGACCGCGCATCGTCGTCCCCGCCGACTTCGACGACCGCTATGGCCCCGAGGAACGCACGCTGCTGCGCGAGCACGAGCGCGCGCATATCCGCCATGGCGACTTGCAGAGCAACGCATTGGCGGTGCTGTTGCGCTGTGTGTTCTGGTTCAACCCGTTGCTGCATGCGGTCGCCCGCCACTTCCGTCACGACCAGGAACTGGCCTGCGATCAGCGCGTGATCGCCCGTCATCCGCAGGCGCGCCGTTGCTACGGCGAAGCCATGCTCAAGACCCAGCTCGCGGCGCAACCATTGCCGCTGGGCTGCCACTGG
Source organism: Lysobacter yangpyeongensis (assembly GCF_042655745.1). Taxonomy (NCBI): domain Bacteria; kingdom Pseudomonadati; phylum Pseudomonadota; class Gammaproteobacteria; order Lysobacterales; family Lysobacteraceae; genus Lysobacter; species Lysobacter yangpyeongensis. Next base: position 359,076 of record NZ_JBHSNM010000002.1, on the reverse strand, counting down.
GGTTTCAGCCATCCGCTCAAGGAGAGAATCGCGATGCTCAAGGTACCTGCGCCCACGAAACGACGCCGCCTGGCCGGTGCGGCTTTCCTGCTGGTCTTTGGACTGGCCAGCGCTTATGCGGCCTGGGCCATGCAACCGGGCGACGCCGCCGCGATTCCCGCCGGGAACATCCAGGTGAAACTCTCGCTGCAGATCGACGACGGTGCGATCCAGGAGAACACCTACGTCGTTCCCGAAGGCGGACGGTTCGTGATGAGCGCGACGGCGGGCGGCCACGAGTGGAACATCGACGCGACCGCGGCGCCGGGCAAGGACGAACTCCTCATGTTCGATTCGCGTCTGTCGCGGGACGGCAAGCTCATGGAGGCGCCGAAGATCGGGCTGCGCAATGGTCAGCCGGGCGTGATCCAGGTCGGTACCGACCACAGTGCCGCGGGCGGGAAGTTTGAAGGCGTCCGCATCGAAGTCACGCTCACGCAGAGCGGCCCGCCGGTTGCCGTGGAGGCGAACGCCGATCCCGCTGCCGCACTGGCGCCGCCGGCCTATCCGCGGCAGGCGGTGGAACAGAAGCTGGACGGCACGGTGATGCTGCTCGTCGACATGGACGCGGACGGTCGCGTGACCGGGGTGCAGGTCGATCACGCCGAACCCGCCGGCGTATTCGAGGCGGCGGCGATCGAGGCGGCATGGAAGTGGCGCTTCACGCCGGCGCGCAAGGACGGAAAGGCGGTGCCGGGACGCGTGAAGGTGCCGGTGACGTTCAAGGCCGACCGCCCGGCCGCGGGTTCGGCAACGCCCAAAGCGTGAACACGCAGGCCCCGGTATTTCCGGGGCCGATCGTTGTGGGTGGCGCGTCAGGCAGAACGCGGCCGCGGCGTGTCGTAGCGCTTGAAATAGCGGTGGTGCTGCAGATGATCGTGCTGCTGTCCGATCGCGAAGTAGGCCTTGCCGCCGCGGCGGCCGGTCTGCAGGCACGGCAGCTCGTACTGTGCTTCCGGATTGTTGGTGTAGTAATGCGGGATCTTGTCGATGAAGCGGCCCAGCATCTCCGGGCCGCATTCGACCTCGCCGTACTTGTCGAAGCCGAAGCGCGGGTTGCCGATGTTGAAGTCGTCCACGCACACCACGCCGTTCTCGATCAGCGCGAGTTCGCGTTCCAGCGGCCAGGCTTCGTACCAGTGCGCATCGAGGTAGTAGAGCGGGCAGCGGAAGCGGTCGCGGAACTTCGCGATCAGTTCGGGCGAATCGATCTTCTCGACGTACGTGTGCGGCATGAAGCCGACGCGACGCTTCACCAGGTCGACATAGCGGTCGACGACGTCGCAGGTGACGATGGTCAGGTGCGGGTAGGTGCGGGCGAGGTAATCGGTGGTGTCGCCGGCATTGCTGCCGGTCTCGATGATCGCGTCGCACTGGTAGCGCTCGATCAGGTAGTCGAATTCCAGCGCCGTGGTGATGTCGAAGCCGAACGGCCCGCCGCCGTCGCTGAGCTCGGTCGCGCCCAGGCGCAGCGTGCGGTAGAAGTGCTTGTAGACGTTGTCGGCGGACATGCTTCGAACCCGTGATCTGGAGCAGCGCGAGTATAGGGGCGCGCTGCCGTTACGTCGTGGTCCGGGCCAGCGCCAGGGACAGCAGGCGCGCCTGCAGGAATTCGCCGGGGTTCGCCGGGGTGGCCAGGTCCATGCGGGCAGCCGCTTCGGTATCGCGGATCGGGCCCGCGCCCAGCGCGGCCAGTAGCGCGCGCAGCTTGCCGCCGCGCGTGGCGGTGTTCGACTTGAGCCAGGCCAGTGCGCGCACCAGCCGCTGCTCCACTGCGGTGAAGTCGCTGCCCAGCGGATAGTCGGCCAGGGTGCCCTCGCGCCGGAACCCGGCCAGCGCCTCACGCAACCGCAGCGGCGTGTTGGTGGCGGCAGCGGGAGACAGGTCGAAGTCGCGACGCAGCTTGCCGTGTCCGATGGCGGTGTCGCGCAGGGTCTGCTGGAAGCGCGCGTCGGTGATTCCCAGCATCGCCGCGATGCAGTCCTCGTCGCAGCGCCCGCGCAGGTCGGCGATGCCGTACTCGGTGACGTAGACGTCGCGCAGGTGGCGCGGAATCGTGCCGTGCCCGTAGTTCCAGACGATGTTGGAGCGCGTGCGGCCCGCGGTTACGCGCGTGGCGCGCAGCAGCAGCACCGAACGCGCGTCCGGCAGGGCATGGGCCATGGCGACGAAGTTGTACTGGCCGCCCACGCCGGACACGACGCGGCCGTCATCGAGCGCATCGGAGACGGCCGCGCCCAAAGCGGTCGCCATCATGCAGGTGTTGAAGAAGCGCGCGTCGCGCCGTTGCAGGCGTTCCAGCGGCACGTCGGTGCCCAGGTCATTGACCTCGCTGACGCGCTTCATGCCGATCGCGCCGCGCCCGCCGTCGGGCAGTTCGCGCAACCACCGGTAGAAATCGTGCGAGCCGAGGTAGAAGGCGCCGTGCAGGCATTCGCCTTCGCGTTCCAGTCGCGCGCGGTCCTCGGCGCTGGCGCTGCCGTCGGCGATGCGTTGCAGCAACGCGGCATCGTCGACGACCTTGCGCCGGATCACGCCGCTTTCGACCAGTCGGCGGAAGCCCTCGTTGATCATTTCGCTGCAGCCGTACAGGCCCTGCGCGAACGGCGCCAGCGCCGGGTCGTCGGCGCGCGGCGAGCCCAGCGCGCGCAGCACGGCGCGGTAGGCCGCGTTGTCGGTGTGGCGCAGCACCAGCGCATGGCACAGCGCATCGGCCAGCGTGCCGATGCCGATCTGCAGCGTGCCACCGTCCACCACCAGCGTGCTGGCGTGGAAGCCGATCGCGTAGTCGACATCGCTCACCGGTTGTCGCGGCAGGCCGAACAGTTTCGGATGCGGTCCGGACGGCGCGACGATGATGTCGAAGCAGTCCGCGTCCACCGCGGCGCTGCCGCCGAGCCACGGCAACTCCGGATCGACTTCCGCGACCAGCAGCGGGCGCGGCAACCCGCGCGCGACGATCGCATCGATCGCATCGAAGGTGACGTCGGTGTTGCATGACAACGACAGTCGCCGGCCATCAACAGACGCCGCCACCTTCTGCACGATCGCGGTGAGGCCGCGGTCGGCCAGCGCGCGCGCCACGTGCGTGTAGTTGAGGCTGGCGTAGCGCCGCTGCGCCTGGGTCGAGCCGAGCAACGCGCCCGACTGGAAGTAGAACTCCTCGATCTCGATATGCGCCGGCACCGCATCGCGCTTGAGCGCCTGCACGTAGGCAAGCCGGGGGAAGTCCTCGCCGAAGTGGCGTGCAACGAAGGGCGCGAGGAAGCGCGCCTCCAGGCCTTTGCCGGCCGTGGGCGGATCCAGCGACAACGCCGTGTACAGATGCAGCGCGCGCGACGTATCGGCAGCGCAGCGCGCGTACAGCGCATTGAGCAGCCGGTGCGGCTTGCCCAGCCCCAGCGGCGCGCCGACGCGCAGCGGACCGTCGATGCGCGCGAGCAGCAGGTCGACGGCGGTTTCCAGCGAATCGGTGCGGACGGCCTCGGCCATGCCGGCAGTATGCCGCCGCGCGGCGTGAAGTCAGCGCGCCAGTGCCCGCGCCAGTTGCGAACCCGCGAGCATGGCGACGACGAAGACGATCGCTTCCCCGGCATGCGCCAGGTTGGCCAGTGCGGGGCCCGGGCAATAGCCGGCGATGCCCCAGCCGAGGCCGAACAGGGCGCTGCCGGCGAGCAGCCGGGCATCGATGCGCGAAGAAGGCGTCGGCGGCAGTTCGCAACCGGTGAATGTGCGACCGCGCCGACGCAGCCAGGCGAAGCCGGGCACCGATACCGCCAGCGCGCCGCCCATCACCAGTGCCAGCGACGGATCCCAGCTCCCGGCGATATCGAGGAAGTTGAGCACCTTGTCGGGGTTGGTCATGCCCGACACGGCCAGTCCCAGCCCGAACAGCAGGCCCGCCAGCAGCGCGAACGCGATCCGCTTCATGCGATGCCGCCCATCACATGTCGCAACAGGTACACCGTGACGAAGGCGGTGCCCATGAACACCGCCACTGCAACCAGCGAGCGCTTCGACAGCCGCGCCAGTCCGCAGATGCCGTGCCCGCTGGTGCAGCCGTTGCCCAGGCGCGTGCCGAAGCCCACCAGCGCGCCGGCGGCGATGAGCCAGCCGAGCGGAAAGTGCGTGCGCGGCGGTGCATCGACATAAGCGAACCACGCGGTCGCGGCGACGATCAGGCCGAGCAGGAAGGCGAGGCGCCAGCCGCGTTCGCTGCGCTGTTCCAGTACCGCGTTGACGATACCGCTGATACCGGCGATGCGCCCGGGCAGGGCATACAGCAGCGTCGCGGCCAGGCCGATCAGCGCGCCGCCGAGCAGGGCGGAAACGGGCGTGAAGGCGGTGGTCATGGTGTCGCCTCGCGCGGTGGATCAGAACTGGTCGAGCGGCACGCGCAGGTAGCGGATGCCGTTCCCCGACGCGCTGGGCAGCGCACCGGCGCGCAGGTTCACCTGCAGCGACGGAATGATCAGCGCCGGCACCGCCAGCGTTGCATCGCGCGCCTCGCGCATGGCGACGAACTCGGCTTCGCCGATGCTTTCGCGCACGTGGATGTTGTCGCGCTTCTGCGCGCCGATGGTGGTTTCGCAGGCGACCGCGCGCCCGCTGCCGTCCTCGTTGCGCTTGCCGTAGTCGTGGCAGACGAAGACGCGCGTGGTGTCCGGAAGTTCGTACAGGCGGTGGATCGAGCGGTACAGCATCGCCGCATCGCCCCCGGGGAAATCGCAGCGCGCCGTGCCGGCGTCGGGCATGAACAGCGAGTCGCCGGGAAACAGCGCATCGCCGATCAGGTAGGCGACGCTGTCGCGCGTGTGCCCGGGTACCGGAATGACGCGGGCGTGGATCGCGCCCAGCGAGAACGCGTCGTCGTCGCCGAACAGGCAGTCGAAGTTCTCCGCCGCGGCTTCCGCGTTGAGTTCGAACACCGGTGCGAAAGTGCGCTGCACTTCGCGGATGCCGTGGCCGATCGCCACCATCGCATCCGGCAGTTGCGCAGCAAGCCACTGCGCGGCGGTGAGATGGTCGGCGTGCGCATGCGTCTCCAGCAGCCAGCGCACCTGCAGGCCGTGCTCGTGCACGCAGTCGAGCAGCTTCTGCGCGGACACGTGGGTGATGCGGCCGGATTTCGCGTCGAAGTCCAGCACGGGATCGACGATCGCGGCCTGCCGGCTCTCCGGATCGGCGACGACGTAGCTCCACGTGCCCGTCTCGGCATGGTGAAACGGGTGCACCTGCACCGTCGTCGCCGGCGTGGTCATTGCGGTTGTCCCAGGGTCTCGTTGAGCAGCGTCGCCAGGCGGTAGGCGGCGATGCGGATGCGCTGTTCGGCGAGCGCTCGGTATTTCTCCGAATAGTCGCGGTCCAGCTTGTGCTCGTCCTGGCCGTTGCGGGTCGGATACAACTGGCGCGCTTCGGTCAGCGCGCAGGACTCGCTGGCCCATGCGGCCGGCGTCAGTGCGCGCGTATCCATCGTCGGTGGCCACGGTTCGTGGTCGAGGCGGTCGGCGTAGTGCGCGAGGTCGAGCCCGCGTTCGGCGAGCACGTAGTAGTCCCACACCGAATGCAGGTTGGTGCCCATCACGCCACCGACGTAGCGGTCGCGCGCGTAGGCCTCGGGTTCGATGTCGGTGCGCAGGCTGATCTGGTACTTGTTGCCGCCCTGATCGTTGCGCGCGTTGGCGTGCAGCGGCTGGTGCACGTCGCCGACCAGGTGGACGAGGAACTTGAGCGCGTCGCGACGCGCCGCCAGTGGCTGGCTGCGGTCGGCGAGGATCGCGCGCTGTGCGTCGATCTGCGCGATCACGCACTGGCCGTCCTTGCAGTCGCGTTCGGGCGCGTAACGGCAACTGTCGCTGGACAGGTTGACGTAGTGCCAGCGCGAGGTCTGCCTGAACCGCTCCGGATCGTTGTCGCGCATCGTGTCGGCCCAGGTGGCGATGCCGGCCAGGGTCGGGTCGGACTCGCCGGCGAGCAGGCGGGCGACCTCGGCCTGCGCGGCGGGCGTGAGATGGCGTTGCGCCAGCGCGCCGACAAGCTTGTGGCCGAGCGCGCTCCAGGCGACGACGGGGCCGGCGACGAGCAGAGCGGCGAGGAGGACGAAGGCCAGCGCGCGCGGCCAGGCGCGGGATGAGGCTGGGCGGAGCCGGGCCGGGCCCGGGGTGCGGAAGGGGAGTCGGATCATGGCCGCCACTGTACCGGGGCCGGCGCCCCGTTTCCTTACGGATCAAGTTCCTTACGGATCAGCGCTTCCGCCCGGCCGGGCGGGGCGCTCGGCCACGGGCGGCTTCACCCCCGCCTGCTAAAATGGAGGGCTCTCAATCCCGCCCGCGCCCAGCAGGCTCGCTCGCCCAGGAGTTCTCCCGCAATGACGATCAAGGTTGGCATCAATGGCTTCGGCCGCATCGGACGCAACGTGCTGCGTTCCGCCGTGCAGAACTTCGGCAACGACATCGAGATCGTCGCCATCAACGACCTGCTGGAGCCGGACTACCTGGCGTACATGCTGTCCTACGATTCCGTGCACGGCCGCTTCAAGGGCGACGTCAAGGTCGAAGGCAACACCCTGATCGTCAACGGCAAGAAGATCCGCCTGACCCAGGAACGCGATCCGGCCAACCTCAAGTGGGACGAAGTCGGCGCCGAAGTCGTCATCGAGTCGACCGGCCTGTTCCTGACCAAGGAAACCTGCCAGAAGCACCTCGACGCCGGCGCGAAGAAGGTGATCCAGTCGGCGCCCTCGAAGGACGACACGCCGATGTTCGTCTACGGCGTGAACGACAAGACCTACAAGGGCGAGGCGATCATCTCCAACGCCTCGTGCACCACCAACTGCCTGGCGCCGCTGGCCAAGGTGCTGAACGACAAGTGGGGCATCAAGCGCGGCCTGATGACCACCGTGCACGCCGCCACTGCCACGCAGAAGACCGTCGACGGCCCGTCCAACAAGGACTGGCGCGGCGGCCGTGGCATCCTCGAGAACATCATTCCCTCGAGCACCGGCGCGGCGAAGGCCGTGGGCGTGGTGATCCCGGAACTCAACAAGAAGCTGACCGGCATGGCGTTCCGCGTGCCGACCTCGGACGTGTCGGTGGTCGACCTCACCGTCGAACTCGAGAAGCCGGCGACCTACGCCGAGATCTGCGCGGAGATGAAGGCGCAGTCGGAAGGCGCGCTGAAGGGCATCCTCGGCTATACCGAAGACAAGGTCGTCGCCACCGACTTCCGCGGCGATGCACGCACCTCGATCTTCGACGCCGAAGCCGGCATCGCGCTCGACGGCACCTTCGTCAAGCTGGTGAGCTGGTACGACAACGAGTGGGGCTACTCGAACAAGTGCCTGGAGATGGTCAAGGTGGTTGCCGGCAAGTAAGCGGCGGTCTTCGCTGACACCAGAAAGCCCCGCTTCGTGCGGGGCTTTCTGTTTTTGCCGTTTTGTTTCTGTCGTTGCTTCTGCCCGTCATCCCGGGGCAAACCGGGGCTCTTGTTTGCCGCTGGACCGTTCCCTTCATCCAGGCTTGCCGCTGCGCCATTGCCTTTGCTCGTCATCCCGGCGCAAGCCGGGATCCATTTTGCTGTTGCTCTTCGCCTTGAATGCGGGATGCCGGCAACAGCAAATTCAAGATGGATCCCGGCTTGCGCCGGGATGACGAACCAGAAGCGAAGTCCAGGGCGAAGCGAACCAGGACGGAGCCCAGGCAAAACGTGGGGCAGCACCCATTCGCACGCTTGGTGTAACGTTCGCCGAGCCAAACGGGGGACGGCAATGGAAGGTCTGATCATGCTTGCGGTACTGGTCGTGCTGGCGGTGCCGGTATTGCTGATTGCTGCCCTGGTGATGATCGGCGGGCTCAAGCGTCGCGTCGGTCAGCTGGAAAGCGACGTCATGCAATTGCGCGCGGAGCGCAGCGTCACTGCGCCGTCGCGCGAGCCGACGCTGGCCGAGCTGATGCGCGAACGCGCCGCCGAGCCGCCCGTGCCTCCCGCCCCGCGGCCCGAAGCACCGGCTCCGGCTCCGGCCACGCCCACCGCGACAACATCGCCGGAACGCGCCGCCGAGCCGCGCTCCGAAACCCCACCACCCGCGCGCGCGGTGCCGCCGCCGTTGCCGGAACGCCCCGTGCCGCCGCCGCGTCCGCGCGCACCGGCGCGGCCCGATCCGGTCACGCTGGCCGCGCGCGCGGTGCGGCGCTGGTTCACCGAAGGCAACGTGCCGGTGAAGGTGGGCGTGCTCGTGCTGTTCGCCGGCGTCGCCGCGCTGCTCAAGTACGCCAGCGATCAGGGCTGGATGACGTTCCCCATCGAACTGCGCCTGGCGGGCATCGCGATTGCGGCAGTGGCCGGTCTCGTCTTCGGCTGGCGCCAGCGCGAAGAACGGCGCGGTTTCGCCCTGAGCCTGCAGGGCGGCGCGATCGGCGTACTGCTGCTCGTCGTGTTCGCGGCGTTCAAGCTCTACCACCTGGTGCCGGCCGGTGCGGCCTTCGCACTGAGCGTGGTGATCGTCGCCGGCGCGGGCGTGCTCGCGGTCGCGCAGAACGCACTCGCGCTCGCGGTGTTGGCGGTGCTCGCCGGTTTCCTCGCGCCGATCTGGCTGTCCACCGGCGGCGGCAACCACGTCGCGCTGTTCGGCTACTACGCGGTGCTCAACGCCGCGGTGCTGGCGATCGCGTGGTGGCGGCCGTGGCGCCTGCTCAACGTGATCGGCTTCGTCTTCACCTTCGGCATCGGCGCGTTGTGGGGCCTGTGGAGTTACCGCGCCGACAAGTTCGCGAGCACCGAACCCTTCCTGCTGCTGTTCTTCGCCTTCTACCTGCTGATCCCGATCCTGTACGCGCGCCGGCGCGCGGCGGGGCGTCGCGACCTGGTCGACGGCTGCCTGGTGTTCGGCACGCCGCTGGTCGCGTTCTCGCTGCAGGCAGGGCTGCTGCGCAGCGATGGCCTGGTCGATGCGCGCATGCCGCTGGCGTATTGCGCGCTGGGACTGGGCGCGCTGTATGCGCTGCTGGCCTGGTTGCTGCGCCGGCGCGAGCACTTCGCGCCGCTGACGACGTCGTATGCGCTGCTTGCGGTCGGTTTCGCCACGCTCGCGGTGCCGCTGGCGCTGTCGGCGCAGGCGACCGCCAGCGTGTTCGCGCTGGAAGGCGCGGCGCTGGTGTGGCTGGGACTGCGCCAGGGCCGGCGCCTGCCGCAGGTCTCGGGCGCGTTGCTGCAACTGCTGGCCGCCGGCAGTTTCGCGATCGGCGTGAGCACGTCGCCGGCGCCGGTCGAAGCCGTGTTGAACCCGCGCTTCATGGGCGCATTGCTGCTCGCGCTCGCCGGCTTCTGCAGCGCGTGGAGTTACCGCCGCGACGCGGAGCGCCCGCAACTGGCACTGCCGTACTACCTGTGGGGACTGGCGTGGTGGCTCGGCAATGGCGTGACCGAGATCGCCCGCTACGTCGATGACCTCGTGCAGCCCGATGCGATGCTCGCCTTCGCTATCGCGACGGGCTGGATCGCCGGCGAGTTCCATCGCCGCCTGCCGGCGCGCGCGCTGGCGTGGACGGTCGCCCTCGCGCTCGCGGCGGCGTTGCCACTGGCGCTGGTGCAGGACAACGTGCATGCGCACCCGTTCGGCGGTTTCGGCCTGGCGGCGTGGGCCGCGTATGCGATCGCCGGCTGGCGCGGCCTGTGCTGCCTGCGCGACGGCGCAGATCGCGAGGACGCGCAGGTCGGCGAGGGTGCCTCGGCGTTCGGCCATTTCGCGTGGCTGTGGGCGTGGCCGCTGGCCCTCGCGCTGCTGCTGGAGGAATTCGCCCGCACGGCGGATCTGGGCAACGGCTGGCGCCTGGCCGCGTTCGCACTGCCCTGGCTGGTGGCGGCGGCCCTGCTGCAATGGCGCGCCGGCCTGATGGCTGCACCATTCGGCGCCGCCTTCCGCCGCTGGGGCGCGCTGGTGCAGGGATCGATCGTCGCCGCACTCGCGCTCGCCGCGGTCTTCGCCCTGTTCGCCCCCGGCGACAGCCAGCCGCTGCAGTGGATCCCGCTGGTGAATCCGCTCGATCTCGCCCAGTTCGCGGTGTTGGGCCTGGTGCTGGCATGGCTGGGGTCGCCGGCAGCGCCCGACGACCTGCGCCAGCGCCGCATCCCGCTCGTCGCCGCGGCTGCGTTCGCGTTGATCACCACGATCACGCTGCGCGCGACGCATCACTGGGGCGGCGTGCCGTGGGACGGCAGGCTGTTCTCCACGAGCCTGGCGCAGACCAGCCTCACCATCGTGTGGAGCGTGCTCGGCGTGCTCGGCTGGATCATTGGCTCGCGCCGCGGCCAGCGCGGCCTGTGGCTGGCCGGCGCGGTGCTCATGGCGGTCGTGCTGGCCAAGCTGGTGCTGGTCGATCGCAGCCACCTCGGCAATTTGCTGGGCATCGCCTCGTTCATGGCGTACGGCCTGCTGTGCACGGCCGTCGGTTATTTCGCGCCCGCGCCGCCGCGCACGGCCGCACCGGATCGTCCGCTGGAGGAATCGCCGTGAAGCGCTTCGCCTGCCCGCTGCTGCTGCAGCTCCTGCTGTTGCCTGTCGCCGTGGCCGCGCCGCGCGACGACTACGCGCAGCAATGGCCGCTGACGCTGGCCCGCGACGACGCGGGCGCCTACCGCGTCACGCTCGACGAGAACGTCTACCGGCAACTGCAGGATCCGGTGATCGGCGATGCGGTCGTGCTCAACCGCGACGGCGTCGCCGTGCCCACCGACGTGTTCGCGCCCCAGGAACCGCTGGCGAAGCCGGCCCTGCGCGTGGCGCTGCCGTGGTTCGCGTTGCCGTCGGCGCCGGCCGACGGCGCGCAGGGATGGGAACTGGTGAGCCAGGCCGATGCGGACGGACGTCTGCGCCGCGTCGAGGTGCGCACCCGCGATGCCGCGTCCGCCGCCTTGCCGCGCAACGCACTGCTGGTGGACGTGAGCCGCGTGCACGAGTCGATCGCCGCGCTCGAACTGCAATGGCAACCGGTGGAATCGCTCGACCTGGGCTATCGCGTCGAAGCCAGCGACGATCTCGAACACTGGCAACCGCTCGCGACCCGCGGGCGCCTGGTCGACCTCACCCGCGAGGACCGCCGCCTGCTGCACCGGCGCATCGAGTTGTACGGTCTGCTGCCGCAATACCAGAAGGCGCGCTACCTGCGCCTCACGCCGGATCGTGCCGATCAGGCGATCGCGATCACCGGTGTCGCCGCCGAACTGGCGGCTTCGCGCACGCCGGCCGCGCCGCAATGGATCGAACCGACCGGGCATGGCGTGGAGGCCCGCGGCGCGGCGTCCGGCACGGTGTTCGAATTCGACAGCGACGGCCGTTTTCCGATCGCGCAGGCGGATGTCGTCCTGCCGGGCAACAACGCCGCGGAATGGCGCCTGGAGAGCCGCGACGACGCCGATGCGGAATGGCGCCTGCGCGCCGGTCCCTGGGTGGCCTACCAGGTCGCGGGCGCGACGGGCACGCGCTCGCCGGTACGGGTGCTCGATTCGGTCGTGCGCGACCGTCACTGGCGGCTGCGTGCGAATACGCCGGTCGCGCAGGTGCCGCAGCTGCGGCTGGGGTACCGCCCGGACGTGGTCGTGTTCCTCGCGCAGGGCCCCGCGCCGTACGTGCTGGCGGCCGGCAGCGCCCGCGCACGCCGCGCCGACGCGCCGTTGTCGCAACTGGTTGCCGGGATGCGCCGCCAGCGCGGTGCGGACTGGCAGCCGACGCAGGCCTACCTGGGCACGCCGCAGCCCCTCGCCGGCGATCGCGCGCTGGCGCCGGTGCGCGACTGGAAGGGATGGCTGCTGTGGGCAGCGCTGGGCCTGGGCGCGCTGGTCGTGGCCGGCTTCGCGCTGGCGCTGTTGCGCCGTCCGGCACCGGGTGCGAACGCGCCGCCCGCGCCCGAGGGCGATACGCCGGCGTAAGCCCGAGCAGTCCGGTTCCGGCGCCGCAGGGGCGCCGGAAGTCCCCGACGCTGCAGGCGATTCCTGCGGGCGGGTTTGGAAAGCACGGCGCCGCGGGCGACAATACGCGCCCTTTTTTCAGCGTTTCGCCGGGAATCCCATGTCCATCGTCCGCATGACCGACCTCGACCTCAACGGCAAGCGCGTGCTGATCCGCCAGGATCTCAACGTGCCCGTCGCGGACGGCCAGGTCACGTCCGACCAGCGCCTCACCGCGTCCATTCCGACGCTGCAGCTCGCGCTCGAAAAGGGCGCGGCGGTGATGGTGATGTCGCACCTGGGCCGGCCGAAGGAAGGCGTGTGGACCGCGGAAGATTCGCTCGCGCCCGTGGCCAAGCGCCTGGGCGAACTGCTCGGCCGCGAAGTGCCGCTGGTGCGCGACTGGCTCGACGGCGGCTTCGAAGTGAAGCCGGGCGAGCTCGTGCTGCTCGAGAACTGCCGCATGAACGTCGGCGAGGGCAAGGACGACGAAGCCCTGTCGAAGAAGTACGCCGCGCTGTGCGACGTGTTCGTCATGGACGCGTTCGGCACCGCGCACCGCGCGCAGGCTTCGACGCATGGCGTGATCAGGTTCGCGAAACAGGCCGCCGGTGGCCCGCTGCTGATGGCGGAACTCGACGCTCTCGCCAAAGCCCTCGACAACCCCGCGCGGCCGCTGCTGGCGATCGTCGCCGGTTCCAAGGTTTCGACCAAGCTCGAACTGCTGTCCTCGCTGGTCGGCAAGGTCGACCAGCTGATCGTCGGCGGCGGCATCGCCAACACCTTCATCGCGGCGATGGGGCACGGCGTCGGCAAGTCGCTGGTCGAGATGGATCTGATCGACACGGCGAAAAAGATCATGGCCGACGCGAAGGCGCGCGGCGCCGACATCCCGGTCCCCAGCGACGTGGTCGTCGCACCCGCGTTCGCCGCCGACGCGCCGGCGACGATCAAGACCGTCGACGCCGTGGGCGCCGACGACATGATCCTCGACATCGGCCCGCAGACCGCCGCGCGCTATGCCGAACTGATCAGGGCCGCCGGCACCGTGGTGTGGAACGGCCCGGTCGGCGTGTTCGAATTCGACGCCTTCGGCAAGGGCACCGAGACGCTCGCCCGCGCGATCGCCGCATCGAAGGCGTTCTCCATCGCCGGCGGCGGCGACACCCTCGCCGCGGTCGACAAGTACGGCATCGAGCAGGACGTGTCCTACATCTCCACCGGCGGCGGCGCGTTCCTCGAGTTCCTCGAGGGCAAGGAACTGCCGGCGGTGGCGGCCCTCAGGGCGCGCGGCTGAACGGACATTCCCGGCGTCGCCGTCACGACCGCCTGGCGCGCTCGGTTACAGTAGCGCCAGGGGAAACAGAGAAGTCGCGATGCGGATAGTGCTGATGTTGCTCGCCCTGATGCTGGCGGGCGTGGCGGGTGCGCAGGAAGTCGAACATGCGCGGGGCGAGTACCGTTTTTCGGTGGGACCGGAGCCCGCGTTCGCGGAGCCGCAGGAAGTGCCCGCCCAGTGGGATGCGAAAGCCCCCGGCGCCGGCGACACGCCGTGGCGGTTCTGGTTGTTCGACAAGCAAATCGATCGCCGCAGCGGCCACGACCAGGTCTATTTCGACTACGTCTACGAAGTGAAGGACACGACCCTGCTCGGCGAAGCGGGGCGTTACCAGATCGGCTTCAACCCGGACTACCAGCGCCTGATCCTGCATCGCGTGCAGTTGCGTCGCGGTGGCAAGTGGTACGAGCGCCTGGTGCCGGACCGCATCTCGCTGGCGCGCCGCGAAGAAGGCTTCGAGCAGGACCTGGCCGACGGCAACGTGACCGCGCTGATCGTGCTCGACGACGTGCGCGTCGACGACGTGGTGCGGGTGCGTTACTCGATCGTCGGCAGCAACCCGATCCTCTCGGGACAGCTGATCGACGCCACCACATTCGCATGGAGCAGCCCGATGCTGCGCACGCGGCTGCGCGTGCTCTACGACCCGGGGCGCAAGCCCGACGTCCGGCTGGAGAACGGCGCGCCTACGCCGGTGATCCGCCAGACCGATGCCGCGACCGAGGTGCTGTTCGAGTCCGCACGCAATGCCGCCTACACGGACGAAGGCTCGTATCCCGTGTGGTACCAGCCCTATCCGCGCGCGCAGGTGTCGCAGGCGCGCCGCTGGTCCGACGTGGTCGACTGGGCGTTGCCACTGTACCCCGCGCAGACCGCGCCGCTGCCGGCGGACCTCGAGGCGCATCTCGCGCAGTGGTCGAAGCTGGCCGATCCGCAGGCGCGCGTAAGCGCAGCGTTGCGGCTCGTGCAGGAACAGGTCCGCTATTTCGGCGTCGAGATGGGCGACAACACGCACCGGCCGACGCTGCCTGCGGAAACCTGGTCGCGCCGCTACGGCGACTGCAAGGACAAGGCCTACCTGCTCGCCACGCTGCTGCAGCGCATGGCCATCGATGCCGCGCCCGCACTGACGTCCATCGAGAGCGGCAAGGGCGTGGCCAACGGCCCGCCGGCGGCTTCGGCCTTCGACCACGTCATCGTGCGCGCGAAGGTCGGCGACGCCGTGCTGTGGCTGGACCCCACGATCACCTCGCAAGGCGGCGCGGCCAGCGACAGCGACCTCAGCCGCTACGGCGTCGCCTTGCCGGTCGTCCCCGGCGTCACCGCGTTGCAGGAGATCGCGCCGGCCGGGACCGCCGAGCCATCCATTGCCATCACCGAGCGCTACGAGCCCAGCGACGACGCCGCCAGCGCCCGGCTGAGCATCCGCACGGTGTATCGCGGACCCTCCGCCGACGAGGCGCGCCGCGGGTTCGCCAGCGCACGGCCGGAAGAAACCTCGCGCCGCTATGCCGACTACTACCGTCGCCGCTTCGGCAAGCTGACGGTGGCCGCCGCTCCGGTGTTCAAGGACGACCTGCAGGCCAATGTCCTGGAAGTCGTCGAGGAGTACGTGCTGGCTTCGCCGTTCGAAGCGGATGGCTCGCTGCGTTACCTCGACCTCTATGCCGAAGCGCTGGGCACGCCGGCGCAACTGCCCAGTTCGATGGAACGGGTGGGCCCGCTGGACCTGGGCATGCCGGCGCACTACCGCCAGGAAGTCGACGTGCGGATTCCCGAGCGCTGGGTGTCCACGCTCGGCGACGAGACGCTGGACGTCGAATCGGATGCCTTCAAATTCACCCGCGACGTGAGCGTCGAGGACCGCAGCGTCAAGGTCGTGTTCGACATGAAGGTGGTCGACCGCGAGGTGGCGGGCGACAAGGTCGGCCCGCACCTGGCGGAACTGCGCAAGGTCCATGACAACCTGTACGCGCGGGTGACGATGAAGCCGGCGCCCGCGGTGCGCAGCAAGGACCGCGACGCGCGCCTGAAGGCGCTGTTGAAGAACGCGATCGAGGACGAAACCCAGTGAAGACCCGGAACGCCGTATTGCGAGGGATGGCCGTTGCCGCCCTGGCGCTGGCCATGCTCGCGCCGCACGCGCAGGAGCGCGCAACGCCGGACGCGGCCCGCATGTGGGAGCAGTTCCTTGCCACGGGCGACATGCACAAGGCCTTCGGTGCCCTGGATGTGCTCGACCAGGTGGGTTACGACGTCGCTTCGGTCGATGCGGCCAAGTGCCGTGAACACCGCGATGGCGTCGCGGCTGCGGTCGCCGCCGCCCCGGTCAGCCTGGCCGTGCGTCGCGTTGCCTTCCTGTGCGCGGATGCGCTGGATGATGCCGCCACCGCCGAGCGCGAGATGAGCGTGCTGGCCGCCCTGTCGCAACACGCGATGAAGCAGGTCGGCACCGAATCGCTGCTGGCCGATCCGATCCGGGTGATGGCGCCGGCGGATGCCTTCGCACTGGTCGAGAGCCTCGGGATGGGCGTGCGCTACGAGTACTACGGCGCGCTGCACCCGGCACGCTACTTCCCGTTCGTGATCGCCGCCTGGGACGAGGACGCAAAGCACGAGCGACGGCTGCGCTTCGATTATGTCGACACCGCCTACACACTCACCCGCGACAGTCCGCTGTCGGGCTTCCCGATGCTGCGCACAGTCCTGGCTCGCGCGTTCGTGGACGGAGGCGTCGAGGGCAACCTGCTGGCCGCACTCGACCTCGATGCCGTGCAGGCCGCCTCTGTCGAGACGACGCCCGAGAACAAGATCGCCAAGCTGCGCCGTGCCGCCAACGAGGGCGGCATGCAGTCCTCCATCGCGTGGATGGCAGTCTGCGCGTCCGCGCCGCAATACGCCGGCTGCACCGATGGCCTGGTGGATGCGCTCCTGCCCGAGGCGGAGGACGACAACGCCATCGCGCTGGTGCTGCTGGCCTTCGCTTACCACGAAGGCATCGGGGTAAAGCGCGACGTCGCCGCGGCCTGGACCCTGCTGGACAAGGCAGAGCGCATCCAGCCGCAGGAGGCCGTGGTCGATTTCGCGTCGCTGTGGTCGGTCGCGCGCGGCGCGGCGCCCTTGCCCGTCGAAGCCGCGCAGCGCCTGACCCGCGCCGCCGGGTCGGTGCATGCCGCCCACCTGGTGGCCGTGCAGCGCAGCGTGGCGGCTGGAAAGGATCTGGATCCGGCCGAACTGGCGTTCCTTGCCGAGCCCGCCGTGAACCGGCGTGGGCAGGGGCTCGCCGTCCTCGTCGACTACTACGCAGGGAAAGGCCGCAAGAAGGAACAGCAGGAAGCGACGATAAAGGCCGCGCAGGCCGGCGCCACCGTCGCCAAGTTCCGCTATGCCGGCGCGCTCGTCGCCGGCACCACGGAAGGCATCCCGCGCGATGTCTCCCGCGGCGAGGCCCTCTTCGCCGAAGCGGCGCACGAAGGCAATGCCCGCGCCGCGCTCTACAAGGCGTGGCGCAGCTTGAATGCGGCACGATTCGGCGAAGCCGAGAACTGGGCGCTGGCCCCGGCGTCGGCCGCCGACGTCGATTCGATCCTGTTCCTCGCCAACCTCTACACGCAGGATCGCCCGGGCGTGAGCGGCAAGATGGATCGTGCGCTGAGCATCTACCAGGCGATGGCGCAGGCGGCCGATGGCGCGCAGGCGCGACGCGCGCTCGCCGAACTGGCCCTGCGCGGCCACGGCGTGCCCAAGGATGCCGCGCGGGCGAAGCAGTTGCTGCAGGGCGATGCGCAGAGCGGTGACCACGAGTCCGAAGCAATGCTGGGGTACCACTACCTCAAGGGCGACTTCGGCAAGGGGATGGAGAAGGAAGGGCAGCAGTGGCTGGAGCGCGCGATGGCGGGCAACAGCGAGCGCGCCTTCGCCGAGTACGGCTCCTGGCTGTTCAACACCGACGATCCCAAGGCCCGTGCGCAGGCGTTGCAGGTGTGGTCGCGTGGCGAAGCCGCCGGCTACCTCAGTTCCGCCAACAGCCGCGCCTGGGCGCTGTGCACCACGGTGCATGCCGACAGCTACGATCCCGCGCGCGGCCTGGAGATCAGCAAGCGCCTGGGCGACGTGGAGTACATGTTTCCGGCGTGGCTGGATACCGTGGCCGCCTGCGAGGCGGCGACCGGCAACTACAAGCGGGCCGCGCTGCTGCAGGAGCGCGCGGCCACGCAGATGGCGGCCCTGGATGCCGGGCAGGAGGAGCGCAAGGGCAAGCCGGCGGGCTACCGGCAGCGCCTGGAGTCGTACAAGGCCGGCAAGGCCTGGCACGACGACGGCTCCTCGGACGACTGATCGCAGCGTGCGGACGTAATCACCATGGCACTGCTCTTCTTCGACATGGACGGCACGCTGATCAACTCCGAGATCGGCATCACCCGCTGCGTGGCGCACGCGCTCACGCAGATGGGGCTGGAGGTGCCGTCCGGAGCCGAGCTGCGACGCTGGATCGGTCCGTCGCTGCGCACCAGCTTCGCGCCGCTGCTGCGCGACGACGCGAAGGTCGAGGAAGCGGTGCTGCACTACCGCGACCGCTTCGAGGCGCTGGGCTGGGCCGAGCACGAGGTCTACGACGGCATCGCCGAAACGGTCGAGGCGCTGCATGCCGCCGGCCATCGTCTGGCCGTGGTCACGGCGAAGAACGAACCGCATGCGCGCAAGATCGCCGCGCACCTGCCGTTCGGTCACCGCTTCGTCGACATCGTCGGTGCCACCGTCGACGGCAGCCGCAGCGACAAGCCCGAACTGATCGCCGAAGCCTTGCGCCGCTTCGATGCCCCGGCGGAGGAGTGCTGGATGATCGGCGACCGCCGCATGGACATCGAGGGCGCGTTGCACCACGGCATGCGCCATGTCGGTGTGCTGTGGGGGTTCGGCGGCGAAGCGGAACTGCGCGCAGCGGGCGCACGGCAACTGGCGACGCGACCGGATGAATTGCCGGCGCTGCTGGCGGCCTGACGTTTCCCGGTGGCGGCGTTTCATCGTTCCGGCCGAACGGCGGGTGACCTGTAATTCGCGCAGATCGGGCCAGCCTTCTTCCATCCGGCGAAGCGTCGGCCAAGCCCGAGTGCTGACGCCGCCTGACGTCGTATTCACCGCCGGCCGCGAACGCCGGCCAGCGTGCCTGTGCTAGGTTCGGCGGACTCCGTGCAGACCCGTGCAAGCATGTCCAACGATCGCCGCCGCACCAAGATCCTCGCCACCCTCGGCCCGGCCACCGATGCGCCGGGCGTGCTCGATGCCCTGCTGAACGCGGGCGTCGACGTCGTCCGACTGAACTTCTCGCACGGCGATCCCTCCGGCCAGGTCGCGCGGGCCAATGCCGTACGCGAAGCCGCCCAGCGCGTCGGCCGCGAAGTCGGCATCCTCGCCGACCTGCCGGGCCCGAAGATCCGCATCGAACGCTTCGCCGAAGGGCGCGTGCAACTCAAGGCCGGCGACCGCTTCGACCTCGTCGCCAGCGAAAGCACGCCGCCCGGCAACGCGCGCGAAGTCGGCGTGAGTTACCTGGGCCTGCCCGGCGACGTGATACCGGGCGACGTGCTGCTGCTCGACGACGGCATGATGCAGCTGCGCGTGGAGCGCGTGGAAGGCGAGCGCATCGTCAACACCGTGCTCAACGACGGCGCGCTGTCGGACCGCAAGGGCCTCAACAAGCAGGGCGGCGGGCTGTCGCTGGGTGCGCTGACCGAGCGCGACCGCGAGCTGATCAAGGTCGCGGCCGAACTGGGCGCCGACTTCATCGCCGTGTCCTTCTGTCGCAACGCCGAGGACATGGAAGAGGCGCGCCGCATCGCGCGCGCCGCCGGTAGCGATGCCGCGTTGGTGTCGAAGATCGAGCGCGCCGAAGCGATCGAGAACCTGCACGAAATCGTCCTGGCCAGCGACGTGGTGATGGTCGCGCGCGGCGACCTCGGCGTGGAGATCGGCGATGCCGAGTTGCCCGGTCTGCAGAAGAAGATCATCCGCGAATCGCTCGAGTGCGGCCGCGTGGTGATCACCGCGACGCAGATGCTGCAATCGATGGTCGACAGCCCGATACCGACCCGCGCCGAAGTGCTCGACGTGGCCAACGCCGTGATCGACGGCACCGACGCGGTGATGCTGTCGCAGGAATCCGCGGCCGGCAAATACCCCGTGCGCGCGGTGGAAGCGATGGCGCGCATCTGTCTCGGCGCGGAGCGCCAGTTCGAGTCCGACACGGACTTCGAAGAAGCTCCGCGCAACCTCGAACGCGCCGACCAGGCGATCGCGATGGCGGCAATGTTCCTGTCCGAGCACATCGGCGTACGCGCGATCCTCGCCGCGACCGAATCCGGCGGCACCGCGCGCTTCCTGTCGCGCTTCCGTTCGCCCGTGCCGATCTACGGCCTGTCGCGCCACGACGGCGCGCGCCGGCGGATGGCGCTGATGCGCGACGTGTTCCCGATCGATTTCGACAGCCGCGGCCTGGCTTCGCGCGAGGCGGCACGCCGGTCGATCAAGCAGCTGTTCGACGCCGGGTTCCTCGCCGAAGGCGAGCGGGTGATCTTCACCAGCGGCGACCACATGGAGCACCACGGCGCGACCAATACCCTGCGCCTGCTCCAGGTCGGCGCCGGCGGCCAAGCCGAGGGCCTGGGCGAGCTGTAGGCGTGGCCGACGGGCGATGTCGCCGGATCCGGGTCGTGCCCAGGAGCGCTCCTACTGGTATTGGATCCGGGGATGTCGGGTCGGTAAGCCCTTGATTTCCTGTCGGGGTGGCGACGCTTCGCTCACCCCCAGCCGCTATAATGTGCGGCTTCCCACCGCCAGCCGCAGGACACCCATGAGCATCGAACAGCTCGCCGAAATCGCCCAGGCCATGGTCGCCCCGGGCAAGGGCATCATCGCGATCGACGAATCCACCGGCACCTGTGCCAAGCGCTTCGCCGGCGTCGGCATCGAGAACACCGAAGAGAACCGTCGCCGCTACCGCGAGCTGCTGCTCACCACGCCGAACCTGAGCGACTACATCTCCGGCGCGATCCTGTTCGACGAGACCATCCGCCAGTCCACCAGCGACGGCGTGCCGTTCGCCAAGTACATGATGGACAACGGCATGATCCCGGGCATCAAGGTCGACAAGGGCACGCACGCGCTGGCCGGCTGCCCGGGCGAAGTGGTCACCGAAGGCCTCGACGGCCTGCGCGACCGCCTGGCCGAGTACTACAAGCTCGGTGCCCGCTTCGCCAAGTGGCGCGCGGTCATCAACATCGGCGACGACATCCCGTCGGGCACCTGCATCGAAGCCAACGCGCATGCGCTCGCGCGCTACGCCGCGCTGTGCCAGGAGCAGGGCCTGGTGCCGATGGTCGAGCCGGAAGTGATCATGGACGGCTCACACGACATCGACGAATGCTTCCAGGTCACCGAGGTGATGCTGCGCTCGCTGTTCGCCTCGCTGGTGGAGCACAACGTCGTGCTCGAAGGGACCATCCTGAAGGCCTCGATGGTCGTGCCGGGCACCACCAGCGGCGAGAAGGTTTCGGTCGAGGAAGTCGCCGCCGCCACGCTGCAGTGCCTGAAGTCGACCGTGCCGGCGATCCTGCCGGGCATCGTGTTCCTGTCGGGTGGCCAGAGCGACGAGGACGCCACCGCGCACCTCAACGCCATGAACCAGATGGGTCCCAACCCGTGGCCGTTGTCGTTCTCCTACGGCCGCGCTATGCAGGCCGCTGCGCTCAAGCTGTGGTCGCAGGACCTGGTGAACAACTTCGCCGCGGCGCAGAAGACCGTGTACGCCCGCGCCAAGGACAATGGTCTGGCCGCGCTGGGCCAGTGGAAGAAGGTCGCGTAAGCGCAGCGCCTTCGTGTTGCGAAAAACGCCGGCCCCGTGCCGGCGTTTTTGTTTTGTGCCGCGACTACTCGATCGCGTCCGGTTGCGGCTTGCCCGCGATGGCACCCTGCAGCCAGCGATGTTCGATCCGGTGCATCGCCACGTCGGCCACGGTCTTCAGCGCGCCGAACAGCAGGCGGCCCCAGTCGTCGCCGAGCGCCATGCCCAGGATGATCGTCAGGTGCATCGGGATCACGCGCAGATACGGCACGAACATCAGTGTGCCGATGTTCGGCACGCGGCGCAGGTCGGCTTCGACGTGCTCGCGGTGCGAGGCGCGGTGCGAGAACCAGAACGACAGCGACAGTCCCAGGATCAGCAGCACGTCGCTGCGCTGGATGCGATCGAAGGACGGCTCGATTACCTGCGTCCCGCCGCCGGCGGCCGCCGGTTCGCCCGACATCGCGCTCATCGCCAGCAGGAAGATGAAATAGACCAGGTGGAACAGGCCGTAGTGCAGGGTGAAGAAGTTCGCCGTGCTGCGCTGCGTCTGCGGCGTGGGATCGACCGGGCGGTCGTTGATGCGGACGCCTTCCGTGGAGAACCGTCCGAGCGCGAGGATCCGCTTGCGCGCGAACCAGCCGATGATCACCGACTGGCACCAGTACGGCCACAGCATCAGCGCGAGCGGCCAGTCCTGCCACCAGGCGACCACGAGCGTGAGCAGGTTGGATGCGACGATGCCGAGCGTGGCTTGGTCGTTGCGATTGGCGATGGCGTTCATGCGCGGGTGCCCAGGGCATCGTGGTAGTGCGCCGCCATGGCGGCGTCGAAACAGCACAGCAGCACGCGCTGCGGCAACGCCTGTTGCAGCAGCCAGTCGCGCACGGCGGCGACAGCGACGTGTGCGGCCTGTGCCGGCGGATAACCGAAGACGCCGCAGCTGATCGCGGGAAACGCGATCGATGCGATGTCGTGATGCAAGGCGAGCCGCAACGATTGCCGGTAGCAACTGGCCAGCAGTTCGGCTTCGCCGGCATCGCCGCCGCGCCACACGGGACCGACGGTATGGATGATGTGGCGCGCGGGCAGGGCATGGCCCGCGGTGATGCGCGCCTCGCCGGTGGGACAGCGCACGTGTGGCCGCACGAACGGGATGTCGCGGCATTCGGCGGCCAGTCCGGGACCCGCGGCGCGGTGGATCGCGCCGTCGACGCCGCCGCCGCCGGCCAGGGCCTCGTTGGCGGCATTGACGATGGCGTCCACGGCCAGGCGCGTAATGTCGCCCTGGATGACCTCGATGCGCATGCTGCGTTCCGCCGGATTGCTGTGCTTTGCCGGGGATTTTGCCGCATCAGGGGGCAACCATCGGCCCATACGTCGGTACAGGTCCCGCCCGTAGAATCGCCGTTCCGCGTCCTCGCGCCGCTGCGCCCGCACCGCCCGCCCCTAGAATTCCCTATGCCCGCCTTCCCGGATTCGCGCTTGAACAGGATCTTGCTCGTGCTTGCCTTCTCCTGCCTGCTGGCAGCCTGCGGCAAGGACGCGGCCTCGCAGCGCGACGGCGGCGACCGGCCGGTGCCGGTGACCACGCAGGTCGTGCGTCCGCGACCCTGGAACGACAGCGTCGAGGCGCTGGGCACCGTGCACGCGCGCGAATCGATCACCGTCACCGCGAAGGTGAGCGAGATCGTGCAGCAGGTGCACTTCGACAGCGGCGACATCGTCGCGAAGGGCGCGCCGCTGGTCACCCTGAGCGGCCAGGCGCAGCATGCCGCGCTTGCCGAAGCGCAGGCCGAAGCCAACGAAGCCGACAAGCTCTACCGCCGCCAGAACGAGCTGGCGAATCAGCAACTGATCGCGCGCTCCGCGCTCGACACGCAGCGCGCCGCACGTGATGCAGCCAACGCACGGGTGGCGCAGATCCGCGCGCAGCTCGGCGACCGCGTGATCCGCGCGCCGTTCGCCGGCGTGCTCGGCATCCGCCAGGTCAGCCCGGGCTCGCTGGTGACGCCGGGCACGCCGATCGCCACGCTCGACGACACCGCGCGCGTGTATGTGGATTTCCCGGTGCCCGAAACGATGCTTGCGCAGCTCGCTCCGGGCTTGCCCGTGACCGGCCACACCGAGGCCTACCCCGAACGCAACTTCGACGGCGTCGTCCGCACTCTCGATGCGCGCGTGGACGAAGCCACGCGGTCGGTCACGGTGCGCGCCGACTTCCCCAACGCGGACCGCGCGCTGCGCCCCGGCATGCTGCTGGAGGTCGCACTCCAGCGTCCGCAACGGCAGGCGCTGCTGGTGCCGGAAATCGCCATCGTCCAGGTCGGCACGGATTCTTTCGTCTATCGCGTCGATGCCGACGGCAGCGTCGAGCGCAGCGACGTCGAAGTCGGCACACGCCGCGATGGCCTGGCCGAGATCACCCAGGGCGTGAAGGCCGGCGACCGCATCGTCGTCGACGGCACGGTGAAGCTGCGCCCGGGCAGCAAGGTCGTCGACAGCGGCGCGAAGACCGTCGCCGAGTAGAACCGCCGAAGGGTCCATCCCCGGCCGGAACAGAAGCACGAACGAGGCGCGATGAAACTTTCCGACATTTCGATCAAGCGTCCCGTGTTCGCCACGGTGATCAGCCTGCTGCTGATCGTGCTCGGCGTGATGTCGTTCACCCGCCTGACCCTGCGCGAGCTGCCGGCGATCGACCCGCCGGTGGTGTCGGTGGAAGTCACCTATCCCGGCGCCTCGGCCGCGGTGATCGAGACGCGCGTCACCCAGATCCTCGAGGACGCGCTCGCCGGCATCGAGGGCATCAACACGATCGAATCGCGCAGCAGCAGCGGCCGTTCCAACATCAGCATCGAATTCAACCTGACCCGCGACATCGAGGACGCCGCCAACGACGTGCGTTCCGCGGTGAGCCGGGTGCTGGACCGCCTGCCGGAAGAAGCCGATCCGCCGCAGGTGTCCAAGGTCGAGTCCGACGCCGACGTGATCGTGTGGCTCAACATGAGCAGCTCGAACATGGACACGCTGCAGCTGTCCGATTATGCCGATCGCTACGTCGTCGACCGCCTGTCCAGCATCGACGGCGTCGCCCAGGTGCGCATCGGCGGCCAGCAGCGCTACGCGATGCGGATCTGGCTGGATCGTGACGCGATGGCCGCGCGCGGCGTCACCGCCTCCGACATCGAGGCCGCGTTGCGCGCGCAGAATGTCGAACTGCCCGCCGGCCGCATCGAGTCGGAGAGCCGCGATTTCACCCTGCGCGTGGCGCGCAGCTTCGAGAAGCCGGCGGACTTCGCCCAGATCCCGCTGCGCAAGGGCGCCGACGGTTACGTGGTGCGCCTGGGCGACGTGTCGCGCGTCGAACTCGCCTCGGCCGAGCGCCGCAGCTACTACCGCAGCAACGGCGAGCAGAATATCGGCCTGGGCATCATCAAGACCTCGACCGCGAACAGCCTCGACGTCGCCCGCGCCGCGCGCGCCGAGGCCGAACGCATCCAGGCCTCGCTGCCCAAGGGCACGAAGATCTTCGTCGCCTTCGACACGACGACCTTCATCGAGAACGCGGTCGAGCGCGTGTACCACACGCTGGCCGAAGCGATCATCCTCGTGCTGATCGTGATCTGGCTGTTCCTGGGCAGCGCGCGCGCCGCGCTGATTCCGGCGGTGACGGTGCCGGTGTGCCTGATCGCCGCGTTCGTGCCGCTGTACCTGTTCGGTTATTCGATCAACCTGCTGACCCTGCTGGCGCTGGTGCTGTGCATCGGTCTCGTCGTCGACGACGCGATCGTCGTACTGGAGAACATCCAGCGTCGTGCCGACCTGGGCGAACCGCGCCTGGTGGCCGCGCGCCGCGGCACCGCGCAGGTGGCCTTCGCGGTCATCGCGACGACCGCGGTGCTGGTGTCGGTGTTCCTGCCGATCGGCTTCATGCAGGGCAACACCGGGCGCCTGTTCCGCGAGCTGTCGGTGGCGCTGGCCGGCGCGGTGGCGATCTCCGCCTTCGTCGCGCTGACGCTGACGCCGATGATGTCGTCGAAGCTGGTCAAGCCGCACAAGGAAGAGAAGTCCAACCCGCTCACGCGCTGGGTCAACGGTCGCCTGGAAGCGGTGGGCGTGCGCTACCGGCGCCTGCTCGACCACAGCGTCGAGCGCCCGTGGTTCTTCGGCGCGCTGATGCTGGCGGCGCTGGCGCTGAGTTATGGCCTGATCAAGCTGGTGCCGTCGGAACTCGCGCCGGCCGAAGACCGCGGCGTGTTCTTCCTCATGTTCAACGGACCGGAAGGCGCGGGCTTCGACTACACGGTCAAGCAGGTCCAGGCCGCGGAGAAGATCCTCGCCAGGCACGTCGGCGACAACGGTCCGATCGAGCGCGCCAGCTCGCGCGTGCCCGGCAGCTTCGGTGCGAGCGAGGACATGCAGAGCGGCCGCATCAGCGTGTTCCTGCACGACTGGCGCGAGCGCAAGGAAGAGACCCCCGACGTGGCGCAACGCATGCAGAAGGAGCTGAGCCAGCTGCCCGGCGTGCGCGTGTCCTCGCAGGTGACCGGCGGCCTGGTGCGCACGCGCGGCCAGCCGGTGCAGATCGTGCTCGGCGGTCCCGACTACGCGCAGCTCGCCGAATGGCGCGATCGCCTGATGGCGCGCATCGAGAAGAATCCCGGCCTGGTCGGCGCCGATTCGGACTACAAGGAAACGCGCCCGCAGATGCGCGTGCAGATCGACCACCAGCGCGCCGCCGACCTGGGCGTGAGCGTCGGCGACATCGGCAGCACGCTGGAATCGATGATGGGCTCGCGCCGCGTCACCACCTTCGTCCGCGGCGGCGAGGAATACGACGTCGTCGTGCAGGCATCCAAGGCGCTGCGCGGTTCGCCGGCCGATCTCGCCGCGATCCAGGTGCGCACGCGCGGCGGCGAACTGGTGCCGCTGTCCAACCTGGTGACGCTGCGCGAACTCGCCGAGCCGGGCAGCTTCAACCGCTTCAACCGCCTGCGCGCGATCACGATCAGCATGGGCCTGGCGCCCGGCTATCGCATGGGCGATGCGATCGACTGGCTGCAGCAGACCGTGAAGGAAGAGCTGCCGCAGCAGGCGCAGGTCGACTGGAAGGGCGAGTCGCGCGAATACCAGGCCGCGGGCGGCGCGGTGCTGCTGACCTTCGCGCTGGCGCTGCTGGTGGTCTACCTGGTGCTGGCCGCGCAGTTCGAAAGCTTCATCCACCCGTTCGTGATCATGCTGACGGTGCCGCTGGGCGTACTCGGTGCATTGCTCGGCCTGTGGGTGTTCGGCAGCACGCTCAACCTGTTCTCGCAGATCGGCATCGTGATGCTCGTGGGCCTGGCGGCGAAGAACGGCATCCTGATCGTCGAATTCGCCAACCAGTTGCGCGACGAAGGGCGCAGCATTCACGAAGCGATCGTCGAGTCGTGCGCGGTACGCCTGCGCCCGATCCTGATGACGTCGATCGCCACGGTCGTGGGCGCGATCCCGCTGGTGCTGGCGGGCGGTCCGGGGTCGGCGAGCCGCGCGACGATCGGCGTGGTGGTGATCTTCGGCGTGTCGTTCTCGACCTTGCTGTCGCTGTTCGTGGTGCCGGCGTTCTATGCGCTGCTGGCGCGCTACACGCGCTCGCCGGAAGCCGTGGCGCACGAACTGCAGAAGCTGGAGGAAATCACGCCGCAGGCGGGCAACCAGGCGTAGTGGGGCGTGGTGCGGGACCCGCCTACAATGGCGGCATGCCCCACGACCGCACCCGTCCGCCGCGCCGCCCCGGCGCGGGCCCCTGGAAATCCTCCGCTCCCGCCGGCCCGCGCGAACGCGCGCCTCATGCCCGCGACGCGGCGCGCGAACGCTCGCCTCGGGCTCATGACGCGGCGGGCGAACGCGCGCCCCGGGCTCATGATGCGGCGCGCGAACGCGCGCCGCGGCCCCACGACGAATCGCGCCCGCGCGCGCCGCGGGCGCGCGTGGAGCGCCACGAGCGTGCACACGACACCTGGCCGGACGCGGCGCACGACGAACCCGCGCATCCCGCCCGCGCGCGCCGCGACGCCGAACTGCGCCTGTACGGGCTCAACGCCGTGCATGCGGTGTTCGCGCGCCGGCCGCAGGCGATCCGCAAGCTGTACCTGATCGAAGACCGCATTCCCGCGCTGCAGCCGCTGCTGAAGTGGTGCGTGCAGCACCGCGTCGGCTATCGCGTGGTCGAGGAGGGCGATCTCGACCGCCTCGCCGCCAGCACCCACCACGAAGGCGTGATCGCCGACGTGCTGCGCGAGGAACCGCACGCGCTGTCGAACTGGCTGCGCGACCTGAAGCCCGGCCCGCACTGCGCACTGTGGCTCGATGGTGTGGGCAACCCGCACAACTTCGGCGCGATCCTGCGCTCGGCCGCGCACTTCGGCGTCGGCGCGATCCTGCTGCCCAAGCATTCGCCGCTCGCCCTTTCCGGTGCGGCCGCACGCGTGGCCGAAGGCGGCGCGGAGGCCGTGCCGATGGTGCGCCTGGGCCGCCAGGACAATGCGATCGCGCAGCTGCGCAGCGCCGGCTTCGCGCTTGCCGCCACGGTGGTGCAGGGTGGGACGGACGTGTTCGAAACATCGTTGCCGCAGCGGCTGGTGTTCGTGATGGGCAGCGAGGGTGAGGGCATGGACCGCGAACTCGCCGCGGCCTGCGACCTGCGCGTGTCGATTCCCGGCACCGGCGCAGTGGAAAGCCTCAACGTCGCCGCGGCGACCGCGGTGTTGCTGGCGGCGTGGCGTTCGCGGCTGTAGGCAGTCGCGCTTTCAGGCAGATGCGGAAACAACAAAAAAGCCCGGAAATTCCCGGGCTTTTTCGTATCTCCGCCGCTTATTCCGACGGCGGCGTGACCGTCTTCGCCTCGCTGCCGAAATCGCCGTCCGCGCTCGCCGCGAGATAGGCGAACACCGCATACGCCGCGACGTTCTGCGCCAGCGCTTCGGGATCGATCTTGTCGAGCGTGTCGTCCGGCGTGTGGTGGTAATCGAAGTAGTCGGTGCCGTCCTGGCGCAGCGAGGCCCAGGCCAGGCCCTTCGCGGCGAACGGGCCGATGTCCGGGCCGGGGCCGCCTTCTTGCGGCGAATGCGCGATGCCCAGCGGGGCGAGCACATCGGCGATCTGCTTCACCGCGCCCTGCGCGTAGTCCGGCGCGCCGCTGCGGAAGCCGTAGATCCGCCCGGCGCCGAAGTCGCTTTCCGCGGCGATCTGGTGCTTGCGGATGTCGCCGAGGTGCGCGGCCGCGTAGGCCTTGCCGCCATACAGGCCCTGCTCCTCGTTGGCGAACGCGACCACACGGATGGTGCGCGCCGGACGCTGCTTCAGCTCGCCGATGAGTGCGCCCGCTGCCATGGTCAGGCTCACGCCGGCGGCGTCGTCGATGGCGCCGGTGCCCGGATCCCAGGAGTCCAGATGCCCGCCGATCAGCACGACCTCGTCGGGCTTGCTGCGGCCGCGGATCTCGCCGATCACGTTGTGCGAGACCGTTTCGCCGTCCCAGCCGCAATCCAGCGCGAGGTGCACGCGCACCGGACCGCGCGCCAGCAGCCGGGTGAGCTGGTCCGCATCCGGCGCGCCCAGCGCCGCCGAGGGAATCGGGGTGATGTCGTCGGCGTAATGGGTGATGCCCGTGTGCGGGTTGCGATGCGAATCGGTGCCGGCCGAACGCATCAGGTAGCCCACGGCACCGGCGCGCGCCGCCGCGGACGGGCCGCTGCCGCGCACCTTGCTGCCCATGCCGTAGCCGCTGCCGTCGCGCGCGCGCTCCATGTGGAAGTCGATGAAGGCGATCTTGCCGGCGAGCGATCCGGCGGGCACGGCTTCGAGCGAAGCGAGATCGGCGAAACGCACGACGTCGCCTTCGACCCTGCCGCCCGGGCTGCCGCCCAGCGCGATCAGCGACAAGGGCTGCGCGTGCGCGCCGACGACCGCGCCATGCTCGCTGCGGCGTTCCCACTTCGGAAAGCGCACTTCCTCCAGCCACACCTTGTCGTAGCCCAGCGCCTTGAACTTGGCCTGCGCCCATTCCACCGCGCGTGCGTCGGCTTCGCTGCCGGCCAGGCGCGGGCCGACTTCGGTGGTCAGCGATTCGGCGATGTCGTAGCCCAGGTGGCTGGCCAGCGCCGTTTCGCGCAGCTGGGTGGCGGTGGCGATCGCCTTCGCGGGGATCGTGGTGGTGTGTTGCGCAGCCAGCGAGGGGCCGGCGACGAGCAGGGAAGTAGCGAGAAACCACGGCACAACGCGCATCACGGCTCCTTTCGGACAGGCGAAAAAAACGAAACCGCGAGCTTAACCGCCCGCGGCCCGTTGCCGTTGTGCATCACGCCATCGCAGGCGTGAGAGTTTTTGGCGGCAGCCGCGAATCGCGCTTGCGGCTGGCGCGAACGCCGGCGTTACCGCTTCAGCGAATCGCGGATCTCGCGCAGCAGCAGCACTTCCTCCGCCGGCGCTGCGGGCGCGGCGTCGGCCGGCTTGCGCACGCGGTTGGCCGCCTTGACGACCAGGAAGATCGCCAGGGCGATGATCAGGAACTGGATGATGGAATTGACGAACTCGCCCAGCCCGAGCACCACCGCCGGCACTTCCTTGCCTGCGGCATCCACGGTGGCTTCCTTCAGCGTGATCGCCCACTTCGAGAAGTCGACGCCGCCGACCAGCAGACCGACGGGCGGCATGATGATCTTGTCGACGAAGGCCGTAACGATCTTGCCGAACGCCGCGCCGATCACGACACCGACCGCGAGATCGAGCACGTTGCCGCGCGATACGAATTCCTTGAACTCCGCAATCAGACCCATCTTGTCCTCCCGGGTTGGACGGCACGAAACGACCGCGGCCGACTATACCTAAGCGGTTGCAGGCAGGATGCGGCCTTGCAGCAGCAGGGCCGGCGGCCGGCCGGAGCGATCCAGGCGCGCCTCGAAGACGTCGCCGGGCTGCAGCGGGCCCACGCCTTCCGGCGTGCCCATGAAGACCAGGTCGCCTGCGCGCAATGCGTACAGCTTCGACAGTTCGTGCAGGATGTCGGCGACGTTCCAGACCAGGTCGGAGAGCGGGCCGTGCTGGCGCACTTCGCCATTGATGCGCAGCGTGAGCGCGGCGCCGTCGATCGCGCCCAGGTCCGCGGCGGGCACGATCGCGCCGATCGGCGCCGCGTGTTCGAACGACTTGCCCGTGTCCCACGGCAGGCTTTTCGCCTTGGCCGCGGCCTGCAGATCGCGGCGCGTCAGGTCGAGGCCGACCGCGTAGCCGTAGACCAGCGCCATCGCCTCGTCGACCGCGACGATGCCCTCGGCATCGCGGCCGAGCGCGACCACGAGTTCGACTTCGTGGTGGAGTTCGCGCGTGCCGCGCGGATAGACGACCTGGCCGTCGGTGACGATCGCATCGGCCGGCTTGAGAAAGAAGGTGGGCGTGCCGCGCTGCCCGGACGAAGGCGGCGTCGCGCCCATTTCACGCGCGTGTGCGGCGAAATTGCGGCCGACGCAGTAAATGCGGTGGACGGGAAACCGACTGTCGGCGGGAAGGCCGGTGCCCTGCACCGGCACGCGCGGCTGCGGCGGCGCCGCGACGACGTCGTGCATGCGTCAGCGCGGCAGCGAAACGGGATCGACCGTGCGGAATTCGCCGTCGAGCACGCGCGGATCGCGCGCCACGGGCTTGCCGCGCTGCTTCCACAACTTGAACAGCAGGCCGCCGACGACCATCGCGGCGCCCACGAACACACCGAACATCACCAGCACGGCCAGCAGCGTCAGGCCGATCAGGCCGAGCAACACGCGCAGCACGCGGTGACGCGGCTTGCGCGGCGCCGAGAAGGTGTTGCGCACGCGGGCATTGAACTGGTCGAAGCGGAAGGCGTGAGCGAACATTTCGTCGAGGACCCCTGTGGTGACACAATCCGGTCGCAGGGACCGGGGGCGCAGTATCCGTCGCACCTCCAGGTGAAGTGTGAGAACTGCGTTAAGCAATGAGACCGTGGCCACAATCGAACCCCGACCCGACGCCGCCCTGATCGCCCTGGAGGCCATCGCCGACGGCGGTTTTGCCGAATCCGAGGCAGTCGTCGAGGGCGATGCCGAATCGCTGATCCTGCATCGCGACGGCGACGCGGTGCGCGCGTGGCTCAATGTCTGTCCGCATGCGGGACGTCGCCTGGACTGGGCGCCGGGGCAGTTCCTCAAGAGCCGCGAAGGCCTGCTGGTGTGCGCGGCGCACGGCGCCAGCTTCGAACTGGTGCAGGGCGAATGCGTGGCTGGTCCGTGTCGCGGCGAAGCGCTGCGTTCGGTGCCGGTGGAAGTGCGCGACGGTTACGTGTGGCTGGCCGGCTGAGCGCGGATCAGCGGAACAGCAGTTCCACCATCGCCACCATCACCACGGTGTAGACCAGCGACAACGGCCCGCCGATGCGCCACATGTCCTTGCCGGTGTAACCCGCGGGCCCGACGACCATCGAGATCACCGGATTCGATGCGGTCATGAAGTTGTTGGACGCCGAGAGCGCGACGATGAGCGCGAATGCGGTCGGATTGCCTTCCGCGGCGAGCGCGAGATTGATCGCCAGCGGCACCATCACGATGGTGGCGCCCACATGGCTGATCACCAGCGAGAACGCGGTGGTCAGGATGCCGACCAGCAGCTCGAGCATCCACACCGGCGTGCCGCGCGGCAGTTGTTCGAGCGAGTGTCCGGCGACCCAGGCCGCCGCGCCGCTGGAATCCATCGCCCAGCCCAGCGGGATCAGGCATGCCATGAGGAACACGGTGCGCCAGTTGATCGCCGAATACGCTTCGTCGATCTGCAGCACGCCGGCGATCAGCATGCCGGCGACGCCGGTCATCAGCGCGATCGACACCGGCAGGCGCGAGGACAGCGCCAGCAGCATCGACACGGTGAAGATCGCCAGCGCGATCTTGAGCTTGTGCGGACGCTGCTCGCCCTTGGGATAGTCGGTGACGACGACCAGGTCCTTGCTCTCGGCTGCTTCGGCCAGGTCGGTCCAGATGCTGTGCAGCACCAGCATGTCGCCGCTGCGCAGGCTCACGCTGCGCAGGTCTTCGCGCAGTACCTGCTTGTCGCGGTTCA
Source organism: Lysobacter yangpyeongensis (assembly GCF_042655745.1). Lineage (NCBI taxonomy): Bacteria > Pseudomonadati > Pseudomonadota > Gammaproteobacteria > Lysobacterales > Lysobacteraceae > Lysobacter > Lysobacter yangpyeongensis. The sequence continues at coordinate 326,812 of NZ_JBHSNM010000002.1, read as the reverse complement.
CCGCGAGCAGGCTGAGGCCGAGGTTCTTGCGCAGGCCGAGGTCGCCGGCCTTCATGCCGAGGAATTTCGAAGTGGGCGGGATCACCGCTTCGGAAATGCCCGCGCGGCTGGGATTGAACAGGTCGGCGAAGTTGCGCAGGCGCGAGCTCAGGCGCAGGAAATTGTTCTGCGCGAAGTCGGCGACCGCCTGCTTGTCGCCCATTGCGCCGAGCACGCTGCCGACCCAGATGCGCGCATCGGCCGGTGGCGAGAGCCGCGATTCGTCGCCGGTCTTCAGCGCGAGCAGCAGGGGCGCGCCGCGCAGCGCCTCGGCCTCGCCGATCGACATGCCCACGAGCGGACTGTCGGCACTGACGGTGAGTTCGTAGACATCGCCCTCGATGCCGTAGGTCTTGGCGAAATAACTCTGCGTGCGCGCGGGCGTGGCGCCGCCGCCGGCTTCCTCCTTCTCGCGCAGCAGCTTGTCGCCGAAGAAGTGGAAGTAGGCGAGCGATGCCGCCAGCAGCGCGAGGCCGATCGGCAGCGGCGCGAACATCTTCAGCGGCACGATGGTCGCCGCGCCGGAAGGCAGGTTGGCGTTGGCGGCGAGCAGCAGGTCGTTGAGCAGCATCAACGGCGAATTGCCGACCATCGTGAGGGCGCCGCCCATCACGATCGCGGCCGCGATCGGCAGCAGCAGGCGCGGCAGCGACAGGCCGGTGCGCGAGGACAGGCGCGAGGCGACGGGCATGTACAGCGCCATCACCGACGGGTTCTGCATGAAGGAGGAATTCAGGCCGGCGATCGCCGTGGTGAACAGCAGCAGGCGTTGCTCGATGCCGTTGGCCCGGCGCAACAGCCAGCCCGCGAGGCGGTTGAGCGCGCCGGTGCGGTCGAGCCCCGCGCCGAGGATCATCGTGGCGATGATCGTGATGACGGCGTTGCCCGAGAAGCCGTTGAACAGCAGTTCCGGCTCGACCAGGCCGGACAGGCCCAGCAGCACCAGAACGACCAGCGCGACCACGTCGGCGCGGATGCGCTCGAACAGGAACATCACCATCGTGAACACCACCAGCCCGAGGACGAGCTTCATGTCGGTGGTGAGCGGGAGGGCGGTGTCCATCAGGCCGTGATTGGTGATTGGTGATTCGTGATTCGGAGGACAGCATCGCGGGCGCCGCCGGCCTCGCCGGATGCCGTCGATTCGAAAACTCCCAGCTGTTTCGAATCACGAATCACGGATCACGAATCCCGGTCGTAAAGCAGATCCCAGACGCCGTGGCCGAGCTTCTGGCCGCGGGTCTCGAAATGGGTTTGCGGGCGCCACTCCGGTCGCGGCACCGATCCGCGCTCCCCGGCGCGATTGACGATGCCCTCAGTTCCGTCGAGCACATCCCACATCTGCTCGGCATAGTCCTGCCAATCGGTGGCGAGGTGCAAGCGCCCGCCCGGCGCGAGCTTGGCCACGATCAGGCGCGCGAACTCCGGCTGCACCAGGCGACGCTTGTTGTGGCGCTTCTTGTGCCAGGGATCCGGGAAGTAGATGCGCACTTCGTCCAGCGAGCCGTCGGCGATCTCGTTCGTCAGCACTTCCACCGCATCGTGGTGGTACACGCGCACGTGGTCGCTGCCGTCCTCGGCCAGCGCATTGAGCAGACGGCCGACGCCGGGTGCGTGCACTTCGATGCCGATCAGGTCGCGTTCCCTGTCGTGCTGCGCCGCGTAGCGGAGCGCTTCGCCGTTGCCGAAGCCGATCTCGACCACGCGTCCGGCCTTGCGTCCGAACACGGCGTCGAAGTCGCGCGGCGCGCCGGTGTAGTCGAGGCCGAAGCGCGGCCACAGCTCGTCGAACGCGCGCTGCTGCGCCGGCGTGAAACGCCCCTGTCGCAGCACGAAGCTGCGTACCTTGCGATGGCCTTCCTCGATGGTGAAGGGCTTGGGCGGGGATTTGCGGTGGTCTTGGGTATCAGTCAAGCGGGTATTCGCATAAGAGTTGCTGCAGGGTCACGGCCGCCTTCCATCGCGCGCCCTCCCGCCTGCGGAACGCCCGGCCCGGCCATCCATGGCCGGGCGTTCGCCGGTGCGCGAGCCAGTGGCTCGCAACATTCCGGCTCACAGCTGCACCGGCTCACCCGATCAGCCCGTCCACCGGCGACGAAGCGCTGGCGTAACGCTTGCGCGGAATGCGGCCGGCCTTGAACGCCGCACGCCCGGCTTCGACCGCGAGCTTCATCGCGTGCGCCATCAGCACCGGATCCTTTGCGCCGGCGATCGCGGTGTTCATCAGCACGCCGTCGCAGCCCAGCTCCATCGCGATCGAGGCATCCGAGGCGGTGCCCACGCCGGCGTCGACGATGATCGGCACCTTCGCGTTCTCGATGATCTCGATCAGGTTGTAGCGGTTCTGGATGCCCAGGCCCGATCCGATCGGCGCGGCGAGCGGCATCACCGCGACGCAGCCGATTTCCTCCAGGCGCCTGCACAGGATCGGATCGTCGCTGGTGTAGACCATGACGTCGAAGCCGTCCTTCACCAGCGTCTCCGCGGCGGCGAGGGTCTGCACGACGTCGGGGTAGAGGGTCTTCTGGTCGCCGAGCACTTCGAGCTTGACCAGCGTGTGGCCGTCGAGCAGTTCGCGCGCGAGGCGACAGGTGCGCACCGCGTCGTCGGCGGTGTAGCAGCCGGCGGTGTTGGGCAGGATGGTGTAGCGGTCGGGTGGCAGCACGTCGAGCAGGTTGGGCTCGCCCGGGTTCTGGCCGATGTTGGTGCGGCGGATCGCGACGGTCACGATCTGCGCGCCGGCGGCGTCGGTGGCGCGGCGAGTCTCGTCGAGGTCCTTGAACTTGCCGGTTCCGGTGAGGAGACGGGACGAATAGGCCTTGCCGGCGATGACCAGGGGGTCCGCGGGCGGCGCGAAAAGGGCGGGGAGGGTCATGGGCGAATTTTAGCAGCGGGCCCGCGGCGTCCGGGCCTGCCGATCGCGGCACGGCCGCATGACCGTTCGTCGCGTGGTCGCCGGCTCGCGTGGTGATCGTGGCCGTTGCCGGCATGTGCCTGCGTTGGGACCAGTCAGCAGGATGCAACTGGCCCGGATCGGGGGAGCGTTCCCCTGCGCTGCTCCCACCGGCAAAACGCTCTTGCTACGCGCGGTTTACACCGTGCGGTACGCCAATGGCACACCCGGCGCGAGTCGGGGCCGCAAAGCCACGGATCCCGGGCGACTCCCTCCGCTCGCGATGGCCGGACTTCCTTACCGCCGGTGTTTACCGCGCGTCACCGCGCCGCGCCGAAAGCGGTGTGCGAAGGGGACGAACGCGCCGCAGCGCGGGTCTGCAACGAACCACGCACGAGAAGGCGCTTGCGCCGCGCGCGACTGCCCGGAGCGCGGCCGCTCCGGCTAGCCGCCGCCCAGCGCGTGCACGATCTCGATGCGATCGCCCGCGCCCAGCGCGTGTTCCGCGTGGCGGCTGCGCGGCACGATCTCGCCGTTGACTTCGACCGCGACCCGGCGCTCGCCCAGGCCTTCGGCCCGGAGCAGCTCCAGCACGGTCAGCGGGTGGGCGACCTCGCGCGGGTCGCCGTTCAGAAGGATTTCCATGGCGCCATTGTCGTCGCCCGCGCGCGTCGCGGCCAGCACGCGCGGTGCGTTGCCGCGTTGCCGCTTGTGCGGCGCGGCACGGCGTGGTTCGATGCGTCGCCATGCGCCGACGTATGCCAAGGAAACGGCGCGACTCCACCGACAACTAGGGGAACAAACCAAATGACGAAACCCGTCCGCCGCCTGCTTGCCGCCGCCCTGGCGCTGGCCTCGCTGCCGGCCTTCGCGCAGACCTATTCGCAGACGGTCTTTTTCGGCGACAGCCTGACCGACTCGGGCTTCTACCGGCCCTTCCTGGTGGAGAACGCCGGCCCGAGCGCGGCGATTGTCGGCCGCTTCACGACCAATCCCGGCCTGGTGTGGTCGGAATACCTGGCCGACTTCTACGGCACCGGCGCGGCGTCCGCATGGGGCCTGACCAGCGGCGGCATCGTCCTCCAGGACGGCACCAACTACGCCGCCGGCGGCGCCACCATCGTGAACGGCGCGGGCTTCCCGCCCACTCCGCCCACGCAGTTCGCGCCCTCGCTCACCACGCAGATCCAGACCTACCTCGCGCGCAACGGCGGACACGCCGATCCGAACGCGCTCTACACGGTCTGGGGCGGGGCCAACGATCTGTTCTTCACCCTCAACGGCGCGACGACGCCGCAGCAGTTCCTGGCCTCGGCGACCGCCGAAGTCGGACTGGTGGGCACGCTGACCAACGCCGGCGCGCGCTACATCCTGGTGCCGACCATGCCGGACGTGGGCCTTACGCCGTTCGGCGTGTCGCAAGGGCCAGCGGGTTCGGCCGGCATCACTGCGCTGGTCGACGGCTACAACCAGACCCTGTTCGGCGGCCTGGCGCAGCAGGGCCTGCGCGTGATTCCGCTGGATACCTACCACCTGCTGCGCGAGATCAGCGCAGACCCGGGAACCTACGGCTTCAACAGCGCGGTGCTTCCGGCTTGCGCCGGCACCTCGCTCACCTGCGTGAGCACCGGCAGCGGACGCGCGTTCGCCGACGGCGTGCATCCCAGCAGCGAAGCCCACGCGATCCTCTCGCAGTACGCCGTTTCGGTGCTCGAGGCGCCGCGACAGATCGCGGTGCTGCCGAATTCGGCGTCGATGGTCGGACGCGCGCGCGCCGATCGCGTGGCGTCGCACATCGACAACCTGTCGGGTGACGAAGGCAACCTGGGCTGGTGGATCGACGGCAGCGGCGACTTCCAGCGCTACGACCACGGCGACCTGTATGACGGCGCCGGTCCGGCGGTGGTCGGTGGCGTGGACTGGGCCAACCGCAACTTCGCGTGGGGCGCGTTCGGCGGATTCAGCCGCCAGGCGCTCGACTGGGGCCGTCGCGGCGGCAGCTTCGACCAGAGCGAAGCGACGATCGGCGGCTTCTTCGGCTGGTACGGGCCGCGCGCCTCGGTGTCGGCGCAGGTGAGCTGGTCGCAGATCGACTTCGACATCGACCGCGACGTGGTCCTCGGCCCGGCGGTGCGCACGCACCACGGTTCGGCCGACGGCGACAACCTGAGCGTGGGCATCAATGCCGGCTACGAGTTCGGCGGCGACGTGTTCCGCCACGGCCCGGTCGTGTCGGTGCTCGCGCAGAAGATCAGCATCGACGGTTTCGCCGAAAGCGATCCGGAACTGTCCACCTCGCTGGCCTATCCCGACCAGGACTTCGATTCGCTGATCGGCAGCATCGGCTGGCAGGCGCACTACCTGATCAGCGAACACGCGCGTCCGTACGCACGCCTCACGGTCGACCGCGAATTCGAGGATTCGCCGCGCGAAGCCTGGGCGCAGGTGCAGTCGCTGCCGGTCGCGATGCCGTACGCCGTGCCCGGCGTCGAATTCGACCACGACTACGGCACGTTCACCCTCGGCGTGCGCAGCAAGATCTTCGGTCTCGATGCCAACATCGGCGGCAGCACCACCGTCGGCCAGACCGGCGGCAACAACGCGACGGTGTTCGTCACCCTGGGTTCGGCGTTCTGACCGATTCCGGCACGTAAAGCAGACAAGGGCCCTGCGGGGCCCTTCGTCTTTCCGGCGGCCGCTCGCGTTGCCAATGCACCGGAGCGGGGCATAGACTGATCCGGCAGGCACGCGCCGTGCGGGTGTAGTTCAATGGTAGAACTTCGGCTTCCCAAGCCGATAGCGTGGGTTCGATTCCCATCACCCGCTCCAACTTCAACGCTTCCGAAACGGCCACGAAGGGAAGCAACACAACCGTAACGGCAGTCGCGTCACAGTGACTGCCGTTTTTCCTTCCGGAAGGAAACTGGCGTGGCGCAACAGAGTTCGCACGGGATTCCTGCACGGATCGTCCTCGGCTGGCGCGAGTGGGCCTGCCTGCCGCGGCTCGGCCTGCCCGCCGTGCGCTGCAAGATCGACAGTGGCGCGCGCAGTTCGGCGCTGCATGTCGACCGCTACTGGCGCTTCATCGAACGCGGCGTGCCGTGGGTGGGCTTCCAGCTCAGCAACGATGGCCACGGCGAGGCGCTGGTGCAGGCGGTGGCACCGGTATTCGATGAACGTGACGTCATCGATTCCGGCGGGCATCGCACGCGACGGATCTTCCTGCGGACCACGCTGCAACTGGCGGGCGTGGAACGCGAAATCGAAATCAACCTGACCGACCGGCAGCGCATGCTGTTCCCGATGCTGCTGGGACGCACCGCGATGTCCGGCCGCTTCACCGTCGATCCCGGGCGTTCCTACCTGCACGGCCGGCATGACCCGGCCGCCGCCGGTCCGACGATCGCCCGGGCCGCCGACGTCGCGGCGATGCGCCTGTTCAAACGCCTGCCGGCTACTCCTTCGCGCCATCCATGAAACTCGCGATCCTCTCGCGCAACAGCAAGCTGTATTCGACCCGCCGCCTGGTGGAGGCCGCCCGCGAGCGCGGCCACAGCGTGCGCGTGCTCGATCCGTTGCGCTGCTACATGCGCATCGCCAGCGACGGCTTCGCCATGCATTACAAGGGCCGCCCCATCGCCGGTTACGACGCCGTCGTTCCGCGCGTGGGCGCCTCGGTGACGCGTTACGGGTCGGCCGTGCTGCGCCAGTTCGAGCTGATGGGCAGCTTCACGCCCAATCCCTCCGACGCGATCCTCAAGGCGCGCGACAAGCTGCGTTGCCACCAGCTGCTCGCTGCGCAGGGGATCGGTTTGCCGGTGACGGTGTTCGGCGACAACCCGGACGATACCCACGACCTGCTGGCGATGCTCGGACCGCCGCCGCACGTCATCAAGTTGAACGAGGGCACGCAGGGCGCCGGCGTGATGCTGACGGAAAAGCCTTCCGCCTCGCGCAGCGTGATCGAGGCATTGCGCGGGCTGTATGCGAATTTCCTGGTGCAGGAGTTCGTCGCCGAGGCCAAGGGCGCCGACCTGCGCTGCTTCGTGGTCGGCGATGCCGTGGTCGCGGCGATGAAGCGACAGGCGCCGAAGGGCGACTTCCGCTCCAACCTGCATCGCGGCGGCAGCGCGAAGGGCGTGCGTCCGAGCGCGATCGAGCAGGACGTGGCGATACGCGCGGCGCAGGCGCTGGGCCTGGGCATCGCCGGTGTCGACCTGATCCGCTCGCGGCGCGGTCCGCTGGTGCTCGAAGTCAACGCATCCCCGGGATTGGAAGGCATCGAGGCCGCCACCGGCGTGGACGTGGCGGCGGCCGTGATCGAATTCGTCGGCGCCCGGTTCCGGCGCCGGAGCCCCCGCCCGATCGGAGTGGGGCGGAGTCTTAACGAAAAAATTATCGTCGAAAATTATCTTTAAAAATCAATCAGTTAATTGTTAAATGCTGGCGTTGAATGACGGCGGCGACGGCGAAATAACGAAATTTTACATGCCCCTTTTAACGGACTTTTAGTTCCGGCAGGCGTAGCCTGAGCACACCGGAATCCCGCTGCTTCCTCGTCAACAGTCGGTCGCAGGATGACGGTAATCGGGGCAACACCCTTTTTGACCCGGATGCGGCGGCCCCGCATCCGGGTCTTTCTTTTCTGCGCGACCGCGAGCGCAGTTCCGATGCCCGCGAAGGCGCGAAACCGACGGTCACGGGATCGTTTCGAGCAGATTTGTTAATTTCACGCCGATGCTCCGGACGCAAGCCATCCGGAACCCGGCGGCGGCCGCACGGTCGAAGCCCTACCTGAGACGGACCGACACATGCGCATCCTCGTCATCGAAGACAACCAGGACATCGCGGCCAACCTTGGCGACTTCCTCGAAGACCGCGGCCACACCGTGGACTTCGCCGCCGACGGCATCACCGGGCTGCACCTGGCGGTCGTGCACGAATTCGATGCGATCGTGCTGGACCTGAACCTGCCGGGGCTCGACGGCCTCGAAGTCTGCCGCAAGCTGCGCAACGAAGCGCGCAAGCAGACTCCCGTGCTGGTGCTGACCGCGCGCGACTCGCTGGACAACAAGCTCGCCGGCTTCGACTCCGGCGCCGACGATTACCTGATCAAGCCGTTCGCGCTGCAGGAAGTCGAGGTTCGGCTGAATGCGCTGGCGCGCCGCGGCCGCGGGGTGCAGACGCGCGTGCTGAACGTCGCCGACCTGGAATACAACCTGGACACGCTCGAAGTGCGCCGCCAGGGCAAGCTCCTGCAGCTCAACCCGACCGCGCTGAAGATCCTGCAGGCGCTGATGGAGGCCTCGCCCGCCGTGGTGACGCGTCAGGAACTGGAAACGCGCGTGTGGGGCGAGGAACTGCCCGATTCGGATTCGCTGCGCGTGCATATCCACGGACTGCGTGCGGTCGTCGACAAGCCCTTCGACACGCCGCTGATCCAGACGCGCCATGGCATCGGCTATCGCATCGCCCCGCCGGAAAACGGCTGACTGCCAGCACGGCGCAGGGCGGGGCGCTACGTGATCCACGACTACCGGCCGGTGGCGCCACCGGCATGCCGTGTGCGACGCGCACGGTCCACCCCTGGCTGACATGTCCTACGACGCTGCGGCACCACGCAAACGCAAGACCCGATACCGGCGCCAGCTGCGCAGCCGCATCATCCTCGCCTTCGTGCTGCTCGGCTTCGGCCTGACCGCGCTGTTCGCCTACGCGACCAACTGGACGCGTTCGCGCGTGGAGAACGCGCTGGTCGAGGACGTGATGAACCGCAACATCAGCGCCTACGCCCAGGCCTTTGCCCGCGACCCGAACAATCCGGAATTCGCGGTCAGCCAGATGCGCGCGTTCGTGTACACGCCGGACAAGTTCGATTCCGTCCGCATCAACCGTCCCGAGTGGTACGGACTGTCCGACGGCATCCACGGCATCGTCGGCACGGATGAACAGGGGCAGCCGCTGAGCTACAAGCTGGCCGTGCGGAAGACGCCGCAGGCATGGTTCTTCCTCGCCTACGACATGACCCAGACCATGCGCGGCGAGGAGCAGTTCAACCGCGCCATCTACCTGTCGGTGGTCGTGTTCACCCTGCTGTCGCTGGTGGTGGGGTTGTGGGCGGCTTCGCGCGTGATGAGCCCGGTGACCGAACTGGCCAATCGCCTGCAGCAGTCCGGCAGCAGCTCCGAGCCCGAACGCCTGGCCTCGCATTTCCCCGACGACGAAGTCGGTCAGCTCGCCGAAGCCCTCGACGACTATGCCGAGCGCCTGACCCACGTCGTCCAGCGCGACCGCGAGTTCAACGCCGACGTGAGCCACGAACTGCGCACGCCGCTGGCGGTGATCAAGGGCGCGGTCGAACTGCTGCTGTCGAAACCGGACCTCGACGACAAGACCCGGTCGCGGCTGCAGCGCATCCAGCGCGCCGAGCAGCAGTGCACCGACCTGATCAGTGCGTTGCTGCTGCTGTCGCGCAGCGAGCGCGGCCACGGTGCGACCGACGTCGGCAAGGTCGCCGAGCAGCTGCTCGACGCGCATCGCGCGCAGCTGGGCGGCAAGCCGCTGGACCTGCGGCTGGAAGGCGAGCGCGGACTCGTGGTCGACGCACCGGAATCGGCAGTGTCGGTCGCCCTGGGCAATCTGATCGGCAACGCCGTGAAATACACCACGCAGGGCGAAGTCGTGGTGCGCATGCATCCCCAGGCGGTGGAGGTGATCGACTCCGGGCCCGGGCTCAGCGAGGAGGATGCGGCCAAGCTGTTCGAGCGCGGCTATCGCGGCACGCACGCCGGCCACTCGCAGGGCGGCGGCATCGGCCTGTCGATCGTGCGCCGCCTGTGCGACCTCTACGGCTGGGACGTGCGGGTGCTGCCCGGTGCGGCGAAGGGCGTGGTCGCGATCCTCACCTTCGGCCGCGACACCACGCTGGCCTGACCCGGACCGCAAAGGGAAAGAGCCGGTTGCCCGGCTCTTTTCGTTCCAGCGTCACAGCGCTTCCAGCCACCCGTACTTGTCCGGGGTACGGCCGTCGAACAGGCCGAAGAACAGCTCCTGGATGCGCCGCGTGACCGCGCCCGGCTTGCCGGTGCCGACCTGGCGGCCGTCGACCGAGCGGATCGGGGTGATCTCCGCCGCCGTTCCGCACATGAAGAGCTCGTCGCAGAGGTACAGGTACTCGCGCGGCAGATCGCGCTCGATCACTTCGATGCCGTTGTCGCGGGCGAGGGTGATGATGCTGTTGCGGGTCAGGCCGTTGAGCAGCGCCGCGCTCACCGGCGAGGTGTGCAGCGCGCCGTCGAAGACCAGGAACAGGTTCTCGCCCGCGCCTTCGCTGAGCAGGCCGGTGGACGCCAGCGCGATGCCTTCGCCGAAGCCGAGGCGGCGCGCCTCGCGTGCGACCAGCTGTCCGGACAGGTAGTTGCCGCCGGCCTTGGCGCCCGCGGGCAGGGTGTTGGGCGCGAAACGCTGCCAGCTCGACACGCAGGCGTCGATGCCTTCCTCGACCACGCTGGCGCCGAGGTACTGGCCCATCTTCCACGTGGCGACGGCGACGTCGGTGGGCGTGTCGGCCGACAGGCCGAAACCGCCCAGGCCGCGATAGGCGACCGGACGCAGGTAATCGGTGGTGTTGCCGTTCGCCTTGATCACCTCGCGGCAGGCCGCGTTGATCTCGTCGAGCGAATACGGCATCGGCATGTCGTAGATCTTGGCCGATGCGAACAGACGCCGGTTATGGTCGGTGAGGCGGAAGATGATCGGACCGTCCGGCGTCTGGTAGGTGCGGATGCCCTCGAACACCGACGAACCGTAATGCACCACGTGCGACATCACGTGCGTGGTTGCCTCGGCCCAACGCTTGATCGCGCCGTTGTGCCAGATCCATTCGGGGTAGTGCATGGCCATGCCGGTTCTCGCGGGGGAAAGATGCGTAGTTTAGCGCCCCGGCTTTGCGCCGACGAAACCGCGGGATGGCGCGACGCCCCTCCGCGCGGTGAGATCCGGCGATTCGGGCTTCGACACCGCACGCAACCGCACGGTGCCGCATGTCGTGGGATCGGCACGCTCGCGCGCGGCAGGAGCGACGCCGATTCCGCTAGTACCGCACCCACCAGCAGCCGAAGTAGTGGGTCAGGCCGAACACGGTCTGCGAAGGCGTCGCGCTGTCGCGCAGCGTCTGCTCGACGCGCAGACCCACCGGGTCGCGGCGCACCGTGGTCTGCGGATACAGGTTGCCGTCGGCAGGAGCGGCGCCTGCGCTCTCGGCCGCGTCGCCGCTGGTCGTTTGCTCCGGCGCCGGCGTGGTGGGCATCACCGGCACGATGTCCACCAACGGGCGATTGGCGATCGCGTCCAGCTGCGTCCAGATGCGAAATCCCTCGTCGGCCGACGTGCCGGGCCAGTGATAGAGGGCGGCCAGGTGGTTCGCGTCGTGGGTGTCGATGGCGTTGCGCATTTCGTAGGCGAGATCCTGCACGGTGCGCGCGCAACCGCGGTGCAGCTGCGCACCCGGCGCGGCCTCGGTACTGGGCGGTATCCGCTCTACCGCGCCGACCTCCTCGCAATGGCGATCGGTGAAGATCGTCTGGCCACTCGCCGTCACGCAATGCCGCACCTGCGCCTGTGCCGCGTGCGGCCAGGCCAGCACCAGCGCGCACAGGAAAAAAGCGGGCAGTAGCGGCCGCAACGACATGGCGCGCAGCCTAGCGCCGCGGGTCACGGGCGAAAAGTGCGTTGGTGCGCGATTCGCGAAGTCGTCGGCGTCGTGCGCTGCGAATTCAGGCGGCGATGAAATAGCAGCCCGCATAACGGCGGACGCCGAAATCCACGATGCGACCGTCGCCGGCGAAGACCAGCTGCATCAGGCCGGCATCGCTGCGAATCGCATCGGCGGCTTCCTCGCCGGAACCGATCCATGCGGCGAGGAAGCGCGCATCGGCCAGTGGCTTCGCGGACAGGCGTTCGAGTTGTTTCATCACCGGCAAGGCCTGGCGATTGCTCATCCCGACCCAGTGGTAGCTCTCCGCGATGCGGTTGACGTCGTGCAGGGCGAAGGCGCCGGCAAGGTCGCGCGACAGCTGTTGCGGGGATTGCGCGCAACCGGCCGCGGCAGAGCGTCGGCCGGTTGCGGTTGTCTGCAGCGGTTCCGATGCATCGCGGTAGGTCACCTCCAGCGCGTCCGCGCGCTCGCCCGCCTTCGCCAGCGCGAGCCGCAGCGACAGATCGTCGGAAATGCGCACGGGTCGCGCGTGGAAGGCCGCGCAGGGCTTGTCGGTATACAGCGCGTTGCCGTCGGCGGCTTCGCAACGCTGGATGGCGGGTTCGCCGGATGCCATCGCTTCGGGAGCCGGCGCCGATCCCAGCGTCGTCAGCGCGAGCGCGGCAAACAAGGCGGGAATGGTCGGCTTCACGGCACATGCGATCGGACGGAACACGCCGCGATGTTCCGGTCGGCACGGTCAATGGCACGTATGCGGAGTGCAGTTCAGGCTGAACCGACGCTGGCCGCAAGCGAAAGGTTCAGCGACGTCGAACGCGGGTGAGTTCGCTACTGCAGGCGCGAGAGCACGCCGATCGTCGGCCTGGACAGATTGAGCGTGTAGATGTGCAGGCCCGGAGCGCCGCCATCGATCAGGCGCCGGCACAGGCCCGCGACCAGGTCCGCGGCGAATTCGCGCACGCTGTCGATGTCGTCGCCGAAAGCCTGCATGCGCTTGCCGATCCAGCGCGGGATTTCCGCGCCGCAGGCTTCGGAGAAGCGCCGCAGTTGGGTGAAGTTGGAAATCGGCATGATGCCGGGAACGATGGGCACCTCGACGCCAAGCGCGCGCACGTCGTCGACGAAGCGGAAATACGCATCGGCGTTGTAGAAGTACTGGGTGATCGCGCCGTTCGCGCCGGCCTCGATCTTGCGCTTGAAGTTGCGCAGGTCGGCAAGCGCGTCCTCGGCCTGCGGATGGCATTCCGGGTACGCCGCCACTTCGATGTGGAAGAAGCCGTCGTATTCGCTGCGGATGAACCCGACCAGGTCGGACGCGTAACGGAAGTCGCCCGCTCGTCCCATGCCCGACGGCAGGTCGCCGCGCAGCGCCACGATGCGGCGGCAGCCCATCGCCTTGTAGCGCACCAGCAGTTCGCCCAGTTCGGCGCGCGTGCCGCCCACGCAGGACAGGTGCGGCGCCGCATCGAGCCCGTGGTGCGCGTGCAGCCGCTCCACGGTCTCGGGCGTGTACGACAGGGTGGAACCGCCGGCGCCGAACGTGCACGACACGTATTCGGGTCGGAAGGCCTTGAGGCGCGCCGCAGTCTTGTCCAGCTGCGCGCGCTGCTCGTCGGTCTTCGGCGGGTAGAACTCGAAGCTGAGGGGAGGAAGGGGCATGCGCGGGCGGGGGAATCCAGGTCCGGCGCAGTCTATCGCTTCATCGCGATGACAGGAAATAACGATTCGACCTTGGTGTGCCGCCGCCGCTGGTCGCGGCTTGCCGCCGTTCGCCATGGGCTGCGGCCGCTCGTCATCCGGTTCCGGCGCGCGTCGCGGACCGCGGCCACGCTGTGTCCACACCAACGCAAGGAGCCCTTCATGCAATCGCCGATCGAGTCCATGTTCCAGTCGATGTTCCGCTCATCCTTCCGCAAGGCCTTCCGCCTGTTCGCCCTTGGCTTCGCGCTGACGTTCGCGACTTGGCAGGGCGCGCACGCGGCCACGCCGGAAAACTTCCGCGGCCTCAAGGTCGACGTGGTGGGCGAAGGGCGTCCGGTGCTGATGATCCCGGGGCTCAACAGCGCGGGCGAAACCTGGACCGAGACCTGCGCCGCGCTGCAGAAGGACCACGTGCAGTGCCATATCGTCACGTTGCCCGGTTTTGCCGGCCTGCCCTTGACGCCGGACGCGAACAAGGCGGCATGGCTCGACGACATGCGCGACCGCCTGCTCGCCTACATCGACGCCCGCAAGCTCGCGCATCCGGTGGTGATGGGCCACAGCCTGGGCGGTTTCCTCGCCCTGCAGATGGCGATCAGGCAACCGGAACGGTTCGAGCGCGTGGTCATCGTCGATGCGCTCGCGTTCCTCGGTGCGGTGCGCAATCCGGCCGCGACCGTGGAACAGGTGAAGCCGATGGCCGACGCGATGCGCAAGCAGATGCTCGCGCAGGACGAGGCCGGCTACCGCGCCGGCGTCGCCGCCAACCTGCAGGGCATGGCGCACGATCCCAAGCGTGTGGAAACGCTCGCAACCTGGGGCAATGCCAGCGATCGCACGATCACGGCCGAAGCGATGTACGAAATGATGACCACCGACCTACGCGGCGAGGTGGCGAAGATCCGCGTGCCGACGCTGGTGTTGGGCGCCTGGGCCGCGTACGCGCCCTACGGCGTGACCAAGGAATCGACCGCGCAGCTCTACAAGGCGCAATACGCGAAACTCGACGGCGTGCGCGTGGAGATGAGCGAAGCCGGCTACCATTTCCTGATGTGGGACGACCCGCAGTGGTTGCAGCAGCAGGTGCGCGACTTCATCGGCACCGGCAAGTAATCCGCGCGACGGCCGGCAATCGCCGGCCGTCGCTTGTGTGACGCACCGAATCCAGAAGGGAACACCGCTTCATGACGCGCGCCGATGTCCGCTTCGCCCTGCTGAACCTCATTCCGGCGTCCCTTTACGCGGGCTTCGTCCTGGTCAGTTTCAGCATGATGGGCGGCCCGGTATCGGCCGCGCGCTGGCTGGCCGGCAGCCTCGGTGCGGGGCTGTGGCTGGCGACGGGCATCCTGCGCACCATCGCGCTGCGCCGGAACTGGTTCGGACTTGGGGCCGGTGCGTTGCTGCTGCGTCTCGCGGCGGGCGTGGTCATCGCCGCCTTCGTCGTGCAGTTCGGCGTGCGCGTGGTGATCACCCTCGCCGACATGCTCGGCCTCTATCGCCTGCTGCCGAACGATACCTACGGGATCCGCGAGGCGATCGTGTATGCGGTGCAGGTCTCGCTGATCCTGTGGCTGTGGGTGGCCGCGTGGGCGGGCTGGCACCTGTTGCGCCACCGCCGTCACAGCGAGATGGCCCGTCTGCGCGCGGAATCGCGCCACAACGCGCTTGAGCTCGATGCGTTGCGGGCGCGACTGAACCCGCACTTCGTCTTCAATGCGCTCAACAACGTGCGCGCGCTGATCAATGAGGAGCCGGCGCGGGCGCGCGAGGTGGTGACGCGTCTGTCGAACATCCTCCGTCATGCGCTGGAGCACAGCCAGCGCGAATCGGCCTCGCTGGGCGAGGAGCTCGCGGTGGTGGACGACTACCTCGCGGTGGAGGGCGTGCATTACGAAGAGCGGCTGCGCGTGCATCGCGACATCGCCCGCGATGCGCTGGATGCGCAGTTGCCGCCGATGCTGCTGCAGTTGCTGGTGGAAAACGCGATCAAGCACGGCATCGCGCGCACGCCCGGCGGCGGCGAGCTGGGCGTGGCTGCCTGGCGCCACGACGGCAAGCTCGCCATCGAAGTCAGCAATCCCGGCCGCCTCGACCAGTCCGGCAGCGGTCACGGCGTTGGTCTGGCCTACCTGCGCACGCGCCTCGCGCGCGAACAGGGCAGCCGTTTCGAACTGCAACAGAACGGCCCGCGCGTGCTGGCCTGCCTGGAGATCGCGCAGTGAGCGCCGGCATGCGCTCTGGCTCGGGCCGCTCGCCACTGCGGGTGCTCATCGTCGACGACACGCGTCTGGCGCGGCAGGAGTTGCGCACGCTGCTCGCCGACGTGCCCGGCGTGGAATGCATCGGCGAAGCCGATGACGTGCCTGCGGCAGTCGCGGCGATCGCGAAGCTGCAACCGGACCTGGTGCTGCTCGATATCCAGATGCCGTCGGGCACCGGCTTCGACGTGCTCGACGCCCTCGACCGTGCGCCGCTGGTGGTCTTTACCACGGCCTACGATCACTACGCCGTGCGTGCGTTCGATGCGAATGCCCTCGACTACCTGGTCAAGCCGGTGGTCCCCGAACGCCTGGCCGCGGCGATCGCGCGGGCGCAGGATCGCCGGCCGGGCACGGAGCCGCCCGTGGGCGAGCCGCGCGGCCTGCTGGGCGCGAACGATCAGGTCTTCCTGCGCGACGGCGAACAGTGCTGGTTCGTCGCCCTGCATGAAATCAGCCGCATCGTGGTGGACGGCAATTACGCGCGCGTGTGGTTCCGCGGTGAGGATGCGCTGCTGGCGCGCAGCCTGAGTGCGCTCGAAGCGCGGCTGGATCCGTCGCTGTTCTTCCGCGCCAACCGCAACACGCTGGTGAATCTGCGCATGGTCAAGAACATCGACCTCGCAGTGGGGGACGGATACGACCTCACGCTGAAGGACGGCAGCGTCGTGGAGGTGTCGCGGCGGCAGGCGCGGGAGTTGCGGGAGCGGTTGGCGTTGTAGGGAACGCAAGCGCAAGAGCGCAGGAGCGCAGGAGCGCAGGCGCGCAGGAGCGCAGGAGCGCAGGAGCGTTGGCTTCGGATGGACGCGCCGCCCGCCGGGCTGGGGGTTGCTGCGACCCTCCGGACGGCAGTCCTGCCTCTAGTCGGGCCGCGGGCCATCCATGGCCCGCTCTCCGCAACCCCCAGCCCGGCGGGCAGCGCTAATCGCGAGCATGTTCATTGCCGCTTCGGGCGGAAAACTCTTCGCTCTTCGCTCTTCGCTCTTCGCTCTTTGCTCTTTGCCTTCGCTCTTAGCTCTTTGCTCTTTGCTCTTTGCCTTCGCTCTTAGCTCTTAGCGCTTAGCTCTTGCTCTTGCTCTTGCTCTTGCTCGTCATCCCCGCGAAGGCGGGGATCCAGTGACTTGGCTTTTGCCATTGCCTTGCAGACCCAAAAAGAAACGGGCGCCGAAGCGCCCGTTTCCCAAAAAACATCGAGTCCACCAGCCGATCAGTAACGGTAATGATCCGGCTTGTACGGCCCTTCCACCGCCACGCCGAGGTAATCGGCCTGTTCCTGCGTCAGCTTGGTCAGCTTCACGCCGATCTTTTCCAGGTGCAGGCGCGCGACTTCCTCGTCGAGCTTCTTCGGCAGGATGTAGACCTTCGGCTCGTAGGTGTCCTTGTTCGCCCACAGATCCATCTGCGCGAGGGTCTGGTTGGAGAACGAGTTCGACATCACGAAGCTCGGGTGGCCCGTGGCGCAGCCCAGGTTGACCAGGCGGCCTTCGGCCAGCAGGAAGATCGAGTTGCCATTGCCGAAGGTGTACTTGTCGACCTGCGGCTTGATGTTGAGCTTCGCCGCGCCGCTGTTGTTCAGGCGGTCGACCTGGATCTCGTTGTCGAAGTGGCCGATGTTGCAGACGATAGCCTGGTCCTTCATCTGCTGCATGTGTTCGAGCGTGATCACGTCCTTGTTGCCGGTCGTGGTGACGTAGATGTCGCCGCGGCCGAGCGTGGACTCGATCGTGTTGACCTCGAAGCCTTCCATCGCGGCCTGCAGGGCGTTGATCGGGTCGATCTCGGTCACGACCACCCGCGCGCCGTAGGCACGCAGCGAGTGCGCCGAGCCCTTGCCGACGTCGCCGTAACCGCACACCACGGCGACCTTGCCGGCCAGCATCACGTCCATCGCGCGCTTGAGGCCGTCGGCCAGCGACTCGCGGCAACCGTAGAGGTTGTCGAACTTCGACTTGGTCACCGAGTCGTTGACGTTGATCGCCGGCACCAGCAGCTTGCCTTCCTGCGCCAGCTGGTAGAGGCGGTGCACGCCGGTGGTGGTTTCTTCCGACACGCCCTTCCAGTCCCTGACGACGCCGGCCCAGAAGCCCGGCCGCTCGGCGTGGACGCGCTTGAGCAGGTTCTTGATCACCTGCTCCTCGTGGTTCGCCGAGGGCGTGTTGACCCAGTCCGAACCGTTCTCGAGCTCATAGCCCTTGTGGATCAGCAGGGTGACGTCGCCGCCGTCGTCGACGACGAGCTGCGGGCCCCGGTACTTATTGGTGCTGTCGCCCGGGAAGGTCAGCGCGGCGAGCGTGCAGTCCCAGTATTCCTCGAGCGTTTCGCCCTTCCACGCGAACACCGGCGTGCCCGACCTGGCGATCGCGGCGGCGGCATGGTCCTGGGTCGAGAAGATGTTGCACGAGGCCCAGCGCACGTCGGCGCCGAGGTCGCGCAGCGTCTCGATCAGCACGGCGGTCTGGATGGTCATGTGCAGCGAACCGGTCACGCGCACGCCCTTGAGCGGCTTGGCCGGCGCGTACTTGCGGCGGATCGACATCAGGCCCGGCATCTCGTGTTCGGCGATGTCGATTTCCTTGCGGCCCCAGTCGGCCAGCGAGATGTCGGCGACCTTGTAATCGCCTTCGGTCGAGAAGGTCTTCGGTACGGCGTTCATTTGTAGCTCCGTTGTTTGGAAGTCGTTCGCCGGAATGGCGTGACTTGCAGTAACGGGCGCCGTTGGTGCGTTGGAACCTCGCCGAGCCTGGCCGCAAGTGACTTCATTGCGGTCGCAGCGCCCCTCGGCGGGGCAGGGGCGGGATTTTAGCGCGTTGGGCGGTTGCAGGTTCGATGAATGGGCATCGGGATTGCAGCGTCCAAAAGGCAACGGGCCGCTTTGCGGCCCGTCCCCTCATCCGCCCTTCGGGCACCTTCTCCCCGCAGGCGGGGAGAAGGAACGCCTCAGCGAGGCAAGGTTCTACTTCTTGAGCCCGGCGTCCTTGCGCAGCGCCTCGGCGCGGTCGGTCTTTTCCCAGGAGAAGGCGGTGGCCTTCTGCTTCTTGCCGGCGCCGTCGGTGTAGCTGACTTCCTTCGGCTTGCGGCCGAAGTGGCCGTAGCTGGCGGTGGCCTGGTAGATCGGGTGCTCCAGATCCAGCATCCTGGTGATGCCGTACGGGCGCAGGTCGAAGTGCTTGCGGATCAGCTTCTCGATCTTGTCGTCGCCGATGTGGCCGGTGCCGAAGGTGGTGACCGAAATCGAGGTCGGCTCGGCCACGCCGATCGCGTACGAGACCTGCACTTCGCACTTGTCGGCCAGGCCCGCAGCGACGATGTTCTTCGCCACGTAGCGCGCGGCATAGGCCGCGGAACGGTCGACCTTCGAGGGATCCTTGCCCGAGAACGCGCCGCCGCCGTGACGGGCCATGCCGCCGTAGCTGTCGACGATGATCTTGCGGCCGGTCAGGCCGCAGTCGCCCACCGGGCCGCCGATCACGAACTTGCCGGTCGGATTGATGTGCACCTTGTTCTTCGACAGGGATTCCAGCCACTTCTTCGGCAGCACCGGCACCAGGATCTCGGCGCGCACGGCTTCGACCAGGTCCTTCTGCTTGATGTCAGGATCGTGCTGGGTCGAGAGCACGACGGCATCGAGGCCGATGATCTTGTTGCCTTCGTAGCGCAGGGTGACCTGCGACTTGGCGTCGGGACGCAGCCACTTGAGCTTGCCGTTCTTGCGCACCTTCGCCTGCTGCTCGACCAGACGGTGCGAGTAGTACAGCGGCGCCGGCATGAATTCCGGGGCTTCGTTGCAGGCGTAGCCGAACATCAGGCCCTGGTCGCCCGCGCCCTGTTCTTCCGGCTTCTTGCGGTCGACGCCCTGGTTGATGTCGGGCGACTGCTTGCCGAGCATGTTGATGATCGCGCAGGTGTGTCCGTCGAAGCCAACATCGGAATTGTCGTAGCCGATGTCGTTGATGACCTTGCGCGCCAGCGCTTCGATGTCGACCCACGCCGAGGTGGTGACTTCGCCGGCGACGATCGCCGCGCCGGTCTTCACCAGCGTCTCGCAGGCCACGCGCGCGCGCTTGTCCTGCGCGAGGATCGCGTCGAGGACCGCGTCGGAGATCTGGTCGGCGATCTTGTCGGGATGGCCTTCGGAGACGGATTCGGAGGTGAAGAGATAGCTGGTGGACATCGAGGGGTTCCTTGATTGATCCCTTCATGGGGATGAAAAGATGGCCGCGCATCATACAGCCCCAGGCTGGCTGGCGCATGAAGCCCGGCCATTGTGCGCCTCCCGGCCCGCGCAGGAGCGCCCGCGGGCACGACCCGGCAGCGACTGCGGCCGGTCGCGCCCACGGGGCGCTCTTGCGGAGTCGACCCGGACGGCCCGGAAGGCGTGGATGCGCGCGCAGATCCCCTGCGACGGTTGCCGCCCCGCCGCGGTGCGCGCGGGGCGGTATCCGCGCGGCGCGCAGTCCAGCCGCGCGCCCGCTGATCCCCTACTTGCTGGCGACGGCCCGCTCGGCGGCCTTGTCGTCGCGCTTCTGCTCTTCCAGTGCGAGCGTGACCATGGCGGCGTGGACGAGCTTCTCCTTGCGATCGTAGGACGTGCGGTACTGCGCGAATGCGGTGCGCGCGCCCAGCACCATGCGCACGTCCTGCGGGGTCACGCCGGCTTCCCGGGCGATGCGCTGGATCTGGTCGCGTTCGCCGGCGGCGCCCTGGCCGGCCATGCCCAGTGCGGCCACGGCGACGAACATCAGCGACAGGTTCTTCATACGGCCTCCTCGCGCCTCGCGGCGCGCACGATGCGATTGCCTCCAGCCAGGGAATAGGGAAAGGGTGTTGTGAAATTACGGGGCGCGCGGCAGCCGTCGCCCTTGCGCAGGTTCCGCGTGCCGGAGACGACGCCAGTGCGGCATCGCGCACGCCCGATTACGCCGGCGTTCGTCGTGCCGGTCGCGGCTCCGCGGTGGCGGCGCGGATGCGCGGCAGCGCGGCGCTGCGGGCACGCAGATCGCGCGCCCACGGATGTCGCGGCCCCCAGCCTTCGGTGAAGATCGCCAGCGCCGTCGCGTAGTGCGCGCGCGCTTCGATGGCATGGTGCTGGCGCGCGCACAGGTCGCCCATGCTGCGTTCGATGATGCCGCGGCGGACGTTGTTGGCGGGCAGGGTGTCGCGCGCGAGTTGCAGTCCTTCGCGCAGATACGGCTCGGCGCGCGCGGGTTCGCCCTTGGCGAGATAGGCGCGGCCCATCGTGTCGAGCAGCAGGATCACGTACGCCTGCCGACGGCGGCCGGTGCGATCGACCGACTGCAGCGCCTGCTGCACGAGCGGGATCGCTTCGTCGGGGCGCCCGAGTTCCACCAGCGCCTCGGCGACGCGGTTCATCGAGTAGTGCGTCCAGTTGTGGTCGGGGCCTTGCACACGCAGGCGTTCGCGCAGGGCGTGCCGCAGCAGCGGCAGCGCCTTCGCCGGTTGTCCGCGTTCGAGCCGGACCAGGCCGAGGTAGTGCACCACGGTGAGCGTGCGCGGATGGCTGTCGCCGATGGTCTCGACCAGGCCCTCGTGGATGTGGCTGAAGAGGGCGTCCGCCTGGTCCCACTGGCCGCGCATCATCAGCATGTCGCCGAGCGAAACCTGCTGCCACAGGTACTCGGGATGACTGGCGCCCCATTGCCGGCGCGAGCGCGCGAGCGCGTCCTGCAGCGTCACCATCGCCTCGTCCCAGCGGTTGGTCTCCGTGTAGAGGTCCGCGAGCGTCGCGTCGATTTCCGCGAGCGATCCCGGCACGCCCAGCGAGTCGGCACGCAGCGCGCGCAGCTCGCGCAGCGCGGGTTCGAAGCGATCGGTTTCGTACAGCATCATCGCGTGGTTGCGCCGCACCCGCAGCGTGCGCGGGCTGGTCGCGCCGTAGCGTTGCCGCAGCGTGGGCAGAAGCGTGCGATAGACCGCTTCGGACTGCGTGTACTGCGCGTCGTAGGTCTGCGCCAGCGCGAGGTATTCGGCGGTCGCCAGGGTCTGCGGATGCTGCGGCCCGAGCGCGCGTTCCGCATCGCCATACGTGCGCTCCAGGCGCAGCCGCGCCTCGTGCCAGTGGCCCTGGCCCAGCCAGGCCCGGCCGATCGACAGGCCGATCTGCGCGCGCGCCGCCGGCTGGTCGGCGAAGCTCGCATCGAGCCGTGCCTCGGCGCGCGCGAGCACGTCGGTCATGTCCTTGTCGATGCGATAGGGATCGGCGATGGCCAGCAGGTCCTCGTTGATGAAGCGGTTGACCTCGCGCGCCGCCGCCGCGTTGCGTTCCGCGCGCTGCCATTGCAGCGAGGTCGCGGCGATGCCCGACACCAGCGCAAGCGCCGCGCCGGCGACCGCGAAGGCCAGTGCGGGCTCGCGCTGCGCCCAGTGGCCCACGCGTTGCCACACGTTGAGCGGACGCGCGCGCACCGGGCGCCCTTCGAGGTACCGCCCCAGGTCGTCGGCCAGCGCACGCGCGGTGACGTAACGGTGCAGGGGCGAGCGCGCCAGGCACTTCGCGCAGATCGCTTCCAGGTCGCGATGCACGGTCGCGCTGCGGCTGAGCCGGCGCACGCGGCCTTCGCGCACCAGGCGCAGCGTTTCCTCCGCGCTCGGCGCGAGGAACGGCGGCGAACCGGCGACGCATTCGTACAGGATCGTGCCCAGTCCCCACACGTCGGTGGCCGGCGTGAGCACGCCGCGCAGCGGATCGGCCTGTTCGGGCGCCATGTAACTGGGCGTGCCCAGCACCTGCTCGTTCTCGATGCTCAGGCTGCGGCCGAGCCGCCGCGCCAGGCCGAAGTCGGAGACCTTGGGCTGGCCGGCGCGGTCGAGCAGGATGTTCGCGGGCTTGAGGTCGAGGTGCAGCACTCCCAGGCGATGCGCGTAGTCCACCGCCTCGGCGATGGTGCGCACCAGCACCGCCGCATCGCGGGGCGCCATCGCATGCACGCGGTCGAGGCAATGGTCCAGCGTCTCGCCGGGGACCAGTTCCATCGCGTAGTAGATCAGCCCTTCCTGTTCGCCGATCGCATACACCGCGACGATGTTGGGATGATGCAGGCCCGCCGCGCTCTGCGCTTCGTACTTGAACATCGCGATGAAGTCTTCCGAGGCCCACGGGCCGGCGGACAGCAGCTTCAGTGCGACCTCGCGGTCCAGCGAGGTCTGGCGCGCGCGGTACACCGCGCCCATGCCGCCTTCGCCGATGCGTTCGAGCAGTTCGAAGTCGCCGAAGCAGCGTTGCGCGGGATCGCCCAGGTCGAGCGCCGGCGCCGCCTCGCGCGCGCGCGGCGTGACGCCCGCGAGCCCGGCCCCGGCGAGTTTCAGCGTCGATACGTTGAACGCGATGCGCGCGAGGTCCGCCTTGCGCGGTTCACGCGCCTGCGGACGGTGTCCGTCGTGCGGCGTCACCGCGCCGCCCCGGCGACGCTGGCGCGTGCCTCAGCCATCGAGGTGCCTGAGCGTGTCGCGCAGTGCGTGGAGTTCCGCCTCCACGCCGGCGGGGCCGCCGCAGGTATCGGCCAGTTCCTCGCGCACCAGCTCGCGCAGTCGCGCGCGCAGGCGATGCACGGCGACGGCGATCGTGTTCGAGCGCAGTCCCAGTTCCTCGCTCATGCGCTGGTACTCGTCGGTCGCGGGACGCTCGCCGAGGTAGGGGCTCAGTTGCTCGAACAACTGCGACTTGCCCGCGCGCGCGGTCTCCTCGCGCAGGCGTGCGAAGCTGCGCTCGAGCACCGCCAGCGCCCAGGCGCGGTGGAACGCCTGCTCCGGGCTGTCGCCCTCGGGCGCTTCGATCTGCTCCAGCTCCTGGTCGCCGTTGAGCTGCAACGTGCCGCCGCCGCGCTTGAGCGTATGTGCGGCCACGTCGCTGCTGATCAGGAAGCGGCGCACCGCCACCAGCAGGAATGCGCGGAAGTGGCCGCGGTGCGGATCAACGCCGGTATCCCAGCGTCCTTCGAGGAAGCGCGCGAAGAACTCCTGCGTGAGGTCTTCCGCATCGCTCTGCGAATAGCCGTGGCCGCGGACGTAGGCGAGCACGGGCGCGTGGTAGGCACGGCAGATTTCCTCCAGCGCACGGCGCGATGTGCCCGGGTCACGGGCATCGAGGAAGAGACTCCAGCGCGTCGTTGCGAATCGCGTCATCGCCGCTCCGGATGCGTGTGCGTTATGCCTCCCTGCGAGGGTCCATGTGGCCGTACCGGCTGCCGAAGAACAGGTGCACAGCAGAAGCCGCGCGGCGGATGGATGCCAGTACCGCGTCGGGTGAGGTGACTTATGGAATTCCTAACGTCGATGCCGCATATCGCGCGTTGCGCATCCTCGCGATGCGATGACGGTACCGGTAGCATCGCGGCATGGACTCGCTCACGCATCTGTTCGTCGGTGGCGCCATCGCCGCTGCGATCGCGCCCGCTTCGCAACGCCGGGCCGCCCTGCTGGCCGGCGCGGCGATCAACAGCCTGCCCGACCTGGACGTGCTGCCGCTGCTGCTCAGCGACGATCCGGTGATACGCATGGTCTGGCATCGCGGCGCGACGCATTCGCTATTGCTGCTGCCGCTGGTCGCCTGGGCGCTGTGGGCGTGGTTACGCCGTCGCGGCGGTCGCGTCGCACAGGCGCCGCGACGCTGGTTCTGGATCTTCCAGGCGGGCCTGCTGTCGCATCCGCTGCTCGACGCCTTCACGGTCTACGGCACGCAGCTGCTGTGGCCGCTGCCGGCACCGCCGGCGATGTGGTCGAGCCTGTTCATCATCGATCCGCTCTTCAGCCTGTGCCTGATCGTGCCGTGCGTGATCGCGTGGTTCGCACGCGAACGTCTCCTCGCCCAGCGCGCGCTGGTCACCGGGCTCGCGCTGGCCGTGGCTTACCTCGGCCTGTCGCAGCTGGCGAAGTTCCGTATCGAAGCCGTAGCGGAGCCTGCGCTGGCCGCGCGCGGCCTGCAGGACGCGCCGCGTTTCTCGGTGCCGATGCCGTTCAACATCCTGCTGTGGCGCGTGGTCGCGATGACGCCGGACGGATTCCTCGAAGGCGAACGCTCGCTCGTCGCCGATCGCGGACCGATGCAGTTCCGCGCCTATCCCAGCGACGTGGCCGCACTGGCCGCGGTGCGCGACTACCGTGGGGTGGAACGGCTGCTGTGGTTCAACCACGGCTTCGTGAAGGCCCGGCAGCGCGGTGCGCTGCTGGTGCTGTCGGACCTGCGGATGGGTGCGGAACCGGACTACTCGTTCCGCTTCGCCGTGGCGCGGCGAGAAGGCCGGCAGTGGCGGGAAATGCGCCCGGAACAGTTGCGCTGGCCGTGGGAGGCGCGGCGCAGGCTCGATGCGATGTGGCGGCGGATCTGGGAGGCGCCGCCGACATCGCAGTCACGTCCGGCAGCTCGCGTGGAGGCTGGCCGGGCTGTCGAGCCGTGAGTCGTCTTACGGGGTCGCGCGGGTTTCGTCGCGGCTTTCGTCGAGCGCCGCCAGCAATGCGCGGGCCTTCACGTCCACCGAGGCCGAGATCAACTCGCCCTTGTTCATCAGCTGGTCGTAGCGGCCTTCGCCGATGGTCTTGCGCAGCCGGGCCAGGCTGCGGTCGTAGGTGTAGGTGTATTCGGCGAACGAGGTGCGGTTGCCGAGCACCATGTTCACCTTGCGCTCGCTGAGCCCGGTTTCCTGGGCCAGCTGCCTGCAGGGGTTGTCGCCTCCGGCCAGTGCCGGTGCGGATGCGGCCATCAAGACTGCCGCGAGGATTGCGAGCCTGGTGTTCATGGGTAGCCTCCGGTTGAGTGCGTCGAAGTGCGGCGTCGACGTGGAACGTCCGGGACGGTTGCGGCGGAGTGTCGCGGTGTGGGGCCTGTCCCGTACTGCATATTTCCGCAATGGCGCGATGCGATTACATCGCCCATTGGACGTTATTACTTCCGGCGGCAGTAACAAGGCTTGCGGTCGTCGCGACAACGGCCGCACACCGTCGCAGCAACAACGATCAACGCGAACGCGCGCCGACCTGCATTCGTTGGCGCCGATGCACCATTCGTTTCAGTTGCGACGTTCACGCGCATGACTTCCGTCATGCATCGCGCGTGATGGCACGAAAAATGTCGCACTGGAAATGTCATGCAATCGTTGGCGCGTTGCGTTTGTGCGCATCGGCGGCACCCAGTTGGCCTGCCATCGGCGTGGCTGCAAGCAGCGCAGGCTTGCGTCGCGCAGTAACGCCTAGGCGGCCGCGGGAATGTCGGGCGTAACGCCCGCTGCCAACGCGTCGAAATAGTCGCGGGTGAGCCGCAGTTGCGCATCGGCGGTTTCAGCGCGATTCACCACGGCGCGGAAGGCGGCGTTTTCCGGGCGGTCCTTCGCGTACCAGCCCAGGTGCTTGCGGGCGATGCGCACGCCGGATTGCTCGCTGTAGAACGCGTGCAGGTGCGCGAGGTGCGCGAGCAGGATGTCGCGGACGTCGGCCACGGTCGGTTCCGGCAGTTCTTCGCCGGTGGCCAGGTAATGGGCGATCTCGCGGAAGATCCACGGCCGGCCCTGCGCGGCGCGTCCGACCATCACCGCATCGGCGCCCGTTTCGGCGAGCACCTGCGCGGCCTTGCGCGGCGAATCGATGTCGCCGTTGGCGATCACCGGGATCGACAGCTGCGACTTGATGTCCGCGATCGTTTCGTACTCGGCCACGCCGGTGTACTGCTGGTCGCGCGTGCGCCCGTGGATGGCGAGCGCAGCGATGCCGGAGGCCTCGGCGATGCGCGCGATCGTCGGCGCGTTGCGTTGTCCCTCGGCCCAGCCGGTGCGGATCTTCAGCGTCACCGGCACGTCGACCGCGGCCACCACCGCTTCGAGAATGCGCGCGACCAGCGCTTCGTCGCGCATCAGCGCGGAGCCGGCCCAGGCATTGCAGACCTTCTTCGCCGGGCAGCCCATGTTGATGTCGATGATCTGCGCGCCGTGATCGACGTTGTGGCGCGCCGCGTCGGCGAGGAGCGCGGGCACGGTGCCGGCGATCTGCACGCTGATAGGCGCGGGCTCGCCTTCGTGGTCCATGCGGTGGCGCGACTTGGCGGTGTTCCAGAAGCGCGGGTCCGATGTCGTCATTTCCGACGCGCACAGCCCCGCGCCCAGGCGCTTGCACAGCACCCGGAACGGCTTGTCGGTGACGCCCGCCATCGGCGCGAGGATCACGCGGGGAGCGATGTCGAAGCTGCCGATCCGCATGGCGCGGATTGTAGGCGCTTGCCGTCGTCGCGGCTCTGCGGGCCGCGTGGCGCTTCTTCGTGCGATGAACGCCCCGCGCTGCTGTGTCACCATCGGCGCGCGCGATCGCGCGCTCTCCCGGAGGCACCATGGGCCTGCTGTCCCGCCTGGCAGTCGTGCTGCTGGCCTGTGCCGCGTTGCCGGCGCAGGCGGTGGAATACCTCGAACTCACCGACTTCCATCTCGTCGACGGCACCGGCGCGCCACCGCGCGAGGTGCGACGGCTGGTGGCGCGCGACGGGATCATCGTCGCCATCGACGAGGACGGGCGCGTGCCCGAGCCGGAACCCGACGCGCGCTGGCTGCGCATCGGCCTGCACGGCGCCTGGGTGATGCCGGGCCTGATCGACACGCACGTCCACGTCGCGCGTTTTCCGGACGCGCGCCCGCACGCCGAGGCGATCCTGCGCAGCGCGGTGCGCGGCGGCGTGACCGCGGTGCGCGATCTCGCCGGCGACGCGCGTGCGCTGGCGGAACTGGAACGCGCCACCGGCACTGGCGAATTCATCGGACCGCAAGTCGTTTACAGCGCGCTGTTCGGCGGCGCCGACATCTACAAGGACGGACCGACGACGGAGATGGCCGAAGGCCGCGCGCCGGGCTCGGCGCCGTGGACCCGCGCGGTCAATGCCGGCACCGACCTGCGCCAGGCGGTCGCCGAAGCGAAGGGCACCGGCGCCACCAACATCAAGCTCTACGGCGACATGGACGCGAAACTCGTGCGGCGGATCATCGCCGAGGCGCGCCGGCAGGGCCTGCTGACCACCGCGCACGCCACCGTGTTTCCCGCCGGTCCCGGCGACCTGGTCGAGGCCGGCGTCGGCTCGCTCGCGCATGCGCCGTACCTGGTGTGGGAGGGCGCGGCCTCCATCCCCGGCGATTACCGCAAGCGCACCGAAGGGCCGTGGTCGAGCGTCGCCCCGGACGATCCGCGCCTGCTCGCGCTGTACAGGCGCATGGCCGCGCGCGGCGTCTTCCTCGACGCCACGCTGTATGTCTACAAGGCGATGCGCAACTACTCGCCGGACGTGCAGGCGGACTGGACCGATGCCGCCTTCGCCTGGGCCGCAAAGGCCACGCGGCTGGCGCACCAGGCCGGCGTGCGCGTGACCACGGGCACCGACTGGTTCGAGCCGCGGGACGAGTTCGACCTGCCGCACACGCACGAGGAACTCGCGCTGCTGGTGGAGGCCGCGGGCTTCACGCCGATGGAGGCGATCGTCGCGGCCACACGCAACGGCGCCGCGGCGCTCGGCCTGGATTCGCGCGGCACCGTGCAGGTGGACAAGGTCGCCGACCTGCTGGTGCTCGATGCCAGTCCGCTGGACGACATCCGCAACACCACGCGCATCCGCATGACCGTGGTGCGTGGCAAACCGGTGTCGCCGTGAGCGCGCTCAGCGGCTGCGGATGAAGGACACCACCGCGGCGCGCACGGCTTCGTCGTTGTCCAGACCGCCGTGGCTGGTCGCGCGCGTGGCCGCATCGCCTGGGCGCCAGCTGAAGCCCGGGCAGCGCAGCTGCTGCACCTGCGCGCCCCAGGCATGCGTGGGTAGCGTGGGCACCAGGTGCTTCTCCATCCCGAGGACCGGCGTTTCCTTGTGCTCCTCGAACGCGCGCGACACCAGGTACAGCAAGGAGTGCCCGTAGGGCTTGCAGGTGTCGTCGGCGCGTTCGGCAGCGTCGGTGAGGTTGGCCAGCAGCACGGGAATGCGCCGGCCCACGATCGAAGCGCCGAGCTGGCGGTCGAACTCGTCGATCCGGACCGCGGCGCCGAGCAGGCTGACCGAGGCCACGTCGAAGCCGCGCTTCAGCGCCGTCGCGCCCAGGTGCGCCTGCACGATCGCGCCGGCGGAATGGCCGATCAGGTGCAGGCGGATGGGCGGCAGCGCGCGCGCCGCGGGACCGCGCAGCAGCGCGAGCAACTGGGTGACGCCGGCCTCGCGCGCTTCGGAGATGTCGCGCGCGTTGTCCTTCATCTGGTTCCACAGCGGACGACCGGGTGGGCGCGCGAGTGCCTCCAGGCGTTCGTTCCACCATTCGCGCAGCTCGTCCCTGAAGCGGTTCCAGCGCTCGCCGCCGGTCTTCTCGGCTTCGCCGCGCACGGCATCCTCGAAGATGTCGCCCAGCGTCTGGAACGCCCCGGTTTCCCACATCAGGAACACCGGGAAGATGCGGCTGGAGTACAGGTGCGGAATCCATGCGCGCGCCGTTTCCGCCGCGGCGTCCTCGCTGGTCAGGCCGCCATGTGCGTACAGCGCGATGTCGATGTGGCCGGTAGTGCCCGAACCCCACAGCGTCGCCGCGTGCGGCAGGTGGTGCTCGACCAGCAGGCGCAGGTCGTGGGGCGTGGTGCGGAAGCGGCCGCGCTGGCTGAGCCGGCCCTCGTTCTCCATGTCGATGACGAACGGCGAGATCTCGTGGTACGCCAGCGTCGCATCGCCCGACACGATCGCCTTGCCGGCCGCGTCGGTGCGCAGCGACGGCGCGCGCGCGACGCGCTCGTGCTCGATGGTGACCGCGCCCAGCTGCACCACCCAGCAGTCCATCGCGTTCGCGAGCCAGTCCTCATAAGGCAACACGGCGAAGCCGCCGCGTCCCCAGTCCGGCCCCCACGAGTTCTGCACGACGAAGCCGTCGCTGGTGTAGCCGACGATCGCGAAGGCATGGCCCTGGTCGCGCGCGCCGGTGCCCGCCTGCATCACCGGGATCTCGCCGATCGACGACTGCGCCGGCGAACGCCGGTCGTGCAGCAGCGCGTCCCAGCCGGTGTGCGTGTACGCGCTGGCGTAGATCGCGCCCACTTCGGCGAGTGCGACGTGCATGTCGCGGATGTTCTTCGGGTCGATGCGGTAGTACGCGCCCATCGGCCGCTTCACCGCGTCCAGCCACCAGTCGGATTCGTCGTTGGTCGCGCGCGGCATCTGCAGCGTGCGCCACAGGCGTTCGGCGCTGGCGCCGTGGTGCGACCAGCCCTTGAGCGCGCCGCGCAGCGACGAGCCGCTGTCGGTCTCGTCGCCCTCGTCGGCCCATTCGTCGTAGCGGCGGGCCATGCTGTAGAGCATGTAGCCCGACATGGTCACGACCGGGCGTTGCGCGCGGTCCAGCAGGTATTCGATTACCGTCGCCAGCGCGAAGCCGGTGCAGGCGTTGGTCGAACCCTGCTGCTTCACCGCGCGCGGGTCGTTGGGCATCAGCGCATCGCGCGGGGCGATGGCGATGTTGGGGCGGTATTCCCAGTCGCGCAGGTCGACCGCATCGGGGCGCACGTTGCGGCGGCGCGGGTTTTCGCGCCGGATCTCGCGGATCGCGACGAAGCCCTCGCGCCCCGGCGGCAGGGCCGCGCGTCCGCGCGCACGTCGGCTCGGACGCGACGTCGGCAGCGTGTCACTCCAGCGCGCATGCGCGGCGGCGAGGCGCTCGTCGTAATGGTTCGCGGCGTAACCGGGCCCGTTGTAGGCGCGCGCGAACGCTTTCCAGTCGTGCTTGCGCAACGCAGGCAGCAACGGCGGGCGCGACACGAATTTCACCATCAAGGCGAGTTGCCGCGTCGCGCTCTCGTACTGCCGGGCGACGAAGGCATCGACGTCGACGCAGCCGCAGTAGGGGTAGTTGAAGCCCATGATCTGGAACAGGCCCCAGCTCGCCGACTGCAGCGCGGCGGCGCGGTCAAGCCGGCATGCCGCTTCCAGCCGCCGCCATTCGCCGGCGGGCGAACCCGAATATTTGCTCCGGCTCCACTTCGCGTAGCTCAGCCCGGGATGCTCGCGGTCGTAGCGGCCTCCGGTGAGGCGATGGAAGGCGTGGCCCTCGAACAGCACCTTCGGCTTGTCCGAGGGCGGCGGGAGGAAGCCGTCGCCTGCCGATTCCACCTCCGCCACCGCACGCAGGGTGGCGACGTCGATCTCCAGTGCGCGTGCGAAATCGCTCCAGGCCGTGTCCGCGACGATGCGTCGGTCGGCCTGCTTGCGGGATGCGGTGCCCATGTGCGTCTCCCTGCTCCGGTCCGTCGAAATCCTGCGCCGCGGCACGCGCATGTAGCCACGCGCCCACTTCCTGCAACGTGAAGGCCGCCGTCACGCCGGTCACCGGCGTCGCGCGGCCGGGGACCAGCATGCCTGCCCGCGGTCGCGGGAAACGCGACGCTCACGAAAAAAAACGGGCCGCATCCGCGGCCCGTTTCATCGCTGCTTCCGAAAGCGGGTCAGCTGCCGAAGGTGGTCAGCACGCCGGCGATCGTGGCGGTCATGAACGTCGCGATCGAGCCGCCCAGCACCGCCTTGAGCCCGAGCCGGGCGAGGTCGTGGCGGCGTTCCGGGGCGAGGCCGCCGATGCCGCCGATCTGGATCGCGATCGAGCTGAAGTTGGCGAACCCGCACAGGGCGTAGGTCGCAATCAGCTTGCCCTGCTCGGTCAGCGCCACGCCCTGCACCTTGCCGTTGATGATGTCCGACAGCTGCAGGTAGGCGATGAATTCGTTGAGCACGATCTTCTGCCCGATCAGGCCGCCGACGGTGGTGGCGTCCTGCCACGGCACGCCGATCACCCAGGCGATCGGCGCCATCACGTAGCCGAGCAGGGTGCCCAGGTCGGTGGGCTTGCCGAGCATCGCGGCGAGGCCGGTCTGCTCGCCGGCCCAGGTCAGCGGCGCGTTGAGCAGCGCGATGAGCGCAGTGAACGCCAGCAGCATCGCGCCGACATTGAGCGCCAGGCGCAGGCCATCGCCGGCGCCCGCGGCGGCCGCATCGATCACGTTCGCCGTGCTCTTCTCGACCTCCATCTTCACCTTGCCGCGGGTGAGCGGTTCGCCCACTTCCGGCATCAGGATCTTGGAAATCACCAGCGTCGCCGGCGCGGCCATGATCGAGGCGGTGAGCAGGTGCTTGGCGTAGAACGCGCCCTGCACCGGGTCGCCGCCGCTGAGCATGCCCACGTAGGCGGCGAGCACGCCGCCGGCGATGTGCGCCATGCCGCCGACCATGATCGTCAGCAGCTCGGACTGGGTCATGCGGCTCAGGTACGGACGGATCGTCAGCGGCGCCTCGGTCTGGCCGATGAACACGCTGGCGCACACGCTGGTGGTTTCCGCGCCCGACACGCGCATCACCTTGGTGATCGCCCAGGCCATGCCGCGCACGATCCACTGCATCACGCCCAGGTGATAGAGCATGCCCATCAGCGAAGCGAAGAAGATGATGGTCGGCAGCACCTGGAAGGCGAAGATGAAGCCGAACTTCGCCGGCTGCGACAGGTCGCCGAAGATCAGGTTGGTACCGACGCCGGTGAACTCGAGCAGCTTGACGAAGCCGCGCCCGGCCGCGTCGAACACTTCCTTGCCGCCGGGCACCAGCAGCACCAGCGCGGCGAAGGCGATCTGCAGGGTCACGCCGGTGACGACCAGCTTCCAGTCGACGGCCTTCTTGTTATTGGAAAACAGCCAGGCCAGTCCGATCAGGACGGCAAGGCCGAACAGGCCGAAGGCCACGCGTGCAAGTACTTCCACTGAATTCCCCTGGTGCCGGCGTCGGCGTAAGTCGCCGCAGGGTAGCGGCGGCCGCCAGTGCCGGCAACCGCGACGCGCGGGCGGCCCGGAAGCCGCACCGGCGCGGGCCGAGGGCGGGTTCCGGTGCGCGGTTTCAGCTGTCGCGGGCGACCACCCGGTTGCGGCCCTCGCGCTTGGCTTCCTGCAGGCGCTGGTCGGCGCGCCGTAGCAGACGCGACAGGTCGGCGCCTTCCTGCGGGTAGGTGGCGATGCCGGCGCTCAGGCTCAGGCGGAACGGCTCGCCGCCGCGCTCGGGTTCGAACGGCCGCTGCAGCAACTGCCGGCGCAGGTGGTCCACGCGTTCCCAGGCGCTGCCGATCGGCTTGCGCATGAGCAGCACGAATTCCTGGCCGCCGATGCGCACCAGGTTCTCGCCCGGCTCGGCGCCCTCGCGCAGGATCGTCACCACGTGCCGCAGCGCGCGGTCGCCGGCGCGGTGACCGGCTTCGTCGTTCACGCGCTTGAAGTGGTCCAGATCGATCAGTGCGAGCGACAGGCTGCTGCCGTCGCGCTGCACCGCATCCATCACGCGCGGCGCGCGGTGCAGCAGCCACACGCGATTGGGCAGGCCGGTCAGCCCGTCGGTGCCGGACATCTCGACCACGCGCTGCATGCGGAACGTCACCATCGCGGTGATCAGCGTGGTGATCGCCAGCAGCACCACGCGCTGGACCTGCGTGCCCACGGTGACGGCGCCGTAGTCGGCGGAGATCAGCTGTTCGGGCGATCGCGCCGAGCTGATCGCGATGGCGGCGAGCAGGGAGTATTCGAGCAGCGCCAGCGCGCCGGCGAACAGGGTGACGCGCGCATCGCCGCGCAGCGCGGTCAACACCAGCGCCAGCAGATAGCCGCACCACACGACCATGCTGTTGAGGCCGGAGGGCAGGTGATTGAACGCGAGCACGGCCAGCACGAGCGTTGCCGCCGTCACGTCGAAGGCCGAACTGGCGAAGGGCAGCCAGCGGTGCTGGCGCTGCCGGTGCGCCAGCGCGAGCCAGACCTGGGCGAAGACGTTGACGAAGACGGCGCCGCCCAGGCCGATCATGGTTTCGCGGATGCTGCCGCCGCCCGCGGCATTGACCAGTGGCAGCAGCAACAGCAGCAGCGCGATGACCGCGCGCAGCCGCGCGGCGATGAGCTCGCCGCCGGACCCGACTTCGAGCATCACCTCGTCGGGTTGCGCGAACAGCAGGCGCAGCGTGTCGCGGATCTGGGGCAGCAGGGCCTGCACGCGGTATCTCCCACACGGGTCGGGACGGGCGGCGGTAGCATGCACGCCCTCGCGGATGATTTCACGGAGTCGCCATGCAATACCGCCGCCTCGGTTCCTCGGGCCTGCAACTGTCCGCCCTGTCCTTCGGTGCCTGGCTCACCTTCGGTGCGCAGATCGGGCGCGGCGTGGCGCGCGACCTGGTGGCGGCCGCCTGGGATCACGGCGTCACCTTTTTCGACAACGCCGAGGGCTACGCCAACGGCATGGCGGAAACGGTGATGGGCGACGTGATCGCCGACCTGCGGCTGCCGCGCGACGGTTACTGCGTGTCGAGCAAGGTGCTGTTCGGATCGGTGGCCGATCCGCGCCCGACCCAGAAGGGCCTGTCGCGCAAGCACGTGACCGATGCCTGCCACGCCGCGCTGCGGCGGCTGCGCGTGGACTATCTCGACCTGTACTACTGCCACCGGCCCGATCCGGACACGCCGGTGGAGGAAACCGTGTGGGCGATGGACGCGCTGATCCGCCAGGGCAAGGTGCTGTACTGGGGCACCTCCGAATGGCCGGCGACGCTGATCCGCGAGGCGCATCGCGTGGCGCGCGCCGCCAACCTGCATGCGCCGACGATGGAGCAGCCGCAGTACAACCTGCTCAACCGCGAGCGTGTCGAGCTCGAATACGCGCCGCTGTATGCCGAACTGGGATTGGGCACCACGACGTTCTCGCCGCTCGCGTCGGGCCTGCTCACCGGCAAGTACGCCGGCGGAACGAATGCCGAGGCGCGACTCGACCGCGCGGACCTGGGCTGGCTCAAGCGACTCGTCGTGGGCGACGACGAGGCGCACCGTCTCGAACGTGCCGCGCGCTTCGCTGCCGCGGCGCGGGAGATGGGCCACGCCCCGGCGACCCTCGCCATCGCCTGGTGCCTGCGCAATCCGCACGTGTCCAGCGTCATCCTCGGTGCCAGCCGCGTCGAGCAGTTGCTGCAGAACCTGCAGGCGCTGGCGCTGTACCAGTCGCTGGACGAAGCGGCCTGGGCACGCGTCGAAGCCGCAACGGCGCGATAGCCGCCCACGCCACCGTCGCTGCAAATGCACGAGCCCCGTGACACTGCACGGGGCTCGTTGACGAAACCTCAGAGCAGCGAGAGCGGCTCCGGTGGCGGCAGTGGCGCGGCTGGCGCGTCCGGTGCCGCGGGCGCGGGCGGAGCCGGCGGCAGGGCCGGTGTGGGCGGCGCCGGTGCGGGCGCCGGAACCGCGAGGGCGTGCGGTGTCGGCGGTGGCGCGGGCGGTGCCGGTGGCGCCGGCGGAAGCGGCAGGCGCAGGATCGCGCGCTCCGGCAAGGTCAGGCGCGTGTCGAACAGTTTGCGATCGCGCAGGTACTGGATCGGGACCTCGGCGCCGGGGCCATGCGCATGCGCGGCCGCCATCGCTTCGCGCGGCGTGGCGACCGGCTTGCCGTCGACCTTCTTGAGCACGTCGCCCGGACGCAGGTCGCCCATGTCGCCAGGAATGCTGAGGATGAGCACGCCGCTGTCGGTGCCGAAGTAGCGCCCCAGGTCCTTGTCCACCGATGCCAGATTGAGACCGTTCCAGCGGAACGCTTCGGCCAGCAGCGGCAGGCGGCAGTCCGTCCGGTCCCCGCACAGGTCTTCGCGGACGATCTCGCGGCGGATCTGCGGCGCGATGCCGCCCGGCGCGACATGCACCACGCGCGACTTCACCTCCGTGCCGCCGCCGGGAAGGATGCGTATCGCCGGCACCTCCGTGAGCGCGGATTCGCCATTGCCCGAGTGCAGCATGAGCAGCTGGTCGCCCGCGCTCGGCGTGACCTTCACGCTGGCCTGGCGGCCATCGCGCACATAGGCCAGTGCGACCGGCGTCTTCTCGTCGAGCGTGCGCAGACGGGCACGCGCATCGGCGAGGCGGGCATCGCCATCGCTGCCTGCGAGTGTCTTGCCGTCGATGGCGACGATGCGGTCGCCGCTGCGCAATCCGGCCTTGGCGGCACCGCTTTCCGGGGTGACGGCGGCAATGCGCACGCCGGCGGCGTCGTCGCCTTCGAGGATGACGCCGAGCACCGGGCGTCGCAGCAGCCGACGTTCGATGACCATGTCGGGCGTCCCGCCGACCTCGCGCGAGAGCTCGGCGACACGCTGCGCCGCGCGATGCAGTTCTTCGCGTGCAGCGGCGAGTTCCTTCTGTTTGCCGCTATCCGGCGCGGCCTGCGCGAACGCGCCGACCGCCAGGGCCAGGGCAACTGCCGACGCCAGGCCGGCAGCGAGGGGAAGGGGGCGTTTCATGGAAGTCTCCGCGTGTCGGGAATGAAGAGGGTTGTGGAAGAGCCGGTCAGTCGACGGCGACCAGCAGGGTTTCGTTCGACGCGCCCTGCGCCGCCAGCCAGCGCGATGTCGCTTCGACGCCGGCGAGCTGCTGCAGCAGGTCGACGCGTCGCTGCCACAGCTCCTGCTGCCGCGCCTGCGTGAGGTCGGCGCGGGACAGCGCGACGTCGATCGCGGCGATCCCCGCGTCGATCTCGCCGCTCAGCAACTCGCTGCTGGCGCTGCCGACGCGGTCGTCGCGCGCCATCGCTACCAGTGCTTCGAGCTGGGCGGATTGCGTCTTGAGTTTCTCCAGCGGATCGGTCGTGGATGCGGCGAGTGCCGCCTCCGCGATTCCGGGTTGCGACTCGCGCCGGGATTCGCTCGCGGGCGTGCGTGTGGCGACGGTCGCGTTCTGCATGCGTTTGCTCGCACGACGGGCGGTGCTGCGCTCGGGCGCGCGGGCGATCGGTTCGTGGGCGGCGGGATGCGTCGCCGAGGCCGTCGCAACGGGCTTGCTGACGGCGGTCGTCGCGGACGCGGGCGGAGGCGTCACGTCGCGCGCCATCACCGGATCGCGCGTGGCCGGCACCGTGACCGCGACGACGCTGCTTTGCACGGCGCGCGGCTCGCGCTGCCACCAGCGCGACAGCGGCGACCACGCCGCCATTACCAGGACGGCAGCGCTGGCGATGCCGATCAACCAGCTCAGGCGGCGTTCGCGTCGCGCGGCGCCCTGGCGCGAAGCGCGCGCATCGAGTCGGGCACCGAGGCGTTGCCAACCGTCGCCGGGCAGGGGCTCGGGCGGCAGTGCGGCGAAGGCTTCGCCCCAGGTCCGGGGCAAGTCCTGCGGGTGGGAATCGATGAAGTCAGGCATGACGCACCTCGAATGTCGCGACTCCGGCGATGACGCTGCTGCGCGCGACTTCGCCGTCTCCGCTGTCCGGCTCCAGCAGCAGGCGCAGTCGCCGGCTGCCGCGTGCCAGTTGCGATTTGGAGAAACTCGCCGTGCGCTGCATCAGCGCCGCGATTTCCTCGTGGGTATAGCCCTCGGCGTGGTACAGCCAGAGCACGCTGCGGGTGACGGGCGGCAACTGCGCGAGCGCGCGCTGCAGCTGCGCGGCATCGGCGGCCGCCGGTGGGGGCGGCGCGAGGTCTTCCAGCGCCTGCTCGTCGTCGATCGCCACTTCGCCGTGGCAACGCCGGCTGCGCAGGCGCATCAACGACTCGTTCACCGCGATCTGGCGCAGCCACGCCCAGAACGGGCTGCCTTCGCCACCCGCGCCGCAGCCGCGGAACTCCGCCACGCGACCGAGCACCTTCAGCATCGTGTCCTGCAGTACTTCTGCGGCCTCCTCGCGGTCGCCGCACATGCGCAGCGCCAGCGTGAACACCGGGCGTTCGAACCAGCGGTACAACTGCTCGAATGCGCTGCGTTCACCGGCGCGCGCACGGGCGAGCAGCGAGTCGGGCACGTCGATGGCGAAGGAGGAAGTGGTCGGCATCCAGGGGTGAAGGATGCGCCCGGAGGGCAGACCGTCGCACGGGCCGGCGATCGTTTGCCGATGCGCGACGGATCGGCTGGTCCGGGGGGCGGCCTGATGTGGCCACCGGACCCGATTCCGGCAGCGTCCACCCGGC
Source organism: Lysobacter yangpyeongensis (assembly GCF_042655745.1). Classification (NCBI taxonomy): domain Bacteria; kingdom Pseudomonadati; phylum Pseudomonadota; class Gammaproteobacteria; order Lysobacterales; family Lysobacteraceae; genus Lysobacter; species Lysobacter yangpyeongensis. The sequence continues at coordinate 289,252 of NZ_JBHSNM010000002.1, read as the reverse complement.
CCTGTCCGCTCCCGCGGGCGGCCTATACTGGCTGCAACTTCAGGGAGGGGATGCCATGTCGCTGGGTTCGCTGTTGGCTGCCGTGCTGTTGTTCGCCGGCGTGATCGTGTTGTTCAAGGCGGTACGCATGGTGCCGCAGGGCTACGAGTGGACGGTGGAGGCGTTCGGCAAGTACACGCACACGCTGTCGCCGGGCCTGCATTTCCTGATGCCGATCTACCAGGGCGTCGGCCGCAAGATCAACATGATGGAGCAGGTGCTGGAAGTCCCCAGCCAGGACGTCATCACCAAGGACAACGCGGTGGTGAAGGTGGACGGTATCGTCTTCTTCCAGGTGCTCGACGCCGCCAAGGCCGCGTACGAAGTCGCGCAGCTCGAGGTCGCCATCCTCAACCTGGTGATGACCAACATCCGCACCGCGATCGGTTCGCTCGACCTGGACGAGTCCCTGTCCAAGCGCGACGAGATCAATGCCAAGGTACTGGTGGCCGTCGATGCGGCGACGCACCCCTGGGGCATCAAGGTCAACCGCATCGAGCTCAAGGACATCCAGCCGCCGCGCGACCTCGTCGAATCGATGGCGCGGCAGATGAAGGCCGAACGCGAGAAGCGCGCCAACATCCTCGAAGCCGAGGGCCTGCGCCAGTCGGCGATCCTCAAGGCCGAGGGCGAGAAGCAGTCCGCCATCCTCGAAGCCGAAGGCCAGCGCGAAGCCGCCTTCCGCCAGGCCGAGGCGCGCGAACGCCTCGCCGAAGCCGAGGCCAAGGCGACGCAGCTGGTGTCCGATGCGATCGCCGGCGGCAACGTCAACGCGATCAACTACTTCGTCGCGCAGAAGTACATCGAGGCGTTCAAGGCGCTCGCCGAGGCGCCGAACCAGAAGTTCGTGATGATGCCGATGGAGTCGGCGGGCGTGATCGGTTCGCTCGCCGGCATCGCCGAGCTGGCCAGGGAAGCGATGCAACGGACGCCGCCGCCGATGCCGGCGCGCGGAGGCTGAGCCATGCGCTGGGACTGGCAGGTGGTGACGTGGGCGGCGGCGGCGCTGCTGCTGTTCGCCCTGGAAACGATGGCGCCTGGTGCCTTCATGCTGTGGCTGGGCTTCGCCGCGGCGGCGGTGTTCGTGGTCGTGCTGCTGTTCGATGTGCCCGTGCTGGCGCAGGTCGCGCTATTCGTGGCGCTGAGCTTCATCTCGATCCAGGTCTACCGGCGCTGGTTCCGCGACCGCGCGCGCGGCAGCGACCGGCCGACGCTCAACCGTCGCGCCGAGACGCTGATCGGCCGGGTGGTTCCGCTGGAACGTGCGATCGTCGGCGGGCGCGGGCGCGTGCAGATCGCCGACGCGTTCTGGGATGTCAGTGGCCCGGAACTCGCCGCCGGCACGCCGGTGCGCGTGGTCGCGGTGGAAGGCATGCATCTGAAGGTCGAGCCGGTCTGACCGGCGGCGCGCATCGGATCCGTCCGCGGGCGGATTCGATGCCGTGCCGTATGGGGCCGACGTGCGCGGAACGGTGGCCGCGCGGGCCTGCGCCCATGACACGTCAAGCAGAAACCGCCGCGGCGCGGGATAATCGCGGGCTCCCTTCCCACGATTTCACCCGGCCATGACGCAGAAGACCATCCTCAACGAAACCCACCGCGCCCTCGGCGCCAAGATGGTCGACTTCGGCGGCTGGGACATGCCGATCCACTACGGTTCGCAGATCGACGAGCACCACCTCGTCCGCCAGGACGCGGGCATGTTCGACGTATCGCACATGACCGTGGTCGACCTGCGCGGCGCGAAGGTGCGCGAATTCCTGCGCAGGCTGGTCGCCAATTCGGTCGACAAGCTCAAGGCGCCCGGCAAGGCGCTGTACACCTGCATGCTCAATGCGCAGGGCGGCGTGATCGACGACCTCATCGTGTACTACCGCGACGAGTCCTTCTTCCGCCTCGTCGTGAACGCCGCCACCCGCGACAAGGACCTGGCCTGGATCACCGAGCAGGCCAAGGCATTCGACGTCACCGTCACCGAGCGCCCCGAGTTCGGCATGATCGCCGTGCAGGGTCCGAACGCGCGCGACAAGGTGATCGGCCTGTTGCGTGAAGAGGATCGCGCGACGATCGCCGGGCTCGGCAAGTTCGCCGCCGCCGAAGCCCGGACAGCGGCCGGCGTCGACGTCTTCGTCGCCCGCACCGGTTACACCGGTGAGGACGGCTTCGAGATCATCGTGCCCGAGGCGCAGACCGTCGCGTTCTGGAACGCGCTGCTCGCCGCGGGCGTCAAGCCGGCCGGACTCGGTGCGCGCGACACCCTGCGCCTGGAAGCCGGCATGAACCTGTATGGCCAGGACATGGACGAAACCGTGTCGCCCTACGAAGCCGCCCTCGCCTGGACCGTCGCGCTGGACGAAGGCCGCGACTTCACCGGCCGCGCGGCGCTGGAGGCGCAGAAAGCAAACGGCGTGCCGAGGCAGATGATCGGCCTGGTGATGGACGAGAAGGGCGTGCTTCGCCACGGCCAGAAGGTGCTGACGGCAAACGGTGAAGGCGAGATCCTCTCGGGCACGTTCTCGCCGACGCTGGGCAAGGCCATCGCCTTCGCGCGCGTGCCGGCGGGCGAGCCCGGCGCGGTGCGCGTCGACATCCGCGGCAAGGAAGTTCCGGTGCGCGTCGTGAAGTTTCCGTTCGTGCGCGACGGCAAGCCGAAGGAAGGCATCTGAAACCCGCGGCTGCGCTTGATCCGGCGCGCCCGCGCTTGGTTACACTACGCCCCCAACGCGGCCTGCGCCGGCGCGTAACCGACAACCCCCACACGTTCGACGCACAGCTACGGAGCACCCCATGAGCGAGATCCCCGGCGACCTCAAGTTCCTCAAGTCCCACGAATGGGCACGCGTCGAAGGCGACGGCAAGGTGACCGTCGGCATCTCCGATCACGCGCAGGGCCTGCTGGGCGATCTGGTGTACGTCGAGCTGCCGAACGTGGGCGACCGCGTCGAAGCCGGCAACGCCTGCGCGGTCGTCGAATCGGTGAAGGCCGCCTCGGACGTCTATGCGCCCGTGACCGGAAAGATCACGGCCGTGAACAGCGCGCTGTCGGACAAGCCAGAGACCATCAACGAGGACGCCTACGGCGAAGGCTGGCTGTTCACGCTGGAAATCGAGGACGCCGAACAGCTCAACGAACTGCTCGGTCCCGACGACTACGCCGAGTTGCTGGAAGACGAAGACCACTGAACCCTGCCGCGCCAGCGGCGGTCCAGTCCACGATGCCGGCCGGGCAACCGCGCCGGCATCGTCGTTTCTGGCGCCGGTGTTTTCGCAAGCGATGCCGGCGCGCCGCGCAGGTCGCGCTTCGCTGCGCTCGCGACACCGTGTCGGTGTGCGGGTCAGACGCTCGCCTGGTGCTTCCACGCGAGGGTTCGTGCACGACGACGGCAGCATCGCATCGTCGAAGGATCGCGTCCGGTTGCATCGACGACGCCCCGCAGCGACCGGTGACGGCGGAAAAAGTTTGCGCAGTTTTCGCGCAAATCGACTTGTGCGACGCCAAATCGACCTGCCGGTCGTCGGCGCGTGATGGCCGCCCAAACTCCCCTCGACGGTCGATTCGCGTCCATCACCGATCGCATGCCGCGCATCGCACGCGCCGTGTCGGTGCGCGCGACGCGATTCGCAAATGCCTTTTTTTATGTGCTTTGCGAAAACGAAGAAGAAGATCGCGGCGATTCGTCTGTATCGTCGTCGTCGCTCGCGGACGTCGATCGCGGTCCGGATCGATGACCGGCTCGGAACCACCCCCCGAAAAAAAATCCTTCGGATTGTTGACATGGCAAAAAACGGTGATTAGGTTTCGCCCAGCAGACGATTCCTGCGGAATAGAGTGAGTCAAGCGATCGCGACAACGCACGGTAAGAAACGGACCTCCGCCCGCAACAACAAAACGGTGGACGTTGGTGTCCTGTCCTTTGCGAAAACGCAGCTCCTCTACACGCAAACGAGTGACCGCATCCAGCCCGGTTCGCCCAAAGCGGATCGGGTTTTTGTTTGGGATGCGGTCGCCAGCGAGCCGGCCGGCGCCTTCGGGCATCGCGCCAGCTCGCCCCGTCGGGCACGGTCGGGCCGGCCTGCCGCGATGGGGAAAGCATTCGCCTTGGTGCGTCCGACGCACCGGCGTTTGGCCGCAGGTTCGCCTGCGGCAGGTTTTGAACTGGGCTGTTGTTGACCCGAAAGACCGACGCCCCGACCGGGGCCTGTTTTACAACTGACGAGGAGCCATACCATGGCCATGAAGAAAGCTGCGAAGAAGAAGCCCGCCGCCAAGAAGGCTGCGAAGAAGGTCGCCAAGAAGGCTGGCGCCAAGAAGGCCGCCAAGAAGACCACCAAGAAGGCTGCGAAGAAGACCGTGAAGAAGGCCGCCAAGAAGGCGACCAAGCGTCCGGCGAAGAAGGCCGCCAAGAAGACCGCCAAGCGTCCGGCGAAGAAGGCTGCCAAGAAGACCGCGAAGAAGGCGACCAAGAAGGCCGCCAAGCGTCCGGCGAAGAAGGCCGCCAAGAAGTCCGCGAAGAAGGCGACCAAGAAGGCCGCCAAGCGTCCGGCGAAGAAGGCCAGCAAGAAGCGCGCTTCCAAGAAGTCCGCTGCTGCTGCCATGCCGGCGACCCCGGCGCCGATGATCTGAATCATCGACCAAGAATAGAAAGTCCCGATTACCGCAACACCCGCTCTCTCCCCGCAGCCCAGGCGGGGGGAGAGTTTTTTTATGGGCGGCTGTCGCGCCGGCCGGCGTTCGGCGCCGTCGGCGGCTCGCGGTCCGGTAGCCGGACGCGCCGCGGCCCCCGCTTCGCGAACGATGCAGACCGCCGCGCCCCGACGCTGCAGCCTGAAAGCATCCGATCCGCCCGCCACTTCATCGGGTGAGCGCAGCCGCGGGCTCGATGCGACATCGACGTCGCTCGCCCCAACGCTTTGACCGTCCTCGCTTCGTAGCCGGGAGCGCGAAACAGCAGGGCTCGCGAACTCGCACCCGGTCGACCGCTTCATTCCCGGTTACGGCACCGCGCGGCTTCGACGCACTACGCCACGCGCCGGACGCGACTAAGGCCTGGAGTCCTCCGGCCTGTTACGTCACCCGATCAGCGCAGCCACATGCGCGACGCTGCATTCGCGCAGCGCGGCCAGATCGTAGCCGCCTTCCAGCATCGAGACGATCCGGCCCTGGGTGTGCCGTTCGGCGAGCGTCACCAGTTGCCCGGTGAGCCAGGCGTAGTCATCGGCTTCGAGCTGCAGCTGGGCGAGCGGATCCAGGCGGTGTGCGTCGAAACCGGCCGACACCAGCAGCAGTTGCGGACGGAACGCGGCGATCGCCGGCAGCAGCACCTGCGTCCACGCCTCGCGGAAGTCCTTGCCGCCTGCGCCTGCGCGCAGCGGGGCGTTGACGACGTTGCCCACGCCGCGTTCGTTGGCGTAACCGGTGTCCGGATACAGCGGCATCTGGTGCGAACTGGCGTACAGCACGCGCGGGTCGCCGCCGAAGATGGCCTGCGTGCCGTTGCCGTGGTGCACGTCGAAGTCGACGATCGCCACGCGGGAGAGGCCATGCGCATCCAGCGCGTGCGCCGCGGCGACCGCGATGCTGTTGAAGAGGCAGAAGCCCATCGCCAGTGACGGCGTCGCGTGGTGGCCGGGCGGGCGCACCGCGCAGAACGCGCGCGGCGCCTGCGTCGCGGCGATCACGGCATCGACGGCCGCCACGCCCGCGCCGGCGGCGCGCAACGCGGCTTCGGCCGAATCCTTCGACAGCACCGTGTCCGGATCCAGCGCGATGGCGCCGTGCGTCACCGGTGTATCCAGCACCAGGCGCAGCAGGCCGTCGTCGTGCACGCGGGAGAGCTGGCCGCGGGTCGCGCGCGGCGCTTCCGACCAGGCGATGGCCGGGAAGGCTTCCTTCAGCGCCGCCAGCACCGTTTCCAGACGCGCCGGTCGCTCGGCATGGCCGGCACCCGTGTCGTGCAGCAGGCAGGCGGGGTGGGTGTAGAAGTGCACGGCGGGTCCGGGAGATGAACGCAGGCCACGAGGGTAGCGGGAACCCGCTGTTCGCGTATGTGAAGCCTTTGCACGCCAGGCGGCCCTGTCGCGTGGTGACGCGGTTACCGCGTCATGCGGCCATGCAAAGGTCGGCACAGCCGTCGGGCATTCGTCGAGGCGCGAGCCGATGGCTCGCAAGCGTCTCTCACGCCTTGCGGCGTTCGTGGTTCCAGAGCACTTCGCCGTGGCCGCTGGCCCGCGCCAGCACGCGCGACAGCACGAACAGCAGGTCGGACAGGCGGTTGAGGTAACGCACCGCTTCCGGGCGCACCGCTTCGAGGCGGGCGAGGGCGACGGTTTCGCGTTCGGCGCGACGCACCACGGTGCGTGCGACATGGCAGCGCGCCGCGGCCTCGCCGCCGCCGGGCAGGATGAAGTCTTTCAGCGGCGGCAGCGGCTCGTTGAAGGCATCCAGGTGCTGCTCGAGGCGTTCGATGTCCGCGTCGAAGATCGCGGCGTGCCCGGGGATGCACAGCTCGCCGCCCAGGTCGAACAGCTGGTGCTGCACGGCGACCAGCAGCGCGCGCACGTCATCGGGAACCTCGGCCGCCAGCACCAGGCCGATGCACGAATTGGCTTCGTCCACCGTGCCGTAGGCGGCGACGCGGGCCGAATCCTTGGCGACGCGGCTGCCGTCGCCGAGGCCGGTGCTGCCATCGTCGCCGGTCTTCGTATAGATCTTGGAGAGACGATTGCCCATGGCGCTTTCCGCAAGTCGGAGTGAGTGACGAGGCCCGGGAACCTTCGTTCCCTATTCCCCATTCCCGCCTGTCACTCCCGCTGTTCCAGACTCAAACCGTCTGCGCGCGCAGCGCCGGCACGCGCTGGCGCAGCAGGCTGAAGCCACCGAACAGCAGCGCCGAGAAGAACAGCGTGCCCAGCAGCGTGCCCTGGAAGAACGGGATGCCGGCGATGTAGGCCGCCATCAGGCCAGCGGCATTCTGCGGATACATCGACGAACCGATCCAGGCGGCGAAGTTGGTCACCAGGAAGAACAGCACCGAACCGGCCAGCGAATAGCCCAGCACCCGCAGGCTCTTCACCTTGCCGCGCAGGCCGAAGCCCAGCACGCTCGACAGCGCGATGCAGGCGTACACCAGCCAGAAGCTGGTGCTGCCGAAATAGGTGGCGTAGGTGCCGCCGTGGATCTGCGACAGCACAACGTCCGAGACCAGCAGGCCCGCCAGCGGCACCAGCACGGCCAGCCAGCGCGAGGCGAAGTACGCGCCGCCGAACAGCGCGATGGCCTCCACCGGCGAGAAGTTCCACGGATGCGGCGCCACGCGCGTCAGCGCGGCGGCGAGGATCATGGTGCCCAGGACGAGCGGGCCGGGAGCGAAGGACGAAGTCGGACGATTCATGGCAACGGTACGCATGTGGGCCGGTGGCGGCCGTAGGTCCGTTAGCATAACGCAATGCCCCAGACCGACCTGTCCCCGATCAGCGCCGCGCCCGGCGCGGCTGTCCTCCACGACGTGCTGATCATCGGTGGCGGCCTGGTCGGCGCCAGCCTCGCCATCGCGCTGGACCGGCTCGGCCTCGAGGTCGGCCTGGTCGAAGCGACCGCCCCCGGCGCGCTGCCGGCGGTGTTCGACGAGCGCAACCTGAGTTTTGCCGAAGCGACGGTCAACGCGCTCACCGCGCTGGGCGTGATGCAGAAACTGCGTGCGCCGACCGGGGCGATCGAACGCATCCACGTCAGCCGCGCGGGCGACTTCGGCCGCAGCGTGCTGGAAGCCGCGAAGTACGGCCGCAGCGAATTCGGCCGGATCGTGGTCGCGCGCGACTTCGGCGAAGCGCTGGAAGCCCGCCTGGCGGAACTCGCGCGCCTGCGCCGTTACCGGCCCATGCGCTTTCTCGGACTCGCCGATGGCGGCAGCGACACGCGCGCCGTCCGCGTCGCCGATGTCGACGGCGAACGCGTGCTGCACACGCGCCTGCTGGTGGCGGCCGACGGCACCCGCAGCGGCGTGCGCGAGGCGCTGGGCATCGGCGTGGACGAGCACGATTACGCGCAGACGCTGTTCGTGACCCGCCTGCGCAGCGAGCGCGCCCCCGATGGCACCGCCTACGAGCGCTTCGGCGCGGACGGCCCCACCGCGCTGTTGCCGCGTGGCGACCGCAGCTTCGGACTGGTGCACGGCGTCGCCCGCGCGGAGGCCGATGCCGTGGCCGCGCTCGACGAGGCCGCCTTCCTCGCGCGCGTGCAGACCGCGTTCGGCTGGCGCGTCGGCCGCTTCCTCGGCTGCGGTCCGCGCAGCGCGTATGCGCTCACGCGGGTGCTGGCGCAGGCGCTCACCGCACCGCGCGCCGTGCTGGTGGGCAATGCCGCGCAGACCATCCATCCCATCGGCGCACAGGGCTTCAACCTCGGCCTGCGCGATGCGCTGACCCTGGCGGAGCTGATCGAAAACGCCCGCCGCGAAACGAACGGCGCGGGCTTCGACTGCGGCGACACCGCGGTGCTGGCGCAGTACGCCGCGCGCCGCCGCGAGGACCGCGGGCGCACCGTGGCGTTCTCCGATGGCCTGGCGCGCTTCACCGCCAACGAACTGCCGCTGCTGCGCCCGCTGCGCAGCCTCGGCCTGTTCGCGGCCGATCGCCTCCCCTCGGCGCAGGCCTATCTCGTCGGCGCGGCGATGGGCTACCGCGGCGACGTGCCCGCGCTGTGCCGCGGCGGAACGCAACCGGGAGCCCTGGCATGAGCCGGCGCGACGCGATCGACATCGCCATCGTCGGCGCCGGCGTGGTCGGCGCGGCGGCGGCGCTCGCACTGGCCCGCGACGGCTGGCAGGTGGCGCTGGTGGAAGCGCGCGAACCCGCGCGCTGGCGCGCCGAAGCGCCCGACCTGCGCGTGTACGCCTTCGCCCCCGACAATGCCGCGCTGCTCGCCGACCTCGGCGTGTGGGACGGCATCGCCGCGGCGCGCGCGCAGCCGTATCGCCGCATGCGCGTGTGGGATGCGGCCGGCGGCGACGAACTGCGCTTCGACGCCGATGCCTTCGGCCGGCGCGAACTGGGCTGGATCGTCGAGAACGGCCTCCTCGTCGATCGCCTGTGGCAGGCGCTGTCCGGCGCCGGCGTGCGCCTGTCGTGTCCGGCGCAGCTGGCGACGCTGGAACAGGACGGAGCGCACGCCACGCTCGAACTCGACGACAGCACGCGCCTGCGCGCGCGGCTGGTGCTGGCGGCCGACGGCGGCGAGTCGAAGTTGCGTTCGCTCGCGGGCATCGAGACCTACACCCACGACTACACGCAGAGCGGCCTGGTCGCCTTCGTCGACCACGCGGCGTCGCACGAAGCCACCTGCTGGCAGCGCTTCCTGCCCACCGGGCCGCTGGCGTTCCTGCCGTTCGCGGGCGAAGACGGGCATCGCAGTTCAATCGTGTGGACGCTGCCGGAAGCCGAAGCGCTGCGCCTGCTGCAGGTCGACGATGCGGCGTTCCTGCGCGAACTCGACGCGGCCTTCGCCGGCACGCTCGGCGCGTTGCGCGCGGTCTCGAAGCGGGCGGCCTTCCCGCTGCGCCGCCAGCTGGCGCAGCAATACGTGGCCGGTCGCGTCGCGGTGATCGGCGATGCCGCGCACGTGGTGCATCCGCTCGCGGGGCAGGGCGTCAACCTCGGCCTGCGCGATGTCGGCGCCTTGCGTGCCGCGCTGCGGCGCCAGCGTGGCGCCGGCCGCGATCCGGGTGCGGCGACCGCGCTGGCGCGCTGGGCGCGCGAACGGCGCAGCGAGAATGCGGTGGCGGCCTATTCGTTCGACGGCCTCAACAAGCTGTTTTCGAACGACGCCGTGCTCGCCAGCCTCGCACGCGGACCGCTGCTCGGGCTGGTCGGCAAATTCCCGCCCCTGCGGCACGCGTTCTGGCGACACGCGGCCGGGCTGTGACGCACCACAGGACGCCCCGCGCGAGCGGGGCGTCTGCTTCTGCACGGTGTGCGCATCGGTCGGCGCGCGCTGGCAGCGCCGCCGCGGAGATCGGATCAGTTGATCAGATTCTCCGTTTCGGTCCGCGACAGCCGGCCGTCGTGATCGGTGTCGAGGCTGGCGAAATCCTGCTGCACCTTGGCGTTCTTCGCCGCTTCGCGACGCGACAGCAGGCCGTCCTGGTCGACATCGAGCGCGCGGAATTCCGGCCGGTAACCGGCCGCAACCGGATCGCCCGGATGCGAGGTGACGGTGATGTTCGCCGACGGCAGCACCACGCTGCTGACATGCGCGCCGGCCGTGGCGATGCCGGTGCTCGACTGCATCGCCGCGGACGCGTCGTTGGACGTCATCGGTGTTGCGGGCGTGGCCGGTGTTGCAGGGGTTGCCGGAGTAGCCGGCGGTGTCGCCGGAGTAGCGGGTGTGGCCGGTGTCGCCGGCGTAGCCGCCTGCGCCGCCGCGTCGTTGGAGGTGGTCGTCTCCATCGCTTCCGACGCGTCGTTCGAGGTGGTCGGCGTGGCTGACTGCGTGCCGCCGGTGACCGTCGATTCCTGGGTGGATTCCACCGCCGTCGCGTCGCTGCGGGTGGTGTTGTCGGTGCCGGTGGCATCGGCGGCCGCCTGGCGCGCCTTGGCGCTGCGCGACTTCGCCTTCGGTCCGTCTTCCGTGCTCGCGTCGTTGCTGGTGGTCGTCGACGTCGTGGTGCTCGTCGTCGGCGGCGCGGTGGTCTGCTGCGCGGCCTCGGCCTGCGTCTGTGCCTGGGTTTCGGCCGACTGGGTGGCGGTCGTGGCCGGCGGCGCGTCCTGTGCGAAGGCCGGCGCGCTCAGGCAGGCGGCGAAAACGGCGAGGAGTCCTTTGTTCAACAGGGTCTTGTCCACGGCGACCTCCGGTTCGGGGATGACCCGGGGAACCTAGCCCCGCGCATATCAATCCCGCGTAAAACCGCGCTCGCGGGGCTGAACGCCAGGACGTACGCGCGCGCCGGCGTGGAAATCGCGTGAAGGAATCGCTCAGCGCCGTGAAGCAGGCGTTGCGAAAACGGTAATTTCCTCGCGGTCGTGGAACAGCTGCCGCGCGCGCACCTGCAGCGGTTTTTCCGCCTGCTGTTCGAACAGGGCCAGGCACAGCCGCGTTTCTTCCCAGCGCTTCTTCATCGGCAGCTTGAGGTTGAAGATCGCGTGCCGGCACCAGCCTTCGCGCAGCCACGTGGCCATGCGCTCGGCGACGCGGCGCGGCTGCTCGACCATGTCGCACACCATCCAGTCGAGCGGCGCCTTCGGCTGCCAGTGGAAACCGTCCGCGCGCAGGTGATCGACGCGGCCGCTGTCGAGCAGGTGCTGGCGCAGCGGCCCGTTGTCGATCGCGGTGACGTGCAGGCCGTTGCGCACGAGCACCCAGGTCCAGCCTCCCGGCGCCGCGCCCAGGTCGGCGCCGCGCATGCCATCGCGCAACAGGCGTGCGCGCTCGTCGTCGGTCAGCAGCGTGATCAGCGCTTCCTCGAGCTTGAGTGCGGAGCGGCTCGGCGCATCCGGGTGCATGCGCAGGCGCGGGATGCCCTGCGGCCACGGCGCGCTGTCATGCGGTTCGCTGCGCGCGAGCACGACGTGATCGCCGGCGAGGAACACCACGTGCAGGCGCGGCTTGCGCGCATCGTCCTCGCGCGCGAGCCAGCCGGCCTTGCGCAGCACCGGCCGCAGCGCGTTGCCGAAGCTGCGGGCGAGACCGGCGAGCGGCTTGCCTTCGTCCGAATCCGGGTGCTCGACCCACAGCTCCCCGTAGGGCGCGCCCTGGCTCGCGGACGCCTGCGCGTCCAACGCCGCGAGGATCGGCGCAATCCGATCCTTCGCATCGATCCCGCGCAGCTCCGCCAGCCGCAGCAGCTTCTGCCGCGCGAAGATCAGCGACTCGAACGGCAGCGCGCGCGACAGCGCTTCGGCCTCGTCGCTGATGAACTCGACGAAACCGCTGCTGCGTTGCGTGCGTGCATAACCGGCCACGTTCGCGAGCGCGGCGCGCTCGGTGAGTTCGGCGGCGAGTTCGGGCTCGAAGCCCGGCCGGCACCAGCAGAACAGCGCATCGGCCGCGTGCGCCTCAATACCGTTCGCCACCGGCCGCTCCGTAATGGCGCAGCACTTCGCGTGCGTCGTCGCGCAGGAGGTCGCGCGTCACCGCGATGCCGCGACGCTCGAGTTCGCCGGTCCAGTCCGCCGGCAGCGGGCCTTCGTCGAACTCGGTGAGTTCCTCGACATCCTCGCTGCGCGCGCCGATCAGCAGGCGGTCGATGCCCGCCCACACCGTGGCGCCGTAGCACTGGCAGCACGGCTGCGAGGAGGTCGCCAGCGTGATCGGGCCCAGCGGCTGGTCCTGCGCATCGCGGTTGAGGCGCACGCGCTGGGTGCGCTGCTGGGCGAGCATGTAGGCCATCATCTCGGCGTGCGCGACCGAGCATGCATGCGGCAGCACGCGATTGACGCCGACCGCGATCACGCGACCGTCGGGACCGAACACCGCCGCGCCGAACGGGCCGCCGCTGCGTTCCTCGACGTTGATGCGCGACAGCTCGATCGCCAGCGCGACCTTGTCCTCGTCGGTCGCATACGCGCGCGCGGTGTCGACGCTGTCGTGCACCCACGTGGGCAGGGTGAGGTGGATCTGGGCGTAGAGCATCACTGCACGACCTGGCTGGATTCGGCCTCGCAACGGCCCTGTCTGCAGCTGCACGACGCGATCTCGGGGAAGCCGCACACCGAGGCCATGCCGTCCTTCGCGCACTTCGCCTGCACCGCCTGCGGATCGGGCTTGCTGTCGACGTTGACGCAGGCGGGGTAGTAGCCGCAGCAGTTGCCGACGTTCTTCACCGTGCAGTCGGCATCGGTCCTGCAGCTCGCATCGACGTCGCCCGGATCCGCGGCCGGAGTTTCCACGCGCACGGGCGGCATCGGGCCGCCGGTGCGCACCGGGCCCTTGGTGCCCGGCGTGCGGCGCGGCGCTTCGGCGCGGGACTCGGGCGTCGCGGCGGGCGGTGCCGATGCCGGTGCCGCCGCCGTCGCGGGCGTGTCCTGCGCGGCGTCGACACCCGGCGCCGGCGCGGCGCACGCGGCCAGGGCGACGGACACGCAGGCGAACGCTCCGGCACGCAACAACCATCGCAACGGGCGGATCGCTCGCATGACGGACTCCTCAGCCCTTGGTCGACCAGGTGTCGCGCAGCGTGACGCTGCGGTTGAACACCGGCTGCTCGCTGCGATGGTCGTAGCGGTCGGCGACGAAGTAGCCGATGCGCTCGAACTGGAACGACTGCTCGGGCGCGGCCTGCGCCGCGGCCGGTTCGACGTAACCGGTGACGACGCGGCGCGAGTGGGGATTGAGGTAATCCTTGTAGCTCTTGCCGCCTTCGTCGTTGTCCGGATCGGCCACGGTGAACAGGCGGTCGTACAGGCGCACTTCGGCGGCGACGGCGTGCTTCGCGCTCACCCAGTGGATGGTGCCCTTCACCTTGCGGTTCGCGCCTTCCATGCCGGGGCGCGACTGCGGGTCGAGCGTGCAGCGCAGTTCGATCACCTTGCCATCGGCGTCCTTCACCACTTCGTCGCAACGGATGATGCCGGCGCCGCGCAGGCGCACGTCGCCGCCGACGGTGAGGCGCTTGAAGCCCGGCGGCGGCACTTCCTCGAAGTCCTCGCGCTCGATCCACAGCTCGCGCGCGAACGGCACCTGGCGCTCGCCCTGCGTCGCGTCCTTCGGGTGGTTCGAGAACGTCAGCGCTTCCTCGTGCGACTCGGGCAGATTGGTCAGGACCAGCTTCAGCGGATCGATCACCGCCATGCGCCGCGGCGCGTGCGCATCGAGGTCGTCGCGCAGGGCGCCTTCCAGGATCGAGAGGTCGAGCAGCGAGTTCTGCTTGCTGATGCCGACGCGGTCGACCATCAGGCGCAGCGCCGACGGCGTGTAGCCGCGGCGGCGGATGCCCTGCAGCGTCGGCATGCGCGGATCGTCCCAGCCGTCGACCAGGCCTTCGGTGACCAGCGCCATCAGCTTGCGCTTGCTCATCACCAGGTAGTTGAAGTTCAGGCGCGAGAACTCGATCTGGCGCGGCTTGCGCGCCTCGAACGGCAGGCCCTTGTCGGTCAGCGGCTTCACCAGTTCCGGCGAATGCGCCAGGTCGACCTTGTCCACGCACCAGTCGTACAGCGGGCGGTGGTCCTCGAACTCCAGCGTGCACAGCGAATGGGTGATGCCTTCGACCGCGTCGCTGAGCGAATGCGCGAAGTCGTACATCGGATAGATCGGCCAGGCGTTGCCGGTGTTCTGGTGCTCGACGTGCTTGATCCGGTACAGCGCCGGATCGCGCAGGTTGATGTTGCCCGAGGCCATGTCGATCTTCGCGCGCAGGGTGCGGGCGCCGTCGGGGAACTCGCCCGCGCGCATGCGGCGGAACAGGTCGAGGTTCTCTTCGACGGAACGGTCGCGGTACGGCGAATTGCGGCCCGGCTCGGTCAGCGTGCCGCGGTATTCGCGCACCTGTTCGGCGCTGAGGTCGCAGACGAAGGCGTCGCCCTGTTTGATCAGCTTCTCCGCGGCCAGGTACAGGACCTCGAAGTAGTCCGACGCATGACGCAGGTCGTGCCACTGGAAGCCGAGCCAGCGCACGTCGTCCTGGATGGCGCGGACGTACTCGGGGTCTTCCTTGGCCGGGTTGGTGTCGTCCAGGCGCAGGTTGCAGTCGCCGCCGAACTCGGCCGCGACGCCGAAGTCCAGGCAGATCGCCTTGGCGTGGCCGATGTGCAGGTAGCCGTTGGGCTCGGGCGGGAAGCGGGTGCGGATCGCCGTGTGCTTGCCGCTGGCGAGGTCCTCGCGAACGATCTGGCGGATGAAGTCGTTCTTCTCCGGCGTGGCGGGGACGGCGGTGGTGGCAGGCGTGGCGGACATGCAGGACGGCGGAGGCGTGGGAGAACGCGCAGTTTAGCCGGTGGGGACGATGGGGGCCGCAGTGGCGGCCGCCCGGCGCGGGGGCGCCGAAATGTGCGGTCGGCGCGATGGCGGAACGGCCGGGCCGCAGGTCGCCGGTGGCAATGATGGGTGGGCGGCAGTGGCGCGTGCCTGAGCGCCGGGATACTCGTGAGCGGACCGCAACACATCCTGGCGGGGACCTGGAGATGCTCGTGAGTGGACCGCAGTAGGTCCGCGAGTGGACCCGGAGGCGCTCGTGAGTCGAGCGAAGTGCGCCTGTGCGGGTACCGGAGATGCCCGTGAGTGGACCGCAGTACGTCCGTGAGTGGATCCGGCGGTGCTCGCGGATGGTCCGTTGTCGGCTGTACGCGAACCCGGCGATGCCCGCAGGGAGACCGAAGTACGTCCGTGAGTGGACCCGGAGACGCTCGCGGGTGGACCGCGGTCGACCGCAAGCGGAGCCGGCGGCACTCGTGAGTGGACCGCAGTCGGCGGTGCGCCAACCGCAAGATGCTCGTGACTGGGCCGCAGTCGACTGTGCGCGAACCCGGAGCGCGCGCGGGTGGACCGCAGTACGTCCGTGAGTGGACCCGGAGGTGCTCGCCGACCGGATCCGGCGCGGGTGCGCGCGGCGCCGACGCCGTAAGCTCGCGTCATGACCAACCTCAACCTGCTCATCCGCGACGTGCCCGACTTCCCCAAGCCCGGCGTCGTGTTCAAGGACATCGGGCCGCTGCTGGCCGATCCGACCGGCTTCGCCGCCTGCATCACCGCACTGGCGACGCCGTGGCGCGGCACGGCGATCGACGCGGTGTGCGGGATCGAGTCGCGGGGCTTCATCTTCGGCGCGGCGATGGCGCTGGAGCTGAAGACCGGCTTCGTGCCGCTGCGCAAGGTCGGCAAGCTGCCGCCGCCGATCGTCGGCATCGACTACGACCTGGAATACGGCAGCGCGCGGCTGGAGATCGGCGCGCAGGGCCTGCCCAGGGGCGCACGCGTGCTGCTGGTGGACGACGTGCTCGCCACCGGCGGCACCCTGGAAGCGGGCCGGCGCCTGCTCGAGACCATCGGTGCGGAGATCGTGGGCGCGGGCGTGGTGATCGAGATCGACGCGCTGGCGGGGCGCAGACGCTGGCCAGTCGCGGTGCCGTTGCGGGCGTTGCTGCATTGCTGAGGCGGACACGCATCCGGACCCCATAGCCAGGTAGGGCGGGCTCAAGCCCGCCATACCGCGCGACATGGCCACGACATTGCCCCACCGCGCATCGCACAAAGGCGATGGGCCGGGGCCCACCCTGCGCAGCGGCGGCCCACCCGCCGTGGGCGGCGCAGCCCGCATCCTGCCGTCAGGCGTATGCTGACTGCGCGATGCGAACGCCGGAGGTCGCGATGAAAGTCGTCTACGAAGCCGCGAACCTGATCGATGCGCACCTGGTGCGGCACGCGCTGGAAGCGGAGGAAATCCCGGTGTTCCTGCGCGGCGAGCAGCTGCTGGGCGGGATGGGCGAGCTGCCGCTGTTCGGCGTGATCGCGGTGTGCGTCCCCGACGTGGTCTGGCCGCAGGCCCGCGACATCGTGCAGGCGTTGCCGCTGGGTGAGGTTGGCGCGCAGGCCGAAGAAGAGGGCGGCGACGACTTCGGGTGGTTGCCGGCGTAAGGGGTTCAGGGAGCAACTTCCTGGCGAGGGATGAACCGCACGCCGACGCGCCTTTGACTCTCCCTTCTCCCCGCTTGCGGGGAGAAGGTGCCCGAAGAGCCTCCCCCGAATGCTTTTGATCGGGGGCGGATGAGGGGCGCTTTTGCTCTTCGCCCCGCACGCCCCGCCTACGCGACGACTCCGTTCCGCCCCCGGATCGCCACCACCTGCCCCACACGTGACAATGGGCGCCGCCCCTCGCCCGGACCCTGCCATGCCCCTGCTCGTGATCGGCAACAAGAACTACTCCTCGTGGTCGCTGCGCCCGTGGCTGCTGCTGCGGCATTTCGGCGTCGCCTTCGACGAGCTGCGCCTGAAGCTGGACACGCCGGAATTCCACGCCGAAATCGGCAACTGGTCGCCTACGCGCACCGTGCCGGTACTGCACGACGACGGCCTGGTCGTGCCCGACTCGCTGGCGATCTGCGAATACGTCAACGAGCGCTGGCTCGACGGCCGCGGCTGGCCTGTCGACCTGCGCGCGCGAGCGAAGGCGCGCGCGGCGGCGGCGGAAATGCATTCGGGTTTCCGCACGCTGCGCACGCAGATGCCGATGAATTGCCGGCGCCATCCCGACGCCTATCGCGGCGAAGCCGCTGCGCAGGCGGCGCTGCAAGCCGACGTCGACCGCGTGCAGCAGCTGTGGCGCGAACTGCGCGGTGAATTCGCCGGGCAGGGCGACTTCCTGTGCGGCGGCTTCGGCATCGTCGATGCGATGTTCGCGCCGGTGGCGATGCGCTTCGTCGGTTATGGCGTGTCGATGGACGCCAATGCGCGCGACTACGTCGACACCTTGCTCGCGCTGCCGGCGATGCGCGAGTGGCTCGCCGCGGCGGACGCCGAAGTCGAGCGCATCGAGGACACCGACCGGCTGGTGCAGGCATGAGCCACGCCTACACGCGCGGCGCGCTCGCCGCGATGGCGCTGGGCGCGGCCCTGATCAGCACCTCGGCGGTGTTCGTGAAGTGGGTCGGGATCGGTCCGACCGCCTCGGCGTTCTGGCGCATGGGGCTGGCCGCGGTGCTGCTGCTGGCGTGGCTGCTGCGCGGCGAGATGCGCCGGGCGTGGAAACCGGATGCGCGCGTGTTCGGCCTGCTGGTCGTCGCCGCGCTGTTCTTCGCCGCCGATCTGTGGATGTGGCACCGGAGCATCCTCTACGTGGGCGTGGGGCTGGCGACGCTGCTCGGCAACTTCCAGGTGTTCGCGCTCGCCGCCTATGGCAGCTTCGTGCTCGGCGAACGCGGTGGCTGGCGCTTGTGGACCGGGCTGCTGATGGCGCTGGCCGGACTCGCGCTGCTGCTCGCACCGGGCTGGGAAGGCTTCGATGCGCGCTTCCGCATCGGCATCGCCTTCGGGCTGGGTACGGCGGTGGCGTATGGCGGATTCCTGATCGCGTTCCGCGCGGGCCAGGCGCAGCGCGCGCACGTCGCCAACGAGGCGATGCTGTGGTGGCTGTGCCTGCTCACCGCGGCGCTGCTGCTGCCGATGAGCCTGCTCGGTGGCGAGGCGCTGCAACCGCAGGGCGTGCGCGACTGGAGCGCGCTGCTGGCGTACGCGCTGATCGCGCAGGTGTTCGGCTGGCTGGTGATCGGGCGGGTGATGCCGAAGCTGCCCGCCGGCGTGCTCGGCCTGTGCCTGCTGCTGCAGCCGCTGCTGTCCTACGTGTGGGATGCGCTGCTGTTCGGCACGCGGCTGGGCGTGGTGGAGCTGTTCGGCCTGGGCCTGTCGCTGGCGGGCATCTTCCTCGGTCTGGTGCGCGGGCAGACGCGGCGCGAACCGGCCACCGCCACGTCGTAGATGCGTAGGGCGGGCTCGAGCCCGCCGCTCCCGCCGCGAAGCCCTGTGTTCGCGGATTCGCGCGCATCGAAAAAATGCCGGTGGGCCAGGGCCCTCCCTACAGCCGTGTCACCGCGCAGACGTAGATCAGTTCGCACGCGCCGGCGCCGGTGTCTTCGCGACTGGTCGAGCTGCGCCAGTGCCAGCCGTCGGGCGCCTGCGCTTCCACCAGCCAGCCGTCGATGCGCACGCGTTCGCCGGCGTCCACCTTGCGCAGTTCGGCGGCGATTTCCGTGCTGCCGGGTATCAGGTGCATGTTCGCGGCGGAACGGTCGATCTCCGCCTGCGGGATCGGCGGTTCGCCGCCGTAGCGGTAGTGGTACCAGCGCGAAGACTGGGTAATCGTCAGGCGGGCGAGCACGGCGTCGTCGCGCATGCGGCCCCAGCCGAGCGCGAAATCCACCGGCGCGAGTCCGGCTTCGCGATCGGAACGGTAGTCGCGACGCGACAGCACGCGCGCGTCGATGCTGAAGCCGGCCAGCGGCGTCAGCGTGGCGGCGCGCAGGCGGAACGGCGCGAGGTTCGCCGGCACCGGCGTCTGCAACGGCGAATCGAACGGCGCCACGCGCGGCGGCAAGGCGCAGGCGACGGGTGATGCGTCGCGCGCGGCGTCGGCGGTTGCGGATTGCGTCGGCGCGGCGTCGAGGCGCTCGTAACCGTGCGGTTTGCGCGGCGACAGCGGCGAATACCACCAGCCGATCGCGACGGCGAGCAGCAACAGCAGCCAGCCACCGCGTCCCATCACGGTTTGGTGGCGCTCCGGCGCGAGCGCGCCGGCGTCGGTGCCGGCGGCTTGAGCAGGGCCTTGGGCAGGCTGCGCAATTCGTTCGCCAGCTGCTTGAGGAAATCGCCCATCGCCGAACTGCGCCGCCACACCATCGCGATCTCGCGGTGCGGCGCCTCGCCGCGGAACGGCAGCAGGCGGATGTCGGGCGAGGCCGGCACCGGCGGCTGCACCGCGAGCACCGGCAGCAGGGTGATGCCCACGCCGGCGGCGACCATCTGCCGCAGCGTTTCCAGCGAGGTGGCGCGGAAGCCGTCGCGTTCGTCGGCGCCGGCCATGCGGCACACGTCCAGCGCCTGGTCGCGCAGGCAATGGCCTTCCTCGAGCAGGAGCAGGTGCTGGTCGTCGAGGTCGCCGACCGCGAGCGAGGACTGCTTCGCGAACGCATGCTGCTGCGGCACCGCGAGCAGGAAGGGTTCGTCGAACAGCGGCTCGACGTGCAGCTGGTCGTCGTGGATCGGCAGCGCGAGCAGGCCGGCATCGAGGCGGCCGTCGCGCAGGCGCGCGAGGATCTGGTCGGTCTTCTCCTCGACCAGCAGCAGTTCCAGGCGCGGGAAGCGCTTGCGCAGGTTCGGCACCACGTGCGGCAACAGGTACGGACCGAGCGTGGGGAACAGCCCCAGCCGCACCGTGCCCGCTTCGGGGTCCTGGCTGCGGCGCGCGATCTGGGTCATCTGGTCGACGTCGGCGATGACCTTGCGCGCGCGTTCGGCGATCTCGCGCCCGACCGGCGTCAGCATCACCTTGCGCGGCGCGCGTTCGACCAGGGCGACGCCGAGTTCGTCCTCGAGCTTGCGGATCTGCGTGGACAGCGTCGGCTGGCTGACGAAGCTCGCCGCCGCGGCGCGGCCGAAATGCTTGTGGTCGGCGAGGGCGACGAGGTACTTGAGGTCGCGCAGGTTCATGCGGGCGATGGTAGCGACGATTTCCTCTCCCCGCTTGCGGGGAGAGGGTGCCCGGAGGGCGGGTGAGGGGCGCGAGCGCAGCGGGCTGCTGTTGCTGTTGCCGTTGCCGTTGGCGTTGCTTCGGAGGGAAAAGCAGCTCGCTTCGCTCGCTCCCCTCATCTGCCCCTTCGGGGCATCTTCTCCCCGCGAGCGGGGAGAAGAGGGCGCAAAGTCGTCTTCCCTCTCCCCGCTTGCGGGGAGAGGGTGCCCGGAGGGCGGGTGAGGGGCGCGAGCGCAGCGAGCTGCTGTTGCCGTTGCCGTTGCCGTTTGCCGTTGCCGTTGCTGTTGCTGTTGCTGTTGCCGTTGCCGTTGCTGTTGCTGTTGCTTGCTTCGGAGGAAAGCAGCTCGCTTCGCTCGCCCCCCCTCATCTGCCCCTTCGGGGCATCTTCTCCCCGCGAGCGGGGAGAAGAGGACGCAAAGTCGTCTTCCCTCTCCCCGCTTGCGGGGAGAGGGTGCCCGGAGGGCGGGTGAGGGGCGCGAGCGCAGCGAGCTGCTGTTGCCGTTGCCGTTGCCGTTGCCGTTGCCGTTGCTGTTGCTGTTGCTGTTGCTGTTGCCGTTGCCGTTGCTGTTGCTGTTGCTTGCTTCGGAGGAAAGCAGCTCGCTTCGCTCGCCCCCCCTCATCTGCCCCTTCGGGGCATCTTCTCCCCGCGAGCGGGGAGAAGAGGACGCAAAGTCGTCTTCCCTCTCCCCGCTTGCGGGGAGAGGGTGCCCGGAGGGCGGGTGAGGGGCGCGAGCGCAGCGAGCTGCTGTTGCTGTTGCCGTCGCCGTTTGCCGTTGCCGTTGCTGTTGGTGTTGCTTGCTTCGGGGAAAAGCAGCTCGCTTCGCTCGCTCCCCCTCATCTGCCCCTTCGGGGCATCTTCTCCCCGCGAGCGGGGAGAAGAGGACACAAAGTCGTCTTCCCTCTCCCCGCAGGCGGGGAGAAGAGGGAACGACTTCCGCTGACGGGGAGAAGAGCGGGCGACCTTTCGCAAGCGGGAGCGGCTGTGCTTCCGCGGCTGGAATTCCGTCAGGCCGCCTCTTCCATGGGCGCACTCGTCCGGATCAGATGATCGAACGCACTCAACGCCGCCGTCGAGCCCGCGCCCATCGCGATCACGATCTGCTTGTACGGCACCGTGGTGGCATCGCCCGCGGCGAACACGCCCGGCACCGAGGTCGCGCCGCGTTCATCGATCACGATCTCGCCGCGCGGCGTCAGCTCCACCGTGCCCTTGAGCCATTCGGTGTTCGGCAGCAGGCCGATCTGCACGAAGATGCCTTCCAGATCGAGCGTGTGCGAGCTGCCGTTGTTGCGGTCGGTATAGACCAGACCGGTGACCCGGCTGTCGTCGCCGCGCACTTCCGTGGTCTGCGCGCTGACCAGCACGTCCACGTTCGGCAGGCTGCGCAGCTTGCGCTGCAGGACTTCGTCCGCGCGCAGCTTGCCGTCGAACTCGATCAGGGTGACATGGGCGACGATGCCGGCCAGGTCGATTGCGGCTTCCACGCCGGAATTGCCGCCGCCGATCACCGCCACGCGCTTGCCCTTGAACAGCGGGCCGTCGCAGTGCGGGCAGAAGGTCACGCCCTTGTTGCGGTATTCCTGTTCGCCCGGCACGTTCATGTTGCGCCAGCGCGCGCCGGTCGAAAGGATCACCGACTTCGCCTGCAGCGCCGCGCCGTTTTCCAGCTGCACTTCGATCAGACCCCCCGGCGTCTTCGCCGGTACCAGTTTGCTCGCGCGCTGCAGGTTCATCACGTCGACTTCGTAATCGCGCACGTGCTGTTCCAGCGCGGTCGCCAGCTTCGGGCCTTCGGTGTAGGAGACCGAGACGAAGTTCTCGATCGCCATCGTGTCCAGCACCTGGCCGCCGAAACGCTCGGCGGCGATGCCGGTGCGGATGCCCTTGCGCGCGGTGTAGATCGCCGCGGCCGCGCCGGCGGGGCCGCCGCCGACCACGAGCACGTCGAACGGCGCCTTGTTCGCGATCTGTTGCGCCGCGCGTTCGGCCGCGCCGGTGTCGAGGCGCGCGACGATCTGCTCGACGCTCATGCGGCCCTGGTCGAAGGGCTGGCCGTTGAGGAACACGGTCGGCACCGACAGCACCTCGCGCGCCTCGACCTCGTCCTGGAACAGCGCGCCGTCGATGGCGACGTGGCTGATGTTGGGGTTGAGCGCGCTCATCAGGTTGAGCGCCTGCACGGTGTCGGGGCAGCTCTGGCAGTGCAGCGACATGAAGGTCTCGAAGCGGAACTCACCCTGCAGTTCGCGCACCTGGTGGGCGAGGGCTTCCTCGATCTTCGGTGGATGGCCGCCGACCTGCAGCAGCGCCAGCACCAGCGAGGTGAATTCGTGGCCGAGCGGGATGCCGGCGAAGCGCACTTCGATGTCGGTGCCCACGCGGGAGATCGCGAACGACGGCCGGCGCGCGTCGTCGTCGGCGCGGCGATAGCTGATCTTGTCGGACATCGCGGCGATCTCGTGCAGCAGCGCTTCCAGCTCGCGCGAAGCGTCGCCGTCGTCGAGCGAGGCGACCAGTTCGATCGGCTGCTGCACGCGGGTGAGGTAGGCCTGCAGTTGGGTCTTCAGGTCGGCGTCGAGCATGGGAACTCCGGGCGAGGGCGGCGAAACGGGAAGCCGATGGCGTCATCCCCGCAAAAGCGGGAATCCATGGGCGCTGTCTTTCACGAGTGGACGATTGCCAACGTCCATGGAGGCCCGCCTGCGCGGGCACGGCGATGGAAATGCTTGCAGGAGCGGCTGCGCCGGGCCGGGAAAGGAGCGGGGGAGGGAGCTCGCTTTTCCCTGGTGCGCTGCGGCGCGTGGGGATGTCGCCGACGCAGCCGCTGTTGCAAGCATTCCCTGTCGGTCCGCCCTTGCAAGGGCGGACCGCAGGACGTGGATCAGATCTTGCCGACGAGGTCGAGCGACGGCTTCAGGGTCTTCTCGCCCTCGTGCCACTTGGCCGGGCAGACCTCACCCGGATGCGAGGCGACGTACTGCGCGGCCTTGACCTTGCGCAGCAGCTCGGACGCGTCGCGGCCGATACCGTTGTCGTGGATCTCGCACAGCTTGATCTGGCCTTCCGGATTGATCACGAAGGTGCCGCGCAGCGCCAGGCCTTCCTCTTCGATCATCACGTCGAAGTTGCGGGTGATCGTGCCGGTCGGGTCGCCCACCAGCGGGTACTGCACCTTCTTGATCGCCTCGGAGGTGTCGTGCCACGCCTTGTGCGAGAAGTGGGTGTCGGTGGAAACGCCGTAGACCTCGACGCCCAGCTTCTGGAACTCGGCGTAATGGTCGGCCAGGTCCTCGAGTTCGGTCGGGCAGACGAAGGTGAAGTCGGCCGGGTAGAACACCACCACCGACCACTTGCCCTTGAGGCTGGCGTCGGTGACTTCGATGAACTTGCCGTTGTGGTAGGCCTGCGCCTTGAACGGCTTGATTTCGGTGTTGATCAAAGACATTGAATGTCGTCCTTGGTTGAGGGTGGGTGGGAAGACAGGTGGGGATGCTAGGCGCGGCGATCGAATTGATCAATTCGATTGATGCGATTGGTGCGATAGCAATTGTCTATGAATGGGTCCGGCGTCCGCCGGGCGTGACGGTGTACCCCAGGGGCCGTTCCGTGCGTGTATGGGACGGGTTGAAGCGCCGGTTGAAGCGGTGTGTCGAAGCGGCCGGTTGAAACGGCAGGTCGAAGCGGCAGGTCGAAGCGGCGTGTCGAAACGGCGGATCGAAACGGCGTGTCGAAACGGCGGATCGCTACCATGCGCGCCATGACCGCCCCCGCCCCCGCGCCCCGCCTCGACGTCCTGCTGCGCGACGCGCGCACGCGGATCGAGGCCGTCGATGCCGACTTCCTGCTGGCGCATGCACTGGGCCGGCCGCGCAGCTGGTTGCTGGCGCATCGCGAGGATCCTGTGCCTGCCGAGGTCGCGGCCGCGTTCGAGGCGCTGGTGCAGCGTCGCGAACAGGGCGAACCGGTCGCCTACCTCACCGGCCATCGCGGCTTCTGGCGCTTCGACCTGGCGGTGACGCCGGCCACGCTGATCCCGCGCCCGGAAACCGAGCTGCTGGTCGAGCTGGCGCTGGCGCGGCTGCCGGCCGGGCAGTCGCTGCGCATCGCCGACCTCGGCACCGGCAGCGGGGCGATCGCGCTGGCGCTCGCCGGCGAGCGGCCGCAGGCGCGGGTGATCGCCACCGATGCCAGCGCACCGGCGCTCGCGGTCGCGGAAGCCAACGCGCGCACGCTGGGCCTGGCGAACCTGGCCTTCCGCGCAGGGGACTGGTTCGCGCCGCTCGCCGGCGAACGCTTCGACCTGATTGCCAGCAATCCGCCCTACATCGCCCTCGACGATCCGCACCTGGGCGAAGGCGACCTGCGCTTCGAACCGGCGTCGGCGCTGAGCTCGGGCATCGACGGGCTCGATGCGATCCGGCGGATCGTGGCGGACGCGCCGGCGCACCTGGACGCCGGCGGCTGGCTGCTGCTGGAGCACGGCTGGGAGCAGGGCGCGGCGGTACGCGAATTGCTGCTGCGCGCGGGCTTCGTGGACGTGGCCACCGAGCGCGACCTGGAAGGGCGCGACCGGGTGACGCTGGGGCGCAAGCCGGACTAGCCGTCTTCCGACGTCGTGATCAAAGGAAGACGCCACGGGATGCCTGCGCCCCGTACGCTAGAATTTTTTCCCGCCCACGACACACGGACCGGCCGGTATGCGCACGCTTTTCCCCGAGATCCAGCCGTACGACACCGGCACGCTCCAGGTCGACGACCGCCACACGCTGTATTACGAGCAGTGCGGCAACCCGAAGGGCAAGCCGGTGGTGTTGCTGCACGGCGGTCCCGGTGCCGGCTGCAGCGACAAGATGCGGCGTTTCCACGATCCGGCGAAATACCGCATCGTGCTGTTCGACCAGCGCGGCAGCGGCCGATCGACGCCGCACGCGGATCTGGTCGACAACACCACCTGGGACCTGGTCGCCGACATCGAGAAGCTGCGCGAGAAGCTGGCGATCGAGCGCTGGCAGGTGTTCGGCGGGTCGTGGGGCTCGACACTTGCGCTCGCCTACGCGGAAACGCATCCGCAACGCGTGACCGAACTGGTGCTGCGCGGCATCTTCATGCTGCGGCGCTGGGAACTGGAGTGGTTCTACCAGGAAGGCGCCTCGCGCCTGTTCCCGGACGCGTGGGAGCACTACATCGCGGCGATCCCGCCGGTGGAGCGCCACGACCTGATTTCCGCGTTCGGCCGCCGCCTCACCTCCGACGACGAAGCCACGCGCCTGGCCGCGGCGCGCGCGTGGAGCGTGTGGGAAGGCGCGACCAGCTTCCTGCACGTGGACACCGATTTCGTTGCCGGCCACGAAGACGCCGCGTTCGCCCTGGCATTCGCGCGCATCGAGAACCACTACTTCGTCAACGGCGGCTTCTTCGAGGTCGAGGACCAGCTGCTGCGCGACGTGCACCGGATCGGCGACATCCCCGGCGTGATCGTGCACGGCCGCTACGACGTGGTGTGCCCGGCGCAGAACGCGTGGGACCTGCACAAGGCGTGGCCGAAGGCGGACCTGGTGATCACGCCGGCGTCGGGCCACTCCGCGTTCGAAGCGGAGAACATCGATGCGCTCGTGGCGGCGACGGAGCGGTTTGCCTGAGGCGCGCTTTCGTTTGGCATCCCGTTGCGGGCGGGGATCCTTGGGCCGTTGCCTTTCGCTCGGGTGAAGCAACGGCAAAAGCAAAATGGATCCCGGCTTGCGCCGGGATGACGATTCGGTAGTTGGATTCCGGCTTGCGCCGGGCGCTGCGGCGCGCGACGCTCCAGCCCTTGAACGGAGCATCCACAGGAACCGTAGCCCGGGTAAGGCCGAAGGCCGCACCCGGGTGTTCTTGATCGAGGCGAAAGGTCCCGGGTGCGCTGTGCTTACCCGGGCTACGCACTACGCACACGCGCTAGCCCTTGAACGGCGTTCCGTCCGGGTTGCGCTCCAGCATCCACAGGCCGGCCCAGAGCTTGAGATCCAGCTCGTAGCCTTCGGCCTGCTTCTGCATGAGCCAGGCCGGCGCCTGCGCGCGCGGGACTTCGTGCACGGTGATGCCTTCGCCGTCGACGCCGCCGCCTGCACCCACGCGCGTCAGCCGCGAGGCGCGGACGAAGGCGATGCGTTCGTTGCTCATGCCTGCGGACGTGGGGCCGACCAGCAAAACCTCGACCCGGGCCGGTTCCCAGCCGGTCTCCTCGACCAGTTCGCGGTGCGCGGCGGATTCGAGCGTGTCGTTGGCGTGATCGTCGCCGACCAGGCCGGCGGGCATCTCGATCGTGCGCTTGCCCAGCGGCACGCGGAACTGCTCGACGAACAGCACGCGGTCCTCGGGCGTCACCGCAATGATGATGACGGCCATGCCGTTGCCGTGGCTGCGTTCGGCGTATTCCCAATGGCCACGCCGCTTCAGGCGCAGCCATTGGCCGTCGTACAGGGTTTCGGCCGGGTGCGCTTGGGCTTCGTGCTGTTGCTGGCTCATGCCCCGATGCTACCGCGCCGCGATTGCCTACAGTTGCGATAGCACCGCGCCGCGATGACCTCCGGCCGCGATAGCACCGCAACGCGGCGCACCGCGCGGGGAATTCCGCCGTGCCTTGCCTTCAACGCACGGCGCTGCCCCCACCACCCCTACGCCGTCGCAAACTCCAGCCCGGCCGCCGCGTGCAGGCGCCGGCGCGTCATCGGGCCGAAGCGCATGGCCTCGCACAGCAGGGACAGCATCGCCGCGTCGGCGTTGCCGCGCTCGAAATGGCCGGCCTCCAGCGGGGCGTCCAGCGCGATCGTGGTCAGGCGGCGCCACAGCAGGGCCTGTTCGCGGTGTTCGCGCAGTTTCGTCGCGATGCCGGCGGCGCCGCGCACGCGCAGGAACGGCACCTCGTCGATGCGCGCGAGCAGGGCGTCGAGCGAACCGAAATGCGCCAGCAGCACCGCTGCCGTCTTCGGGCCCACCCCGGGCACGCCGGGAATGTTGTCCACGCTGTCGCCGGTAAGGGCGAGGTAGTCGGCGATCTGGTGCGCGTGCACGCCGTGGCGCGCCTTGACGCCGGACGCGCCCCAGCGCTGGTCGCGCGCGTAGTCCCACTGCTCGTCGTGTTCGCCCAGCAGCTGCGACAGGTCCTTGTCGGCCGAGACGATCACGCCGCGGAAACCGTGTGCGCGCTGACGCGCCAGCGCCGAGCCGATCAGATCGTCGGCCTCGTAGTCGTGGTGCGCCAGCACGACGAAGCCGAGCGCGATGCACAGCGCCTTGCAATGCGCGAACTGGCGCTTGAGCTCGTCGGGCGCGGCGTCGCGGTTGGCCTTGTAGGCCGGATACAGTGCATTGCGGAAACACGAATCGAGCGCCTCGTCGAAGGCGATGGCGATGTGCTGCGGGCGCGCGCGGTCGAGCAGTTCCAGCAGGAAGCGCGCGAAACCGTGCACCGCGTTCGTCGGCCAGCCGTCGGCATCGGTGAATTCCGCCGGCATCGAATGCCAGGCGCGGAACACGTACATGCTGGCGTCGACGAGGTAGAGCGCCGGCGGCGTCGGCCGGGTAGCGATTTCAGCGTTCATGGCGTCCATTCGGCGAGCAGGCTGCGCGGGTCGGGCCGCTCGCGTTCCGGTACGTCGAGCTTCGGCGTGCCGATGTGGATGAAGCCCGTGATGCGTTCGTGCGCGGCGAGGCCGAGCCAGTGCGCGACCTCTTCGTCGTAGGCCGGCCAGCCGGTCAGCCACTGCGCGCCGTACCCCGCGGCCTGCGCGGCCTGCAGCAGGGCGAAGCACACGCAGCCGGCGCTGAGCAGCCGCTCCTGTTCGGGGATCTTCTCGTCCGGCCCCAGCTGCGCGATCACCGCGACCACCAGCGGTGCGTGGGAGAAGCGCAGGCGGTCCTTCTCGACCGCGGCCTCGCCGGCCTCGGGATCGCGTACGCGGCCGCGGGCGGCCAGGCGTTCGCCCAGGGCATCGCGCGCGGCACCGCGGATGCTCAGGAACCGCCACGGAGTGCGCTTGCCGTGATCCGGGACCCGTACCGCGGATTGCAGCAGGCGCAGGAGGGTAGCCTCATCCGGCGCCGGATCGGTCAGCTGTCTGGAGGGGACCGAGCGCCGGTCGTCGAGCGTCGCCAACCGGTCGTCAAGAGTGTTGTGGGACATGGGTCACAGATCGGGATTCAGGGTCGCAAGCTGACAAATTCGGACACTATGCTGCGCAAGAACGTCGCAAAGTGCCGCCGGTATCGTCGCCCGGCGGTGGAGTAACCGGGGAAGGTGGCAACAATGTCCGATTATCCTCCTGGCATCGCCAGCACCGCACAAGGCGCTTCCCAGCGAAGCGATCCCGCGCGGGTTCTGGAAGAGATCAAGCGCATTTCGGTCGAGCTGCTGGGCGCGGTGCCGAGCGGCCTGTTCGGACCGGTCGAGTTCGCGCTGCAGGACTCGTCCTCGCGCGGCGTCCTGCGTGCCACCGAAATGCAGGCGCTGATGAAGCTGCGCCAGCAGTCCTCGGCGCTGGTGATGCGCTACCGCCAGCAGATCGGGCAGGGCTTCGACGATTTCCGTTCGCTGCGCATCCGCAACCGCGGTGATCTGCCGTTGTCGCTGGTGGCGGAAAGCCAGCTCGCGTTCCACCTCGCCGGACAACAGCTGGCGCAGGCGATCGAAACCCGCTTCGCCGCCGCGCTGGAAACGATGGGCGCGCGCCTGGACCGCCTCGCCGAAGCGCTGCAGATGCAGCCGGGCTCGAATCCGATCGGTGCCGGTCGCCTCGCCGGCGCCTTCATCGAAACCTTCCGTGACGCGCAGATGCCGCAGGATCTGCAGCCGCTGATGTTCCGCGCCTACGAGCAGGAGCTGACGCGCCTGCTGGGCGACCTCTACACCCGCATCAACCAGCTGCTCGCCTCGTCCGGCTACGGAGCGCCGGTGCAGGGCCCGCGACCGCTGCCGCCGAAGGACGTGCAGGTCGCGCGCCGCGACGAAGAGTTCGAGCTGGTGCAGCAGATCCGGCGCACGCGTCCGGTCGATCCGGCCATCGCCGCGCAGTTCGCGCAACTGCGCTC
Source organism: Lysobacter yangpyeongensis (assembly GCF_042655745.1). NCBI lineage: Bacteria > Pseudomonadati > Pseudomonadota > Gammaproteobacteria > Lysobacterales > Lysobacteraceae > Lysobacter > Lysobacter yangpyeongensis. The sequence continues at coordinate 259,978 of NZ_JBHSNM010000002.1, read as the reverse complement.
GGAACTGCACGCCTGGCGCCAGCAATTGCCGGGCCAGGCCCAGGCCGACGCGATGAACGCCTTGCCGCGTCGCGAGTTGCGTACCGAGGAAGTGGTCAGCGTGGTCTCGCTGCTGCAACCCGAATCGCCCGATCTGTTCGTGCGCGCGCTGGCCGGCCAGCCCGGACAGCTCGCCCGCGTCATCCGCGACCAGCTGGTCGATGGTGGACGGCGCCTCGGCCACAGCCCCGAGCACACGCGCATGAGCGCCGAGCAGGACGATGCGATCGACCTGGTCGGCATGCTGTTCGAATCGCTGTTCCAGAGTTACGCACTGCTCGATCATGCGCGTCGCCTGTACGGCCGCCTGGTGATGCCTTACGTCAAGGTGGCGATGAACGACAACGCGCTGTTCGTGCAGCGCGAACACCCCGCGCGCAAGCTGCTCGATGCCATCACCGAAGCCTGCGAGGGCAATGCGGCGGCCACGCCGCAGGATCGCGAACTGATCGAACGCTGCGCGGCGATCTCGCAGCGCATCGTCGCGGACTACAACGAAGACCTCGCGGTGTTCGAGCTGGCCCACGCCGAACTGGAGGCGCTGCTGGAGCAGCACCGCCGCCGCGTCGAACTGCAGGAAGCACGCGCCGCGAAGGCCACCTTCGGCCGCGAACGCCTCAGCGAGGCCCGCACGCAGGCCGACCAGGTGCTGCATCAGCTCTTCGACGAACCGATGACGGGACCGGTCGGCGAGTTCCTCGCGCAGCCGTGGCGCCATCACCTGGTGCAGACCCTGCTGCGCGACGGCGCCGGTTCGCCCAGGCACGGCGAAACACTGGCGCTCGCCAATGCGCTGCTCGAAGCCGATCGCATCGCCCGCCTGGGCAGCGAAGGCCGGCGCCTGGCCGACCGGCTGCTGGTGCTGCAGGACGCGCTCACCCAGTGCCTGGCCAGTTCCGGCCTGGACGAAGAGGCCGCGATGCAGCGCCTCGCCGACCTGATCCGCGCGCTGGCGTTGCCGGACGTGCCGCGCACCGTGCATGCGATGCCCACGCCGGCGGCCGACGAGGATGCGGCGACCGAAGATGCGTCGCTATGGCTCGGCCTGGGACTGGCGGGCGGCACTGATGCGATGCAGCCCGATCCCGAACTGGCCGCACGCATGCGCCGCCTGCTGCCGGGCGAGTGGCTGCGGTTGCTCGACCCGGCGGGCCAGGCGGTGGCGGTCAAGGTCGCCTGGATCAGCCCGATGACCGGACGCTTCCTGCTGGTGAACCGGCGCGGCCTGCGCGTGCTGGTCGCGTCCGCGGCCGAACTCGCTTCGCTGGCCCAGGCCGGCCGCCTGCAGGTCGGCGCCGAACGCGCGCCGACCGACGAGGCGATGCGTCATCTGCGCGACCGCTTGGCGCACGCCGCCTGATCCGCGCGCAATTGATTGCGTACACACCTGTGGAGCGGCTTGCCGCTCCACTTTTTTTGCGCGCCGGGAACGTATCGCACGCGCCCGGCGTGCCGGTCGTCGCACCACCACCGGCGTTTGGTTACGATGCCGCTCACTTTCCGTGTGGGGCGCAGGCATGGCGGCAGGAGCGGAGCAGGGCATCATCGTTGCAGTGGCTCGCGAGACCGCGCCAGGCGAACGCCGCGTCGCCGCTTCGCCCGAAACCTGCAAGAAGCTGACCGCGCTGGGTGCGCGCGTGCGCGTGCAGCGCGGCGCCGGCATGGCCGCAGGGTTCACCGACGACGCCTATGCGGGCGCAGGCGCGCAACTTGCCGACGATACCGTCGCCACGCTGGAAGGCGCCGATGTCGTGCTGTGCGTGCAACCGCCGGCGGCGGCCACGCTCACGACGCTGAAGACCGGCGCGGTCCTGGTCGGAATGCTCGCGCCCGAGGCCGACGCCGCGCGCAGCGATGCGATCGTGTCGCGCGGGCTGGTCGCCTTCCCGCTCGAACGCCTGCCGCGCACCACGCGCGCGCAGGCGATGGACATCCTCAGTTCGCAGGCGGGCATGGCCGGATACAAGGCCACGCTGATCGCCGCGCAGCTGGCGCCGCGCTTCTTCCCGATGCTGACGACCGCCGCCGGCACGATCCGTCCGTCGAAGGTGCTCGTCATCGGCGCGGGCGTGGCGGGCCTGCAGGCGATCGCGACGGCCAGGCGCCTGGGGGCGCAGGTGGAAGGCTTCGACGTGCGCCCGGAAACGCGCGAGCAGATCGAGTCGCTCGGCGGCAAGTTCCTCGACCTGGGCGTCAGCGCCGCGGGCGAGGGCGGTTACGCGCGCCAGCTCACCGACGAGGAGCGCGCGTTGCAGCAGCAACGCCTGGGCGAGCATCTGAAAACGGTCGACGTGATCGTGTGCACCGCCGCGGTGCCGGGAAGGCCGGCGCCGAAGATCGTCACTGCGGCGATGGTCGCCGGCATGAAGCCGGGCAGCGTGATCGTCGATCTCGCCGCGGAAACCGGCGGCAACTGCGAACTCACGCGCGCGGGCGAAACCATCGACAGCGCCAACGGCGTCACCGTCGCCGGACCGATCAACCTCGCCAGCATGGGCGCCGTGCACGCCAGCGAGATGTACGCGCGCAACCTGCTGAACTTCGTCAGTCTGTTTGTGAAGGACGGCGCGATCGCCTTCGACTGGAACGACGAACTGCTGGCGAAGACGGTGTGGCCGACCTCAGTCCAACCAAGTCCTCATGGGGCGTTTGGAAAAGGCGGGTAACGACGGATATGCTGAAGCTGCCCACAAGGTCGTGGGTTTTCAAGGATCTGAAATGAAAAAGGTATTGGGAGTAATTGCCGTGGGTTCCATGGCACTGTCGCTGGCGGCTTGCGAAAGCGTTGGCTGGTCAGTGAAGGCGAGCTGCAAGGGGGGAGCTGGCTGCTCAGCCGAAGGCGAAATTCACGGCCAGATGAAGAAGGAAATGCAGAAGGGGAATCGGAAGCCGCTGCTGCAACAAATGGCTGAATCAGGATCTGCCTTTGATGCAGCCCAGTTCGCCATAGACGTTTCCGAATCGACGGTTTCGATCCCCAACAGTGGACTGGTGTCAATCGCACTTGTGGATTCCAGTACCGGCGCCGTTCAAGCGGCCGCGACCTGGGGATGGACCAAAGTGGGAGCCGAACTGAAGTTGTCGAACCCCGACGCCGTGAATGACTGGGCGATGACTCATGGTGGCACTGCCGACTCGCTCAAATATGCGCTTCTTCCGTTCGAAACGACCGCAGGCACGTTCGCGGTGTCGGTCGAATATGAAGGAGCTGCCTATGCGACCAGTACGGCGTCGTGGAATGGTGGCGGTGGTTGCCGCGAAGTGAGATGTCACCAGCAGTGATTGCCACGCGAGCTGGAAAGGAGGGGCCGGCGCGTTGCGCGCCGGCCCTTCTTTTCGCATTCGTGCTGTTGGTGAGTGCTTGCGCCAGATTGGAGGCCAGGAAGGTGATGCCCCTGTTGTCCGATCGGGGCGCCTATCGGACCTCGGTCGTCAGTTCGCGCGGGCTGCTCAGGTATTCGCTGATGTCGATCCTGCCCGGCCGGCCTGGCGAGCTGAAGTGCAAAACAGTCGAGGATCGACTCGGGCCGACCGAGGGGCTGCATCTGCTGGTCCAGGACTGCGCAGGCCTGGCCTCGGAAACCCTCGCCGAATATGTACGGAGCTTCGGAGTAGCGGAGGTCGCCTTGCGGCACTACTTCGACGGCATGCGGGTCGAGCGTCTTGAATTGATCTTGCTGTCCCCCGGAGTCCAACATCTGGGCATCTCGAAAGGTGTGGGAAAGAGGAATGCCCTCAGGCTCTCCATGAGTTTTCGAGCGATCGACGGCGACGTGAACCTCGTGCGCGATGCGATCCGTTCGTTTGCGCACGAGGTTGCGCACCTGGGATTCAAATCGGCCGGCGACAGGGGGCTTGGCGATGACGAGGAATACGCAGCTGGGGTGGCGGAATCCTGCGTGGAGTACGACACCTTCGGCGACACGCGGGGTTACGTATTCCCGGAGGATATTGCCGAACCGCATACATCTTCCTTCGACTCCAGGCAGCGCAACTCCCTGCTTTCGTCACGAAGGGCCTATGTTGACGTTGCTGGCTTCTTCGATACCGGAAGGGCCCTGGTTCTTGAAGACCGCAGTGGAAACTTCCGGCGCTTCTGCGCAGCACAGCTGATAGGGAAGCGTTAGCAACGTCGTTTACCGCGCCGGCGCCGGATGCGACTTGAGCCAGGCCTGGCGTTCCTCCGGCGTCATCGTCTTCCACTGCGCGCGCAGCTTCTGCCGGTCTTCCGGCGACATCTTGCGCATCTCGCCGAACAGCGCCCGGGCCTGCGCGCGCTGTTCCGGCGACATGTGGCCCCAGCGCTTCACGCCACGATGCATGCGCTGGCGTTCCTCCGGCGTCATGGTCTGCCAGCGTCGGGCGTGTTCCATCATCCGCTCGCGCTGTTCCGGACTGTCGTTCCAGCGTTCGCGTACCGGCGCAACGAGCATGTCGCGCTCGGCGGCGCTCAGCTGCTCCCAGGCGGGATAGGCGCGGGCGGCAGCTGCGGGCGCGGACGCCGGCTTGCCGGCCGGCGCGGCGCCCTGCGCGAAGACCGGCGCGCTGCACAGCAGGGAAAGGACGAGGGCAAGGCGAAGCGGTTTCATCGGTTTACTCCGTAACCAGATTGGCGGTGTCGTTCGAGGCGAGCCAGAGATAGAGCTCGGGGGATTCGTCGAGGGCGGCGTAGACGTCCCCGGGTTCGCTGTCGCTGTAGGCGGGCACGGCGACGGGCGGGGTCGTGCCGGCGGCGATGCCGTCCGGCACGGCGTGCCCGGGATGGCGAAGCAGCAGGCCGCCGGCCACCAGTGCGATCGCGCACGTCGCCGCCAGCGGCCAGGCGTGCAGGCGTGGCCGCGCGGATGCGCGCGCCGCCGTGTGCTGCGCACGCAATTGGAATTGGGTGCGCGGAGATACCCGTTCGACGGCCTGTGCATGCACGGCGCGCAGGCGATCGTCGAAGCCGCGCGCAGCCGCATCGGCGCCGGGCAATTGGTGATTCCGATCATCGTGGCCGATGCTCATCGCAGGTCCTCCAGGTGGTGCTGCAAGGCCTCGCGCGCTCGCGAGAGATGGGTCTTCACCGCGCCCTCGCTGCAGCCCATGACGCGGGCGGTGGTGGCGACGTCGAGGTCTTCGAAGATGCGCAGGCTGAAGGCCTCGCGCTGGCGTCGCGGCAGGCGGCGCAGGCCTTCGACGATGCGGGTCCATGCCTGCCGGTCCTGCTGGCGATGCGAGGGATCGCCGCCGGGGTCGGCCCAGTCGACGGTGTCCTCGCCTTCCGGCTGCGGCGCGAGCCAGCGCAGCCGCAACAGTCCGCGGCGCTGCATGTCGACGATGCGGCTGCGCAGGATGCTCCAGAACAGCGGCGTCCATTCGCCGGCCGGGCGATCGCGATAGGCGAGCATGCGCGTCATCGCGTCCTGCACCGCATCGCGCGCGTCCTCGCGATGGCGCAGTCCGCCTTCGGCGAAGCGCAGCGCGCGCGTGGCGATTCCGGACAGGAATTCGTCCAGCGAGGCCACCTCGGCCGCGGGTGCGGGCGAGGCGACGAGCATGTCCACGGTGGCGGTCATGCGGTCCAGCATGCGCCCGCCTTAATGTCTGCGGTCCCAACGCCGGTCGACACGGTCACCGCGGCGGTCCCAGCGCGCCTCGGCCATTTCGCCGCGGCGATCCAGGCGGCGGTCGATGCGCTCGCCCTTGCGTTCGAGCCGGCGGGCCTTGTGATCGTGGCCCCGCGCGCCCGCAACCGCCGCACGAATCTCGAAGCGGTGTTCGATGCGATCGCCGCGACGATCGAGGCGGTGTTCGATGCGCTCGCCCTTGCGGTCGAGCCGATGGTCGACGCGATCGCCGAAATCGCCCGCGCTGGCGGCGCTGCTCGCGGCCAGCAGGCCCAGACCCAGTACCGCTCCCGGCCACGCGTGGTTGAACCATGCCTTCATGTGGATGCCCTCGGGCAGGCGGGGCGCGGAATGCGCCGGTGGGTGACGGCCTGCACGTGGGGAAACGTGTGACGCGCTCGCCGGTTGACACGGCAGCGGCTGCATTCATGGATCGTTATGATGGGGCGACGGGACCTGGGGACGCATCGCATGACCGACGGGCTGGTAGCGCTGTACATCTTCATGCTGGCGGCGATCGCCGGCCACGTGATCATCTCGCGGGTGCCGGTGATCCTGCACACGCCGTTGATGTCGGGATCCAACTTCATCCACGGCATCGTCCTGATCGGCGCGATGGTGGTGCTCGGCCACGCCGATACGACGCTGGAGAAGGCCATCGGCTTCCTCGCCGTGCTGCTCGGCGCGGGCAATGCGGCCGGCGGCTATGTCGTCACCGAACGCATGCTCGAGATGTTCAAGCCGTCGCAGAAGAAGGACGCGGACGGAGGCAAGGCATGAGCGCCTTCGCGAGCACGTCGGCGTGGATTGCCGCCGGCAGTTACTTCGTCGCCGCGACGCTGTTCCTGCTCGGCCTGCAACGCATGGCCTCGCCGCTCACCGCGCGCAGCGGCATCCGCTGGGCCGGGCTGGGCATGGTGATCGCGACGGTGGCGACCTTCCTGTTGCCCGACCTGCACAACATGGCGCTGATCGTCACCGCATTGGCGCTCGGCACGCTGCTGGCGTGGGTGTCGGGCAAGAAGGTCGCGATCACCGACATGCCGCAGATGGTCGCGTTGTACAACGGCATGGGCGGCGGTTCGGCGGCGGCGATCGGTGCGGTGGAGCTGCTGCGGTTCTCGTCGGAAGGGCGCCCGCCGTCGATGGTGACGCTGGTGCTCGGCGTGGTCGGTGCGCTGATCGGCGCGGTGTCGCTGGCGGGCTCGATCATCGCCTGGGCCAAGCTCGACGGGCGCATGGACAAGCGCTACACGTTCCCGGGCCAGCAGCTGTTCAACGCGGCGGTGGCGATCGCGGCGGTGATCCTCGGCGGCATCGTCATCCATTCGCTGGGCGTGCCGGTGATCATCGCCTTCTTCGTTGCCGCGCTCGCATTGGGCGTGCTGATGACGCTGCCGATCGGCGGCGCGGACATGCCGGTGGTGATCTCGCTGTACAACGCACTGACTGGCCTGGCCGTCGCGTTCGAAGGTTACGTGCTCGACAACCAGGCGCTGATCATCGCCGGCACCATGGTCGGCGCCGCCGGTACGCTGCTGACGCAGCTGATGGCGAAGGCGATGAACCGGCCGATCCGCGGCGTACTGTTCTCCAACTTCGGCGGCGGCGGGCAGATGCAGGAAATCGGCGGCTCGCAGAAGCCGATCGAAGCGGGCGACGTCGCCGCGATGATGGCCTTCGCCGAGCGCGTGGTGATCGTGCCGGGCTACGGCCTCGCCGTCGCGCAGGCGCAGCACAAGGTGTGGGAACTGGCGCAGAAGCTGATCGATCGTGGGGTGAAGGTGAAGTTCGCCATCCACCCGGTCGCCGGCCGCATGCCCGGGCACATGAACGTGCTGCTGGCCGAGGCCGGCGTGCCCTACGACCTGATCGCCGACATGGACGACATCAATCCCGAATTCGCCAACACCGACGTCTCACTGGTGATCGGCGCCAACGACGTGGTCAATCCGGTGGCGAAGACGGATCCGGCCTCGCCGATCTACGGCATGCCCATCCTCGACGTGGTCAATTCGAAGAACACCATCGTGATCAAGCGCGGCAAGGGCACCGGTTTCGCGGGCATCGAGAATGCGCTGTTCTACGCCGACAACACGCGCATGCTGTTCGGCGACGGCGCGAGCATGGTGGCCGCGCTGGTCAGCGAACTGAAGGCGCTGGACGGCGGCGGGCACTGAAACCCGTGGGAAGCGGAGTCGCGCGATGAAGGCGGACGTGCTGCGCACGCTGAGGCTGGTGCTCGCGACGACGCTGCTGTCGGTCTGGGCGTATGCGCAGCTGCTGCGCACGCCGTGGCTCGGCGACACGATGCTGCCGCTGGTCCTCGCGCTGGTGGTGGCGCCGGGTCCGTCCTGGCGCAACCCGCGTGAACTGCGCTTCCTGCTGGCGGCGCTCGTTGGCTTCGTTGTCTTGACCGGGTTGCTGTACTGGGTGGGTACGGATGCCGCCCTGCAGTCGTTCGCCCACAGCCCGTGGTTCGTCGTTCCGGTGTGGCTGCTGGCGTTGTTCGGCCTGGTGCGCAATGCCGTTAGTGCCGAGCGGCTGGCGGCTGCGGCGCGGGCCGCCTCCGCAACCGCGCAGGCACCGGACGCCGGCTGATCGGTCACTGCCCGCGGCCCCCGCCGGAAATGCGCGACCGAAGCCCGCCAAGCGCAAGCTCAGCGTACTTGGTGATCCCTTTGCTGCATCGGCTTTGAGCGATCAATGATCGTCAGCGTGCCCCGTGCGCCCGGCGCGCGAACCACACGCAAATGACGCCGAACAGCAGATGCATGAGCAGATTGGTGATGAAGGCCAGCATCAGCGGCTTGGCGGCGACCTGCGCCCGCGACAGTGGCACCACCACCCAGGTCATCACCACCCACAGCAGCAAGCCGTAGGGCACGCCGTACAGCACCGGGTGTTGCAGCAGCGCGCGATACCGGCCGCTGGCGAGGTAGTACGCCAGCACCATCATCGTCGCGGTGAAGTAGTGGAAGCCGGCGCCCAGCAGCGCCGTGGCGATGCCGCCTTCGAAGGCCGCCTGGCCCAGCGCGCCGGAGGCGATGTACTGCAGCAGGTACACCGGACTGACATGGCGCAGCCACGCCCAGAACGAACACGCGTAGATCAGGTCGAGGGTGGCCAGGGTGAAGCCGCCGGCGATGATCTGCGCAGCGGCGGAGCGCGGCGGTGTGGCTGTGAGCGTGGACATCGGCACTCCCTTTGGCGGGAAACGGTGCCGTTTCGCGCGTTAGCGCCCCGGCAGCGCCCGGCGGGCGGACCAGGCGCAGATCACGCCGAACACGGCGTGCATGATGATGCTGGCCACGATCCAGGGCAGGTAGACGTTTGTTGGCCGCGGCGCGTTGGACAGCGGCACGACGACATGGCTCATCAGCACGTAAAGCAGCAGGCCGTAGGCCAGCCCGTACGCGAGCGGCCGTTGCAGCAGGATCCGCACGCGCGCAGCGACCAGCGTGTAGGCCAGCACCATCGTCGTGGCGATGAAGTAGTGGCAAACCAGGCCCAGCAGCGCGCTGCCGTTGCCGCCTGCGAATGCCGCCTCGCCCTGCACGCCCGCGGCGATCGACTGGAGGATGCGCACCGGCGGCACGTCGCGCAGCACGGCCCAGAACGTGCACGCGAAGATCAGGTCCAGCGTGGCGAGGACGAAGCCGCCCAGCACGACGTGGAACCACACGGGGCGGGGAGCGGCGGCGAGCACTTGGGTCATGGTGGTTCCTGCTGCGGCACGAAGGGAGTAGGGGCGCGGGCGTCGTGCCGCGTCGCTGCGCGGAAGGACGGATGTCGGCGGGGAGGGCGGCGGTGCGGCTAGCGGCGGCGGGTTCGCAAGGCCTGTCCGGCGAAGCCGGCGGCGAGGGTGCCGAACACCGCGAAGGCCGGAAGGCTGAGCAGCATCCAGGCCAGCTGTGGATGCTTCGGTGTGGGCGCCGCCGACAACGGCACCACGATGCCGTTCATCAACAGGTACAGCAGCAGTCCGTAGGCGATGCCGAAGCGGGCGGCGTGCTCGCGCAACAGACGCACATGCATCGCCACCAGGGCGTAGGCGAGCACGAAGCCGCAGCCGATCAGCCACTGGAAACCCGCGCCCAGCAGCGCGGTGGCCGTGCCGCCGTGGAAAGCCGCGCGGCCGAGCGCGCCGGCGGCGATGCCCTGCAGCAGGCGCGCCGGCGGCACGCCCTGCGGCGACCAGTACAGGACGCAGTAGACGAAGTCGGTGAGGGCGATGGCGAGGCCTCCGCACAGCACCAGCGGCCACGCGATGGCGTGCACGCGGTGAAGGCCCGCGGGAGAAAACGAAGCGCTTGCATGCATGGCGATGTCCTCGGCGGATGCGCACGACGGGCAGTTTCCAGCCTGTCGCGGCCATCCTGCCCGGTGCAGGCGGTTGCGCGGCACACCAATTCCCCGCCGGTTCGGGGAAGCCAATTCAGGGCGTCGGCGCGGGCAGGCTCAGCGAGACAGGCTCAGCGAGACAGGCTCAGCGAGACAGGCTCAGCGAGACAGGCTCAGCGAGACAGGCTCAGCGCGAGGCGATCGCGGCCAGCAGCAGCGCCAGGGCCGCCATCGCCAGTTCGAAGCCGCCGTTGGCCAGCTGGACCACCAGCCAGGCATGGCGGAAGCCGAGGCGCAACGCGGAATCGATCGGATCGAAGCCCATCACCTCGCCCATGTGCACTGCGATGATCATCCAGTTCGCCAGCGCGACGATCGCCGCGGTGGCCACGATGCCCACCGCCGCGCGCAGCGGTCCCGGGCGCCAGCCGGACAGGCGCAGGATCCAGGCGACGTCGAGCGCGCCGAACAGCGCCATCCAGCCGCACTGGCTGCCGGTGGACCAGGCCAGCACCACCCAGATCGCGACGAAACCCGCGCACGCGCCCAGCAGCATCAACAGCCGCAGCGGCCATGCGAACCAGGACGATCGGGGGGAGGGGGGAGCGGATGCGGGGGAGGCGGGCATGAGGGGCGCAAGGATAGCCGGTGCGCGGGCGCCGCCGCGCAGGCCGATGGTTGGCCGGTTCATTTCGGCTCGCCGTGCGCGGAACGAAGCGTCGCACGCCCCTCGGGCGCGTTGCGCGGCAGCGCGGCGGCGCAACCCGTAAAATCCGCACTCTTGTGCGCGCCGCGTACGGCCCCGACCTAGTGAACATGTATTCCCGCAGCAGCGAACCCGTCCGATTCGAGCGCGATTGCGCCGCCGTCCTCGTGCCGCAGGGCGAGAAGGTCACGCTGCCGGCCGGAAGCGTCGGCTACATCACCCAGGCGCTGGGGGGCAGCTGGACGGTGTTCGTCGAAGGCAACCTGTTCCGCATCGCCGGCGTGGATGCCGACGCGATCGGCAAGGAACCGCCCGAGCCGCTCGAACTGCCGGCCGATGCCGGCGACGACGCGGTCGAGCAGATGGTGTGGCGTCAGTTGCGCACCTGCTTCGATCCGGAAATCCCGATCAACGTGGTCGACCTCGGACTCGTCTACGAAGCCAGCGTCAAGCCGCACCCGGACCGGCCGGGCGAGCGCCTCGTCGAGATCCGCATGACGTTGACCGCGCCCGCCTGCGGCATGGGCGACATCCTCGTCGCCGACGTGCGCGACAAGCTGGAGATGATTCCGACGGTGACCGAAGCCGACGTCGAACTCGTGTTCGACCCACCGTGGAACCGCAACATGATGTCGGAAGTCGCGCGCCTGGAAACCGGGATGCTGTAGGGCGGGCCTTGGCCCGCCTTCGTGTGCCTTGAGCTTTCGCGCGGCCGTTGCCGCCCACTTTCCTGCCTACCCGCGCTGCCGCGACACGAAACTCGTCTGTGCGGGTGGCGAACCGCTGCAGGTTCGCGGTGGATCCGGTACTGGTTGTGGTGGTCTGTCGCGAACCGGACGACGGGCCAAGGCCCGCCCTACGCCGCTCGGGTGGGGGCGGATGCGTCGGATGCGAGGTGGGCCTTCGCCCCCTTACCGGATCTCGCTTTGGGCGAGGATCTGGGTGTCGACCTTGGCCGGGCCCGTCAGCCAGTCCAGCGTCGCGCCGCGCAGGCCGGTGCGCGCGACCATGCTCGCGCGGCAGCGTTCGTTGCATTCGCCCAGGGTGATGCCGGCGGGGACCAGGCTCTGCAGTTCCATCTGCCCCACCACGTCGCCATGGCGCTGCGCCTCGGCATGGGCGGCGACGATGAGGTCCAGCGCGCGCTTGCCCTCGCCGCGTTGCAGGGCCGCGACCGCGCGGACGACATCCAGCCGGTAACGCACCGTCCACAGGCTCGCACCGCGCAGTTTGCGCGCGACGCTTTCGTGCTGGTCGGCGCTCTTCCAGTCGCCGCGCATCGCCGCGTTCTCGGCGAGCCCGGCTTCGGCCATCGCGCGGATCCATTCGTACCCGGTCCGCACGGCCATGGGCAGCACGCGCTGGTTCATGCGCTCGGCGGTGGCCAGATCGCCGGCGCGGGTCAGCTGCGCGGCGATCCACAGTTCGTTGAGCCAGCGGTCGGGGCCGTCTTCCTGCGATTCCACTTCCTTCTGCGCCTCGTGCAGGCTCCGCAGGCCGCTCGCTCGATCGCCGGCGAGGATGTCGACGGCGGCATTGCCGATCAGCGCCTGCAGGCGCGTCGACGGTTGCTGCAGGGCGTCGCACGCCTTCCATTGCGCGCGTGCGCGGTTCATGTCGCCGCGCGCCAGGCTGAGGTCGGCGCGCATGCAGGCGATGCGCGATGACGCGGTCGATTGCTGCTCGGCCGGATTGACCTTGCGGTCGCGCTCCTCGGCCGCGACGAGGATGGCTTCGGCGCCGCCGTAGTCGCCGCGGTTGGCGGTGAGGATGGCATCGAACTGCGCCACCACGATCGCGCCGTCGCCCTGCAGCCCGGCCTTGCGCAGGCTGGCCAGGCGGCGTTCGGCGTCTTCGTACCGGCCGCGCATGAAGTCTTCGTTCAGCAGGTACAGCTCGAGCACGTGCTGCTCGAAGGTGTCGCCGGCGGTGAGCGCCGTGGCCAGCGCCTGCTCCAGGCGCGCGCGGTACGTGGGCAGCTCGCCCAGGCTGTAGTGGCGGAACGCGTCGAGCCGCAGCATGTCGACTTCGAGGCGGCGGTAGCCGCGTTCGCGCGCCTGCACCAGCAGCGCGTCGAGGTCCGCTTCGTCGGGATGCTCCGGCTTGCTGCTTTCGGACAGGAAGCGCGCGTACAGCGCGGCCATCTCGTCGCCGGCGATTTCGAACTGGCTCGCCGCTTCCTCGTAGCCGGCGAGATCGGCCTTCTCTTCGTACTGATAGCTGTTGGCCTGCGCGATCAGCAGCAGCGCTTCGCCGTTTTCCTGTTCCCAGCCCTTGCCCGCCTCGCGCGCGATGCGCTGCGCGATGAGCGCCTGCTTGCGCGCCTGCACGGCATCGCCGAGCGACAGATAGGCCGACGAGAGATTCAGGCGCTGGCGCAGCTGCGTGCCGACCGACTGGCGGGCCCAGTGCGGCTGGTTGAGCAGCGGAATCGCCTGTTCCGGCTGCGCGGCGTTGACCAGCATGTTGGCCTGGTCTAGCGCGTACACGCTCTTCTCGGGATGCCGCGCCGCTAGCGCGCCGTAGGCCCGGGCCGCTTCGGCCGCCTTTTCCGGATCGCGCGACAACAGCTCCGCGTGCAGGACCGCGGAAACGTCCTCGGGCACCGGTTTGAGCAGTTCGATCGCGGCCGTGGTTTCCTCGATCGCCGGCGAGGCGCGCGACAGTCGCGTCAGCACGTAGCCGTACTGGAAGCGCGCCAGCCCGAACCGCGGCGCGCGCGCGGCGACCTCCTGCAGGATGCGCGCGCTGGTCACCCAGTCGCGCCGTTCCAGCGCGTCCACGCCTTCGGCATAGTGCCGCGCGGTCGCGGTGTCGACGACGAGCGCGGGCCAGCGTTCGCTTGCGCGATCGGGTACCAGCCGCGCCAGCAGTTCCTTCGACAGTTCGTCGGCCATCGCGGGCAGGCGCTCGCGCGGGCCCTTGCGCTCGATGCGCTGTTCGCGGCCGGCATCGTCGTAACGGGCGCGCAGGAATACCTGCCCGGGATCGGTGGCATCGACGCCGGAACTGAGGAACACGATCCGCGGCGAACGCCCTTCCGAATCCGCGGCGAGGTGGGCCTCGGTAAGCAGGGTGACTTCGGGGAGGCTGTCGAGCTTCCACCCCAGCCAGGCATGGAGCAGGGTCACCGGCCAGCGGGATTCGGCCGGGGCCGCCCGGTCCTCCACGTCGATCAGGGCGATCGCCAGGGCTTCGGTGCGGACGGCCGTCGCGGCCTTGCGGGCGTGCAGCCACCAGGCGCCCGAGCCCAGCAGCAGGAAGCCGAGCGCCGCGGCCGCCACCCAGCGCCAGGGGCGCGGGCGAACGGGCGCCGAAGCCGCTTCGGCCGGACGTTCGGCGGTCGAAGCGGGAGGCGCGGACGCCGCTTCGCCGGCGGGTGCCGATTCCTTATTAGTAGCGGGTGCGGCGGGCGGGGCGGTCGTTCCTTCGGCCACCGCTTCCACCGGGCCCGGGGGTTCGAACACGTAGCCGCTCTTGGCGACGGTGCGGATCCAGTGCTTGCGCGCCTCCCCCAGCGCCTTGCGCAGCATCCACACGCTCTGGGACAGGTTCGCGTCCTCGACGATCACGCCCGGCCACACGCGCGCGAACAGCTCGGCGCGGGTGTGCAGGACCTGTGGTTCGGCCAGGAAGACCAGCAGCAGGTCGAACATGCGCTGGGGCAGTTCGGCCTCCTGGTCGGGACGGATCACCCGGCGGTATCGCAGGTCGACCTGGACATCGTGCACCTGCAGGCGCCGCGTTCCTGCGGGCCAGGGGTGCTGTGTGGGATCAGTCAAGACGCGATTCTCGAGCCCGCCGGAGGCCGAATCCTACCGTTGCGGCGCGCGCTCGTTTGTTGCGTTGCAACACCTTTCCGGCCAAGAACTGCAAAAAAACGGTTTCGCAAAAGTTGGCCGTTCGGAATGCCGGAGCGCGTTTTGGCCTTTTTCGTTATGACCTCGTTAAAAAACCGCGTCATTGGTGCTGAATGGGGCGATTTGAGATTTTTTTGAGTCGAAATACGAGGTCTCAACGCCCTCCCGGCCCCTTTCATCGGGGCGTGTCGAACGGAGGCCCACCGATCGGCAACCCCGCCCCCGGACCCTGCGTCCGGGGGCCGGGGGTAGTCCCCGGCCTCCGGCGCCCCGGGCGCACCGGCCATTGAATGCGGCAGCGGGCGTCCGCCTGCGCAGCCGCTCGAGTTCATCCGAAGCGAGGGAAGTACAGGCAGGTCCACATCCCGCGGGCGGTTCCAGCGCCCGGTTTCTCTCGCCCCAGCGGGCGCATTCCGCGCCCGGCAACAGCATCGATTCAGGAGTCCGCAGCGCGGACCGAGGACTGGAAGTCCGGCACGGACGCGCGTCTCAGGACGAGACAACTACCCCGGCGCAAGCCGGGGTCTTCACAGGGGGACGGCCGCTGCGCCCGGCGCGGCGGCCGTGAGCGGTTCCGGTCCGGTGATCGCGGGCATCCATGGCGATGGGGATCGCTGCGGATGGACACACGAAGCGCCGTCGTGGCCGGCACGCAAGGCAGCAGTAGTGGTTGGGCCTCGCCAGGGACGGCGGGGACGCTTCCGGCCCGTGACGCGCCGGAGCGGGATTGCACCTTTGGAGCAACACCGTTGGAGCAATGCTGTCCGGGCAACGCCGTTCGGGCAGAGATCCATCAGTGCCCATCCCGCCCGTGGCGGCCTGGGATCCACAAACCGAGAGGGAATCACCTGATGTCCGCATCCCACCGTCGCATGCGCCTGCATGCGCTCGCTGCCGCCACGGCAGTCGCCGTGTCCACGCTCGCCGTTCCGGCCTTCGCCGCGCCGCGACTCAACCTGTCCGGCCTGGAGTCGGGCGTCCGCTACGACCGCTTCATCGTCAAGTACCGTGACGGCTCCGCCGAGCGCGCCGACACCGGCAAGGCCAAGGCCGCGCTGGTACGCGCCACGAAGGCCGGCATCGCCGGCAAGGCGCTCGCCCTGGGCCACCTGCGCCGCATGGCGCTCGGCGCCGACGTGGTGAAGGCCGGCCGCAAGCTCGATCGCGTCGAGGCCGAAGCCCTGATGCGCCAGATCGCCGCCGATCCCAACGTCGAATACGTCGAGATCGACAAGCTCAACCACGCCTACCTGACCCCGAACGACACCAGCTACAGCCAGCAGTGGGGCTACTCGGGTACCTACGGCATCAAGGCCAACCAGGCCTGGGACGTCACCAACGGCGCCGGCAGCGTCGTCGCGGTGCTCGATACCGGCATCACCAACCACAGCGACCTCAACGCCAACATCCTGCCGGGCTACGACTTCATCGGCGATACCGACGTGTCGGTCGACGGCGACGGCCGCGATGCCGACCCGAGCGACCCGGGCGACTGGTACGACAACGCGCACTGCGGTCCCTCGCCGGTGCCACCGTCGTCGAACTCGAGCTGGCACGGCACGCACGTCGCCGGCACGATCGCCGCGGTCACCAACAACGCCAAGGGCGTGGCCGGCGTCGCCTACGGCGCCAAGATCGTTCCGGCGCGCGTGCTCGGCCGCTGCGGCGGCTACGACTCCGACATCGCCGACGCGATGATCTGGGCCTCGGGCGGCACCGTCGCCGGCGTTCCGGCCAATCCGAATCCGGCCGAAGTGATCAACCTCAGCCTCGGCGGCTCCGGCGCGTGCGGCACCACCACGCAGAATGCGATCAACAGCGCGGTCAGCCGCGGCACCACGCTGGTCATTGCCGCCGGCAACGACAACACCAACGTGTCGAACGCCTCGCCGGCCAACTGCGCCAACGTCATCGCCGTCGCCTCGATCACCAGCACCGGCGCGCGTTCGAGCTTCTCCAACTACGGCACCGGCATCGACATCGCCGCGCCGGGCTCGAACATCCTGTCCACGCTCAACGCCGGCGCCACCACGCCGGGCGCGGAAACCTACGCCTCGTACAACGGCACGTCGATGGCGACGCCGCACGTCGCCGGCGTCGTGGCGCTGATCCAGTCCGTGGCCACCACGCCGAAGACGCCGGCGCAGGTCGAGGCACTGATCAAGGCCAACGTCACCGCATTCCCGTCGACGCCGTCGCAACCGATCGGCCCGGGCATCCTCAACGCCAAGGCCGTCGTCGACGCCGTCAACGGCACCACGCCGCCGCCGTCCAACGTCCTCACCAAGGGCGTGGCCGCGACCGGCCTGGCCGCGTCGACCGGTGGCTACGTGAAGTACACGATGGTGGTGCCGGCCGGCGCGACCAACCTGAGCTTCACGATGTCGGGCGGCACCGGCGACGCCGACATGTACGTGAAGTTCGGCAGCGAGCCGACCGACAGCGTGTACGACTGCCGTCCGTACAAGAGCGGCAACGCGGAGAGCTGCAGCTTCGCCACGCCGTCGGCGGGCACGTACTACATCAACGTGAAGGCGTACTCGACGTTCTCGGGCGTGAGCCTGCTGGGCGACTACAGCACCGGCGGTGGCGGCGGCACGCAGACCTACAGCAACAGCAGCGACTACAGCATCCCCGACAACAACGCGACCGGCATCAGCAGCCCGATCACCGTGTCCGGCCGCAGCGGCAATGCACCGTCGAACGCCTCGATCTCGGTGAATGTCGTGCACACCTACGTCGGCGATCTGAAGCTGGACCTGATCGCGCCGGACGGCAGCGTGTACAACCTGCGCAGCAACACCGGCGGCAGCGCCGACAACATCGTGGAGACCTACACGAAGAACCTGTCGACCGAAGCGCTCAACGGCACCTGGAAGCTGCGGGTGATCGACAACGCGGGTCAGGACACCGGCTACATCAACAGCTGGAGCATCACGTTCTGATCCTCCGCAAGGAGGCGTGAACGACATCACGCAATCGAAAACGCCCCGGCCTGCCGGGGCGTTTTCGTACGGGGCGCGGGTAGGGAGGCCATCCGCCCGCCGCGTCTACCGTTTCCGGGCGAAGCGAAAAGCAGCGTCGTGCGCGTCGCCAGCGAAGCAGCAACGAACCAGGCAACCCCGGGGCCGGGTTGCCGTCGGGTCGGACCGTGCCGCATGGCCTTGCGGCGCGGGTACGCGGTACCGCGCGGAACCGCGAATCCGGCCAGGCGTCCCGCCGCGCCAGCAGTGCTCAACCCATCAATGCACATGGAGTCGTAGCGCATGAAACGTCACGTCATGAGGTTCCTCGTCGCCGCCGGCGCGCTCGCGCTGTCCGGCGCCGCCATTGCCGGCAAACCGCTGTTCACCGGCCAGGCCACACCCAACGCGGCTGCGATGAAGGCAGCGACCGCGCTGTCCGCGCGCCAGGCCACCTACGGCATGCGCGTCGTGCATGCCGATGCCGGCGCCGTCAGCCGGGACAACCGCGAAATCGAACTCGACCTGGGCGGCCGCCGCGTCAACGCGGTGCTGGACCGCGCCCAGGTCACCAGGCTGGGCAGCCTGGTGTGGTCGGGCCACCTGAAGGAAGCCAAGGCCCGTCCGCACACGGTGCGCGAAACCGGTCGCGACGAACTGAATTCTGCGACCTTCGTGCGCCGCGGCAACGGCATCACCGGCGACGTGCGGGTCAATGGCCGCCTGTTCCGCATCCGGCCGCTGCCGGACGGCACGCATGCAGTGATCGAAGTCGATGAAAGCCGGATGCCGCCGGATCATCCGCCGTCGTTCTACCAGCGCCAGTCGGCGCCGCGTCGCGATCTCGTGGCCGGCGGACCGGGAATGCTCGCCACCAGCGCGACCGCGACTGCCGCCGGCGACACCACCATCCGCGTGATGGTCTACGCCACGCCGCAGGCGATCACGGCCTACGGCGGCGACATGCAGGCCCTGGCCGAACTCGCCGTGGCGGAGAGCAACACCGGCTACGCCAATTCGAACGTGGGCATCAACATGGTGCTCGCCGGCTACCACGTGGCGACCGGTTACACCGAGTCGAGCAACTGGGACACCAATGTCTCGCGCTGGGTCGGCAAGACCGACGGCTACCTGGACGGCGCGCATGCGCAGCGCGATGCCGATGCGGCGGACGTCAACGTGCTGCTGTTCAACCAGAGCTCGTATTGCGGCGAGGCCTCGGGCCTGCCCGCGAACGAAGCCACGGCATTCGCCGTCGTGTACTGGGATTGCGCGACCGGCTACTACAGCTTCGCTCACGAAATCGGCCACCTCGAAGGCGCGCGCCACGATCCCGCCAACGATCCGACCAACACGCCCTACGCCTACGGCCATGGTTACCAGTACAAGGGCACCGGCACGTCGTGGCGCACGATCATGGCCTACGACTGCTCGCCCTCGTGCACGCGCCTCAACTACTGGTCGAACCCGAGCGTGACCTACGGCGGCGTGGCGATGGGCACCGCCGACAAGAACGACAACGCCCGCGTGCTGCGCACGACCAAGGCGACGGTGGCAGCGTTCCGTCCGGATCCGGGCGCGAACACGCCGCCGGCGGCGAACTTCAGCTTCAGCACCTCGGGCCTGACCGCGACCTTCACCGACACGTCGACCGACAGCGACGGCAGCATCGCCTCGCGCAGCTGGGACTTCGGTGACGGCACGACGTCGACCTCGACCAATCCCAACAAGACCTACGCCAGCGCCGGGACCTACAACGTCGCGTTGACCGTCACCGACAACGGCGGCGCCACCAACACCATCACGAAGTCGGTGACGGTCACCACCACGACCGGCAACGTGCTCACCAAGGGCGTGGCCGCGACCGGCCTGGCCGCGTCGACCGGTGGCTACGTGAAGTACACGATGGTGGTGCCGGCCGGCGCGACCAACCTGAGCTTCACGATGTCTGGCGGCACCGGCGACGCCGACATGTACGTGAAGTTCGGCAGCGAGCCGACCGACAGCGTGTACGACTGCCGTCCGTACAAGAGCGGCAATGCGGAGAGCTGCAGCTTCGCCACGCCGTCGGCGGGCACGTACTACATCAACGTGAAGGCGTACTCGACGTTCTCGGGCGTGAGCCTGCTGGGCGACTACAGCACCGGCGGTGGCGGCGGCACGCAGACCTACAGCAACAGCAGCGACTACAGCATCCCCGACAACAACGCGACCGGCATCATCAGCCCGATCACCGTGTCCGGCCGCAGTGGCAATGCACCGTCGAACGCGTCGATCTCGGTGAATGTCGTGCACACCTACGTCGGCGATCTGAAGCTGGACCTGATCGCGCCGGACGGCAGCGTGTACAACCTGCGCAGCAATACCGGTGGCAGCGCCGACAACATCGTGGAGACCTACACGAAGAACCTGTCGACCGAAGCGCTCAACGGCACCTGGAAGCTGCGGGTGATCGACAACGCGGGTCAGGACACCGGCTACATCAACAGCTGGAGCATCACCTTCTGATTCGCCGCGCGAACGGATGCGACCCCACGACCCCGGCTTCGGCCGGGGTCTTTTTTTGCACACCGGCTGCTGCGATGCAGCAGGCGGGAAACCGTTTACCCGCGCCACACCGCGTTCGCGCCAACGTGCAAGCGGCCATTTCACGCGACGCGAACTTCGCCGGACCTAGCGTCGCCGGGTCGCTGACGATTGGGCCCGTCGCGATGTCCGTACCGAACACCAGCACACCGGCGTGAACGCCGGCGCGCGTGCGTCGGTCCGGTAGGCAAATGGACGTGCGGCCGCGCCGCGGCCACCTACTCACAGCTCGGGGGTAAATCGTGAACAAGCACTCAGTACGCATGAATGCGTTGGCTGTCGCCACCGTCTTGGTGCTCGCAACCGGTTCGGCCGCGGCCGCCGGCCGCGTGGACGCCAGCGGGTTGCAGTCCGCCGAACGCTTCGACCAGTTCATCGTGAAGTATCGCGAGGGCAGCGGCCCGCGCGCGAACGCCGCGACACTGCAACGCTCGCTCGATACCGCGGCGCGCGGCCTCGGCGGCAACATGGGCCTGGGACTGCGGCATCTGCGCCGGCTCGCCGTGGGCGCCGACGTCGTGCGCGCCGGCAGGAAGCTCGATCGCATCGAAGCCCAGGCGCTGATGCGCCAGCTCGCTGCCGACCCCAACGTCGAATACGTCGAAGTCGACCGCCTGCTACAGGCGGTGCTCACGCCGAACGATCCGCAGTACCCGCAGCAGTGGGGCTACCAGGATGCCGACGCGGGCATCCGCGCCAACGAGGCCTGGGACAGCGCGACCGGCAGCGGCGTGGTGGTCGCCGTGCTCGATACCGGCATCACCAGCCACAGCGAACTCAACGCGAACGTGATCGCGGGCTACGACTTCGTCAGCGACGCCACCGCCGCGCGCGACGGCAACGGCCGCGATTCCAATCCGGCCGACCAGGGCGACTGGTACAGCGCGGGCGAATGCGGTCAGATCAGCGGCGCGAATTCGAGCTGGCACGGCACGCACGTCGCCGGCACCGTCGCGGCCCTGACCAACAACGGCGTCGGCGTCGCCGGCGTGGCCTTCAATGCGAAGGTCCAGCCGGTGCGCGTGCTCGGCAAGTGCGGCGGCAGCATTTCCGACATCGCCGATGCGATCACCTGGGCGTCGGGTGGCACGGTCAGCGGCATTCCGAACAACGCCACGCCGGCGGAAGTGATCAACCTCAGCCTCGGCGGCAGCGGCTCGTGCAGCGCGACGATGCAGTCGGCGATCAACGGCGCGGTGAGCCGCGGCACCACGCTGGCGATCGCGGCGGGCAACAGCAACGCCAACACGGTCAACTTCACCCCGGCCAACTGCAACAACGTGATCGCGGTGGCCTCGGTCACCAGCACCGGGCAGCGTTCGAGCTTCTCCAACTACGGTTCGCTGATCGACATCGCCGCGCCCGGCTCCTCGATCCTGTCCACGCTCAATGCCGGCACCACCACACCCGGCGCGGAGAGCTACGCGACCTACAGCGGCACCTCGATGGCGACGCCGCACGTGGCCGGCGTGATCGCGTTGCTGCAGTCGGTGTCGCCGACGCCGAAGACGCCGGCGGAAGTCGAGAACATCATCAAGACCAACTTCCGCCCGTTCCCGGTGACGCCGACGCAGACCATCGGCCCGGGCATCCTCGATGCGAAGAAGGTGGTCGACGCGGCCGGCGGTGGCGGCGGCAATGCCGCGCCAACGGCGAACTTCAGCTTCACCACCAGCGGCCTGACCGCGAACTTCACCGACAGCTCCACCGACAGCGACGGCAGCATCGTCTCGCGCAGCTGGAACTTTGGCGACGGCGGCACCTCGACGGCGACCAATCCGAGCCACACCTATGCCGCCGCAGGCACCTACACCGTCACGCTGACCGTCACCGACGACGACGGTGCGACCAACACGCGCACGCAGTCGGTCGCGGTGAGTTCGGGCGGCAGCGTGCTGCAGAACGGCGTGCCGGTCTCCGGCATCAGCGGCGCGTCCGGGAGCCAGCAGTTCTGGACGATGAACGTGCCCGCCGGTGCGAGCGGCCTGAAGTTCACCATCGCCGGCGGCACCGGCGATGCGGACCTGTACGTGCGCTTCGGCAGCGCCCCCACCACGTCCACCTACGACTGCCGCCCGTACCTCAACGGCAACAACGAGACCTGCAACATCGCCACCGCGCAGGCCGGCACGTATCACGTGATGCTGCGCGGCTACACCGCGTACTCGGGCGTGACCCTCACCGGCAGCTACACCACCGGCGGCGGGCAGACCTACAGCAACACCACCGACTACACGATCAACGACAACGCGACGGTCGAAAGCCCGATCACGGTGTCCGGGCGCTCGGGCAACGCGCCGGCGAGTACGCCGGTGGCGGTGAACATCGTCCACACCTACATCGGCGACCTGAAGGTGGACCTGGTCGCGCCGGACGGCTCGGTCTACACGCTGCACAACCGCTCCGGCGGCAGCGCGGACAACATCAACCAGACGTACAACGTGAACCTGTCGAGCGAAGCGTTGAACGGCACCTGGAAGCTGCGCGTCAGCGACAACGCCAGTCTGGATACCGGTTACATCAACAGCTGGAGCATCACGTTCTGATGCTGCCGGTCCGGCGATGAAAAAAGACCCCGGCTTCGGCCGGGGTCTTTGATTGGTCATCCCGTCGCAAGCCGGGATCCAGTTTGACTTCGGGGCTACTTCTTGCGCCCTGAAAACCAGGCAACAACAAAATGGATCCCGGCTTGCGCCGGGATGACGAGTCGGGCGGCGCCGGAATGACGAGCCGGGGTGCGACGGAGTGACGAGCCGGGTTCGCGGGAGTTCAGTCGACCGTGTTCGACCTCAGATCGCCTCGAAGCGATTGGCCGCCACGTTCTTGCGCACCTTCGCCGGATCCCACACGCGGCCGTTCATGGCGATGTACACGCCCGGCGGCAGCGACTGCACCGCGCCGACCGCGCAACCGACGTTGAATTCCGCGTCCGAGCCCCGGAAGCGCGCCGGGCTCAGCGCGCCGGTCAGGACGATGGTCTTGTCGGTGAGCGAGGCCAGCACCTTCGCGGTTTCCACCATCGTGTCGGTGCCGTGGGTGACCAGCACGTGCTTCGCCGGCTGCGCGTGGATGGCGGCGCGGATCAGCTCGCGGTCCTCGTCGGTGATGTGCAGCGAGTCCTTGCGGATGATCGGGATCACGTTGAACTGGAATGCCACGCCGAGCTCGCGCAGGATGCTGCCGATCTGCGGCTCGCCGATCTGGTAGTCGGACTTGTCGTCGAAATAGATCTTGTCGATCGTGCCGCCGGTGGTGACGACGCAGAGCTGGTCCATGGTGGTGCGCGTGGGAAGAGGATCGGGGCGGTCATTGTAGGGCGAGTCGGCCCACGGCCGCCCCCCCAGAGTCCGGTCACACGGGGGCACCGATGCGGCTGCCTGGCCCGTTGCCACACGGCCGCGCCATCGCGGCTGCGGGCGGAGCACGCCGCCTCATGAATTTTCGCAATGGTCGAACGCGCCGATTGCGCGCGATGCGGCCGGTCTGGTCCCGTCCGGCGTCAGCCGGAACGCCTGGAAAACCGCGCCCGGATCCCGGGAAGGCTCGCGGCGAAGATCACCACCAGCGCCAGCACGATCTCGAGCCAGGCGAACAGGCGCTCCGGCGCGCGCGTCCACGCCACCATGATCCCGTGGCTGAACCAGCCCAGCGCCAGCACCGCGGCCCAGAAACCCGCCGTCCGCGCACCGCGCAGCGCCGCCATGGCCAGCACCATCGGCGGCAGCGCGAACACCAGCAGCGCGGCCCACGGCGAGGGCAGGGCGCCGAACCACAGCAGGTAGACGCCGGTAAGCACGATCAGCGCGCTGATCAGCACGCGGCGCGACAGACGACCGGAGAAGACGCTCATGCCAGTTTCCTCGCGATGGTGGCGAGACGACGGCCGAGTGCGCGCGCGAGCAGGGCCTCTTCCTCGCTGGGTTGCGGATCGTCCTGCAGGCCGGCGACGTGGCTGGCGCCGTAGGGCGTGCCGCCGCTGCGCGTGGTGTTGAGCGCGGGCTCGGTGTAGGGAATGCCGACCAGCACGCAGCCGTGGTGCAGCAGCGGGATCTGCATCGACAGCAGCGTCGCCTCGTTGCCGCCATGCATGGTCGAAGTCGAGGTAAACACCGCCGCCGCCTTGCCGACCAGCGTGCCGCTGGCCCATTCGCTGCCGAGGCCGTCGATGAAGTGCTTCATCGGCGCGGCCATGTTGCCGAAGCGCGTGGGGCTGCCGATCGCCAGGCCGATGCAGTCGACGAGGTCCTGCCGGTCCACGTACGGCGCGCCTTCATCGGGTACCGGCGGCGCAGCCTGCTGGGTGATTGCGGCGACGGGCGGCACCGAGCGCAGGCGCGCGCGCATGCCTTCCACCTCCTCGATGCCGCGCGCGACCAGCCGCGCGAGCCGCGCGACCGAACCGCCGCGGCTGTAGTAGAGGACCAGGATCTCGGGCATCGCGTTGTCCGTGTCGGAACTGCGCAAAGGGTACGCGATTCGCGCAGGCGCATCGCAGGCTCATGCGGCCTCGCCATGGCATCGGTTACCCTGCCGCCGATGGAACCCCTCGATTCCCTCAACCGCTGGACGGACCGCATGCGCGATCGCGCGCGGATCAAGGCGTTCTTCCGTTTCCTCGCCCGGCGCTTCCTCGACGACCGCCTGTTCCAGGCGGCCGGTGCGCTGTCGTACACGACCGTGTTCGCGCTGGTGCCGCTGTCGATGGTGGTGTTCGGCGTGCTGTCGGCGTTCCCCGTCTTCAGCGTGTGGAGCGACCAGCTCAGCGACTACATCTTCGCCAACTTCGTGCCCTCGGCGGCCAAGTCGGTCGAGGGCTACCTGAAGGGATTCTCGGAGAAGGCGGGCGAGTTGACCGCGACCGGCGTGATCGCGCTGATCGCGTCGCTGCTGATCACGCTCAACGGCATCGAGAGCGCCTTCAACCGCATCTGGCGCGTCAAGGCGCCGCGGCCGAAGGTGGGCCGCTTCCTGGTCTATTGGACGGTGTTCACGCTCGGCGCGCTGATGGCGGCGGGCAGCCTGGCGCTCTCGGCGCGCATCTTCGCCATGTCGGTGTTCCAGACGCAGGCCGGCAGCATGCTGCAGGCATTCCTGTTGCGCATCGCGCCGATGGCGATCGAACTGTTCGCGATCTCGGCCATCTACAAGGTGGTGCCGCACCGCACGGTGCAGTGGCGCCACGCCATCGCCGGTGCGCTGCTGGCGACCATCGCGTTCGAGACGGTGAAGTGGGGCCTGGGCATCTACCTGGGCAGCTTCGGTTCGTATTCGAAGATCTACGGCGCGCTCGCCGCCGCGCCGATCCTGCTGCTGTGGATCTACCTGAGCTGGGTGTCGGTGCTGCTGGGCGCGTCGCTGGCCTCGTCGATCTCCGCGTTCCGCTACCAGCCCGCCGCGATGCGGCTGCCGGTGGGTTACGAGATCTACGGCCTGATCCGCCTGCTCGCGCGCTTCAACGAAGCACGCAAGCGCGGCCGCGGTTTGCACAGCGACGAGATCCAGCGCCTGGAGCCGATGCTGACGGACACGCTGATCCAGCAGATGGTCGCGCAGCTGTGCGAGATCAACGTCGTGCGCCGCGCCGAGGACGGCGAATGGCTGCTAGCGCGCGACCTCGACGAACTCGCCATGGCCGAACTGTACGAAGCCTGCCAGCTGCGCATCCCGATCGCCGAAGCGCACCTGCCGTGCCGCGACGATTCGCTCGGCCATGCGGCGGTGGCGGCGATCGACGAACTGCGCATGCCGCTGCGCGACCTGCTCAAGCGGCGCGTATCCACCATTCATGCCGACCACGAGGATTGAGCGATGCGTTTGTCCCTGCCCGTACTGTTGACGGCGGCATTGCTGCTGGCGGCGTGCAAGCCCGGCCCGCAGGCGCCCGCGCGCGAAGGCGCGCAGGAATCCTCGCAGGAGCCCGCGCCGCCGGCGCCGGCCGCGCAGGAAAGCGCATCCGCGCCATCAGCGCCCGCGACCGCCGCCGGCGAGGCGGCCGATGCCGAATTCCCCACGCTGCAACTGGCCACCCTCGACGGCGCGCAGTACGACCTGGCGGCGCATCGCGGCAAGTGGGTGGTGGTGAATTTCTGGGCGACCTGGTGCAAGCCTTGCGTCAAGGAGATGCCGGAACTGTCCGCGCTCGACGCGATGCGCGGGCACATCGAGGTGATCGGCCTGGCGTACGATGATTCCGAGCCGCGCGACATCCGGGCCTTCCTCGACCAGCATCCCGTGTCCTACCCGATCGCGATCGTGGACATGTTCGATCCGCCCAAGTCCTTCGCCTCGCCACGGGGACTGCCGACGACGTACCTGATCGCGCCCGATGGGCGGGTGGCGAAGAAGTTCATGGGGCCGATCACGGCGGCGGAGATCGAGGGCGCCATCGCGGCCGCAGGCGGCCCGAAGCCGGGCGCCGGATAGGCCCGGCGGGGCCGGGAGGCGACGATGAAAACGGTGCGGTTCCTCGTGGGCGGCAAGGTGCAGGGCGTGTGGTTCCGCGCGAGCACGCGCGACCGTGCGGTCGGACTGCAGTTGCGCGGCTTTGCCCGCAACCTCGCCGACGGTCGCGTCGAAGTGCTGGCGAGCGGCGAGGACGACGCCGTCGAGACACTGGCGCAATGGCTGCACTACGGGCCGCCGCAGGCGCGCGTGGACGAACTCGAACGCATCGAGGCAGACGAGGATCCGGGCCTCGACGGCTTCGAGATCCGCTGAGGAAGCCGCCGTGGCCGTACGCATCGTCCGCCTCGGAACACCGCGCGCCCGCAACGAAGGCTTGCGCATCGGCACGGTGCGGCGTCCGCCGCGCGGCGTGCCCAAGACGAAGTTCGCGTCGGACGACTGGTACGACGTGTGGTTCCCGAACCTGGCGCCCAGCCTGGAAACGATGAAGCTGGGCCTGACGGCGGAAACGCCGGCGCAGTGGCAGGCCTTCACGCGCAAGTACCGCGCGGAGATGGCGGCGCCGGAGCACGCGCATGCCATCGCGCTGCTGGCGGCGCTGTCGCAGCACAGCAACTTCTCCGTAGGTTGCTACTGCGAGGACGAATCGCGGTGCCACCGTTCGATCCTGCGCGAATTGCTGGCAGCGCAGGGCGCGACGTTCGCCTAGTCGGGCGTAGTCGTCGCGGCGGCGGGCACGCGTCCGCGCGCCTCCAGCAGCGCGTAGGCGGCCACCGCCGCAAGCAGCGGCACCAGGTAATAGATCGCGCGATACACCAGCAGTGCCGCGAGGATCGCCGCCACCGGCATGCGGTGCGCGAACGCGGCGACGAACACGGCTTCGAGCACGCCGACGCCACCGGGCACGTGGACCATCGCCGCGGCGATCGCGGAGAACAGCAGCGTGCCCAGCACGGTCGGGTAGTCGGCTGACGCCGGCAGCAGCACCCAGACGATGGCCGCCATCAGCGACCAGTTCACCATCGACAGCACGTATTGCCCCAGCGCCTGCGGCAACGACGGCAGGCGGAAGTGATGGTGGCGCCAGTGGAACGTGCGGCCGTGCAACCGCCGGCAGGCCAGCAGGTACAGCGCCGAGGCGACCAGCATCGCCACGCCGAGCCACGGCAGCGCCTGCGCGGCGGACGCGAAGCGCGGCGGCAACACCGTGCTTCCGCTCGCGAACAGCGCGCCGGCCAGCAGCACGTAGCCGAGCCAGTTCGCGCTGGCACTGAAGGCGACGATGCGCACGATCGTGGCCACGCCCAGGCCGGCATGCGAGTACAGGCGCAGGCGCGAGCCGGTGCCGCCGATCAGCGCGCCGATGTTGAGGCCGAACGCATAGGCGATACCCGCGATCAGCATCACCCGTCGTGTCGACAACGCGTGGTGCGCGTAGCGCCGCGCGGCGACGTCGTAGGCGCCATAGACCAGGTAACTGGCCACCGTCAGCAGGGCGGCGATTGCGAGATGCGTGGCGTCGTAACCGGCCATGGCGCCGAGCACGTGCGTCCAGTCGATCGCGCGCGCCGCGCGCGCCAGCAGCACCAGGATCGCCAGCGGGGACAGCCACCAGGCGATGCGCCACAGGCGCCGCAGCAGCGGATGGCGTGGCTTCACGGCGGCGCGTCCTGGGGCGCGGCGGCTTCGGGCGGCTTCGCCAGCGCGACCTTCGGCGTGTGCGCCGGCAGCCAGCCCGCCCACGCGGGAAAGCGGCGCAGGACATGGAACAGCACCGGCCGCGTCAGCGCGTGCCAGAAGTGCCCGCGCGGCACCGTGGTCTCGTCCACGGCCTGGCAATGCTCCTGCAGCAGCGTGTCCAGCCGGCGACGCAGCTCGGCCGAGAAGGCCGGATCGCGGATGAAGACATTCGCTTCGAGGTTCAACGACAGGCTCAGCGGATCCAGGTTGCTCGAACCCACCGTCGCCCAGTCGTCGTCCACCAGCGCGACCTTGCCGTGGAAGGGGCGCTGGCAGTACTCGTGGATGCACACGCCGGCATCGAGCAGATGCCGGTACAGCGAGCGCGCCGCGGCGAGCGCGACCTGCATGTCCGGCTCGCCCTGGAAGATCAGCGACACCTTCACGCCGCGTCGCGCGGCTTCGCGCAGATCGCGCAGGAATCCCCAGCCGGGGAAGAAATACGCGTTGGCGAGCAGGATCTCGTTGCGCGCGGCGCGGAACGCGCGCCGGTATTCGCGCTCGATGCTGTCGCGGCGGTGACGGTTGTCGCGCGGCACGAACATGACATCGGCCGTTCCCGTTTCAGCTTCCGCGCTGGCATCCGCGGCCGGACGCCAGCCATCGCCCGTGCCGTCCGCCGCCAGCGCCTGACGCAGGAATCCGTGGATGTCGGCGACGACCGGGCCTTCGAGTTCGACTGCATAGTCCTGCTTCGCCTCCGGTCCGAAGTCGAGCAGATGATCGGCGGAGAAGTTGATGCCGCCGACCAGCGCGATGCGCGCATCGGCCACCAGCAGCTTGCGGTGCATGCGCCGGAACAGGTGCAGGCGCATGCCGAGCCAGCTCGGATGCGGATCGAACACCCGCAGCTTCACGCCCGCATCGGCGAAGGCGACGAGGAATTCCGGCGAGAAACGCGGCGAGCCGAAGCCGTCCACGGTGAGCTCCACGCGCACGCCGCGGTGCGCGGCGTCGACGAGGTGGCGTTGCAGTTCCAGCCCGACCTTGTCCTCGAAAAGGATGAAGGTCTCGAGCAGGATTTCGCGTTGCGCGGCGTCGATCGCGGCGAAGGCGCGCGCGAAGAAGCCCTCGCCGTTCTCCAGCAGCTGCACGCGGTTGCCGCGGCGCCAGGGAAACTCGCGGCGGCCGGTGCCTCTCACCACTCGATCCTCGCCAGCAGCGGCGCGTGGTCGGACAGGTGCGACCACGGGCGCGCGGCCAGCACGCGCGGCTCGACGCCGCGCACGCCACGCACGTAGATGCGATCCACCGGCAGCAGCGGCCAGCGCGCCGGGAAGGTCCGGGCCACGGCGCCGCGGTGCTGCTCGAACACTTCCTGCAGGCCGCAACGCGCCAGCAGGGCGTGGCCTTTGCGGCGCCAGTCGTTGAAGTCGCCGGCGACGACGAGCGGCGCGTGCGCGGGCACTTCCCGTTCGATGATCTCGCACAGCAGCGACAGCTGCTGTTGCCGGTGCGACTCGAGCAGGCCCAGGTGCACGCAGATCGTGTGCACCTCCTCCGCCGCGCCGGGCACGTCGAGCACGCAATGCAGCAGACCGCGTTCCTCGCTGCCGTGGATGGAGATGTCGCGGTTGTCGTGGCGCACGATCGGGAACTTCGACAGCAGCGCATTGCCGTGGTGCCCATGCGGATACACCGCATTGCGTCCGTAGGCGAACTGTGGCCACAGCGTGTCGGCGAGGAATTCGTACTGCGGCCCTTCCGGCCAGTTGAGGTGCTTTCGGGCGTAATGCGCGTGCTCGCCCAGCACTTCCTGCAGGAAGACCACGTCGGCCGACACCGAACGGATCGCCTCGCGCAACTCGGGCAACACGAAGCGGCGGTTGAGCAGGTTGAAGCCCATGTGGGCGTTCAGGGTCAGGACGTTGAACGCGGGCATGGGGCGGATTGTGCAAGGGCGGGGGAATGGGCAGGTGAATGTTGCCCGGTGGCGGCGCGGGGATGTGTGAGTGAGCCGCTTTTTCGGTCTTCTTCTCCACGCAAGCGGGGAGAGGGATCTTCGAGTGATCTCGCCTGCTGTCATCTTCTCCCCGCTCGCGGGGAGAAGATGACCGAATGGCAGAGCGGGGCGGCGAGCGTAGCGAGCCTTTCCTGCCCGACCGATGATCAGCCGCGCACCGGCCTCAGCACTCCGAAACGCTCCTTCTTCGGTTTGCCCGACAGTGGCTCGAAAGCGATCTTCGCCGGCGGCACGTTGGTATCGGGCACCCGCTCGAGTAGGTCTGCAATCAAGGCGAGGCGGCCGCGCTTCTGGTCGTTGAAATCCACCAGCGTCCACGGCGCATGCGCGGTGTGCGTGGCCTTGAGCATCGCCTCGCGCGCGCGGGTGTAGTCGTCGTAATGCCGGCGCGCTTCGACGTCGATCGGCGACAGCTTCCAGCGCTTGAGCGGATCCTTCAGTCGTTCGGCGAAGCGCTCCTCCTGCTTTTCCTGGTCGCAGCACAGCCAGTACTTGAACAGCAGCACGCCGTCGTCGACGAGCAGCTTCTCGAACGCCGGCGCCTGCTTCAGGAACGCCTTCACCTGCGCGTCGCTGGCGAACCCCATCACCTTCTCGACGCCCGCGCGGTTGTACCAGCTGCGATCGAACAGCACGATCTCCCCGGCCGCGGGCAGGTGCGCGACGTAGCGCTGGAAGTACCACTGCGACGCCTCGCGTTCGGTCGGCTTTGGCAACGCGACGACGCGGCACTGGCGTGGATTCATGTGGTCGGCGATGGCGTTGATCACACCGCCCTTGCCGGCGGTGTCGCGCCCTTCGAACAGCACCACGATGCGCTTGCCGGTCGCCTGCAGCCAGCGGGCCATGGCGACGAGTTCGTGCTGCAGCGGCTCCAGTTGCCGCTCGTAGTCCTTGCGCCGGAGCTTGGCCATCACTTCTTCCTGCGCGTGGCGGCCTTCGCTGGCGCGGGATGCATGCTGCGCGCGACTTCGAGCAGCGCACCCTGCTGTTTCGTGTTGAGGCCGCGGTAGGCCGCGAGCAGTTCGTGTTCGCCGCGGGTGCGCGCGGGGTCGAGCGTGCTCGCCAGCTCGGACAGCAATGCACCGGCGGGCACGCCGAAGGTGCGCGCCAGCGCGACGAGTTGTTCCTGGCCCGGCAGCTTTTCACCCTGCAGCCAGGCGCTGACGGTGGCCGCGCCCGCGCGCGGAATGGCGGTGGCGATGTCGGCGGCGCTCAGGCCGCGCGCTTTGGCGAGCAGGCGCAACGTGGTGGCCAGGGGCATGTCGATCACTCCCTACTCCTTCAGGCGCGGACGCAAGGTGGCGAGATTGCACGGGCGCGTGCGGGCATCGAGCTGGGCGCGGATGATCTTTTCCCACGCCGTGCGGCAGGCCGAGGTCGAACCCGGCAGCGCGAACAGGAAGGTGCCGTTGGCGAGTCCCGCAAACGCGCGCGATTGCAGCGTGCTGGTGCCGATCTCCTCGAAGCTCAGCGCGCGGAACAGTTCGCCGAAGCCGGGCATCTCCTTGTCCAGCAGCGGCAGCAGCGCCTCGGGGGTGGAATCGCGGCCGGTGAAGCCGGTGCCGCCGGTGACGAGGATGCCGTCGATCCTCTCGTCGGCGATCCACTGCGACACCTTGGCGCGCAACTGGTAACGGTCGTCGCGGAGCAGGGCGCGGTCGGCGAGGGCGTGGCCGGCGTCGGCCAGCGCGGCGGCGAGGTAATCGCCGGAGGTGTCTTCGGCCAGCGTGCGCGTATCGGACACGGTGAGCACGCACAGCCGGAGCGGAATGAAGTCGCGTTCTGCGGTCATGGGCGGAGTGTAGGGCGGGCGCGCCGCGATAACACCTGGCTGCCGCATCCGGACGCGCCGCAGCGCGCCAGGAGATAGGGCGCTCAGCGCTGCCTTCAGTCTTCGACCATCACGCGCACCGCCGCCACGAAATCGCGGGCGAAGCCGGCCATGTCGAACAATCCGCTGTCTTTTCGCCTGGCGGCCAGTTCGGTGCGCAGCGTCCGCAACGCCTGTGGATCGCGAGCCAGCACCACCGCGCGCGCGACGAAGGCCGCGTCGCTGTCGACGTTCATCGCCGCCATGCCGAGGTGATGGTTGAGGCTGCCCGCCACGCGCGCGGCGAAGGTTTCGCCCGGCCGCGTCAGCACCGGGCAACCGGCCCACAGCGCATCGGAGGCGGTGGTGTGCGCGTTGTACGGCCCGGTATCGAGGAAGAGGTCAGCGTGCTGCAGGCGTGCGAGGTACTCCGCGTGCGGCTGCTTGGGCATGAACACCAGCCGCTGCGGATCGACGTCCTGCGAGCGCGCGACCTCGCGCAGGCGTTCGTCGGCGCGACCCGGTCCGGACAGCAGCCACAGCACGCTGCCTGGCACCTCGCGCAACACCGACAGCGCCCGCGACACGCTCGCGGGATTGAGCTTGTAGCTGTTGTTGAAGCAGCAGAACACGATGCCGTCGTCGGGCAATCCGCACGCGGCGCGCGGTGGTGCGGGCGGAATCGCGCGCGCGGTGTCGCTGGGCTGGAAGCAGCGCGGCAGGCGCACCACGCGTTCGCTGAAGTGCGGCGCGAGCGCGTCGGGCAGCACGAACGCATCCGCCAGCACATGGTCGATCCACGGCGCGCCCGACGTGCCCGGATACGCGAGCCAGTTCACCTGCACACGCGCGGGCCGCATCGCCAGGACTTCGGGCACGCCGCCGCCGCCCCAGCCGCGCAGGTCGAAGAGGACGTCGATGCCGGCCTCGCGGATCCGGCGCGCGACGTCCGCATGCGCCAGGCCGGCGACGTCATGCAGTTGCGCCGCCGCTTCCAGACGCCTGCGGACCTGGCTGCCGTCGTCGCGGTTCAGCGCGAACAGGTGCGTGTCGAGCGTGGCGTCGGCCTGCAGCGCTTCGAACAGCGCGACGGTGAGCAATCCGGTCGGATGCGCGCCGAAGCCGTTGGACAGGAAGCCGACCCGCAGGCGCGCGCCGCCGGCACGCGCGGGCGCCGGCGCCGGCGGCAGCGGCCGCACCGCGCGCGCGATCGCGGAGGCGCGCTGTCGTGCGCAGTGCAGTTGTTCGGCCGCGCTGGAATCCTCGCTGAGGAAGGCGAAGGGTTCGACCATCGCAGCACCGCGCATCACCGCCTCGCGCACCTGCCGCGCCAGTGCGTCGAGATCGCGCCAGTCGCACAGTTTGCGGCGCCAGGCGAGCAGGTACGCGGCGATCTGCGGCTCCTCCGGCGCCAGGGCGTGCGCGCGTGCGTAGGCATCGGCGGCTTCTTCCGCGGCGCCGATGTCTTCGAGCACATGCCCCAGCCAGACGGCGATGCCGGGATGCCGTGGCGCGTTCGCGGCGGCGGCGCGCAGGCTGTCGGCGGCTTCGCGACGCTGGTCCTGCATCCACTGCGCGCGACCGAGCCGGGCCAGCGCCTCCGGGTGTCCGGGCTGCAGCGCCAGCGCGCGTCGCGCCGCGGCTTCGCCCGCGCGTGCGTCGCCGGCATCGAGCTCGGTTTCGCTCAGCACGATCCAGGCCAGCGCGTTGTGCGGCTCGCGCTGCACCAGCGCGCGGGCGCGGTCGCGTTCGCTCATTGCGGACCGGCGCCATGCGTGGCCAGCGCGAGGCTGTACCACTGCGATTCGTCCTCGTTCCATCCCGCCGCGCGATACAGCGCGCGCGCCGGGGCGTTGTCGCGCGAGGTCTCCAGCATCAGGCCGGCCGCGCCCTGTTCGCGGGCGAATTCCGCGGCGGCATCGAGCAGGGCGCGGGCGACGCCGTGGCGGCGCGCGTGCTCGTCGACGTAAAGGTCGTTGAGGATCCACAGGCGCGCGGTGCGCACCGAGGAAAACATCGGATAAAGCTGGGTGAAGCCGACCGTGCGATCGTCGAGCTGCGCCAGCAGGATTGCGGACTCGCCGTGTTGCAGGCGCTCCTGCAGGAAGGCGCGGGCGCGCGGCAGGTCGCCCGGTTGCGCGTAGAAGCGGCGATACGCATCGAACAGCGGGGCGACGAGGTCGAGATCGTGGGACGTGGCGCGGCGGATGGTGACGGGCATGAACGGCTCGCGTGCGTCGGGGACGGACATCGTACCGGCAGCGCGACTGGCATCGCTTGCCGGTTGGGCCGGCAGACGTTCGATGCTGCTGCATGCAAGGCGCTGGCAGGGTGAGCTCCAGCCCACCGGCTCTTCGATCCGCGTCCGGAACGGTGGGCTGGAGCCCACCCTGCGAGCTTCGTTCCTCGACCGGTGCGCTGGAGCCCGCCCCTACGTCAGGCGCTTTGCGTCAGGCGCGCCAGTTCATCGGCCTGGTGTTCCTGCTGCAGGCGGTCGATCAGCGCATCCAGCTGCCCTTCGATCACGTTGGGCAGGTCGTACAGCGTGAGGCCTTCGACGCGGTGGTCGGTGATGCGGCCCTGCGGGAAGTTGTAGGTGCGGATGCGCTGGCTGCGATCGCCGCTGCCGACCTGCAGCTTGCGCGTTTCCGCCTGCGCGGCGGCGGCCTTCGCGGCCTGCGCCTCGGCGATGATCGCGGACAGGCGCTTCATCGCCTTGTCGCGGTTGGCGTGCTGGCTGCGTTCGGTCTGGCTCTCCACCACGATTCCCGTCGGCACGTGAGTGATGCGGATCGCCGATTCGGTCTTGTTGACGTGCTGGCCGCCGGCGCCGCTGGACCGGAACGTGTCGACCTTGAGGTCCGCGGGATTGATCTCGACGGGCTCGCCTTCGCTTTCCACCGGAATGATTGCGACCGTCGCCGCGGAGGTGTGGATGCGCCCCTGCGATTCGGTTTCCGGCACGCGCTGGACGCGGTGCGTGCCCGATTCGAACTTCAGTTTCGAATAGGCACCGCGACCTTCCACGCGCGCGATGACTTCCTTGTAGCCGCCGTGCTCGCCGGGACTGGCCGATTCGACCTCGACCCGCCAGCCCTGCCGCTCGGCGTAGCGCGAATACATGCGGAACAGGTCG
The DNA here is from genome assembly GCF_042655745.1 of Lysobacter yangpyeongensis. Lineage (NCBI taxonomy): Bacteria > Pseudomonadati > Pseudomonadota > Gammaproteobacteria > Lysobacterales > Lysobacteraceae > Lysobacter > Lysobacter yangpyeongensis. The sequence goes on along the minus strand of NZ_JBHSNM010000002.1, from coordinate 224,814 downwards.
CCGGCGAAGATCGCCGCCTCGTCGCCGCCGGTGCCGGCGCGCACTTCGAGATAGATGTCGCCTTCGTCGCGCGGATCCTTCGGGATCAGGTGTGCGAGCAGTTCGGCGTCGAGTTCCTCCAGGCGCCGCGAGGCGGCGGCGATTTCCTCTTCGGCCAGTTCGCGCAGTTCCGGATCGTTGCGCATCGCCTCGGCCGAGGCGAGGTCGCGGCGTGCCTGTGCTTCGGCCTGCAGCGCGTTGGCGACCGGTTCGAGCTGGGCGAATTCGCGCGACAGCCTGCGGAACTGGTTGGCGTCGCCGATCACGCCGGGGTCGGCGAGCAGGTGTTCGAGTTCCTCGCGGCGTTCGGCGAGGGCTTCGAGTTTGCGGCGCAGGGTGGGGGTCATGGGGGCTCGGGGTTGGGGTTTCGCGCGATGCTCTTGCTTCGTCACTCCCGCGGCTTTCAACGGACGAATGTCCGGTCAGGCGGGAGTCCAGCGACTTTGCCTCGGGTGGATAGCACGCCTCGAGTGGTTTGCACGCACGAAGGCACTGGATTCCCGCCCTCGCGGGAACGACAAATCAGGGGAAGCGTCGCTAACGATGCTGGCGCTTGGGATCGGCGGCTGCGTCCTCATCGCTGCCGGTACCGGCGCCGGTGGCATTGGCTTCGAGCGCCGGAAACAATTTGTCCGCCGCGCGCGCCAACTCCGCGTTGCCGCTGATCGCCGCTTCGCGCAATGCCACCGTCGGTGCATGCAGCAGCTTGTTGGTCAGCGCATGCGCGAGGAAGTCGAGCACCGTCTGCGGATCGCCGCCGGCGGCGAGTTGCTGCCTCGCCTTCGCCAACGCCTCAGCCTTCGCGGCTTCGCCGTGCGCGCGCAGGCGCTTGAGCGGTTCGGTGCGCGTGCTCGCGCCCAGGGTCTCGATGTAGCGGGCGACCTGCAGTTCGACGATGGCTTCGGCCTCGTCCGCGGCTTCGCGACGGCTGCGGCGGTTGTCCTCGATCGCGCGTTCCAGATCGTCGACGGTGTACAGGAAGATGTCCTTGAGCTCGGCCACGTCGCCGGCGATATCGCGCGGCACGGCGAGGTCGATCAGCAGCATCGGCCGATGCCGGCGCGAGGCCAGCGCGGCGGCGACCTGCGGCTTGTGCAGGATCGGATCGCGCGCGGCAGTCGCGGAGATCACGATGTCGGCTTCGGCCAGATGCCGGTCGAGTTCGCCCAGCGCCAGCGCGTAGCCGCCGTGGCGGGTGGCGAGGTCCTGCGCGTGGGCCAGGGTGCGGTTGGCGATCAGCAGCCGGCGCGTCTTCGCCTGCACGAGGTGGCGCGCGCACAGTTCGATGGTTTCGCCGGCGCCGATCAGCAGGACGGTCGACTCCTCGAGGCGGGCGAACGATTCCTGCGCGAGGCGCACGGCGGTGGAGGCCACCGAGACCGGGTTCGCGCCGATGCGCGTGTCGGTGCGCGCGCGCTTGGCGGTGGCGAAGGCGTGCTGGAACAGGCGATCGAGCTGGTTGCCCAGGCTGCCCGCGGCGCGTGCGGTCGCCCAGGCATCCTTCACCTGGCCGAGGATCTGCGGCTCGCCCAGCACCAGCGAGTCCAGCCCGGTCGCGACGCGGAACAGGTGGCGCACGGCATCGGCATCGGCGTGGCGGTACAGGTAGGCATGCAGGTCGCCGACTTCGTCGGGATGCGTGGCGAGCCAGTCCGCCAGGCTGTCGCCGTTGTCGTCCGTGACCGCATACAACTCGGTGCGGTTGCAGGTCGACAGCAGGGCGACCTCGCGCACCGCCGGCAGTGCGCGCAGGGCATCGAGCGCCGCGGGGATCGCGTCGCCGGAAAAGGCCACCCGTTCGCGCAGACTGACCGGCGCGGTCTGATGGTTGATGCCGAGTACGTGGATGCTCATGGAGCGGGGGCCGCGGTGCACGGGGCCGTTCAGGGGCTTGCGTTAAGCTGGCTCGCGAAGGCCGCCATTCTACCGGCCGCAGCCTGCACAGGTTTTCCCTTGGCCAATCCAACGCGTTCCGTTCATGCGCTCGTGTGCGCCGCACTGCTGGCAGCCGGGGCGTCCGCGCCGGCCTGGGCCGGGCGTTCCGGCGTCGTCGCCGACGACACGGTACGCGCGCTGGAACCCGCGCTGGCCGGCGAATTCGCGCTGCAGGCCGGCAAGCTGGACGAGGCGGCCAAGGCCTATCTCGACGCGGCGCGCGCCAGCAACGATGCCGTGCTCGCCGAACGCGCGACGCGCATCGCCCTGCTGGCCAAGGACGACCGGCGCGCGGGCGAGTCGCTCGCGCTGTGGCGCAAGCTCGGCGGCGACGGGCTTGCGCAGTCGGCGGCCGACGCGACCCTGTCCCTGCGCCGCGGCGACGAACGCGCGGCGCGGCGGCAGTTGAACGCGATGCTGGAGTCGGGACAGGAAGGCGCCTGGCAGCAGGTGATCGGCGTGCTCAGCGTGGGCGCGCGCGATCCCGAGCAGGCCGCGCGGATGCTGGGGCGGCTGCTCGACGACGACCGGCTGCCCGATCAGTTGCAGGCATGGCTCGCCTTCGGCGGCCTGGCGCAGAAGCTCGATCAGGACGCGTTGTCCCAGCGCATCGTCGACGAAGTAGTGCGGCGCTTCCCTGGCGAGCCGCGCGTGGCGCTGCTGCGTGCCAGCCAGCTGCGCGAATCCGGCAAGACCGACGAAGCCCGCGGCGTGCTCGCGGCGCTCGATCCGGCGCTGCTGCTGGTGCCGGAATTCCGCATGGCCGTGGCGGCCGAGTACGACGCGCTGGGCGACTTCCAGGCCGCCTCGGCGACGCTGGCGCGCGGGCCGCAGGACGACCAGACCTATGCGCTGCGCGCCTCGCTGCTGGCGCGCGCCGAAGACAAGACCGCGCTGACCGCGCTATACGAGGAGCTGCGCCGCGGCGGCAGCAAGCCTGACCCCGCGCGCCGGCTGCTGCTGGGCCGGATCGCCGAATTCCTCAAGCGTCATCAGGAAGCCCTCGACTGGTACCGCGGCGTGCCCGGCGGCGAACCGCGCTGGCCGGCGAAGCTGCGAGCGGCCAATGTCCTGCACGAACTCGATCGCGATGCCGAGGCGTACCAGGCGCTGCATGACCTGCAGGCCGACGCCGCGGCGCCCGAAGACGCGCGCCGCGACGCGTACATCCTCGAAGCGGACCTGCACAACCGCGACAAGGACGGCGATGCCGAGCTGGACGCCTTCGCGCGCGGCCTGGCGGCGTTTCCGGACGATCCCGACATCCTCTATGCGCGCGCACTGGGCTGGGAACGCCGCGACGACATCGCGCGCGCCGAAGCCGACTTCCGCAAGATCCTCGTCGCCGATCCCGACAGCACCGCAGCCCTGAATGCACTGGGCTACACGCTCGCCGACCGCACCACCCGCTACCAGGAAGCCCTGGAACTGATCGATCGCGCGCGCGCGGCCGAGCCCGACAATGCCGCGATCATCGACAGCTACGGCTGGGTGCTCTACCGGATCGGGCGCAAGCAAGAAGCGCTGACCGAACTGCGGCGCGCGTTCTCGCTGCAGAAGGATCCCGAGATCGCCTCGCACGTGGGCGAGGTGCTGTGGGTGCTGGGTCGCAAGGACGAAGCGCGGCGCTACTTCGAGGAGGCGCGCAAGCTCGATCCGGACAACCGCGCGCTGAAACGGGCGCTGGAGAAGACCGGCGAATGAGCGGGCACCTGTTTCGTCGCGCGCTGTGGGCGGTCGTCGCGCTCTGCGCGCTTGCGGGCTGCGCTACGCGGCCGGTGGCGCCGGCCTTGCCGGACCTGACCGGCGCCGCGCGCGCGCAGGCCGAGGCGGCCCAACGGGTACGCGAGCAGGCGCTGGCAGGACACCCGCAGTGGTCGTTCAGCGGCCGGATCGCGGTGTCGGTCGGGTCGAAGGGCGGCAGCGGCCGCATCGACTGGACTCAGGACGGCACTGGTTACGAAGCGGCACTCAGTGCGCCGGTGACGCGCCAGAGCTGGCGCCTGATCGGCGACACGCATCATGAAGCCGCGCGACTGGAGGGTCTGGAAGGTGGACCGCGCGAAGGCGAATTCGCCGAGGACCTGCTGGAAGAAGCGACGGGCTGGCGGATTCCGGTCAACCAGATGCCGGACTGGGTGCGCGGCATCGCGATGCCGCTGTCCGGCGCGCCGCCGCAGACCGCGTATGGCGCGGATGGCCGCCTCCGCAGCCTGGAGCAGCTCGGGTGGAAGGTCGAGTATCAGGAGTGGATACCGGCGGCGGGCGCGCGGCCGGAATTGCCCCGGCGCATCGTCGCTCGCAGTGGGCAGGCGACCGTCCGCCTGATCATCGACGAGTGGGATCTGGCGGCGCAGTAATCCAGGCGGCTGCATCTCCCGGACTCGGGCAGGCGCGTCCTCGATCCCTTACCCTTTCCGGCCCCCCAACTGCGTACGGCCGATGACTGCGTCCGAAGTACCGTCCGGCTGGACCCGCTGGCCCGCGCCGGCCAAGCTCAACCTGTTCCTGCGCATCACCGGCCGGCGTCCCGACGGGTACCACGAACTGCAGACGGTGTTCCGGTTGCTGGACTGGGGCGACACGCTGAGGCTGCGGGTTCGGGCCGACGGCCTCGTCGTCCGCCACGGCGCCTCCGTGGCGGGGGTGGCCGAAGCCGACGATCTCACGGTGCGCGCGGCAAAATTGCTGCAATCGGCGGCCAATTGCACCCAAGGCGCGGACATCCTCATCGAAAAGCGCATTCCGGCCGGGGGCGGGTTCGGTGGCGGCTCGTCCGACGCGGCGACGGTCCTGGTGGCGCTGGACGCCCTCTGGGGTTTGCGGCTCGGTAACGGGCGCCTGGCCGAACTGGGTCTCAAGCTCGGCGCGGATGTTCCGGTATTCGTCCGCGGCCACAATGCCTGGGCCGAGGGCGTGGGCGAGCGCCTGGAGCCGATCGATCTGCCGCCTGCCTGGTATGTGCTGGCCGATCCCGGCGTCCACGCCCCGACCGCGACGCTGTTCCAAGCTCCTGATTTGACGCGGAATGCACCGCCCGCGAAAATATCCGACTTCGTTTCGGGAACTGGGCTCGGGAACGCATTCGAGCCGGTCCTGCGCGCGCGCGAACCGGCCGTGGAGGCGGTGTTCGCAGCGCTGGCGCAGATCGGCACGCCGCGATTGACCGGGTCGGGCAGCGGTTGCTTCGTCGAATTCGCCACGCGCGAATCCGCCGAGGCGGCGCTGGCAGCGTTGCCGCCGGGCATCAAGGCCTGGTTGGCGGCGGGAGCGGCAAGGTCGCCGCTGCTGGATGCGCTCGAGGCGAGGGTGGGTGGAGAGAAGTGAGAAGTGAGTAAAGGCAAGGCGTTTGCTCTCTCTCTTACTCCTCACTTCTGATCACTCACTCCTGATTTTAGGGGCGTCGCCAAGTGGTTAAGGCACCGGGTTTTGATCCCGGCATTCGTAGGTTCGAATCCTTCCGCCCCTGCCATTTCCGAAGTTGCAATCGATGTAGCGCCACACGCCCGCAGCAGTATCGCGGCTTGTCCCACCACCGCCACTTCATCCCGCTTGAAGGCCTGAGCGAAGCGGAGAGATCCACGTGCAGAACGATCGCAACCTGCTGGTTTTCAGCGGCAACGCCAACCGCCCGCTCGCCGAGGCGGTGTGCAAGGAGCTCGGCATCCGCATGGGCAAGGCCCTGGTCAGCCGTTTTTCCGACGGCGAGGTCCAGGTCGAGATCGAGGAGAACGTGCGCCGGCAGGAAGTGTTCGTCATCCAGCCGACGAACGCGCCCAGCGCCGAGAACCTGGTGGAGCTGCTGGTCCTGATCGACGCGCTCAAGCGCGCATCGGTGTCCAGCATCACCGCGGTGGTGCCGTACTTCGGTTACGCGCGCCAGGATCGTCGTCCGCGCTCGGCGCGCGTGCCGATCACGGCGAAGGTGGTGGCGAAGATGTTCGGTTCAGTCGGTGCCGACCGCGTGCTGACGGTCGACCTGCACGCCGACCAGATCCAGGGCTTCTTCGACATCCCGGTCGACAACGTGTACGCCTCGCCGCTGCTGCTCGCCGACATCTGGCGCGCGCACGGCACGGACAACCTGATCGTGGTTTCGCCGGACGTCGGCGGCGTGGTGCGCGCCCGTGCGATCGCCAAGCGCCTGGACGACGCGGATCTCGCGATCATCGACAAGCGCCGTCCGCGCGCCAACGTCGCCACGGTGATGAACATCATCGGCGACGTCGCCGGCAAGGTCTGCGTGCTGGTCGACGACATCGTCGATACCGCCGGCACCCTGTGCGCCGCCGCTGCCGCCCTCAAGGCGCAGGGCGCGCTCAAGGTCGTCGCCTACTGCACCCACCCGGTGCTTTCGGGCGCAGCGATCGACAACATCACGAAGTCGCAGCTCGACGAGCTGGTGGTGACCGACACCATCCCGCTCACCGCCGCGGCGAAGGCCTGCGGCCGTATCCGCCAGCTCAGCGTCGCCGAGCTGTTGGCGGAGACGATCCGGCGCATCGCGTTTGGCGAGTCGGTCAGTTCGTTGTACGTGGATTGAGTAACAAAGGCGGGAGTAGGGATAAGGGAATGGGGAACGACGATGTGTCGTTGCTGTTTCGGCCCGGCTCTTGCTGTTGCAAAGAGGTGGTAGTGCGGTAAGGGCAAGGTCGCGGGCATCTCCCGTTCCCTCTTCCCCATTCCCTGCTCCCGCCTTTCACCGGCTCTTCTGGTCGCGGAAGAGTCTCCAAAATCGCCGCAAGGCGATCCAACGCAATAAAAGTGAGTAACGAAAATGTCTGAACACAAGATCTCGGCCACTGGCCGCGAAGCCGCAGGGAAGGGTGCGAGCCGCCGCCTGCGTCGCGCCGCCAGCATCCCGGCCATCCTCTACGGCGGCAGCGCCGCTCCGCAGAGCATCCAGCTCGACCACGAGAAGACCTGGCTCGCCAGCCAGAACGAGTGGTTCTACTCCTCGATCCTGAGCCTCGACCTCGACGGCAAGGTGCAGAAGGTCCTGCTGCGCGACATCCAGCGCCATCCGTACAAGCAGATCATCATGCACCTGGACTTCCAGCGCGTGGACGAGAACCAGGCGCTGCGCGCCAAGGTGCCGCTGCACTTCCTCAACCAGGAGAAGTCGCCGGCCGGCAAGACCGCTGGCGTCGTGGTCACCCACGAGCTCAACGAAGTCGAAGTCAGCTGCCTGCCGAAGGACCTGCCGGAGTTCATCGAAATCGACCTGGGCGACCTGGCCGTCGGCGGCATCGTCCACCTGTCGGAACTGAAGCTGCCCAAGGGCGTGGAAATTCCGGAACTGAAGCTGGGCAAGGAACACGACGTCGCCGTCGTGATCGCCAAGCACGGCAAGGAAGAAGCGGTCGAAGCCGAGGCGCCGGAATCGGCCGAAGTGCCGGCTGCCAAGGTCGCCAAGAAGGAAGAGAAGTAATCGCGGCTGCCCGGCGCGCTTCGCGGCGCGCCGGTGCAGTGCGACTTACTCGCTTCATCGATGGCAGGCTTGCGCCTCATCGTCGGGCTGGGCAATCCCGGACCCGAACACTCCCGGACCCGGCACAACGCCGGGTTCTGGTTTGTGGACGCCCTCGCGGAGAAATTCGGCGGGCGTTTCGGCCTGGAGTCGAAGCTGTTCGGCGAGACTGCCAAGGTGGAAATCGCCGGCCAGAACGTGTGGCTGCTCAAGCCCGCCACCTTCATGAACCTCTCCGGCAAGTCGGTCACGGCCGCGCTGCGTTACTGGAAGATCGAGCCGGAAGAGGCGCTGGTCGCGCACGACGAACTCGACCTGCCCGCGGGCACGCCGCGGCTCAAGTTCGACGGCGGCGCCGGCGGCCAGAACGGCATCCGCGACATCATGCGTCTGCTGGGTCACGGCAAGTTCGCGCGGCTGCGCATCGGCATCGGCCACCCGGGCCACAAGGACCGCGTGACGCCGTGGGTGCTGGGCAAGCCCGGTCGCGACGACGAGGCGGCGATCCTGCGCGCCATCGACGATGCGATCGATGTGCTGCCGCTGGCGGTCAGCGGCGATTTCAACGAAGCGATGAAGCGGCTCAATACCGCCAAGTAGAGCGGGAATGGGGAATAGGGAATGGGGAACGCATGTTCCGCATGTCCGTCCGTTCCGCTCCGACGAGCGAAGCACGCAGCAGTCCAGTTGCTTCAGTCCGTCGTTCCCTGTTCCCCATTCCCGCTTTCATTTCCCGCTTTACGGAGTACCCCATGGGCATCAAATGCGGCATCGTCGGCCTGCCCAACGTCGGCAAGTCGACCCTGTTCAACGCGCTCACCAAGGCGGGCATCGCCGCGGCCAATTTCCCCTTCTGCACGATCGAACCGAACGTTGGCGTCGTGCCGGTGCCGGATCCGCGACTCAACGCGCTGGCCGAGATCGTCAAGCCGCAGAAGGTGTATCCGACCGCGGTGGAGTTCGTCGACATCGCCGGCCTCGTTGCCGGTGCGGCGAGCGGCGAAGGCCTGGGCAACAAATTCCTCGCGCACATCCGCGAAGTCGATGCGATCACGCACGTGGTGCGGTGCTTCGAGCATCCGGACGTCATCCACGTCGCCAACAAGGTCGATCCGATCGCCGACATCGAGACGATCGATACCGAGCTCGCGCTGGCCGATCTCGAATCGGTGGAGAAGGCGCTGCAGCGCGCCGAGCGTTCGGCGAAGACCGGCGACAAGGAGGCGAAGGCGCGCGTGGAAGTGCTGGGCCGTATCCGCACCGGGCTGGACACCGGCAAGCCGGCGCGTGCGCTGGGCCTGTCCGACGACGACCGCGCGATGGTGCGCGACCTGTTCCTGCTGACGCTCAAGCCGGTGATGTACGTGGCGAACGTGCTGGAGGACGGTTTCGAAGGCAATCCGCATCTCGACGCGGTGCGCGCACGCGCGGTGGGCGAGGGCGCCGAGGTGGTGCCGGTCTCCGCCGCGATCGAGGAAGAGCTGAGCCAGCTCGACGACGCGGACCGCGACGCCTTCCTGCACGACCTCGGCCTCGACGAGCCCGGTCTTAACCGCGTGATCCGCGCCGCCTACATGCTGCTCGGCCTGCAGACCTATTTCACCGCCGGCGTGAAGGAAGTGCGCGCATGGACGGTGAAGGCCGGTTCCACCGCGCCGCAGGCCGCCGGCGTGATCCACAGCGACTTCGAGAAGGGCTTCATCCGCGCCGAGACCATCGCGTACGACGACTTCATCAAGTACCGGGGCGAAGCCGGTGCCCGCGACGCCGGCCGCCTGCGCCTGGAAGGCAAGGAGTACCGCGTCCAGGAAGGCGACGTGCTGCATTTCCGCTTCAACGTCTGACGCCGGACTGCGTCGACCGGCCGCGTCCGCCTCGCGTCCTGACCGGGGCGCCGCGGCGGACAACGTCCGGCATTCGCGGCAGCAAGGCAGCCGGAAGTCGTCCCGCCGCGACCGCGTGAAATTTGTTGCGTGAATGCGTTGACTTCCTCCGGGCGCGTCACCAAAATAGCGGGCTCTTTGGAGGGATACCCAAGCGGCCAACGGGGGCAGACTGTAAATCTGCTGGCTTACGCCTTCGGTGGTTCGAATCCACCTCCCTCCACCATCTTCCGGTCCATCGGGAGGCGGTAGAAGTAGAATCGCAACACCCGGTCGCCTTACCAGCGCCCGGCGCTCCACAGGCGGTACGTTCCAACCCAGGTTTGCGCCAGTACGGGCATCCGGCGCGGGAGTAGTTCAATGGTAGAACTGTAGCCTTCCAAGCTACTAGCGCGGGTTCGATTCCCGTCTCCCGCTCCATTGGAACAGCTCGGTTCGTATCGCCCGCACAACCTGCTCACGTAGCTCAGTCGGTAGAGCACCTCCTTGGTAAGGAGGAGGTCGATGGTTCGATTCCATTCGTGAGCACCATCTTTTCGGGTCCGGCCTTGCGCCGGATCCTCTCCGGACCCCGCCATGCGGGGTTTTGTCACGTCCCCATCCAGCAGCACAACGAGAAGCGACAGCCATGGCAAAGGGTAAGTTCGAGCGCACCAAGCCCCACGTAAACGTCGGCACGATCGGCCACGTGGACCACGGCAAGACCACGCTGACGGCAGCGCTGACGAAGGTGGGCGCGGAACGTTTCGGCGGCGAGTTCAAGGCCTATGACGCGATCGACGCGGCGCCGGAAGAGAAGGCGCGCGGGATCACGATCTCGACGGCGCACGTCGAGTACGAAAGCCCGACCCGTCACTACGCGCACGTGGACTGCCCGGGCCACGCCGACTACGTGAAGAACATGATCACGGGTGCGGCGCAGATGGACGGCGCGATCCTGGTGTGCTCGGCCGCGGACGGCCCGATGCCGCAGACGCGCGAACACATCCTGCTGTCGCGCCAGGTGGGCGTGCCGTACATCGTCGTGTACCTGAACAAGGCCGACATGGTGGACGACGCCGAGCTGCTGGAACTGGTGGAGATGGAAGTGCGTGAACTTCTGTCGAAGTACGAGTTCCCGGGCGACGACACCCCGATCATCAAGGGCTCGGCCCGTCTGGCGCTGGAAGGCGACCAGTCGGAAATCGGCGTGCCCTCGATCATCAAGCTGGTCGAAGCGCTGGACACGTTCATTCCGGAGCCGGAGCGCGCGATCGACAAGCCGTTCCTGATGCCGGTGGAAGACGTGTTCTCGATCTCGGGCCGCGGCACCGTGGTGACCGGCCGCATCGAGCGCGGCATCATCAAGGTCGGTGACGAAATCGAAATCGTGGGCATCCGCCCGACGCAGAAGACGACGGTCACCGGCGTGGAAATGTTCCGCAAGCTGCTGGACCAGGGCCAGGCGGGCGACAACGCGGGCCTGCTGCTGCGCGGCACCAAGCGTGACGACGTGGAGCGCGGCCAGGTGCTGGCCAAGCCGGGTTCGATCACCCCGCACACCGAGTTCGAGGGCGAGGTGTACGTGCTGTCGAAGGACGAAGGCGGCCGTCACACCCCGTTCTTCAAGGGCTACCGCCCGCAGTTCTACTTCCGCACGACCGACATCACCGGTGCGGTGGAGCTGCCGGAAGGCGTGGAGATGGTCATGCCGGGCGACAACATCAAGATGAAGGTCACCCTGATCAACCCGGTGGCGATGGACGAAGGCCTGCGCTTCGCGATCCGCGAAGGCGGCCGTACGGTCGGCGCCGGCGTGGTGTCGAAGATCCTGAAGTGATGAATCGGCCCGGGGTCGCGCAAGCGGCCCCGGCTTCGCCGATTCGTCATCCCCGCGCAGGCGGGGATCCAGCGACCTGGCGTTTTGCCGTCTAGTCGCTCCCCGCGAAAGCGGGGGCGAGCAATACAGGGATTCACCCGGACCAGTCCCCAAACGACTGGTTCGAAAAGCGGTAAAAGCCCTGGCGGCGCGAGCCGCCGTTGCTTTTTCGGGCGCAGCCCAAAGACAATGTTCCAAGCCACACGCCAGTAGCTCAATTGGCAGAGCAGCGGTCTCCAAAACCGCAGGTTGGGGGTTCGAGTCCCTCCTGGCGTGCCACTCCACATCGCGGACCTCCGCGACAGCCGGCCCAGAACCGGCATCCGACAGATGACGCGGCCCCGGTCGCGCAATGGACCGAATGAACAGCAAGGTCGAACAACCCGGCTCGTCGGCTTCCGGCGGCGACATCATGAAATACGCGCTGGCGGTGCTTCTCGTCGCCGCGGGCGTGTTCGCGTTCTACTGGTTCAGCGACTGGGCGACGGTGCTGCGTGCCCTGGTGGTGTGTGCGGGCCTGATCGCCGGCGCCGTCGTATTCCTCACCACCCGCAAGGGCGCGCAGACGCGCGAATTCCTCTCGGAGTCCCGCTTCGAGCTGCGCAAGGTCGTCTGGCCGACCCGCCAGGAAGCGATGCGCACGACCTGGGTCGTGATCGTCGCTGTGGTCATCCTCAGCCTGATCCTGGCCGGCTTCGACGTCGTGATCCAGTGGGCAGTCAAGTTCCTGCTCGAGCGCTAAGGAGAGAAGTCGGTGTCCGAGAGCAACAACAAGCGCTGGTACGTCGTCCACGCCTATTCCGGCTTCGAGAAGTCGGTGGCGCAGGCGCTGCGCGATCGCATCGTCCGTCAGGAGATGCAGGACCGCTTCGGCGAAGTGCTGGTTCCGACCGAAGAGGTCGTGGAAATGCGCTCCGGCCAGAAGCGCCGTTCCGAGCGCAAGTTCTTCCCGGGCTACGTGCTGGTGCAGATCGCCACGCACGATGAGAACGGGATCCCGCGCATCGACAACGAGAGCTGGCACCTGATCAAGGAGACTCCGAAGGTCATGGGCTTCATCGGCGGCACCGCCGACCGCCCGTTGCCGATCAAGGACTCCGAAGCCGACGCCATCCTCCAGCGCGTTCAGGAAGGCGTGGAGAAGCCCAAGCCCAAGGTCCTGTTCGAGCCGGGTGAAATGGTCCGCGTCACCGACGGTCCGTTCGTCGACTTCAACGGCGTGGTCGAAGAGATCAACTACGAAAAGAGCCGCCTGCGCGTGGCCGTGCTGATCTTCGGCCGCTCGACCCCGGTCGAACTCGAGTTCGGCCAGGTCGAAAAGGCCAAGTAAGCCGGACAGGTGCCTGCGGCAGGCCGGGTATCCGGCGCCGGGTGGGGCTGTTCGGCCCCGGCAGCCTGAAAACCCTGCTATACTCGCCGGCTCGCTGCCACAGGCGCGAGCCACCCGGGAACCACAGCCGCCCCTCAAGGCGGCTGTCGGCGTCTGGAAACCATGCAACAACGTGAAGCCGGGACACGCGATCTTCCCGGTCCGATGGGGAGCCTGAGAACCAGGCGCTAGCACCCGGAGAGAAGAAAATGGCTAAGAAAGTAGTTGGCTACATCAAGCTTCAGGTCAAGGCCGGCCAGGCCAACCCGTCGCCGCCGGTGGGTCCCGCCCTCGGCCAGCGCGGCCTGAACATCATGGAGTTCTGCAAGGCGTTCAACGCAGCGACCTCCAAGCTCGAGCCGGGTCTGCCGACCCCGGTCATCATCACCGCGTACTCCGACCGTACGTTCACCTTCGTCACCAAGTCGACCCCGGCTTCGGTGCTGCTGAAGAAGGCCGCTGGCATCCAGTCCGGCTCCAAGCGCCCGAACACCGAGAAGGTCGGCAAGGTCACCCGCAAGCAGCTCGAAGACATCGCCAAGGCGAAGGAAGCCGACCTGACCGCGGCCGACCTGGACGCGGCGGTGAAGACGATTGCGGGTTCGGCCCGCTCGATGGGTCTGGTGGTGGAGGGCTAAGCACATGGCAATGAACAAGCGACAGAAGGCCATCCTGGCCGCCGTGGTTCCGGGCAAGGCCTACGCCTTCGACGAAGCCGTCAAGATCATCAAGACCGCCACCAAGGCGAAGTTCGTCGAGTCCGTCGACGTCGCCGTGCGCCTGGGCGTGGACGCGAAGAAGTCCGACCAGCAGGTCCGTGGCTCGACCGTGCTGCCGGCCGGCACCGGCAAGACCGTGCGCGTGGCCGTGTTCGCCCCGGCCGGTGCCAAGGCCGACGAAGCCCTGGCCGCTGGCGCCGACATCGTCGGCATGGACGACCTGGCCGAGAAGATGACGGCCGGCGACCTGAATTACGACGTGGTCATCGCCACCCCGGACGCCATGCGCGTCGTCGGCAAGCTGGGTCAGGTCCTGGGTCCGCGCGGTCTGATGCCGAACCCGAAGGTCGGTACCGTTTCGCCGAACCCGGCCGAAGCCGTGAAGAACGCGAAGGGCGGCCAGGTCCGTTACCGCACCGACAAGGCCGGCATCATCCACTGCACCATCGGCAAGTCGTCGTTCAACGACGCCGACCTGAAGGGCAACCTCGAAGCGCTGCTGCACGACCTGATCAAGGCCAAGCCGGCGACCTCGAAGGGCCAGTACCTGCAGAAGATCTCGATCAGCTCGACCATGGGCCCCGGCGTGACCGTGGACCAGGCGAGTCTGGCGCTGAAGTAACAGTGAAGAGTGGAGAGGAGTGAGAAACGAGTGGGAGCCACTCCTTCTTCCCTCTCCGCTGGTTTGAAGAATCTGGTGGGTGTGGTCGGGTTGTAGTGCAGCAAATAGAGAGCTCGGTTCCGCCTTCTCTCTTTTCTCACTCCTCTCCACTCCCCACTACCGTTTTTGAGGGCGCCGCCGAGGACTCGATCCGAAGCGAGCCGTCAAAGACCGCAGGCGCGGTCAGCGCGTGACGACGACGGGCAGGGAGGCTCGTACTGGCAGGGAATCGCCGTCGCCACCAGCGGGTCCGCTTAATCCTCGCGAGAGGCAAGCCTGCGTAGATGGTGCAGCCCCCTCTGGAAATTCCGGAAGGGCCACCACCGGGATGCGCAAGCATCCCCGGCGTCACGGATGGCGCCGCCCAGGACCGCGAGCGGCAGGAGCCGTGAGCGGAATTCAATTGGAGGAGTGCAATGGCTCTCAATCTGTCCCAGAAGCAAGATGTAGTCGCAGAGGTGGCCGAAATCGCCGCCAAGGCGCACTCCTTGGTCGCAGCCGAGTACGCGGGCACCACGGTCAGCCAGATGACCGCGATGCGCAAGAAGGCCCGCGAAACCGGCGTGTACTTGAAGGTTGTCAAGAACACGCTGGCATCGCGCGCCGTCGCCGGCACCGAGTTCGAGGTCGTCAAGGACGCCCTGACCGGTCCGCTGCTGTACGCGTTCTCGCTGGAAGAACCCGGCGCCGCCGGTCGTCTGATCAAGGAAGCCGCCAAGGGCAACGACAAGCTCAAGGCCAAGATCGTGTCGGTGGAAGGCAAGCTGCTGCCTGCCGCGCACGTCGAAGTCCTGGCCTCGCTGCCGACCCGCGAACAGGCGCTGTCCATGCTGGCCCGCGTCCTCGCCGAACCCGCAAGCATGTTTGCCCGCGTCGTCAAGGCCGTGGCGGACAAGCAGGGCGGTGGCGAAGCGGCCCCGGCCGAAGCTGCGGCCGAAGCCTGAGTTCGCTGAAGCGACTTTCTAACCGATTCGCAAGATCCCAAATTTTCCAGAGGTAAACACAATGTCCCTGTCCAACGAGCAGATCGTCGACGCCATCGCCGCCAAGTCGCTGATGGAAGTGATGGACCTGGTTAAGGCCATCGAAGAGAAGTTCGGCGTCACCGCCGCTGCCCCGGTCATGATGGCCGCCGGCCCGGCCGCCGCCGCTGCCCCGGCCGAAGAGCAGACCGAGTTCACCGTCGTGCTGAAGAGCGCCGGCGACAAGAAGGTCGACGTGATCAAGGCCGTCCGCGCCATCACCGGCCTGGGCCTGAAGGAAGCCAAGGACCTCACCGAGGCCGGTGGCGTCCTGAAGGAAGCCGTGTCGAAGGACGACGCCGCCAAGTTCAAGAAGGAACTGGAAGCCGCCGGCGCGACCGTCGAGGTCAAGTGACGCAACCGCGCGCTCGCGCGTCGCGCGAGCGCCTTTGCGGTTGCGTCATCCCCGCATGCTCCAAGCGGGGATCCAGCGCCTCCCGCAATTGCGTCATCCCCGCGAAAGCGGGGATCCAGTGACTTTGCTTTTGCCGGTGCACATGCATTCAAGACAAACCACAGGATTTCCGCCATCGCAGGCATGACAGGCTGGGACCGCAAGGTCCCGGCCTTTGGCCGTTATTGACGTAGCGCAAAACTGAATGCAGTACAGGCCCCGGCGACAGTGCCGGTGCCGGAAACAAGCACCACCGGAGTCCGCTTCGCTCCTCCGTTGGCCCGAGTTCCACGAGCAAGGCAGAAATCCAACCTGAGTTGGTAGTTGGAAGCAGCAGCAGAGGGCGTGCGGGTGCCGGCAATACCCGCGGCTTCCAACTGACAGTTCAATCCTTTTCACGGGATTCGAGATTAGAGATTCGGGATTCGTAAAGGCAAAAGCTGTGCTCTTGCTCGCGGATCACGAATCACCAATCACCAATCCCGGCTCTTAACAGAGGCGGCAGCTCCCCATGACGACAGCTTCCAAAACGAATTATTCGTTCACCGAAAAGAAGCGCATCCGCAAGAACTTCGGCAAGCGCCGGTCGATTCTCGAAGTTCCGTTCCTGCTCGCGATCCAGGTCGATTCCTATCGCGAATTCCTCCAGGAGCATGCCGATCCCGCCAAGCGCGAGGACAAGGGCCTGCATGCGGCGCTGAAGTCGGTGTTCCCGATCGTCAGCTACAGCGGCAACGCCGCGCTGGAATACGTCGGCTACAAGCTCGGCGAGCCGCCGTTCGACGAGCGCGAGTGCCGTAATCGCGGCCTGTCCTACGGCGCGCCGCTGCGCGTGACCGTGCGCCTGGTGATCTACGACCGCGAGTCGTCGACCAAGGCGATCAAGTACGTGAAGGAGCAGGAAGTCTACATGGGCGAAATCCCGCTCATGACCGGCAACGGCACCTTCATCGTCAACGGCACCGAGCGCGTCATCGTCTCGCAACTGCACCGCTCGCCGGGCGTGTTCTTCGATCACGATCGCGGCAAGACGCACAGCTCGGGCAAGCTGCTGTACAGCGCCCGCATCATTCCTTACCGCGGCTCCTGGCTGGACTTCGAGTTCGACCCGAAGGACGCGCTGTTCACCCGTATCGACCGTCGCCGCAAGCTGCCGGTGACCGTGCTGCTGCGCGCCCTCGGCTACAACAACGAGGAAATGCTGCGCGAGTTCTTCGAGATCAACACCTTCCACATCGATCCGAAGGAAGGTGTCCAGCTCGAACTGGTCCCGGAACGCCTGCGCGGCGAAACCCTCGACTTCGACCTCGCCGATGGCGACAAGGTCATCGTCGAAGCCGGCCGCCGCATCACCGCGCGCCACGTCAAGCAGCTCGAACAGTCGGGCATCGCCGCGCTGTCCGTGCCGGACAGCTACCTCGTCGGCCGCATCCTCGCGCATGACGTGGTCGATCCGAACACCGGCGAACTGCTTGCCCTGGCCAACGACGAGATCAACGACGACCACCTGGCCAAGTTCCGCAAGGCCGGCGTGGTCGCCGTCGGCACGCTGTGGGTCAACGACCTCGACCGCGGCGCGTACATCTCGAATACCCTGCGCATCGATGCGAGCAAGACCCAGCTCGAAGCGCTGGTCGAGATCTACCGCATGATGCGTCCGGGCGAACCGCCGACCAAGGATGCGGCGCAGAACCTGTTCCACAACCTGTTCTTCACCTTCGAGCGCTACGACCTGTCGGGCGTGGGCCGGATGAAGTTCAACCGCCGCCTGGGCCGCAAGGAAGTCACCGGCGCATCGGTGCTGTACGACGCGAAGTACTTCGCCGATCGCAAGGACGAAGAGTCCGTGCGTCTGCGCGAAGCGTGTGGCGGCATGTCCGACATCCTCGACGCGATCCGCGTGCTTACCGAGATCCGCAACGGTCGCGGCGTGGTCGACGATATCGACCACCTGGGCAACCGTCGCGTGCGTTCCGTCGGCGAAATGGCCGAGAACGTGTTCCGCGTCGGTCTGGTCCGCGTCGAGCGCGCCGTGAAGGAGCGCCTGTCGATGGCCGAGTCCGAAGGCCTGACGCCGCAGGAGCTGATCAACGCTAAGCCGGTGGCCGCCGCGATCAAGGAATTCTTCGGTTCCTCGCAGCTGTCGCAGTTCATGGACCAGAACAACCCGCTGTCGGAAGTGACGCACAAGCGTCGCGTCTCCGCGCTGGGCCCGGGCGGCCTGACCCGCGAGCGCGCCGGCTTCGAAGTGCGCGACGTGCATCCGACCCACTACGGCCGCGTCTGCACCATCGAAACGCCGGAAGGTCCGAACATCGGCCTGATCAACTCGCTGGCCGTGTTCGCCCGCACCAACCGCTACGGCTTCCTCGAGACGCCGTACCGCAAGGTCGTGGACGGCCGCGTCACCGACGACGTCGAGTACCTGTCGGCGATCGAGGAGAACGAGTACGTCATCGCCCAGGCCAACGCGCCGCGCGACGAGAAGGGCAACATCACCGCCCAGTTCGTCGACTGCCGCTACCAGGGCGAGTCGCTGCTGAAGCCGCCGGCCGAGATCCACTTCATGGACGTCTCGCCGATGCAGACCGTGTCGGTCGCGGCCGCGCTGGTGCCGTTCCTCGAGCACGACGACGCCAACCGCGCGCTGATGGGCGCGAACATGCAGCGCCAGGCCGTGCCGACGCTGAAGGCGCAGAAGCCGCTGGTCGGTACCGGCATCGAGCGCGCCGTGGCGCGCGACTCGGGCGTGACCGTGAATGCCCTGCGCGGCGGCGTGATCGAGCAGATCGACGCGGCCCGCATCGTGGTCAAGGTCAACGAGAGCGAGATCTCCGGCGAGCATGATGCCGGCGTCGACATCTACAACCTGATCAAGTACACGCGTTCGAACCAGAACACCTGCATCAACCAGTCGCCGCTGGTGAAGGTGGGCGACGTGGTCGCGCGCGGCGACGTGCTGGCCGACGGTCCCTCGACCGACATCGGTGAGCTTGCGCTCGGCCAGAACATGCTGGTCGCGTTCATGCCGTGGAACGGCTACAACTTCGAGGACTCGATCCTGCTCTCCGAGCGCGTGGTCGAGGAGGATCGCTACACCACGATCCACATCGAAGAACTCACCGTCCAGGCGCGTGACACCAAGCTGGGTCCGGAGGAAATCTCCGCCGACATCCCGAACGTCTCCGAGCAGGCGCTGAACCGCCTCGACGAGTCGGGCGTGGTGTACATCGGTGCGGAAGTGCGTGCCGGCGACATCCTGGTCGGCAAGGTCACGCCGAAGGGCGAGAGCCAGCTGACGCCGGAAGAGAAGCTGCTGCGCGCGATCTTCGGCGAGAAGGCGTCCGACGTGAAGGACAGCTCGCTGCGCGTGCCGCCGGGCATGGACGGCGTCGTCATCGACGTGCAGGTCTTCACCCGCGACGGCATCGAGAAGGACAAGCGTGCCCGCCAGATCGAAGAGTCCGAAATCAAGCGCGTCAAGAAGGACTTCGACGACCAGTTCCGCATCCTCGAAGCGGCCATCTACGATCGCCTGCGTTCGCAGCTGATCGGCAAGGTCGCCAATGGCGGCGCCGGCCTGAAGAAGGGCGACACGGTCACTTCGCTGGTGCTCGACAGCCTGCCGAAGAAGGACTGGTTCACCCTGCGCATGAAGGACGACGAGGCCGTCGAAGCCATCGAGCGCGCGCAGAAGCAGATCGAAGCGCACGAGAAGGAATTCGAGCGCCGCTTCGCCGACAAGCGCGCCAAGATCACCCAGGGTGACGACCTCGCTCCGGGCGTGCTGAAGATGGTCAAGGTGTTCCTGGCCGTGAAGCGCCGCATCCAGCCGGGCGACAAGATGGCCGGCCGCCACGGCAACAAGGGTGTCGTGTCGACGATCGTGCCGGTCGAAGACATGCCGTACATGGCGAACGGCGAGACCGTCGACATCGTGCTGAACCCGCTGGGCGTGCCGTCGCGTATGAACATCGGCCAGGTGCTGGAAGTGCACCTGGGCTGGGCCGCGAAGGGACTGGGCAAGAAGATCGACCAGATGCTGCAGGCGCAGGCCAGGGTGGCCGACCTGCGCAAGTTCCTGGACGAGATCTACAACCACGACCGCACCACGCACGAGCAACGCGTCGACCTCACGCAGTTCTCCGACCAGGAGCTGCTGACGCTGGCGAAGAACCTCGTCGACGGCGTGCCGATGGCGACCCCGGTGTTCGACGGCGCGGCCGAGACCGAGATCAAGAAGATGCTCGAGCTCGCCGACCTGCCGCTGAGCGGCCAGACCACGCTGTTCGACGGTCGCACCGGCGAGGCGTTCGAGCGTCCGGTCACGGTCGGCTACATGCACATGCTGAAGCTGAACCACCTGGTCGACGACAAGATGCACGCGCGTTCGACCGGTCCGTACTCGCTCGTCACCCAGCAGCCGCTGGGCGGCAAGGCACAGTTCGGCGGCCAGCGTTTCGGCGAAATGGAAGTCTGGGCGCTGGAAGCCTACGGCGCGGCCTACACCCTGCAGGAGATGCTGACGGTGAAGTCCGACGACGTGCAGGGCCGCAACCAGATGTACAAGAACATCGTCGACGGCGAGTACGAGATGGTCGCCGGCATGCCGGAGTCCTTCAACGTGCTGGTGAAGGAAATCCGCAGCCTGGCCATCAACATGGAGTTGGAAGAGAACTGAGGCGGGAAAAGGGAATAGGGAAGAGGGAACGAGAGTGCATCGCGACCGCGCGAACCATCGTTCCCCATTCCCCCTTCCCGCTCCTCATTCCCGCTTTTCTTCCACCCGAATTCCTCCTTCCGGAGAAAACAAATGAAAGACCTGCTCAACCTCTTCAACCAGCAGCGCACGACGATCGACTTCGATGCGATCAAGATCGCGCTGGCTTCGCCGGACCTGATCCGTTCGTGGTCCTACGGCGAAGTGAAGAAGCCGGAAACCATCAACTACCGCACCTTCAAGCCGGAACGCGACGGCCTGTTCTGCGCCGCCATCTTCGGCCCGATCAAGGACTACGAGTGCCTGTGCGGCAAGTACAAGCGCATGAAGCACCGCGGCGTGGTCTGCGAGAAGTGCGGCACCGAAGTGACGCTGGCCAAGGTGCGCCGCGAGCGCATGGGCCACATCGACCTGGCCTCGCCGGTCGCGCACATCTGGTTCCTCAAGTCGCTGCCGTCGCGCATCGGCCTGATGCTGGACATGACCCTGCGCGACATCGAGCGCATCCTGTACTTCGAAGCCTACGTGGTGACGGAGCCGGGCCTGACCCCGATGGAACGCGGCATGCTGCTCAATGAAGAGCAGTACATGCAGGCGCGCCAGGAACACGGCGACGACTTCGAGGCCGCGATGGGCGCAGAGGCCGTCTACGACCTGCTGCGCACGATCGACCTGCAGGCCGAGATGCTGCAGCTCAAGGAAGACATCGCTTCCACCGGCTCGGAAACCAAGCTCAAGCGCCTCACCAAGCGCATCAAGCTGGTCGAAGCCTTCCTCGAGTCCGGCAACCGTCCGGAGTGGATGGTCATGACCGTGCTGCCGGTGCTGCCGCCGGATCTGCGCCCGCTGGTGCCGCTGGACGGCGGCCGCTTCGCGACGTCGGACCTCAACGACCTGTACCGCCGCGTCATCAACCGCAACAACCGCCTGCGCCGCCTGCTCGAACTCAACGCGCCCGACATCATCGTGCGCAACGAGAAGCGCATGCTGCAGGAATCGGTCGACGCGCTGATGGACAACGGCCGCCGCGGCCGCGCCATCACCGGCACCAACAAGCGCCCGCTCAAGTCGCTCGCCGACATGATCAAGGGCAAGCAGGGCCGCTTCCGCCAGAACCTGCTCGGCAAGCGCGTCGACTACTCCGGCCGTTCGGTCATCGTGGTCGGGCCGTACCTCAAGCTGCACCAGTGCGGCCTGCCGAAGAAGATGGCGCTCGAGCTGTTCAAGCCCTTCATCTTCGCCAAGCTGCAGCGCCGTGGCCTGGCCACGACGATCAAGGCTGCCAAGAAGCTGGTCGAGCGCGAAGAGCCGATGGTGTGGGACATCCTCGAAGAGGTGATCCGCGAACATCCGGTTCTGCTCAACCGCGCCCCGACCCTGCACCGCCTCGGCATCCAGGCGTTCGAACCGGTCCTCATCGAAGGCAAGGCGATCCAGCTGCATCCGCTCGTGTGTACCGCGTTCAACGCGGACTTCGACGGTGACCAGATGGCCGTGCACGTGCCGCTGTCGCTGGAAGCCCAGCTGGAAGCGCGCGCCCTGATGATGTCGTCGAACAACATCCTGTCGCCGGCCAACGGCGAGCCGATCATCGTGCCGTCGCAGGACGTCGTGCTCGGCCTGTACTACATGAGCCGCGCCCTGGAGAACAAGAAGGGCGAAGGCATGGCGTTCGCGAACGTCGCCGAAGTCAAGCGCGCGTACGACAACCGCCAGGTCGAACTGCACGCCAAGTGCAAGGTTCGCATCACCGAGACCGTGGTCGCCGAAGATGGCTCGCGCTCGCAGAAGACCTCGATCGTCGACACGACCGTGGGTCGCGCCCTGCTGCGCGAGATCCTGCCGGAAGGCCTGCCGTTTGCGCTGGCCAACGTCGAGCTGACCAAGAAGAACATCAGCCGCCTGATCAACTCGTGCTACCGCATGCTGGGCCTGAAGGACACCGTGGTGTTCGCCGACCAGCTGATGTACACCGGCTTCAGCTACGCCACCCGCGCGGGCGTGTCGATCGGCATCGACGACATGAAGATCCCGGCCGAGAAGAAGGGCATCCTGGACGAGGCCGAGCAGGAAGTCCTGGACATCCAGCAGCAGTACCAGTCGGGCCTGGTCACCGCCGGCGAGCGCTACAACAAGGTCGTCGACATCTGGTCGCGCACCAACGAGCGCGTGGCCAAGGCGATGATGGACACGATCGGCACCGACTCGGTGACCAACGCCAAGGGCGAGCAGGTCCCGCAGAAGTCGATGAACTCGATCTACATCATGGCCGACTCGGGCGCGCGTGGTTCGCAGGCGCAGATCCGTCAGCTCGCCGGTATGCGCGGCCTGATGGCCAAGCCGGACGGTTCGATCATCGAAACGCCGATCACCGCGAACTTCCGCGAAGGCCTGAACGTTCTGCAGTACTTCATCTCGACCCACGGTGCCCGTAAGGGCCTGGCGGATACCGCGTTGAAGACGGCGAACTCGGGTTACCTGACCCGTCGCCTGGTCGACGTGGCGCAGGACGTGGTGATCACGGAAACCGATTGCGGCACGCTCGACGGCCTGACCATGACGCCGATCGTGGAAGGCGGCGACGTCGTCGAACCGCTGCGCGACCGCGTGCTGGGTCGCGTCGTGGCCGAGGACGTGTTCCTGCCGGGCAACGACGAGGATCCGATCGTCACCCGCAACACGCTGCTCGACGAGCAGTGGGTGGCCCGCCTCGAAGACGCCGGCGTGCAGTCGATCAAGGTCCGCTCGACCATCACCTGCGAAAGCTCGTTCGGCGTGTGCTCGCACTGCTACGGTCGCGACCTCGGCCGCGGCCACCTGGTCAACCACGGCGAAGCGGTCGGCGTCGTTGCCGCGCAGTCGATCGGCGAGCCGGGTACGCAGCTGACCATGCGTACGTTCCACATCGGTGGTGCGGCGTCGCGTGCGGCGGCCATCGACAACGTGACGGTCAAGACCACCGGTACGCTGAAGTACAACAACCTCAAGTTCGTCGAGCACAGCCAGGGTCATCGCGTGGCCGTGTCGCGTTCGGGCGAACTGTCGGTCCTCGACAGCCACGGCCGCGAGCGCGAGCGCTACAAGCTGCCGTACGGCGCGACGATCTCGGTCAAGGACGGCGCGGAAATCAAGGCCGGCCAGCAGGTCGCGAACTGGGATCCGCACAACCACCCGATCGTGTCGGAAGTGGCTGGCTTCATCCGCTTCATCGACTTCGTCGACGGCGTCACCGTCATCGAGAAGACCGACGAACTGACCGGCCTGGCTTCGCGCGAGATCACCGATCCGAAGCGCCGCGGCTCGCAGGGCAAGGACCTGCGCCCGATCGTCCGCATCGTCGACAAGAACGGCAAGGACCTGTCGATCCCGGGTACCGACCTGCCGGCGCAGTACCTGCTGCCGCCGCGCTCGATCGTGAACCTGCAGGACGGCGCGCCGGTCGGCGTGGGCGACGTGGTTGCGAAGATTCCGCAGGAAGCGTCCAAGACCCGCGACATCACCGGCGGTCTGCCGCGCGTGGCCGACCTGTTCGAAGCGCGCAAGCCGAAGGATCCGGCGATCCTGGCCGAGCGTTCGGGCATCGTCTCGTTCGGCAAGGACACCAAGGGCAAGCAGCGCCTGATCATCAAGGACACCGACGGCAACGAGCACGAAGAGCTGATTCCGAAGTACCGCCAGATCATCGTGTTCGAGGGCGAACACGTGGAGAAGGGCGAGACCGTGGTGGACGGCGAGCCCAGCCCGCAGGACATCCTGCGCCTGCTCGGCGTCGAGCCGCTGGCCGTGTACCTGACCAAGGAAATCCAGGACGTCTACCGCCTGCAGGGCGTGAAGATCAACGACAAGCACATCGAGGTGATCGTTCGCCAGATGCTGCGCAAGGTCGAGATCACCGACGCCGGCGACAGCAAGTTCCTCAATGGCGAGCAGGTCGAGCGCCAGCGTTTCGTCGAGGAAAATGCCCGCCTGCAGGCCAAGGGCGAAATCCTGGCCAAGGCCGATCCGGTCCTGCTGGGTATCACCAAGGCTTCGCTGGCGACCGAGTCGTTCATCTCGGCGGCGTCGTTCCAGGAAACCACCCGCGTCCTCACCGAGGCGGCGGTCCGCGGTACCCGCGACGGCCTGCGCGGCCTGAAGGAGAACGTGATCGTCGGTCGCCTGATCCCGGCCGGTACCGGCCTGGCCTACCACACGGCGCGTCGCCGTTCGGCCACGGGCCTGACCGAGTCCGAGCTGGAGACCCTGGCCGGTGGTCCGTCCGTCGAGGCTTCGGCCCTGGCGGAAGGCGCCGAAACCGAGGCTTCGACCGAGGAATAAGCGGCACCGCATCCCCTGCCGCTCAGGCAGGGGGCGCTTCGCCCGCCCGGTTTGTCGGGGCGGGCAAAGGTGGCCGGGTGGCCAAGGCGGCCCCCGGCTACAAATCCGGAAAGAAGCACGCTATACTTGCGCGCTTTCCGACGGGCAGTCCGCCTTCATTGGCGGGGCTGGTGCCGTCCAGATCACCAAAAGAGGCGCACGGAGCGCCTCGTGTTGGGCCCAGGGCAGGGCGGGATCGCTGAGTTTCCCGGGCGCGTGCGCGTTCGGGCGGATAGTCCGCGCTGGCGACGAAACGCCAGGCGCGGGCTATGTGTTTTCGTCTCGGCGGTCCGGAGCATTCCGGGCTGCCGATCGTTTTTTCAGAAGTTTTATCCCAGGCTCCGGCCTTCACTCAAAGAGTCACAGATGGCGACGATCAATCAGCTGGTGCGCAAGCCGCGCAGCCCTGAAACCTACAAGAGCGCCTCGCCGGCGCTGGCGAACTGCCCGCAGCGTCGTGGCGTTTGCACCCGCGTCTACACCACCACCCCGAAGAAGCCGAACTCGGCGCTTCGCAAGGTAGCCAAGGTGCGCCTGACCAATGGTTACGAAGTCATTTCGTACATCGGCGGCGAAGGCCACAACCTGCAGGAACACTCGGTCGTGCTGATCCGCGGCGGCCGCGTCAAGGACCTGCCGGGCGTGCGCTACCACACCGTGCGCGGCTCGCTCGACGCCGCCGGCGTGACCAAGCGTCGCCAGAGCCGTTCGAAGTACGGCGCCAAGCGTCCGAAGTCCTGATCCCGGGCCCGAAAGATTTCGCACCGTTGCTCCGCAGCGGTTTCGTCAAAAGATTTAGCTAAAGGTACGCACCATGTCGCGTAAAGGTTCCACCCCGCAGCGTTCGGTCCTGCCCGATCCCAAGCACGGCAGCGAGACGATCGCGCGCTTCATCAACATGGTCATGCAGAGCGGCAAGAAGTCGATCGCCGAAAAAATCGTCTATGGCGCCATGGACGTGATCGGCGAGAAGAATCCCAATGCCCTCGAACTGATCGAGAAGGCCCTCGGCAACGTCGCTCCGGCGGTCGAGGTCAAGTCCCGCCGCGTCGGCGGTGCGACCTACCAGGTCCCGGTCGAAGTGCGCGCTTCGCGCCGCATAGCGCTGGCGATGCGCTGGCTGATCGATTCGGCCCGCAAGCGCGGCGAAAACAGCATGCCGCGCAAGCTGGCCGCCGAGCTCCTCGACGCTTCCGAAAACCGCGGTGGCGCGATCAAGAAGCGCGAAGAAACCCACCGCATGGCGGAAGCGAACAAGGCGTTCGCGCACTACCGCTGGTAATCCCGCGGCCGCGTCAGCGGCCCGTCCGGAACCAGCGTTGCAGCCGCGGCGACGGCATCGTCGCCCGGCAAACCGGAGGCCGCCGCTGGGCGGCGTCCGGCCATCTGCAGATCACCGGCCCTGGTCGGCGCGTCTCAGCAACCAGATCGCAAACAAAGAGAGTGTCCCGTGGCTCGCACCACTCCCCTCGAGCGTTACCGCAACTTCGGCATCATGGCCCACATCGATGCCGGCAAGACCACCACGTCTGAACGCATCCTGTTCTACACCGGCGTCAGCCACAAGATCGGCGAAGTGCACGAAGGTGCCGCGACGATGGACTGGATGGAGCAGGAGCAGGAGCGCGGCATCACCATCACGTCCGCCGCGACGACCGCGTTCTGGAAGGGCATGGACAAGACCCTGCCGGAACATCGCTTCAACATCATCGACACCCCCGGCCACGTCGACTTCACCATCGAAGTCGAGCGTTCGCTGCGCGTGCTCGACGGCGCGGTGTTCGTGCTGTGCGCCGTGGGCGGCGTGCAGCCGCAGTCCGAGACCGTGTGGCGCCAGGCCAACAAGTACTCGGTGCCGCGCATGGCGTTCGTCAACAAGATGGACCGCACCGGCGCCAATTTCGACAAGGTCGTCGAGCAGCTGAAGTCGCGCCTGGGCGCCTACGCCGTGCCGATGCAGGTGCCGATCGGCGCCGAAGACGGCTTCGAGGGCGTGGTCGATCTGCTCAAGATGAAGGCCATCCACTGGGATGTCGCCTCGCAGGGCACCAAGTTCGAATACCGCGACATTCCGGCCGACCTCCAGGCCAAGGCCGAGGAAGCGCGCAGCTTCATGATCGAAGCGGCTGCCGAAGCGTCCGAAGAGCTGATGGAAAAGTACCTCGGCGGCGAAGAGCTGACCGAAGCCGAAATCATCGAAGGCCTGCGCGCGCGCACGCTGAAGGTCGAGATCGTGCCCGTCTTCTGCGGCTCCGCGTTCAAGAACAAGGGCGTGCAGGCCATGCTCGACGGCGTGATCAACCTGCTGCCGTCGCCGGCCGATCGTCCGCCGGTGCAGGGCATCAACGAAGACGACAAGGAAGACAGCCGCAAGGCGTCGGATTCCGAGCCGTTCTCAGCGCTCGCGTTCAAGATCATGACCGACCCGTTCGTCGGCGCGCTGACGTTCTTCCGCGTCTATTCGGGTGTGCTGAATTCGGGCGACCAGGTGTA
Organism: Lysobacter yangpyeongensis; assembly: GCF_042655745.1. Lineage (NCBI taxonomy): Bacteria > Pseudomonadati > Pseudomonadota > Gammaproteobacteria > Lysobacterales > Lysobacteraceae > Lysobacter > Lysobacter yangpyeongensis. The sequence continues at coordinate 197,895 of NZ_JBHSNM010000002.1, read as the reverse complement.
CAACCCGGTCAAGTCGAAGAAGGAACGCATCGGCCGCATCCTGCAGATGCACGCCAATCAGCGCGACGAAATCAAGGAAGTCCGCGCGGGCGACATCGCTGCCGCCGTGGGCCTGAAGGACGTGACCACCGGCGACACGCTGTGCTCGCAGGATCACATCATCACGCTCGAGCGCATGACCTTCCCGGAGCCCGTCATCTCGATGGCGGTCGAGCCGAAGACCAAGTCGGACCAGGAAAAGATGGGCATGGCCCTGTCGCGTCTCGCGCAGGAAGATCCTTCGTTCCGCGTTCGCACGGACGAGGAATCGGGCCAGACCATCATCGCCGGCATGGGCGAGCTGCACCTGGACATCATCGTCGACCGCATGCGTCGCGAGTTCAACGTGGAAGCCAACGTCGGCAAGCCGCAGGTGGCCTACCGCGAGACGATCCGCAAGTCGGACGTGAAGTCGGACTACAAGCACGCCAAGCAGTCGGGCGGTAAGGGCCAGTACGGCCACGTCGTGATCGAACTGTCGCCGATGACCGAGGCCGACAAGGCCAATCCGGACGTCGAGAACGATTTCCTGTTCATCAACGACATCACCGGCGGCGTGATTCCGAAGGAATTCATCCCGGCGGTGGAGAAGGGCCTGCGCGAGACCATCACCAGCGGTCCGCTGGCCGGCTTCCCGGTCGTGGGCGTCAAGGTCAAGCTCGTGTTCGGCTCGTACCACGACGTCGACTCGTCGGAAATGGCGTTCAAGCTCGCCGCGTCGATGGCGTTCAAGGAAGGCTTCCGCAAGGCCGATCCGGTCCTGCTCGAGCCGATGATGAAGGTCGAAGTGGTGACGCCGGAAGACTATGTCGGCGACGTCATGGGCGACGTGAGCCGTCGTCGCGGTCTGCTGTCCGGCCAGGACGACAGTCCGTCGGGCAAGATCATCAACGCGATGGTGCCGCTGGGCGAAATGTTCGGCTACGCCACCACGCTGCGTTCGATGTCGCAGGGTCGTGCGACCTTCACGATGGAATTCGATCACTACGCCGAAGCGCCGGCCAACATCGCCGACGCGGTAATGAAGAAATCGTGATTCGTGATTCGGGATTCGAGAGAAACGCGAATCCCGCTTCATGCGAATCACAAATCACCACTCACGAATCACGTAACAAGAAGAGAGACATACCATGGCTAAGGGTAAGTTCGAGCGCACCAAGCCCCACGTAAACGTCGGCACGATCGGCCACGTGGACCACGGCAAGACCACGCTGACGGCAGCGCTGACGAAGGTGGGCGCGGAACGTTTCGGCGGCGAGTTCAAGGCCTATGACGCGATCGACGCGGCGCCGGAAGAGAAGGCGCGCGGGATCACGATCTCGACGGCGCACGTCGAGTACGAAAGCCCGACCCGTCACTACGCGCACGTGGACTGCCCGGGCCACGCCGACTACGTGAAGAACATGATCACGGGTGCGGCGCAGATGGACGGCGCGATCCTGGTGTGCTCGGCCGCGGACGGCCCGATGCCGCAGACGCGCGAGCACATCCTGCTGTCGCGCCAGGTGGGCGTGCCGTACATCGTCGTGTACCTGAACAAGGCCGACATGGTGGACGACGCCGAGCTGCTGGAACTGGTGGAGATGGAAGTGCGTGAACTTCTGTCGAAGTACGAGTTCCCGGGCGACGACACCCCGATCATCAAGGGCTCGGCCCGTCTGGCGCTGGAAGGCGACCAGTCGGAAATCGGCGTGCCCTCGATCATCAAGCTGGTCGAAGCGCTGGACACGTTCATTCCGGAGCCGGAGCGCGCGATCGACAAGCCGTTCCTGATGCCGGTGGAAGACGTGTTCTCGATCTCGGGCCGCGGCACCGTGGTGACCGGCCGCATCGAGCGCGGCATCATCAAGGTCGGTGACGAAATCGAAATCGTCGGCATCCGCCCGACGCAGAAGACGACGGTCACCGGCGTGGAAATGTTCCGCAAGCTGCTGGACCAGGGCCAGGCGGGCGACAACGCGGGCCTGCTGCTGCGCGGCACCAAGCGTGACGACGTGGAGCGCGGCCAGGTGCTGGCCAAGCCGGGTTCGATCACCCCGCACACCGAGTTCGAGGGCGAGGTGTACGTGCTGTCGAAGGACGAAGGCGGCCGTCACACCCCGTTCTTCAAGGGCTACCGCCCGCAGTTCTACTTCCGCACGACCGACATCACCGGTGCGGTGGAGCTGCCGGAAGGCGTGGAGATGGTCATGCCGGGCGACAACATCAAGATGAAGGTCACCCTGATCAACCCGGTGGCGATGGACGAAGGCCTGCGCTTCGCGATCCGCGAAGGCGGCCGTACGGTCGGCGCCGGCGTGGTGTCGAAGATCCTGAAGTGATGAATCGGCCGGGGTCGCGCAAGCGGCCCCGGCTTCGCCAATTCGTCATCCCCGCGTAGGCGGGGATCCAGCGACCTGGCCTTTGTCACCGGCTGCAACCCAGCCTCTGGAGCCATTCCGGGCTTGCAAAGCCCCGTGGATACCCTCTAGAATGCAAGACCCTCGCGGCCGCCCGTCCAACGGTGGCCGCGAACCAGCGAAATGAGGTGCAGGAAGCGCTTCGTTTTCGCCAGACATGGAAATGTCGCGCGGCAGCGCTCCGTCCGTCCCGAAAAATAGTTCGGGGCACCAGTGACGGGGCCGTTCGCGCGTTCATGACTTCCAGTCTGGGCGGATCGGGCAACCGGTCTGCCTTTGTTTTTGAGGATTTCCCGGGGTGTGGTGCGGTTCCGGGGAGTAGAAGCACCGAAATCCAGGGGTCCGGTACACCCAGTTATCGGACCTGTCGCTCTTTAACGAAGGAGTTTCCGCCATGGCGGACCAAAAGATCCGGATCCGGCTCAAAGCGTACGATCATCGCCTGATCGATCGCTCGGCCAGCGAGATCGTCGAGACGGCCAAGCGCACCGGCGCCCAGGTCAAGGGCCCGATCCCGCTGCCCACCAAGATCGAACGCTACACCGTGCTGGTGTCGCCGCACGTCGACAAGGACGCGCGCGACCAGTACGAAACCCGCACGCACAAGCGCGTGCTCGACATCGTCGACCCCAACGACAAGACCGTGGACGCGCTGATGAAGCTCGAGCTCGCGGCTGGCGTCGACGTGCAGATCAAGCTGACCTGAGGACGACCGAGATGAGCGCGAAGAAGTATTCGCTCGGCATCGTCGGTCGCAAGGCCGGCATGAGCCGTTTCTTCACCGCCGACGGCAAGTCGGTTCCGGTGACCCTGATCGAAGCCACCCCGAACCGCATCACCCAGATCAAGACGGTCGAAACCGACGGCTACAGCGCCGTGCAGGTGACCGCTGGCGTGAAGCGCGCCTCGCTGCTGACCAAGCCCGAAGCCGGCCACCTGGCCAAGGCCAAGGTCGAAGCCGGTCGCGGCCTGTGGGAGCTGCGCGTCGAAGCCGACCAGATCGGTGGCTTCGAAGTCGGCGGCGAGATCAAGGCCGACATTTTCGAAGCCGGCCAGATCGTCGACGTCCAGGGCGTCACGAAGGGCAAGGGCTTCCAGGGCACCATCAAGCGCTGGAACTTCACCATGGGTGACGCCACCCACGGTAACTCGCTGTCGCACCGCTCGCCGGGCTCCATCGGTCAGCGCCAGACGCCGGGTCGCGTGTTCCCGGGCAAGAAGATGTCCGGCCACATGGGTGACGTGCAGCAGACGACGCAGGGCCTGGAAGTGGTCAAGGTCGACGCCGAGCGCGGCCTGATCGCGATCAAGGGCGCGGTTCCGGGTGCTCCGGGCGGCGACGTGATCGTGCGTCCGTCGAGCAAGGGAGTCTGATGATGGAACTCACCATTACCAATAGCAGCAAGACGCTCTCGGTCTCCGACGCGATCTTCGGCCGCGAATTCAGCGAAGACCTGGTCCACCAAGTGATCGTTGCCTATCGCAACGCCGGTCGCGCCGGCACCAAGGCGCAGAAGACCCGCGCCGAAGTCAACGGCACGACCAAGAAGTCGAAGAAGCAGAAGGGTGGCGGTGCCCGTCACGGCGCCCTGACCGCTCCGATCTTCGTCGGCGGTGGCGTGACCTTCGCGGCCAAGCCGCGCAGCTTCGCGCAGAAGGTCAACCGCAAGATGTACCGCGCCGCGATCGCCGCGATCCTGTCGGAGCTGAACCGTCAGGGCCGCATCAAGGTCGTCGAGTCGTTCGACATCGAAGCGCCGAAGACCTCGGGCCTCGTCGCCAAGCTCAAGGGCCTGGAAGTCGGCAAGCGTCCGCTGATCGTTACCGAAGACGCCACCGAGAACCTGTACCTCTCGGCGCGCAACCTGCCGTACGTCGAAGTGCGTGACGTCCAGGGCCTGGATCCGGTTGCCCTCGTCGGCGCCGACTCGGTCGTGGTCACCGCCGACGCGGTCAAGAAGATCGAGGAGTGGCTGGCATGAACGACGCCAAGCTCTACAGCATCATCCGTGCGCCGCGCGTGTCCGAAAAGACCGCGCGCCTGCAGGAAGTTTCGAACCAGTACGTCTTCGAAGTCGCGAACGACGCTACCAAGGCCGACATCAAGGTCGCCGTGGAAAAGCTGTTCGCCGTCAAGGTCGAAGCGGTCAACGTCGTGAACGTGAAGGGCAAGAACAAGGCCTTCAAGTTCCGCATGGGCCGTCGCGGCGATTGGCGCAAGGCGTACGTGACGCTGGCCGAAGGCCAGTCGATCGACGTGATGGCCACGGCCTGAGGACAGATTCATGGCATTGATGACTTTCAAGCCCACCTCCGCCGGTCGCCGCAGCGCGGTCCGCGTGGTGACGCCGGGCCTGCACAAGGGCGCGCCGCACGCGGCGCTGGTCGAGAAGCAGGGCAAGACCGGTGGCCGTAACCACCACGGCCGCATCACCACCCGCCACATCGGCGGTGGCCACAAGCAGCACTACCGCATCATCGACTTCAAGCGCGACAAGGTCGGCATTCCCGCCCGCGTCGAGCGCATCGAGTACGACCCCAACCGCACCGCGCACATCGCGCTGCTGTGCTATGTCGACGGCGAGCGTCGCTACATCATTGCGCCCAAGGGCCTGAAGGATGGCGACCAGGTGATCTCGGGCCGCGAAGCCCCGATCCGCGTCGGCAACACGCTGCCGCTGAGCAACATCCCGGTCGGCACCACCGTGTGCTGCGTCGAGATGAAGCCGGGCAAGGGCGCCCAGCTGGCCCGCGCGGCCGGCGCCAGCGTCTACCTGGTCGCGCGCGAACAGGGTTACGCCACGCTGCGTCTCCGCTCCGGCGAGATGCGCAAGGTGCCGGTCGATTGCGCCGCCACCATCGGTGAAGTCGGCAACGACGAACACAACCTCGAGAAGCTCGGCAAGGCCGGCGCCAAGCGTTGGCGCGGTATCAAGCCGACCGTCCGCGGTGCGGCCATGAACCCGGTCGACCACCCGCACGGCGGTGGTGAAGCCAAGGCCGGCCAGGGTAATCCGCATCCGGTCACCCCGTGGGGTGTTCCGACCAAGGGTTACAAGACCCGCAAGAACAAGCGCACCACGCAGTTCATCGTGCGCGATCGTAGGAGCTAATCGGCCATGGCACGTTCACTGAAGAAGGGCCCGTTCGTCGACCATCACCTGATCAAGAAGGTGGAGACCGCGGGCAACAACAAGAAGCCGATCAAGACCTGGTCGCGTCGTTCGACGGTCCTGCCGGAGTTCGTGGGTTTCACCATTGCCGTGCACAACGGCAAGAACCACATCCCGGTGCTGGTCAACGAGCAGATGGTTGGCCACAAGCTCGGCGAGTTCGCCCTGACCCGTACGTTCAAGGGTCATGGCGGCGACAAGAAGGCCGGGAAGTAAGGAGATGACCATGGAAGCGAAAGCCATCCTGCGCACTGCGCGCATCTCCCCGCAGAAGGCCCGCCTGGTCGCCGACCAGGTGCGTGGCCTGCCCGTCGCCCGTGCGCTGGACCTGCTGAAGTTCTCCGACAAGAAGGCCGCCGGCATGATCTACAAGATCGTGTATTCGGCTGCCTCCAACGCCGAAAACAACTTCGGCGCCGACGCGGACGAACTGAAGGTCAAGACCATCATGGTTGACGAAGGTCCCGCACTGAAGCGCTTCATGGCGCGTGCGAAGGGCCGCGGCACCCGCATCCTCAAGCGCACCAGCCACATCACTGTGGTCGTGGGCGCGGGCAAGTAAGGCGGAGCATAGATATGGGTCACAAAGTACATCCGACCGGCATCCGCCTGGGCATCTCCAAGGACTGGACGTCGAAGTGGTTCGCCAACAAGAAGCAGTACGCCGGTTTCCTGGCGGCTGACCTCAAGGTTCGCGAGATGCTGCGCAAGAAGCTTGCACAGGCCGGTATCTCCAAGATCCTGATCGAGCGTCCGGCCAACAACGCGCGCGTCACGATCCACACCGCCCGTCCGGGCGTGGTGATCGGCAAGCGCGGCGAGGACATCGAGAAGCTGCGCAAGGACGTCAGTGACGTGATGGGCGTCCCGGCGCACATCAACGTCACCGAAGTCCGCAAGCCCGAACTGGACGCGCAGCTGGTCGCCGAGTCGATCGCGCAACAGCTGGAGCGCCGCATCATGTTCCGCCGCGCGATGAAGCGTGCGGTCGGTAACGCGATGCGCCTGGGCGCGCTGGGCATCAAGGTGAACGTCGCCGGCCGTCTCAACGGCGCCGAAATCGCGCGTTCGGAGTGGTACCGCGAAGGTCGCGTGCCGCTGCACACGCTGCGTGCCGACATCGACTACGGCTTCGCTGAAGCCAAGACGACCTACGGCATCATCGGCATCAAGGTATGGGTCTACAAGGGCGAGATCTTCGATTTCTCCCAGGTCGGCCAGGAAAAGCAGGACGATTCCGCGGCTCCGCGCGCCGAGCGTGGTGACCGTCCGGACCGTGGCGACCGCAAGGATCGCAACGACCGTCCCGGCCGTGGCCGTCCGGCCCGCGAAGCGAGGTAATTGACCATGTTGCAACCCAAGCGAACCAAGTATCGCAAGATGCACAAGGGCCGCAACGATGGCCTGAGCTGGAGCGCCAACGCTGTCAGCTTCGGCGAGTACGGCCTGAAGGCGACGGCGACCGGTCAGCTGACCGCGCGCCAGATCGAGGCCGCGCGTCGTTCCATCAGCCGCTACGTCAAGCGCGGCGGCAAGATGTGGATCCGCGTGTTCCCCGACAAGCCGATCACCAAGAAGCCGATCGAAGTCCGAATGGGCTCCGGTAAGGGCAACGTGGAGTACTGGGTCGCCCAGATCCAGCCCGGCCGCATGATCTACGAGATCGAAGGCGTTGACGAAGCCACGGCGCGCGAAGCGTTCCGTCTGGCGGCTGCCAAGCTCTCGGTCACCACCCAATTCGTGACCCGTACGGTGCGCTAATGGAACTGAAAGAACTCCGCGCGAAGTCGGCCGACGAGCTGAAGGCCCATCTGGCCGAGCTGCAGAAGGAGACGTTCGCGCTCCGCATGCAGAAGGCTACCGGCCAGCTCGCCAAGACCCACGAAGCCCGCCGCGTGCGCCGCGAGATCGCTCGCGTCAACACGCTGCTCGGGCAGAAGAAGTAAGGACCCGCAACCATGACCGACAACAAAACAGAGAAGGCGCTGCGCACGGTTGAAGGCCGGGTCGTGAGCAACAAGATGGACAAGACCGTGACGGTCCTGGTCGAACGCCAGGTCAAGCACGCTCTGTACGGCAAGTACATCCGTCGCTCGACCAAGCTGCACGCCCACGACGCCGACAACGCCTGCAACGAGGGCGACATCGTCCGCGTGGCCGAGTGCGCGCCGCTGTCCAAGACCAAGAACTGGCGCGTGGTGACGATCGTTACCCGTGCGGCCGAATAAGAGGAGGGCTGAATCATGATCCAGATGCAGAGCTACCTCGACGTGGCTGACAACTCCGGTGCCAAGGAAGTGATGTGCATCAAGGTGCTGGGCGGCTCCAAGCGCCGTTACGCCGGCATCGGCGACATCATCAAGGTCACCGTGAAGGACGCGATCCCGCGCGGCAAGGTCAAGAAGGGCGACGTCTACGACGCCGTCGTCGTGCGCACCCGCAAGGGCGTGCGTCGTCCGGACGGTTCGCTGATCCGCTTCGACGGCAACGCGGCCGTGCTCCTGAACAACAAGCAGGAACCGATCGGTACCCGCATCTTCGGGCCAGTGACCCGCGAGCTGCGCACCGAGAAGTTCATGAAGATCGTCTCGCTGGCACCTGAAGTGCTCTGAGCGGAGGAATTGAGATGAACCGTATCCGCAAGGGCGACCAGGTTGTCGTCATCGCCGGCAAGGACAAGGGCAAGAAGGGCGACGTGATCCGCGTGGCCGGCGACAAGGTCGTCGTGTCCAACATCAACGTCATCAAGCGCCACACCAAGCCGAACCCGCAGGCCGGCCAGCCCGGCGGCGTGATCGAGCGTGAGGCGCCGATCCACATTTCCAACGTGATGCTGTTCAACCCGGCCACCGGCAAGGGCGAACGCGTTGCTTTCAAGGTCCTGGAGGATGGACGCAAATTGCGTGTGTTCCGCTCCAGCGGCGAGGCTATCTGACATGACCACCCGTCTCGAAAAGTTCTACAAGGACGAAGTCGTCCCGGCCCTGACCAAGAAGTTCGGTTACACGAACCCGATGGAAGTGCCGCGCCTGACGAAGATCACGATCAACATGGGCGTGGGCGAAGCCGCCACGAACAAGAAGATCCTGGAAAACGCCGTTGCCGACCTGACCAAGATCGCCGGCCAGAAGCCGATCGTGACGAAGAGCCGCGTGTCGGTCGCGTCGTTCAAGATCCGTGACGGCTGGCCGATCGGCTGCAAGGTCACGCTGCGCCGCGCGCACATGTTCGAGTTCCTCGATCGCCTGATCAACGTCTCGCTGCCGCGCGTCCGCGACTTCCGCGGCGTGTCGGGCCGTTCGTTCGACGGTCGTGGCAACTACAACATGGGCGTGAAGGAACAGATCATCTTCCCGGAAATCGACTTCGACGCCGTCGACGCTATCCGCGGCATGGACATCGCCATCACGACCACCGCCAAGACCGACGCCGAAGCCAAGGCGCTGCTCGAAGCGTTCCGCTTCCCGTTCCGCAACTGATTCCAGGACACAGATCATGGCAAAGACCTCGATGATCAACCGCGAAATCAAGCGGAAGAAGCTCAACAAGCAGCACGGCGCCAAGCGCGACGCGCTCAAGAAGATCATCTCCAGCACGACCGCGTCGTACGAGGAGAAGATGGAAGCGGCGGTCAAGCTGCAGAAGCTGCCGCGCGATTCGTCGGCCAGCCGTCAGCGCAACCGCTGCGAGCTGTCGGGTCGCTCGCGCGGCGTCTACCGCAAGTTCGGCCTCGGCCGCAACATGCTGCGCAAGGCGACGATGAACGGCGACGTCCCGGGCCTGCGCAAGGCGTCCTGGTAAGCATCAAGGCCGGCAAGTCTGCTAGACTTGCCGGCTGCTTTACCCGCCGGATCGGCTCCCGCCGCGCTCCGGCGGCACAACTGAAGAACACTGCTGAAAACCGCAATCCCGCGGATATCGGTGCTACTCATAGGTGACTTTTCATGAGCATGACTGATCCCATCGCCGACATGCTGGTCCGCATCAAGAATGCGGCGGCTGTCCGGAAGCCGACGGTGAAGATGCCGTCGTCCAAGATCAAGACCGCGATCGCCGGCGTCCTGAAGGACGAGGGCTACATCGCTGATTTTCGCGTGACCCAGAACGGCGCCAAGGCCGAGCTGGAAGTCGTGCTGAAGTACTACGAAGGCAAGCCGGTGATCGAGCGCCTCGAGCGCTATTCGCGTTCGGGCCTGCGCCAGTACCGCGGCAAGGACGCGCTGCCGAAGGTCCTCGGTGGCCTGGGCGTCGCCATCATCTCCACCTCCAAGGGCATCATGACCGATGCGCAGGCGCGCCAGCAGGGCGTCGGCGGTGAAGTCCTGTGCTTCGTGGCCTAAGCGAGGAGCCTAGAACCATGTCCCGTGTAGCCAAGAAGCCGATCGCCCTGCCGAAGGGCGTCGATATCAACGTCGCCAACGACACCATCACCGCCAAGGGCCCGAAGGGCACCCTGAGCGTGGCCAAGCCGGCCGGCATCGAACTGAAGGTCGACGGCGGCAACGCCGTGTTTTCGACCGAAAGCGCCGAGCAGATCGCCCTGACCGGCACCCTGCGCGCCATCCTCGCCAACATGGTGAAGGGCGTGTCCGAAGGCTTCGAGCGCAAGCTCGAGCTGGTCGGCGTCGGTTACCGCGCCGCCATGCAGGGCAAGGACCTGAACCTGTCGCTGGGTTACTCGCATCCGATCCTGTTCAAGGCGCCGGAAGGCATCACCATCGCCACGCCGACCCAGACCGAAGTCGTGGTCTCGGGCGCGGACAAGCAGCGCGTCGGTGAAGTCGCCGCCAAGATCCGCGGTTTCCGTCCGCCGGAGCCGTACAAGGGCAAGGGCGTGAAGTACGCCGGCGAAGTCATCATCCGTAAGGAAGCGAAGAAGGCCTAACCGGGTCTTCGGCTTCGAGGAATCAGATCATGAGCATCAAGAACAACGCCCGCCTGCGTCGCGCCAAGTCGACCCGCGCGCATATCCGCGAACTCGGCGTGCCGCGCCTGACCGTGCTGCGCACGGGCCAGCACCTGTACGCCCAGGTCTTCACCGCCGACGGCTCGAAGGTCCTGGCTGCCGCCTCGACCACCCAGGCCGAGGTCAAGGCTGGCCTGTCGAGCGGCAAGAACGTTGAAGCCGCCGCCAAGGTCGGTCGCGCCATCGCCGAGAAGGCCAAGGCCGCCGGTGTCGAGAAGGTCGCGTTCGACCGTTCGGGCTACCGCTTCCACGGCCGCATCAAGGCCCTGGCCGACGCAGCGCGCGAAGGCGGCCTGCAGTTCTGATCCACGCGGCGGAGCAATCCGCCCGAACCGCACGAAAGGCGAGACGGACCGAGGTCCGTCTTCGCTTGAAAGCCTGGAGGTTCGCCTCCACGCAGTGCCAACCCGCCGGCGTGGGCTACGTCGGGCACGGAGTCGGGTTCCCGTCTTCGCGAAACACCCGCAGCAGCCAACAACGATAAGCGGCCACGCCGCAAATCCCTCAACTACAGAGCTATCGAAATGGCAGAAGAACAACGTGCACCTCGTGGCCGCGACCGTGATCGCGCGCCCCGCGAGGAAAAGATCGATGACGGCATGATCGAGAAGCTGATTGCGGTCAACCGCGTCAGCAAGACCGTCAAGGGCGGCCGCCAGTTCACCTTCACCGCGCTGACGGTGGTGGGCGACGGCAACGGCAAGGTCGGTTTCGGTTACGGCAAGGCGCGCGAAGTGCCGGTCGCCATCCAGAAGTCGATGGAATACGCCCGCAAGAGCTTCGTGAATGTCGACCTGAACAACGGCACCCTGTGGCACTCGGTGAAGTCCGGCCACGGCGCGGCGCGCGTGTTCATGCAGCCGGCTTCGGAAGGTACCGGCGTGATCGCCGGCGGCGCGATGCGCGCCGTGCTCGAAGCGGTCGGCGTGAAGAACGTGCTGGCCAAGGCCACCGGTTCGCGCAACCCCATCAACCTGGTCCGCGCCACCATGAAGGGCCTGGAAGAAATGCATTCGCCGGCCAAGATCGCGGCCAAGCGCGGCAAGAAGGTGGAGGACCTGCTCAATGGCTAAGAAGGAAACCACCGGCGGCACCGTCAAGGTGCGCCTGGTCAAGGGTCTTCGTGGCACCCAGGCCCGTCACCGTCTGTCGGTGAAGGCGCTGGGCCTGAACAAGCTCAACGATGTGCGTGAACTGAAGGACAGTCCGTCTGTGCGCGGTCTGATCAATCAGCTCCACTACCTCGTTCGCGTCGAGGAGTAATCAACATGCGTCTCAATACTCTGCAGCCCGCCGACGGCGCCCGTACCGAACGCAAGCGCGTCGGTCGCGGTATCGGTTCCGGCCTGGGCAAGACTGCCGGTCGCGGCCACAAGGGTTCGTTCGCTCGCGCCGGCAAGGGCAAGATCAAGGCGGGCTTCGAAGGCGGCCAGATGCCGATGCAGCGTCGTCTGCCGAAGATCGGCTTCCGTTCGCTGATCAAGAAGGACACCGCCGAGGTCCTGCTGTACGCGCTGGACAAGCTCGACGCCGGTGATATCGACCTGGCCGCCCTCAAGGCTGCCAAGCTGGTGCCGCCGAACGCCAAGCAGGCCAAGATCGTGAAGAAGGGCGAGCTGACCAAGAAGTTCGCGCTGAAGGGCGTGATGGCCACGGCCGGTGCCAAGGCCGCCATCGAAGCGGCTGGCGGCTCGGTTGCCTAAGCAGTAAAAAGCCGCTCGCCGGCAACGGCGAGCGGCGATTTCGTTTGCAGGAAGGGATGCCTCGCGCATCCAGCAAGATTCGCAACGCACTGATCATTCGGAGCAGGCTCAAGATGGCGAAAAGCAGCAACGCAATGGCCGGCATCGGCGGCGGACTCGGTAAATTCACCGAGCTGCGGCAGCGCCTGCTGTTCGTCGTCGGTGCACTGATCGTCTACCGCATCGGCTGCTACATCCCGGTGCCGGGCGTGAACCCGGACGCGATGCTCGAGCTGATGAAGACCCAGCAGGGCACCATCGTGGACATGTTCAACATGTTCTCGGGTGGCGCGCTGCATCGCTTCAGCCTGTTTGCCCTGAACGTGATGCCGTACATCTCGGCGTCGATCATCGTGCAGTTGCTCACGCAGATCGTGCCGAGCCTGAAGGCCATCCAGAAGGAAGGCGAATCGGGTCGTCGCAAGATCAACCAGTGGTCGCGCATGGGCGCGATCCCGCTGGCGGTATTCCAGGCCTGGGGCATTGCGACGGCGCTGCAGAGCGGTGGCGCGGCCCAGGGCATCCCGGTCGTGTACAACCCCGGCCCGGGCTTCATCCTGACGGCCGTGATCGCGCTGACCGCCGGCACCATGTTCCTGATGTGGCTGGGCGAACAGGTGACCGAGCGCGGCATCGGCAACGGCGTTTCGCTGATCATCTTCTCGGGCATCGTCGCCGGTTTGCCGGCTGCGGTGATCGGCATGTTCGAGCAGATCCGCAACGGCGACATGAATGCCATCGCGGCGATCGTCATCGTCGCGCTCGTGCTCGGCTTCACCTATCTCGTTGTGTTCGTCGAGCGGGGCCAGCGGCGGATCACGGTGAATTACGCGCGGCGCCAGGGTGGCCGCAGCGCGTACATGAACCAGTCCTCGTTCCTGCCGCTGAAGCTCAACATGTCCGGCGTGATCCCGCCGATCTTTGCCTCGAGCATCGTGATGTTCCCGGCGACCGCGGCTGCGTGGTTCAGCCAGGGCAGTTCGGCGACGTGGCTGCAGAAGCTGGCGCAGATGCTCAACTCCGGCCAGCCGCTGCACATGATCCTGTATGCATCGCTGATCATCGGCTTCGCGTTCTTCTACACCGCGCTGGTGTTCAACTCGCAGGAAACCGCCGACAACCTGAAGAAGTCGGGCGCGCTGATCCCGGGCATCCGTCCCGGCAAGGCCACCGCCGACTACGTCGACGGCGTGCTGACCCGACTGACCGCGGCCGGTGCGATCTACCTGGTGGTCGTCTGCCTGCTGCCGGAAATCATGCGCACGCAGCTGAATACCTCATTCTACTTCGGCGGCACCTCGCTGCTGATCGTGGTGGTGGTGGTGATGGACTTCATCGCGCAGATCCAGGCGCACCTGATGTCCCACCAGTACGAAAGCCTGTTGAAGAAGGCGAACCTCAAGGGACGCGGCGGCGCGCGCTGAGCGCGGCCGGACTGCGTCGCTGAACGCCCGGGCAGGAGCCCGGGCCAGGCTCTCCGGAGCCTGCAAATTGCGCCAGGGAATGGCGACGAATACCACGCCGGCTCCGACATCCAGCTCGGAGCGGCAAGTAGGGCGACCCGGGCGGCGTCTCGCGCACGGGTGGTTCAGGGCCTTTCGCGCACCAGAGTAGTGCGCGGGGCCGGGCAGGGCAGGTCTCCCGCGAGGAGGCCAAGCCGGCTCCGGCCAGTCCGGATCCGTCGCCGGAGCATGGGCACACTCCCCATGCCGGGTATTGGGACCTCGGTCCCGATGCTTCCAAGTAACCCGAGACGCTGTTAAAATCTCTTGTTCACTCCGCCGGGTTCACAGCCCGGCTGTCAAACCAGTTGGAGAATCGCGTCATGGCGCGTATTGCTGGCGTCAACCTGCCTGCCCAGAAGCACGTCTGGGTCGGGCTGCAAAGCATCTACGGCATCGGCCGTACCCGTTCGAAGCAGGTCTGCGACGCCGCCGGCGTCACCCGGACCACCAAGATCCGCGACCTGTCGGAACCGGAAGTCGAGAAGCTTCGCGCCGAGATCGCCAAGTTCGTGGTCGAGGGCGATCTGCGCCGCGAGATCGGCATCTCGATCAAGCGTCTGATGGACCTGGGCTGCTACCGCGGCCTGCGTCACCGCCGCGGCCTGCCGCTGCGTGGTCAGCGCACCCGTACCAATGCTCGTACCCGCAAGGGTCCGCGCAAGGCCATCAAGAAGTAAGGGGTAGACAACCATGGCCAAGCCGGCTGCTGCTGCCAAGACCAAGAAGAAGATCAAGCGCGTCGTCACCGACGGCATCGCGCATGTCCACGCTTCTTTCAACAACACCATCATCACGATCACCGACCGCCAGGGCAACGCGCTGTCGTGGGCGACTTCGGGCGGCGCGGGTTTCCGCGGTTCGCGCAAGTCGACCCCGTTCGCAGCCCAGGTCGCCGCCGAAAAGGCCGGCCGTGCTGCGCTCGACTACGGCGTCAAGTCGCTGGAAGTGCGCATCAAGGGCCCGGGCCCGGGTCGCGAATCCGCCGTTCGTTCGCTGAACAACGTCGGCTACAAGATCGTCAACATCATCGACGTCACGCCGATCCCGCACAACGGCTGCCGTCCGCCCAAAAAGCGTCGCGTCTGAGGAGCTGAAGACACATGGCTCGTTATATTGGTCCCAAGTGCAAGCTCTCCCGTCGTGAAGGCGCCGACCTCTCGCTGAAGTCGCCCGTCCGCGCGCTCGACAGCAAGTGCAAGCTCGAACAGAAGCCCGGCCAGCACGGCCCGACCGCCCGCAAGGGCAAGCTGTCGGACTACGCGACCCAGCTGCGCGAGAAGCAGAAGGTCAAGCGCATCTACGGTCTGCTGGAGCGTCAGTTCCGCAACTACTACAAGAAGGCCTCGAACAAGAAGGGCAACACGGGTGAAAACCTGCTGCAGCTCCTCGAGACCCGTCTTGACAACGTCATCTACCGCATGGGCTTCGCCGTGACCCGTCCGGCCGCTCGCCAGCTGGTCTCGCACCGCGGCGTCACGGTCAACGGCAAGTCGGTCAACCTGCCGTCGTACCAGGTCAAGGCCGGCGACGCGATCGCCCTGTCCGAACGCGCCCAGAAGCAGCTGCGCGTGCAGGAATCGCTGGGCGTCGCCGCCCAGATGGACCTGTCGCCGTCGTGGGTCGAAGTGGATGCGAAGAAGTTCGCTGGTGTGTTCAAGGCTGTGCCGGATCGTTCCGACCTGCCGAGCGACATCAACGAAGCGCTGATCGTCGAGTTGTACTCGAAGTAAGGACGAGCGCGGCCTGAAAAGGCCGCCTTCGCCAAAACCCCAGGCTGGTGTGCCCCGCGCGCACCGGCCTCTCCCTCGAAGAGAGGGAGCTCCAAAAGCCTCAGCCTGTCGTCGTTACCCCCACAACGCACGAAGGCACTGCAGGAGAACGCAACAACATGACGGTTACCGCCAACCAGGTACTGCGCCCCCGTGGTCCCCAGATCGAACGCATCTCCGGCCATCGCGCCAAGGTCGTGATCGAGCCGCTGGAGCGCGGCTACGGCCACACCCTCGGCAATGCGCTGCGTCGCGTGCTGCTGTCCTCGATCCCCGGCTTCGCGATCACCGAAGTCGACATCGATGGCGTGCTGCACGAGTACACCACGGTCGAAGGCCTCGAAGAGGACGTGCTGGAAGTCCTGCTGAACCTCAAGGACGTCGCCATCCGCATGCACACCGGCGACAGCTCGATGCTCTCGCTGAGCAAGCAGGGCCCGGGCATCGTCACTGCGGCCGACATCAAGACCGACCACAACGTGGAGATCCTCAACCCGGACCACGTGATCGCGCACCTGACCAAGGACACTGCGCTGAACATGCGTCTGAAGATCGAGCGCGGCTTCGGCTACCAGCCGGCTGCTGCCCGTCGTCGTCCGGATGAAGAAACCCGCGCGATCGGCCGCCTGATGCTGGACGCCTCGTTCTCGCCGGTCCGCCGCGTCGCCTACGCCGTGGAAGCCGCGCGCGTCGAGCAGCGCACCGACCTCGACAAGCTGGTCCTGGACATCGAAACCAACGGCACGATCGACGCCGAGGAAGCCGTGCGCACCGCCGCCGACATCCTCAGCGACCAGCTGTCGGTGTTCGGCGACTTCACCCACCGCGACCGCGGCGCTGCCAAGCCGCAGACCGGCGGCGTGGATCCGATCCTGCTGCGTCCGATCGACGACCTCGAACTGACCGTGCGTTCGGCCAACTGCCTCAAGGCCGAGAGCATCTACTACGTCGGCGATCTGATCCAGAAGACCGAAGTCGAGCTGCTCAAGACGCCGAACCTCGGCAAGAAGTCGCTCACCGAGATCAAGGAAGTCCTAGCCCAGCGCGGTCTTTCGCTCGGCATGAAGCTGGAAAACTGGCCGCCGGCGGGCATCGCCTCGCACGGGATGATGGGGTGAGCCCAGGCCGCCTGCGCGGCACTGCCGCGCGCTCGGGCGAACGCCCGGCGCGCTGCGCCGGGCAGGGGCAAACGTAGGGCGGGTCTCGACCCGCCTTAGGTGTGGAACGGCGGGTCGAGCCCCGCCCTACGACAAACCGATACTTGCGATCAGCGATGTCGGGAGACGCAACACCCAGTCGACGGACCCAAGTCCGCGACACGCCGACCAGGGAACGGGTCGGTCCGGACCATCCGCAGTCCATGTTTCAACGCCACGAAGGCGACAGCGAAATCCAATAGTTCCAACATTCATCAGGAATCCAGACCATGCGCCACCAGAAATCCGGTCGTGCCCTCAGCCGCACCACCGCGCATCGCGAAGCGATGTTCAGCAACATGGCCGCCTCGCTGATCAAGCACGGCCTCATCCGCACCACCCTGCCGAAGGCCAAGGAGCTGCGTCGCGTCGCCGAGCCGCTCATCACCCTGGCCAAGAAGGATGGCGTCGCCAACCGTCGTCTCGCCTTCTCGCGTCTGCGCGACAAGGAAGCCGTGGGCACGCTGTTCACCACCCTCGGCCCGCGCTACGCGAACCGTCCGGGCGGCTACCTGCGCATCCTCAAGTGCGGTTTCCGCGCTGGCGACAACGCGCCGATGGCGTACGTCGAACTGGTCGACCGTCCAGAAGCCGCGCAGTAAGCGCTCGCTCCGAACGCACCAGCTTCATCCGAAAGCCCTGGCCCTGGCCGGGGCTTTCGCTTTTCCGCGGCAGGCATCGCCGCTGGCTTGCGCGCATGCACCGTTCGTACGGCCGGGCGGAACCCGCTTCCCCCCGCCCTTGTCTTTGCACGCATCCGGCCAGCCGTTAAGGTAACGACATGATCAATCCCTTCCGTGCCTCGTTCCGCATCCAGTTCCTGCTCGGCTTCCTCGCCTGCGCGGCATTGCTGGGCTATGCGTTCCACACGCAGTTCCGCGATGTGAACCCGCTGGAGCCGTGCCCGCTGTGCATTTTCCAGCGGATCGCGTTCTTCGCGCTGGGCATCGTGTTCCTGTTGGGCGCGCTGCACGGGCCGGTGAAGGCCGGCTGGCGCCGTGTGTACGGCGTGCTCGCGCTGATCGCCGGAGGTGCCGGCATCGCGGTGGCGTCGCGCCATGTCTGGATCACGCTGCAACCGCCGGGCTCGGTGCCCAGCTGCGGTGCGCCGTTCGAATTCATGCGCCAGACCATGGGTCCGCTGAAGCTGATCCAGAAGGTCATGACGGGGTCGGGCGAATGCGCGAAGGTCGACTGGACCTTCCTCGGCATGTCGATGCCGGCATGGAGCCTGGTCTGCCTGGTCCTTCTCACGGTCTGGGGCGCGTACGCCGCCTTTCGCAGGCGCTGATTTCACATCGGGTTGCCACGCGCACCCGTATTCCAAAGCGCCATCAGCGGTTGCCGCTGCAACCGTTGCAGCGCCCGCGGTTCCGGCGGATGATGGAAATTCGCTGCATCGCAGCATCTTCTTCCGAACGACCATGCCTGCATCCGATCGCAACCTGCGCGCCGTCCACATGCCCACCGAATGGACTCCGGCGAGCTGGCGCGGGTATCCGGCGCTGCAGATGCCGGCCTATCCCGACGCGGGCGCGCTCGAAGGCGTGCTGCAGGAAATGCATGCGCTGCCGCCGCTGGTGACGTCGTGGGAGATCCTGACGCTGCAGAAGCAGATTGCCGAGGCGCAGGAGGGCAGGCGTTTCCTGCTGCAGGGCGGCGATTGCGCGGAGGTATTCGAAGGCTGCACGCCGGAAGTGATCTCCAACCGGCTCAAGGTGCTGCTGCAGATGAGCCTGGTGCTCGTGCACGGACTGCGACTGCCGGTGGTGCGCGTGGGCCGCTTCGCCGGGCAGTACGCGAAGCCGCGTTCGGCCGATACCGAAACGCGCGACGGCGTGACCTTGCCGAGCTACCGCGGCGACATCATCAACGGCCCGGATTTCACCGAGGAGGCGCGCATCCCCGATCCGCGCCGCATGGTCAAGGCGCATGCGCGTTCGGCGATGACGATGAACTTCATCCGTTCGCTGATCGATGGCGGTTTCGCCGACCTGCATCACCCCGAATACTGGAACCTCAGCTGGGTCGGCCATTCGCCGCTGGCCGACGAATACCAGCGCATGGTCGATGGCGTCGGCGATGCAGTGCGCTTCATGGAGACGCTGTCCGGCAGCGAAGTCCATAACCTCAATCGCGTCGACTTCTACACCTCGCACGAAGCGCTGCTGCTGCCGTACGAAGAGTCGCAGACGCGGCAGGTGCCGCGGCAGTGGGGCTGGTTCAACCTCAGCACGCACTTCCCGTGGATCGGCATGCGCACCGCGCAGCTGGATGGCGCGCACGTCGAGTACTTCCGCGGGATCCGCAATCCGATCGGCCTCAAGGTCGGTCCGTCGGCGACGCCGGACCAGCTGTTGCGCGTCATCGACGTGCTCAACCCGAACGAGGAGCCCGGTCGCCTCACCCTCATCCATCGCATGGGCGCGACGCAGGTCGCGGAAAAGCTGCCGCCGCTGCTGGACGCGGTGAAGCGCGAGGGCCGTCGCGTGCTGTGGATCTGCGATCCGATGCACGGCAATACCGAGAGCACCACCAACGGCTACAAGACGCGTCGCTTCCGCAACATCCGCAGCGAACTCGAACTCGCGTTCGAATTGCACGCGGCCGCCGGAACGCGGCTCGGCGGCGTGCACCTCGAATTGACCGGCGAAGACGTCACCGAATGCCTGGGCGGCGCGCGCGAACTCACCGAGAGCGACCTCGAGCGCGCCTATCGCTCCACCGTCGACCCGCGGCTGAATTACGAGCAGGCGCTGGAAATCGCCATGCTCATCGTGCGCAAGCAGGCGCAGCTCGCGCGACCGGAATAGTTCGCGACTACGTCGCTACTTTGCGGCGCTGGCCTGCGTCCCTGCATCGGGAAGCGATGCCAGGAATTGCGGGGCCTTGCGCGCCCGGGTCGCCTGCTCGAAGGCATAGCCCAGTTCGAGCAGGCGCGGCTCGCTCCACGCGGTGCCCATGAACACCAGTCCCAGCGGCAGTCCGCGCGCGTCGCCCATCGGCACGGTGAGGCTGGGATAACCCGCCACCGCCGCCGCGCCGTAGCCCGCGGGCACGTGGGGATCGCCGTTGGTCATGTCGGCTTTCCATGCCGCGCGGGTCGTCGGTGCGATCAGCGCATCCAGATGCTGAGCCTGCAGTGCCGCATCGATGCCTTCGGTACCCGCGAGCCGACGGATGAGGCTGCGCGTGTCCAGGTAGGCGGGATCGTTCAACGGGCCCTTCGCATCGGCCTGTTCCAGCAGGTCCTGGCCGAAGTAGCTCAGTTCCTCGCCCGCGCGCCGGCGGTTGAATTCGATCAGCTGCGCAAGCGTGCGCACGGGCGCATGGCGACTCTGCAGGTAATGCTCCAGCCCGGCCTTGAATTCCCAGGTGAGCACGTCGAGCTCGCCGGATTCCCACTGACCCTCGGTGGGAATCTGCGCGTCGACCACGGTCGCGCCGGCGCGCCGCATCGCCGCGATCGAGGCTTCCATCGCGGCATCGACATCCGCATCCACGCCCATCTTGCTGCGCAGCACGCCGATGCGCGCACCGCGCAATCCATCGGCCTTCAGGCGCAGCGGATAGTCGAATACCGCGCGGCCGACGCTGTTGGCGGTGACCGCGTCGTTCTCGTCGCGACCCACCATCGCGGCGAGCAGGTAGGCCGCATCGGCGACGCTGCGCGCCATCGGGCCGGCCGTGTCCTGGCTGCTGGAAATCGGAATGATGCCGTTGCGGCTGACGAGGCCCACGGTCGGCTTCAGGCCCACGAGGCCGGTGACCGAGGCGGGACACAGGATGCTGCCGTCGGTTTCGGTGCCCACGCCGACCACGGCCAGATCGGCGGCGATCGCGCTGGCCGTGCCCGAACTCGAGCCGCAGGCGCTGCGATCGAGCACGTAAGGATTGCGGGTCAGGCCGCCGCGTGCGCTCCAGCCGGACGTCGAATGGACCGAGCGGAAATTGGCCCATTCGCTGAGGTTGGTCTTGCCGAGGATCACCGCGCCGGCGGCGCGCAGGCGCTCGACGACAAACGCATCGCGCGCGGGCCGGTGGTCGGCGAGTGCCAGCGAGCCGGCGGAATTCACCATCGGCGTCGCGTCGATGTTGTCCTTGAGCAGCACCGGAATGCCGTGGAGCGGACTGCGCACGCGACCGGCGCGGCGTTCGGCGTCGCGCGCATCCGCTTCGGCCAGCGCCTGGGGATTGAGCTCGATCACCGCATTGAGCGTGGGGCCGGCATCGTCGATCGCGGCGATGCGGCCGAGGTAGGCCTGCGTGAGGGTGTGGCTGTCCAGTTCGCCCCGCGCCATGCGCGCGGACAGCTCGCCGACACCGAGGCCGGCGTACGCGAAGTGGTCTGCGGTCGCCCTGGCCGCTTCCTGAGGCGCGGAATCCGGGTTGCGGTTGCGCTCGCACGCGACCAGCGCGGTGGCGACGGCCATGGCCAGCAAGGTTGCGGGCACAACGCGCCCGCCGCGGATCCGGCTCAGCACAGACATGCATTCCCCCTTGGTCGCGGCGTGGCGCGAACCCGTTCAGCATCCCAAGCGGATGCGCGCGGGACAAGGGCGGGGAGGGGGCAAAGACGTGCCGCCGGTCACGTTGCCGGCATGGCGGACGACGCGCGCCGGTGATGGAGCGCTTGGAAGTCTTGAATGTGTGGTCGGGAGCGGGACTGCGACCGGCTGTATCAGTGCCGGCGCTTGAACAAGTCGCGTGCGAGCACCCAGACCACGACCAGGTTGACCAGGAAGACGGACAACGACAACCAGCCCGGATGCTGGAACAACTCGTTGATCTCGAGCGGCAGATACACCGCCGCGCCGATGCAGCCCAACCACGAGGCCCAGCTGCGCACCTGCCACAGGCCCCAGGCCTCGACGAAACGCAGCAGCGCATAGGCCAGCCCGATCGCGGCCGCCAGATGCACCGAGCCCGGATTGATCGTGCTCGAGATCCATGCGATCGCACCGTGGTGCGGATCGAGCTGGAACCGGTTGATCAGCTCGTGCAGCCAGCGCTGCAGCGGCACGGGGCCGAGGATTTCGAGCCCGCTGGCGGCGATGAGCGCCAGCAGGCCCTTGGCCGCCTCGAAGATCGCGATGACATGCAGGCCCGGATGCGCGTGCGGATCCGGGTTGTAGTGGTGTTCCTCGTGAGAGACACCCGGCACCGTCTCGCGAAGGCCGTTATCCACGTAGCCGCCGTCGTCCAATGCGGCGATCAGGCGGCGCGCGAGGCGCGCTTGCGGTCGCTTTCGGTCAGGAACTTCTTGCGCAGGCGGATTTCCTTCGGCGTGACTTCCACCAGTTCATCGTCCTCGATGAAGTCCAGCGCCTGTTCCAGCGTGTACTTGATCGCGGGCGTCAGCTTGATCGCGTCGTCCTTGCCCGAAGCGCGCATGTTGGTCAGCGGCTTGGTCTTGATCGCGTTGACGGTGAGGTCGTTGTCCTTCGAATGGATGCCGATCAGCTGGCCTTCGTACACCTGGTCGCCTTCGGCGGCGAACAGGCGGCCGCGCTCTTCCAGCGGGCCCAGCGCGTAGGCGGGCGTGGCGCCGGCGGCGTTGGCGATCATCACGCCGTTGGGGCGCTTGGCGATCGTGCCGGTTTCCTTCGGACCGTAATGGTCGAACACGTGGAACAGCAGGCCCGAGCCCTGGGTGAGGGTGCGGAACTCGTTCTGGAAGCCGATCAGGCCACGCGCCGGGATCATGTAGTCCAGGCGCACGCGACCCTTGCCGTCGGGCTCCATGTTCTTGAGCTGGGCCTTGCGGATGCCGAGCTTTTCCATCACGCCGCCCTGGTGCTGCTCCTCGATGTCGACGACGAGCTGCTCGATCGGCTCCATCAGCTGGCCGTCGATTTCCTTGATGATCACTTCGGGGCGCGACACGGCCAGCTCGAAGCCCTCGCGACGCATGTTCTCGATCAGCACCGACAGGTGCAGTTCGCCGCGACCGGAGACCAGGAACTTGTCGGGGTCGGAACCTTCCTCGACCTTCAGCGCGACGTTGTGCAGCGTCTCGCGCTCCAGGCGCTCGCGCAGCTGGCGGCTGGTGAGGAACTTGCCGCCGCTGTATTCCTTGTGGCCGGCGAACGGCGAGTTGTTCACCTGGAAGGTCATGCTGATGGTGGGCTCGTCCACGGTCAGCGCGGGCAGGGCTTCGGGGAAATCCAGCGCGCAGACGGTGTCGGAGATCGACAGGTCGGTGACGCCCGCGATCGCGACGATGTCGCCGGCACCGGCTTCCTCGGTCTCGATGCGCTCCAGGCCCATGAAGCCCAGCACCTGCACGATCTTGCCCTGGCGTTTCCTGCCTTCGCGGTCGATCACGCTGACCGGCATGTTCTTCTTCACCTTGCCGCGCTGGATGCGGCCGATGCCGATCAGGCCGACGAAGTTGCTGTAGTCCAGCTGGCTGATGCGCATCTGGAACGGGCCTTCCTCGTCGACCTGCGGCGGCGCGACGTGCTTCATGATCGCTTCGTACAGCGGGGTCATGTCGCCGTCGCGCGCGGCGTCGTCGAGGCTGGCGTAGCCGTGCAGCGCCGAGGCGTACACGATCGGGAAGTCGAGCTGCTCGTTGGTGGCGCCGAGCTTGTCGAACAGGTCGAACACCTGGTCGATGACCCAGTCCGGACGCGCGCCCGGACGGTCGATCTTGTTGACCACGACGATCGGCTTGAAGCCCATCGCGAAGGCCTTCTGCGTCACGAAGCGCGTCTGCGGCATCGGGCCGTCCATCGCGTCGACCAGGATCAGCACCGAGTCGACCATCGACAGCACGCGCTCGACCTCGCCGCCGAAGTCGGCGTGGCCGGGGGTGTCGACGATGTTGATGCGGTTGCCCTGCCAGGTGATGGCGGTGTTCTTGGCCAGGATCGTGATGCCACGTTCCTTTTCCTGATCGTTGCTGTCCATCGCGCGTTCGGCCAGCACCGTGCGTTCGGACAGGGTGCCCGACTGCTTGAGCAGGCAGTCGACGAGGGTGGTCTTGCCGTGGTCGACGTGGGCGACGATGGCGATGTTGCGCAGGCGTTCGATGGACATGCGAAGGGGGCGCCGGTGCGGCGCCAGAGCAGCGGAAGGAAGCCGGAAATTATAGCCCGGCTTGCGAGCCCGCGTCCTGTTCAGGCTCGATGCCTGGGCTATTCTTGTGGGTCCCGCCGACGGACCCCATATCCCGGGGCCTGTTCCCACTTCAAGACCCCTCCAGGAGCCGCCCCATGAGCCTGACCGCCAATTTCGACACCGACCGCGGCACCATCCGCATCGAACTGGCCGCCGACAAGGCCCCGCTGACCGTCGCCAATTTCGTGAACCTGGCCCAGCGCGGCTTCTACGACGGTCTCAAGTTCCACCGCGTCATCAACGACTTCATGGTCCAGGGCGGCTGCCCGCTCGGTACCGGCACCGGCGGCCCGGGCTACAAGTTCGAGGACGAGGCCAACAACGGCCTGCGCCACGAGCGCGGCGTGCTGTCGATGGCCAACGCCGGCCCGAACACCAACGGCAGCCAGTTCTTCATCACCCACGTGCCCTGCGGCTGGCTGGACGGCAAGCACACCGTCTTCGGCAAGGTGCTCGAGGGGCAGGACGTGGTCGATGCGATCAAGCAGGGCGACCTGATCAAGTCGGTGAAGATCGAAGGCGATGCCGCGGCGGCATTGGCGGCCAAGGCCGATCGCGTCGCCGAGTGGAACCGGATCCTCGCCGCCTGATCGGCGGGGGCCTGCGGGACGGGGATGCACACAGCGTCCCCGCTTCGTTTTCGGGTCTGGAAAACTGCGTGGCTGCGACGCAACAACAGCGTGGCTACAATATGCAGCTTCCTCCCCACAGGTCCCGCCCCATGCCCCAGCTTGCCCGGCGCATCGGTCGCGCCAAGCCCAGCGCGATCATGCAGGTGGCCGAAAAGGCCAAGCGCCTCAAGGCCGAAGGTCGCGACATCATCAGCTTCTCGATCGGTGTCCCCAACTTCCTTCCCGCCGAGCATGTCTATGCCGCCGCGCGCAACGCGCTGGACAAGGACAGCGGACAGTACGGCAGCAATCGCGGTTCCGATGCGCTGCTGGATGCATTCCTGGCGCACATCCACAAGATCGGCCTGGACGGCTATGGCAAGGTCAACGTCGCCACCGGCATCGGTGCCAAGCACGTGATCTACAACCTGGCCGAGGCGCTGCTCGACGAAGGCGACACCATCGCGTTCCCCACGCCCTACTGGACCAGCTATCTCGACATCGCCGAGATCGTCGACGCGAAGATCGACCTGCTGCCGTGCCCGCCTTCGCAGGATTACAAGGTCACGCCCGCGCAGCTCGACGCGGCGCTGGCGAAGAAGCCGAAGGTGTTCCTGTTCAACAATCCTTCGAATC
This sequence comes from Lysobacter yangpyeongensis, assembly GCF_042655745.1. NCBI lineage: Bacteria > Pseudomonadati > Pseudomonadota > Gammaproteobacteria > Lysobacterales > Lysobacteraceae > Lysobacter > Lysobacter yangpyeongensis. The sequence goes on along the minus strand of NZ_JBHSNM010000002.1, from coordinate 172,734 downwards.
CGACCGGCATGGTCTACACGAAGGAAGAAATCAGCGCGCTCGCCGACGTCGTCGCGAAGTATCCGGACACCTGGATCATCACCGACGACATCTACAACCGCATGGTGTTCGACGGCGTGGGCTACCACAACTTCGTGCACGCGCGCCCCGAGCTGCGCGATCGCGTGATCTTCATCGACTCGCTGTCGAAGACCTACGGCATGCCGGGCTGGCGCGTCGGCTTCATGGCCGGTCCCGAAGTGGTCGCGCAGGCGGTGGTGACGATGAACTCCAACCACATCACCAACCTGCCGGAAGTCACCACGGCGGCCGCCGTCGCCGCGCTGACCGGCCCGCAGGAAGTGCCGGCACAGAAGTGCGCCGAATTCCAGGCCAAGCGCGACCAGGTGATGGCCGTGATGAACTCGCTGCCCGGCGTGGTGTGCCCGCGTCCGCAGGGTGCGTTCTATGTATTCCCGGACATCAGCGTCGCCTTCGGCAGGACGCATGCTCCCAGCGGCAGGAAGATCGAGAACGATGTCGACTTCTGCAACGCACTGCTCGACGCCAAGGGTGTCGCGTGCGTGCCGGGTTCCGCCTTTGGCGAGCCGCGCGCGCTGCGCATCAGCTACACCTGCCCGACGCCGCAACTGGCGCCGGGGCTGCAGCGTTTCGCCGAGTTTTTCAACGAGTTGAGTTAAGGCGGGAATCGAGAGGCGGGAATAGGGAAGAGGGAACGAAGCGCATGCAGCGCTTGACGTGCCCGGAGCTCCCGACGCCATAGACCTTCGTTCCCTACTCCCTGTTCCCCATTCCCGCATTTTTTGGAGTTTCACCCCATGAAGACCCCCGTCCGCGTTGCCGTCACCGGTGCTGCCGGCCAGATCGGTTATGCCCTGCTGTTCCGCATCGCTTCCGGCGAAATGCTCGGCAAGGACCAGCCCGTCATCCTGCAGATGCTGGAACTGCCGATGGAAAAGGCACAGGCCGCGCTGAAGGGCGTGATGATGGAGCTCGAGGACTGCGCGTTCCCACTGCTCGCCGGCATGGTCGGCACCGATGATCCGAAGGTCGCGTTCAAGGACGCCGACTACGCCCTGCTGGTCGGCGCGATGCCGCGCGGCCCTGGCATGGAGCGCAAGGACCTGCTGCTGAAGAACGCCGAGATCTTCACCGTGCAGGGCAAGGCGCTGAACGACGTCGCTTCGCGCAACGTGAAGGTGCTCGTGGTCGGCAACCCGGCCAACACCAACGCCTACATCGCCATGAAGTCGGCGCCCGACCTGCCGGCGAAGAACTTCACCGCGATGCTGCGCCTCGACCACAACCGCGCGCTGTCGCAGCTGGCCAACAAGGCCGGCGTCGCCGTGAAGGACATCAAGAAGATGGTGGTGTGGGGCAACCACAGCCCGACCATGTACCCGGACTACCGCTTCGCGACCGTCAACGGCGAATCGCTGAAGGACCGGATCAACGACGCCGACTGGAACGCCAACACCTTCATCCCGGTCGTGGGCAAGCGCGGCGCGGCGATCATCGAAGCGCGCGGTCTGTCGTCGGCCGCATCTGCCGCCAACGCCGCCATCGACCACATGCGCGACTGGGCACTGGGCACCAACGGCGAATGGGTCACGATGGGCGTGCCGTCCGACGGCAGCTACGGAATTCCCGAAGGCGTGATGTACGGCGTGCCGGTGACCTGCGCCAATGGCGAATACACCCGCGTCGAAGGCCTGCCGATCGACGACTTCAGCCGCGCGGCGATGGACAAGACCCTCGCCGAGCTCGAGGAAGAACGCGCCGGCGTGGCGCATCTGCTGTAAGCAACAGATACGAAGGCGACTCCGGTCGCCTTCGTCGCTTTGGTTCATCGAGGTATGCAAATGTCGCAACTTTCCGCCGGAGCGCGCTTCCGCGCCGCCGTCAAAGAAGAATCCCCACTGCAGGTCATGGGCGCGATCACCGCCTACGCCGGCCTGATGGCCAAGCGCGTCGGTTACAAGGCGCTGTACCTGTCCGGTGGTGGCGTCGCCGCGAATTCGCTCGGCATGCCGGACCTGGGCATCAGCACGATGGAAGACGTGCTGACCGACGCGCGCCGCATTGTCGATGCCACGCAGATGCCGCTGCTGGTCGACATCGATACAGGCTGGGGCGGGGCTTTCAACATCGCGCGCACCATCCGCTCCTTCATCAACGTCGGCGTCGCCGCGGTGCACATGGAAGACCAGGTCGGCCAGAAGCGTTGCGGCCACCGCCCCGGCAAGGAAGTGGTGAGCAGGGAAGAGATGGTCGATCGCGTCAAGGCCGCCGTCGATGCGCGCACCGACGACAGCTTCGTGATCATGGCGCGCACCGATGCGGCGGCGACCGAAGGCATCGAGTCGGCGATCGAACGCGCAGTCGCCTACGTCGAGGCCGGCGCGGACATGATCTTCCCGGAAGCGATGAAGTCGCTCGACGATTACCGCCGCTTCAAGGCGGCGGTGAACGTGCCGATCCTCGCCAACCTCACCGAGTTCGGCAGCACCCCGTTCTTCACCACCGACGAGTTGCGCGACGCCAACGTCGACATCGCGCTGTATTGCTGCGGCGCGTATCGGGCCATGAACAAGGCGGCGCTCAATTTCTACGAGACGGTGCGCCGGGAAGGTACGCAGAAGAACATCATCGACACGCTGCAGACGCGTGCCGAACTGTACGACTTCCTCGGTTATCACGCGTACGAAGACAAGCTCGACGCGTTGTTCGCGCGCGGGAAGTGAACCGCGGTCGGCCGACGGGGTGGAACCGGTTCACGCCGTGCGTGCCCCCCGTAACCACCCCCGCCGGCGCGTTCGTTCCGCCCGGCGACCGCGACGAGCGCGATAGTGGCTCGCCACGGTCGTTCGCGACATGCCAGTCGCATTAGAGCGTCAACCGCATTTGCCTTGTACAACGTTCCGCCCCGGCACGATCGGACACAGTTCGCAGAATCGATCGCGGCCCTACCAGGAGAGAAAACCCATGACAGACCCCGCCCAGGTTCTTCCCAAGGCCAAGAAATCGGTAGCCCTGAGCGGCACGGCTGCCGGTAATACCGCGCTTTGCACCGTTGGTCGCAGCGGCAACGACCTGCATTACCGCGGCTACGACATCCACGACCTCGCCACGAAGTCGACCTTCGAGGAAGTCGCGCACCTGCTCGTGCATGGCGTGCTGCCGACCGCCTCGCAGCTGAAGGCCTACAAGGCCAAGCTCAAGCGCCTGCGCGGGCTGCCGGCGATCGTCCAGGAAGCGCTCGAACTCGTTCCCGCCAACGCGCATCCGATGGATGTGCTGCGTACCGGCTGCTCGGTTCTCGGAACCGTCCTGCCCGAACGCGAGGCGCATCCGGCGTCCGAAGCGCGCGACATAGCCGACAAGCTGATCGCCAGCTTCGGTTCGATGCTGCTGTACTGGTGGCATTTCACCCGCAACGGCCGTCGCATCGACGTCGAAACCGACGACGACAGCGTCGCCGCGCATTTCCTGCACCTGCTGCATGGCGAAGAGCCGTCGCAGCTGCATGCCGATTCGCTCGACAAGTCCCTGATCCTGTACGCCGAGCACGAGTTCAACGCCTCGACTTTCACCGCGCGCGTGATCGCGGGCACCGCTTCGGACCTGCATTCGTGCATCACCGGCGCGATCGGTGCACTGCGTGGTCCCAAGCACGGCGGCGCCAACGAAGTGGCGATGGACATCATCAGCCGTTACGGCTCGGCGGACGAAGCGGAAGCCGACATCCGCGCGCGCATGGAGCGCAAGGAAATCATCATCGGCTTCGGCCACCCGGTCTACACGATCGGCGATCCGCGCAATCCGATCATCAAGGGACTCTCGCGCAAGCTGTGCAGGGACGGCGGCAACCAGACGCTTTTCGACGTGTCCGAGCGCATCGAGAACCTGATGATGGACACCAAGAAGATGTTCCCGAACCTCGACTGGTACAGCGCGAGCGCGTACCACATGATGGGCATCCCGACGCCGATGTTCACCCCGCTGTTCGTGATCGCGCGCACCACCGGCTGGAGCGCGCACGTGATCGAGCAGCGCGAGGACGGCAAGATCATCCGCCCGAGCGCGAACTACATCGGTCCGGAAGATCGCGAATACGTGCCGATCGAAAAGCGCTGATAGCGCGCATCGGATCCAAAAACGAAGGCCGCGCATTGCGCGGCCTTCGTCATTTCGAAGCGGTGATTCGGTCAACCCAGACCTTCCGCCCGCAACGCCGCCTGCACGCCGGGATCCGCATCCATGCGCTGTTTGAACGATGCGAGGTTGTCGAGGCCGGTCAGGTCGATGCCGCAGCTATCCGCCCAGCGCAGGGTGATGTAGAGGTACGGGTCCGCATAGCTGCGAAAACCCGCGAGCCACTGCCGGCCTTCCAGTTGCGCGTTCGCCCGTTCGAACTGCACGCGCACGTTCTTTCGCGCCTGTGCCTTCACCGCATCGTGGTGGATCTCGTCGGCGAGATAACGCGCAGGACCGAAGATCGGCTTGAACGCCGGATGCAGGTCCGAATTGACGAAGGCGAGCCAGCGATTGGCCTCGGCCCGCTCGCGCGCGCTGCCGTCGCCGGCCAGTCGCGCCTGCGGCCACGTATCGGCGATGTAGCCGAGGATCGCGGCGTTCTGGGTGAGGACATAGTCGCCATGGCGCAATGCCGGCACGGCACCGGCCGGATTGATCGCCAGGTACTCGGGCGACTGGCGCCGCTCGCGCGATACGAGTTCGACTTCGAACTCGCCGCCCGTCCACTGCAGCACGATGTGGTCCGCCGTCGAGCATGCGCCAGGCGAGGAATAAAGCTTCATGGTGCCCCTGCGGGTCTGGAAAGAAGCGGCGACTATCGCCCGTGGCGACGTCGGGCCTCAATCGCGCCCGCGCAACATTGCGTTACGTGCGGGCAAAAAAAGATCCGCGCGAGGCGGATCCGGAAGGCGAAGCGGGCTTCGCTCTTCGAAACTTCAGGAATCGTGCCTGCGCGGCTCGAGCGACTGCACCTTATAGAAGGTGTGGTCGCCGATCGTCGCGACCTGGTAGGCGTTGCGCCAGGACGGACTGGCGATGCCCAGGGCGGCGAAATGGCTCGCGCCCGGCACGATTTCCTTGCGCTGGCCGGCGGGCAGGGCCCAGTTGTTCTCGGCTTCCAGCGCCACCGTCACCGCGCGGGCCCAGGCCTCGGGGTTGGCGACCCGGGTGGAAGGCGGGACGAGGCTCGGCGCGAACTGCTTGTTCGCGGTCACCACGTCGCAGAGGGTGTCGCCCCACAGGCCGCTGTCGCGGCGGCGCAGGGCGACCTCGGCGACCGCCTGCTGGCCCCGGACCGACTGGTCGCGGGCTTCCAAGTACACGGTGGTGCTGAGGCACAGCGAATCGGCGGATTGCGGCGGCAGCACGGAGGCCAACCACAGGATCCAGGCGAGTTTCATGTCGTACTCCTTGCTCCGTTGGCCGGGCCGCACTTCGGCGTCGTCTCCTTGCGGAGGCGGGCGCCTGGGGCGAAATCCGGTATGGCGTTCTAGGGAGGGCGGCGCGCTCTCTGGCGTGCTTTGCCCGGGCATCGGGACCACGCAATTGGCGTGGGCGCTGCGACGGTGCCGCCGGGGGCGGCTGAAAAGTTGGCGCAAGGTAGCGGCGGGTTTCCTAACGGCGGCTGAATAGGAGACCCCGGTCACGGATTGTGCGCCGGGCCCCTTCGGTGCTAGGCGGAGGCCGTCTCCGGTGCCCGTTCAGCCGAATGCAAACGCGTCGAGCGCCAGTGTTCCGAGCTCATGCGAACGGTGCAGGACCCGCACCTCGGTCGGCCCACCGGCGGCGCCGAGTGCCACGAACAGCGGCATCAGATGCTCGGTAGTGGGGTGGGCGCGACCCGCGTGGGGCGCCAGTTCGCGCCACTCGAGCAGGGCGGCCAGGTCGCCGGCGGCGAGCCGTTCGTGCATCCAGCCAGAAAATTCGCCGGCCCACGGCGCCAGGGGCGCGTCCCGGTGCCGCCAGTCGAGATCGCCCAGGTTATGGACGAAGCCGCCGGACCCGATCACCAGCACGCCTTCCTCGCGCAGTCCGGCCAGCGCGCGCCCGAGCGCGTAGTGCCAGGCGGCGTCCGCCGTCGGATTCACCGACAGCGGTACCACCGGGATATCCGCCAGCGGGTACATCCGCCGAAGCGGAACCCAGACGCCGTGATCGAGACCGTGTCCCGGGCGAATCTGTCCCGAGAGCCCCGACTGCGCCAGGCGCGCGACGACGGTTTCGGCCAGTTCGGGTTGCCCGGGGGCGGGGTAGCGGATCGCGTACAGCGGTTCGGGAAAACCGCCGAAGTCATGCACGGTGTGCGGCCGGTCGTGGCCGCCCGCCGTCGGACGGTCCGCCGTGAAGTGCGCCGAGGCGACCAGGATGGCGCGCGGCCGCGGCAGCGTCGTGCCCAGCCTGTCCAGGAAGCGTCCCGCCGGGGAATCCTCGACCGCGAGCATCGGCGAGCCATGGGAGAGGAAGAGGGCGGGCAACCGGGTCGTGACGTTCATGCCGTCAACATGGCGTGCCGGCGCAGGGATTCCAATTGCCGGCCTGCGCAGATGTGTTCCCGCCTGGCGACAATCGCCCATCGGATCCGCGCCGCCCACGCCAGCCACCACGGAGCAGGCCATGAGTACCCGCGATCTTCGCTCCAGTGTCCGCCCGCCGCCGGATCCGCCGATGGTCGCCGTCGCCGACTACGTGATCGACTACCGCATCACGTCGGAAGAAGCATTCGATACCGCGCGCTACGTGCTGCTCGATTCGCTGGCGTGCGCGGCATTGGCGATGGATCACGCCGCATGCGTGAAGCACCTCGGGCCGCTCGTTCCGGGTGCCGACATGCGCGACGGCGCGCGCGTCCCGTTCACGCGCCATGCGCTGGATCCCGCGCAGGCCGCCTACAACATCGGGACGCAGATCCGCTGGCTGGATTTCAACGACACCTGGCTGGCCGCCGAGTGGGGGCATCCGTCGGACAACCTCGGCGCGATCCTCGCCGTCGCCGACTATCTCGGCCGAAAGGCCGGTGCGAATGGCGCAAACGGACCGACCGTGCGCGACGTGCTCGGGTACGCGATCAAGGCGCACGAAATCCAGGGCTGCTACGCATTGAAGAACGCGTTCAATCGCGTCGGCCTGGACCACGTGATCCTGGTACGTCTCGCGTCCGCCGCGGTGGTCACGCGGATGCTGGGCGGCGGCCGGGACGAAGTGATCGCTGCGGTGTCGCACAGCTGGATGGACAACGGCGCGCTGCGCACGTATCGGCATGCGCCGAACACCGGGCCGCGCAAGAGCTGGGCGGCGGGCGATGCCTGCCGGCGAGCGGTGGTCCTCGCCCTGAATGCGCGGAAAGGCGCGGACACGTGCCCGGGTGCACTGAGTACGCCGGTCTGGGGCTTCTACGACGTCGCGTTCGAGGGCAAGCCCTTCGAGTTCGAGCGCCCCTTCGGCAGCTACGTCATGGAGAACGTCCTGTTCAAGATCGCCTTCCCCGCCGAATTCCATGCGCAGACCGCGGTGGAATGCGCGCTGCGACTGCATCCCGAGGCAGTTGGCCGGCTCGATGCCATCGAGCGGATCGTCCTGGAAACGCAGGAAGCGGCCCTGCGCATCATCGACAAGACCGGACCGCTCGCGAATCCGGCCGATCGCGATCACTGCCTCCAGTACATGGTCGCCGTGCCGCTCATCTTCGGACGCCTCACCGCCGACGATTACGACGATGCCGTCGCTGCCGACCCGCGCATCGATGCGCTGCGGATAAAGATGGTGGTCGCGGAAAACCCCGCCTTCACCCGGGATTACCACGATCCGGACAAGCGCAGCATCGGCAACTCGATGCAGGTGATCTTCAAGGACGGGACATCGACCGAGCGGATTTCCATCGATTACCCACTGGGTCATCGCCGTCGGCGGACCGAGGCGGTGCCGCTGCTGATGGCCAAGTTCGAAGCCGCCATGCGGGCACGACTCGCGCCGGCGCAGGTCGACGACCTGCTTGAACTGGTGGCGACGCCGGCGACGCTGGATGCGCTTCCGCTCACCGGATTCATGGCCCGATTGACACGCGTGTGACGGTGCGCGGAAGCCGCTGCCGATCCTCGCGAAAGGCAAGCAATTTGCGGTTTTTTTAACGTGGTCTTCACTGCGGCGCCCATAGCCTGCGCCGTGGTGGCGTTGCCGTTCAGCAACCCGTCGAATTCAGGATCCGCCCGCTCGTGGTTCCCCATATTCAAGGAGCAGAAAAATGAAAAAGAATCTTCTCTGCGCCGCCCTGCTGGGTGGTTTGAGCGTTGCCCACATCGCGCATGCCCAGGACTTCGACGATCGCTGGTACCTGACGGGCTCGGTTGGCTTCAACATCCAGGACAACGACCGCGACACCCGAAACGCGCCCTTCGGCGCGATCGGCTTCGGAAAGTTCCTCTCGCCCAACTGGTCGCTGGACGGTGAACTCAACTACCAGAAGCCGGTGTGGGATTCGAACCAGGACCTCAACTGGAGCCAGTACGGCATTTCCTTCGACCTGCGTCGTCACTTCATCGCCGAAGGCCGCAACTGGAATCCCTACATCGTGATGGGGCTGGGCTATCAGCGCGAGGAAATCGAATCGGACAACTTCCCGAATCCCGATTCGCCGTTCGAGGAAGAAGAGGGCGCCGTCGCCGGCAAGTTCGGTATCGGCATGCAGGGCGACATGGGGCGTTATGGCATCCGCGCCGAACTGGCGTATCGCGCCGTCGCGATCAACGACACCCGCGCGCAACTGCTGCTCGATGATCCGCCGCCGGAGCGCAACGACGGCGAAGACTGGTATGGCGATGTGCTGGCGTCGATCGGCATCGTCGTGCCGCTCGGCCCCGAGCCCGCCCCGGCCGCGCCGCCGCCGCCGCCGGCTCCGAGCTGCGCCGACGGCGACGACGACGGCGACGGCGTGAACAACTGCGACGACAAGTGCCCGGGTTCGCAGGCGGGCCAGACGATCGGTCCGGACGGCTGCCCGGTGCCGGTGTCGATCGACCTGAAGGGCGTGAACTTCGACTTCGACAAGTCGACGCTGCGTCCGGATGCGGTGCAGATCCTCAACGAGGCCGTCGAGATCTTCAAGCGCTATCCGGAGCTGAAGGCGGAAGTGGCCGGCCACACCGACCAGTGCGGTACCGACGCGTACAACCAGTCGCTGTCGGAGCGTCGTTCGCGCGCCGTGTACGACTACCTGACCAGCAACGGCATCGACGCTGCGCGTCTGACCGGTCCGAACGGCTACGGCGAGAGCCGTCCGCTGGAAGACATGGGCCAGACCATGCCGGGCTGCAAGAGCGAGCGTAACCGCCGCACCGAGCTGAACGTCCAGAACTGAGCGGACGCCAGCGGGACACCGAAGCCCGGCCTCGTGCCGGGCTTCGTTTTGGGGCGTGGGAAGCTGAACGGAGGGTTACGTCAGGTCCTTCAAGCACAACGTTAAGCGATGTTAACAATCGCGCCCGAAGGTGTATGATCCGCCGGCCAGAGATCGTGAATGGGGGTCACGCTTGCTGGGCCGATCCCGGTCACAGTTTCAGTGCCGTGAGTTGTTTCCCGACATTTCTAAGGAGTCAGAAATATGAAGATCCGCTTGTTGAGCACAGCGCTGCTCGCTGGCCTGGCGTTTGCGCAGACCGCCAACGCGCAGGATTTCGATGATCGCTGGTACCTGACGGGTTCCGCCGGCATCAACGTTCAGGACAACGACCGCGGTACGCGCAATGCCCCGTTCGTGGGCCTGGGCGTCGGCAAGTTCATCAGCGACAACTGGTCGCTGGACGGCGAGCTGAACTACCAGAATCCGCACAACGACGCGAACCAGGACCTCAACTGGAGCCAGTACGGCATCTCGCTGGATCTGCGTCGCCACTTCATCGCCGAAGGCCGCAACTGGAATCCCTACGTGCTGATGGGCCTGGGCTACCAGCGTTCGGAAGAAGAGTTCGATGCCTTCCCGAACCCGGACTCGCCGGGCGAGCGTGAAGACGGCAACCTGGCCGCCAAGGTCGGTATCGGCATGCAGGGCGACATGGGCAGCTACGGCATCCGTACCGAGCTGGCCTACCGCGCCGACTTCGACGACCAGAGCGTTGGCGGTGCCGCCGATGAAGACTGGTTCGGCGACGTGCTGGCTTCGGTCGGCGTGATCGTGCCGCTGGGCGCTGCCCCGGCTCCGGCCCCGGCTCCGGCTCCGGCCGCCCCGAGCTGCTCGGACGGCGACGACGACGGCGACGGCGTGAACAACTGCGACGACAAGTGCCCGGGTTCGCAGGCGGGCCAGACGATCGGTCCGGACGGCTGCCCGGTGCCGGTGTCGATCGACCTGAAGGGCGTGAACTTCGACTTCGACAAGTCGACGCTGCGTCCGGATGCGGTGCAGATCCTCAACGAGGCCGTCGAGATCTTCAAGCGCTATCCGGAGCTGAAGGCGGAAGTGGCCGGCCACACCGACCAGTGCGGTACCGACGCGTACAACCAGTCGCTGTCGGAGCGTCGTTCGCGCGCCGTGTACGACTACCTGACCAGCAACGGCATCGACGCTGCGCGTCTGACCGGTCCGAACGGCTACGGCGAGAGCCGCCCGCTGGAAGACATGGGCCAGACCATGCCGGGCTGCAAGAGCGAGCGTAACCGCCGCACCGAGCTGAACGTCCAGAACTGAGCGGACGCCAGCGGAAACACCGAAGCCCGGCCTCGTGCCGGGCTTCGTTTTTTGCGGGCCAAAAGCTGCCGGCGAGCCTCATCGACCTGGCTGCGTTTCCGCGGATCGAAATTCGCTGCAGCCGAAGCAAATTGCCGAGCTGCGATGCGTTCGCCTGCACGCGCCTGCACGCGCCTGCACGGAGCATCGCATCCGTCCGCGCTACACTCCCGGCACGACGACTCGCGGAGACGATACCGATGCAACGCCTACTGACCGGTTTGTTCTGCTTCGGGCTCGCGGGCGTCGTCCAGGCACAGGCCGGCGCGTCCTGCGTTGCGTCGGCGGGTTCCGGATTGCCGGTGCAACCCACGCTGGTCGCGCCGCTGTCGCCGGAGCTGACTGCGCCGACGCACCAGCTCGGCGCGCCTACCGGCGTGCTGGCCCAGGCATTCGACGAGACCTTGTCCGTCGATAACGTCCTGCTCCGCCTGCGACTGGAAAGCTGTCTCGCGGTCGCCAAGGCCACTCCGGCCACGGCGCCGGCGTTGCCGCCATCATCCAGCCCGGCCGCGTACCAGCCCAAGACGCAGTACGACAACACGCCGTGGCGCTTCGACATGAGCCAGAACGGCAAGCGCATGACGGCCGAGGAGTTCGATGCGTGGATGAAGGCGCGCGGGGTGCGCGTGGCGAAGGGCGCGCCTCCGGCCGCCGTGCCCGCGGAAGCGCCGAAGCCATCCGAAAAGAACGAAAAGAAGAAGTAAGCCGGATATCCGCATGGCCATGAGGCAGGACGCACCGCGCCACGGCCTGGCCCGGGTGTTGTCCAAGCGCGGCATCTGCTCGCGCAGCGAAGCCGAACGCTGGGTCGCCGCCGGCCGTGTCAGCGTGGACGGACGGATCGTCCGCGATCCGCAATTCCCGATCGCCGGCGACGGACGTCAGCGCATCGCAGTGGATGGACAGCCGCTCGATGCAATCCGCCCGCTTTACGTGATGCTCAACAAGCCGCGCGGCCTGGTCACGACGGCGCGCGACGAGCGTGGCCGCGACACGGTCTACCGCTGCTTCGAAGGCGCACAGGTCGACGGGCGTCCGTTGCCCTGGCTGGCGCCCGTCGGTCGTCTCGATCAGGCGAGCGAGGGCCTGCTGCTGTTCTGCAACGACCCGGCATGGGCGGCGCGCATCACCGATCCGCAGACCGGGCCCGACAAGACCTATCACGTCCAGGTGAACGCGATTCCCGATGCGTCGCTGCTCGAAGCGTTCACGCAGGGCACCGTCGACGACGGCGAAATGCTTCGCGCGAAGTCGGCGCGCCTGCTGCGCGCGGGCGAGCGCAATGCCTGGCTCGAAGTGAGCCTCGACGAAGGCCGCAACCGGCACATCCGCCGTCTGCTTGCCGCGTTCGACATCGAGGTGCTGCGCCTGGTGCGCGTCGCGATCGGCCCGCTCGAGCTGGGCGATCTCGCCAAGGGGCAGTGGCGCATGCTGGAAGCGCCGGAAGTCGCCGCCCTCTCCTGAATGCGTACTGCGCCGTTCCCGGCGCAACGCAAATGTGCCACGCCGCACGCTATCCGCAGCGGGCCTGCCCTGCGTCGCGGCCGCTTTCGTGAAACTGTGGCTGTTCGCACCCTTTTTTTCCGGGCGGGCGTGGTTTCTTACGCACCGCACCCGGCGAACGGGGATTTTGGGGAACTCCACATGCGCAAGATTCTGGTGGCACTGCCGTGCCTGCTTTTCAGCGGAACCCTCCTGGCCAGCCAGGCGCCCGCGTTCGACACCCACCGCGGCGCCGACAGCATCCTCATGGCGACGGCGCTCGATGCCAGCCACGCCGGGAATGCGCCGGTCATCCGCATGGACGGCACGCTCGAAGCGGCCAAGGGCAAGAAGAAGACTGCCAAGGCAGCGTCGAAGCCTGCCGCCGCTCCGGCCACGCTGGCGCCCGACAGCAAGCGCTTCAACATGACGCAGGACGGGAAGAAGATGACTGCCGACGACTTCGATGCGTGGATGAAGAAGAACGGCTACCGCGTCGCCACCGGCGCCCCGGCGACGCCGAAGGAAGAAGAGCCGAAGAAGGGCTCGAAGTAACCTCTCCAAGCGGAACGCCTCGCACCGGCCCTGGGGGGGAGCCGGTCGAGGCGTTTTTGTTTGCGCTGTCGCTGGAGTCCTGCATCAGGAATCCGCGACGCAGGCGACTCGCGCAGCGCACCGCTGCGCGAACCGAAAATCAACCCTTGATGACGCCCAGCTCGCGGCCGATCTTCACGAAGGCGGCGATTGCGCGATCCAGGTGATCGCGCGTGTGCGCCGCCGACATCTGCGTGCGGATGCGCGCCTGGCCCTGCGGCACGACGGGGAAGAAGAAGCCGATCGCGTAGATCCCTTCCTCCAGCAGGCGCGCCGCGAACTTCTGCGCCAGCGGCGCGTCGTACAGCATCACCGGCGAGATCGGATGCACGCCCGGCTTCACGTCGAAGCCGGCAGCGGTCATCTGCTCGCGGAAGTAGGCGGTGTTCTCCGCCAGCTTCTCGCGCAGGTCGCCCGCGGCGGCCAGCATTTCGAACGCCTTGATCCCCGCGGCCACCACGTGCGGCGGCAGCGAGTTGGAGAATAGGTAGGGACGCGAGCGCTGACGCAGCAGTTCGATCACTTCGCGCTTCGCCGTGGTGAAGCCGCCCAGGGCGCCGCCCATCGCCTTGCCCAGCGTGCCGGTGAAGATGTCGATCTTGTCCATCACGCCCTTCACTTCGGCGGAACCGCGACCGGTCTTGCCGAGGAAGCCGGTGGCGTGGCATTCGTCGATGTGCACGAGGGCGCCGTACTTCTTCGCCAGCGCGGTGATTTCGTCCAGCGGCGCGATGAAGCCGTCCATCGAGAACACGCCGTCGCTGGTGATCATGATCGTGCGCGCGCCGTCGGCCTTGGCCTGCTGCAGTTGTTTCTCCAGATCCGCCATGTCGCAGTTGGCGTAACGGTAGCGCCTGGCCTTGCACAGGCGCACGCCGTCGATGATCGAGGCGTGGTTGAGCGCGTCGGAGATGATCGCGTCCTTCTCGTCCAGCAGCGGCTCGAACAGGCCGCCGTTGGCGTCGAAGCAGGCGGCGTAGAGGATGGTGTCCTCGGTGCCGAAGAAGTCCGCGATCGTCTGCTCCAGCTGCTTGTGCAGATCCTGCGTACCGCAGATGAAGCGCACCGAGGCCATGCCGAAGCCGTGCGTGTCGAGCGCTTCCTTCGCCGCCGCGATCACGTCGGGATGATCGGCCAGGCCGAGGTAGTTGTTGGCGCAGAAGTTCAGCACCGTGCGGCCGTCTTCGAGCGTGATCTCGGCGGACTGCGGCGAGGTGATGATGCGCTCGGACTTGAACAGGCCGGCGGCGCGGATTTCGTCGAGGGTGTCGGCGTAGCGTTGGGTGAGAGTCATAGGGGAGAGTGAAGAGGAGTCAGGAAAGAGTGGGGGAAACGCGATTGGGGGTTCGGGGGAGTGACTTCTACTCGTTTCTCACTCCTCACCACTCTCCACTCGCCTTCAGTTCCAGCTCAGCACGACCTTGCCGGCCTTGCCCGATTCCATCAGTTCGAAACCCTGCTGGAACTCGTCGATCGGCAGCTGGTGCGTCAGCACCTTGCCGAGGGGGAAACCGCCCTGCACGAGCTGCGTCATCTTGTACCAGGTCTCGTACATGCGACGGCCGTAGATGCCCTGCAGGGTGAGGCCCTTGAAGATCACCTTGTCCCAGTCGGCGCCGGCGCCCTTGGGCATGATGCCGAGCATCGCGATCTTGCCGCCGTGGTACATGCAGTCGAGCATGTCGTTGAAGGCGCGCGGATTGCCGCTCATTTCCAGGCCCACGTCGAAGCCTTCCATGTGCAGGTCCTTCATCACGTCCTTCAGCGACGTGTTGGTGACGTTGACCACGCGCGTGGCGCCCATGTCGGCGGCGAGCTTGAGGCGGTAGTCGTTGACGTCGGTGACCACCACGTTGCGCGCGCCGATGTGCTTGCAGATGCCCGCGGCGATGATGCCGATCGGGCCGGCGCCGGTGATCAGCACGTCCTCGCCGACGACGTCGAATTCCAGCGCGCAGTGCGCGGCGTTGCCGTAGGGATCGAAGAACGCCGCCAGCTCGCTCGGGATCTGATCGGGGATCGGCCACAGGTTCGAGGCCGGCATCACGATGTATTCGGCGAACGCGCCGTCGCGGGTCACGCCGATGCCGACGGTGTTCGGGCACAGGTGCTGGCGACCGGCGCGGCAGTTGCGGCAGTGGCCGCAGACGATGTGGCCTTCGGCCGACACGCGCTGGTTGATCTTGTAGCCGGTGACGCCGGGGCCCATGTCGACGATGCGGCCGACGAATTCATGGCCGATCACCAGGCCGGGCTTGATCGTGCGCTGGCTCCACTCGTCCCACAGGTAGATGTGCAGGTCGGTGCCGCAGATCGCGGTCTTCTCCAGCTTGATCAGCACTTCGTTCGGGCCGGGCGCCGGCACCGGCACCTGTTCCATCCAGATGCCCTTGGTGGCTTCGCGCTTGACCAGCGCCTTCATCGTTTGCGACATGGGGTTGCCTTGCGTGGGAGCCGCGCGGGGCACGGCGAGAGGAGCGAAATTATACGCCCGGCCCGCGTCGCGGCCGGGCGAGCGCTTTGCCGGACGTGCCGTCGCAGCGGATTTGCGGGAGATTGCTGCCGGATGGTTTGCCGCATGCGCCAGGCTTCGCCTATCGTCGCCCGCTCCTCATGCCGCCGCGATCTCGAATGACCACCATGCGCCGCCGTTTGTTGCCTCTGGCCCTGTCGTTGCTCCTGGCCAACGCCGCCCATGCCGACGAGGGCATGTGGATGCCGTCGCAACTGCCCGGCATCGCCCAGCAGATGAAGGCGGCGGGGTTCAAGGGCAATCCGCGCGAACTCTCCGAACTCGCCAGGGCGCCGATGAACGCCATCGTGAAGGTCGGCGGCGCCAGCGGCGCGTTCGTCTCCGACCAGGGCCTGGTGCTGACCAACCACCATGTCGCTTTCGGGGTCATCCAGTACAACAGCAAGCCCGGGCGCGACCTGATCCGCGACGGCTACATCGCCGCCGATCGCAGCGCGGAGCTGCCGGCGAATCCCGATTACCGCGTGCTCGTCACCACCGGCTTCGACCGCGTGACCGACCGCATCCTCGCCGATGCGAAGGGCAAGCGGGGGCGCGCGTACTACGACGCCGTGGACGGCGCGACCAAGGCCGTCGTCGCCGAATGCGAACGCGAGGCCGGCTATCGCTGCAGCGTCGCCAACATGTACTACGGCACCGACTTCTACCTGGTGCGTCAGCTCGAGCTGCGCGACGTGCGCCTGGTCTACGCGCCGCCGAACGCGATCGGCAACTACGGCGGCGAAGTCGACAACTTCATGTGGCCGCGCCACGCCGGCGACTTCACCCTGCTGCGCGCCTACGTCGGCAAGGACGGCAAGCCCGCGGACTATTCGCCGGACAACGTGCCGTTCGTGCCGCCCTCGCACCTGCAGGTGTCGACGCAGGACTTCAGGGAAGGCGACTACGCGATGCTCGCCGGCTATCCGGGCGTCACCTTCCGTCATCGCATGGCCTCGGAATTTGCCAACCAGGTGGAATGGCAGCTGCCGTCGCGCGTCGCGTTGTACCATCGGATGATCGACACGATCGAAGGCACGGCGGCGAAGGACGAAGCCGCGCGCGTCGCCTACGCTTCGCAGCTGCGCAGCCTGAAGAACAGTCTCAAGCGTGCGCAGGGCGAACTCGACGGCCTGCGGCGCAGCGATGCGGTGCGCGTGCGTCGCGAGGACGAGCAGGCGATGTATGCGTGGCTCGACCAGCAACCCGATGCCGCCACGACGCGCGCCGATATCTCCGCAGCACAGGCCGTGCTCGACCGCGCCACGGCGGTGCGCGAACGCGACCAGCTGCTGGGCGCGATCGTCGCGCAGACGCAGCTGCTGAAGTCGGCGGTGACCCTGCAGCGCCTGGCCCACGAGCGCAGCAGGCCCGACGCGGAACGCGAACGCGGCTACCAGCAGCGCGATGAAACGCTGATTGCCGGCCAGCTGCGGCAGGTGCAGCGCCGCTACGCGCCGCACGTCGAAAAGGCGCTGCTGGCCGAGCTGGTCGGCCAATACCAGGCCCTGCCGGCGCCGCAACACGTGGCGGAATTCGATGCGGTGTTCGGCGCGGCGTCGCAGCTGCAGCAGAAGCTGGATGCGTTGTACGCCGGTACGAAACTCGACGCCGAAAGCGAGCGACTGAACGCGATGCAGGCCGACCGCGCGACGCTGGCGGCGTCGGGCGATACGCTGCTGCAGGCCGCGGCGACGCTGTTGCCGGCGATCCTGCGTCTGGAAGACGAGAACAAGGCCAGCAGTGGCGAACTGCTGCGCCTGCGCCCCGCCTACATGCGTGCGTTGATCGGCTTCCGCAAGTCGCAGGGGCGTGCGGTCTATCCGGATGCGAATTCGACCCTGCGCGTGAGCTACGGCCGCGTGAGCGCGCTGGATCCCCGCGATGGCGTGCACTACACGCCGCTGACCACCGTGCAGGGCATCGTCGAGAAGCACACCGGCACCGATCCATTCGATGCACCGCAGACGCTGCGCGACGCGATCGCGAAGAGCGATTTCGGCAACACCGCCGAGCCCAGCCTGGGCACGCAGACCGTGGACTTCCTCACCAACCTGGACACGACCGGCGGAAACTCCGGTTCGGCGGTGATGGACGCGCGCGGCCGCCTGATCGGCCTGAACTTCGACAGCAACTGGGAAGCGGTGAGCGCGAGCTGGATGTTCGATCCGCGCTACAAGCGCGCGATCCATGTCGACCTGCGTTACCTGCGCTGGCTGCTTGCCAAGGTGTACCCGGCGCCGCACCTGCTGAAGGAAATGAATCTGCCGGCGGAGTGAATCCGTCAGCGAATAGGGTGTCTCCGGAGGAACGATCTGGCGTCCCTCTCCCCGCTTGCGGGGAGAGGGGGCCCAACGGGCGGGTGAGGGGAGCGAGCGCAGCGAGCTGCTGTTGCTGTTGCATATCGAAATCAACAGCAACTCGCTACGCTCGCTCCCCCTCATCTGCCCCCCGATTAAAGCATTCGGGGGCAGGCTCTTCGGGCATCTTCTCCCCGCAGGCGGGGGGAAGAAAATTCTTCAGGTAACGCGCCTCAATCGATCGCGTAATCGAACGTATAGAAGTGCGCGCCGTCCTGCGCGATATCGATCTGCATGCGCCCATGCAGTCCGGTCAGTTCATCCGTGCCCGAATCGGGCACCACCGTGAGCGTCAGCGAAGCCTCCCCGCGATTCATCACGCCGTTGTGCTGCATCATGAAGCGGCCCTTGCGGCCCTGCAGCGTGCCGACGAGATGTTCGACCGCCACGTAGCCGGCGGAGCCCGTCGCGGGATTGCCCGCGCTGAGCATCTCCACCACGCTGGTCGCGTCCAGGTCGCCGTGGAAGCGCTTCTCGAAGCGGATGCGGCCGAAGCTGGCATCGCCGCCGGCATCGACGGTCTCCATGGCGGTGCGCTTCACGTCGAAGCTGCCCTTCACCTGTTGGGTCGTCACCTGCTGGTTCATGCGTCGCGTCCTCGAGCGGGGGAGGGCGCATCGTACGCGCCTGCTGCATGCGATTTCATAAGCAACGGTTGCGAATCCGCCCCGGACCTCTGCTAGGCTGTGCCCGTCGCGGATTCCCATGCCAGCCGGCCCCGTCTCCCGACCCGTGAGTAACACCGCGTCCACGCCCCGTGCGACGCATGCGTTCCGCAACCGCTGCATCCGTTGCCCGACGCCACAGGTCCACGCAGTGCCGGCTACGCAGGCTTTCCGCGCTCCCCTCACTACAGGAGCTTGCGATGAAAGTACTGGCCTGCGATGGCATCCACGAAGACGGTCTGGCCCTGTTCCGCGATGCGGGCTGGGACGTCCTCGTCGCCAACGAACCGATCAAGGACCCCCAAGTCCTCGCCCTGGCGCTCGCCGACGTCGATGCGGTGCTGGTGCGCTCGGCCACCAAGGTGCCCGCCGAAGCGCTGGTTAACGTGCCCAACCTCAAGGTGATCGGCCGCGCCGGTGCCGGCGTCGACACCATCGATGTCGAAGCCGCCACGGCCAAGGGCATCGCGGTCATGAATGCGCCCGACGGCAACACGCTCGCGGCGGCCGAACACGCGATCTCGCTACTGTTCGCACTGGCCCGCCACATTCCGCGCGCCGACGCGGGCATGAAGGCCGGCGAATGGCCCAAGGCCGGCCTCACCGGCTTCGAACTGGAAGGCAAGAAGCTCGGCGTGATCGGTCTGGGCCGCATCGGCGGCACCGTCGCGCGCAAGGCACAGGGCATCGGCATGGAAGTGGCCGCATACGATCCGTTCCTGCCGGCCGCCGCGGCGGGCAAGGGCAGCGTGCCGCTGAAGACGCTCGACGAACTGCTCGCATGGGCTGACATCGTCACCCTGCACATCCCGCGCACCAGGGACACGACCAACCTGCTGTCGGAAGAGCGCATGCGCGCGATGAAGCAGGGCGCGTACATCATCAACGCCGCACGCGGCGGCCTGGTCGACGAAGCCGCGCTGCTGCGTCTGCTCGACGAAGGCCAGATCGCCGGCGCCGCACTCGACACCTTCGCCACGGAACCGCTGCAGGCCGAATCGCCGTTGCGCAAGCATCCCAAGCTGATCCTTACCCCGCACCTGGGCGCGTCGACGAGCGAGGCGCAGCAGGCGGTGAGTACGATCCTTGCGCGTCAGATCATTGATTTCGTCGCCACCGGAGCCGTTGCCGGCTGCGTCAACCTGCCGCCGCTCACCGCCGAAGCCGCGCGCGAAGTCGGTCCGTGGATGCCGCTGATGACCGCGCTGGGCAAGCTCGCCGCGCGCCTGGTCGACGCACCGACGAAGCTCACCATCACCTATGCCGGCCGCACCGAGGCGCTCGACACGCGTCCGCTGACGCGGCTGCTGGTGGCGGCGTTGCTCGGCACGCATTCGGGCCGCGTCACGCCCGTCAATGCGTTGCAGGAAGCCGCGGGCCGTGGCCTGGTCGTCGCCGAAACCGTGGGCGGCGACGGCGACGGTTTCGATCGCCTGCTGCGTATCCGCGTCGAAGGCGGCAAGAAACCGCGCGAGATCGAGGCGACACTGCATCGCGGCCCGCGCGTGGTGCGTCTGGACGGCGTGGAGATCGAATTCGATCCGCAGGCCAGCGTGCTGCTCATGCGCAACGAGGACCGGCCCGGCATGATCGGCACGGTGGGTTCGCTGCTGGGTTCGGCGGGCATCAACATCGTCAACTTCGCGCTCGGCGCGGCCGGCGATGGCCAGGCGCGCGCGGCGATCACCGTCGACCAGCCGCTGAGCGACCAGCAGCTCGACACCTTGCGCGCGACGCCGGGCGTGCTGTCGTTGCAGCAGGTCTGAGGGCGAGGGGAGAGGGGAGAGGAGTGAGAAACGAGTAAAGGCGAGTTCAGCCGTTTCTTCACTCACTTCTACCTTCGGTTTCCCCTCGGTTCCTGCGACGAAGAAAATCAGTGCCTGTTCTTCGCGTGCAGTTCCCCTCCCGCTTTCCCTGCTTCTTGATGTCACTCGTTTCTCACTCCTCTCCACTCTCTTCTCGCTCCTGCCATGAAAATCCTCCTCGCCCGCCACGGCGAAACCCCCTGGAACGCCGAAGGCCGCTACCAGGGCCAGGAAGACATCCCGCTCTCGCCGATCGGCGAAGTGCAGGCGCGCGCGCTGGGCGAACGCCTCGCCGACGTGCGCATCGACCGCGCCGTCGCTTCGCCCCTGGTACGCGCGGCACGCACCGCGCAGCTCGCCTTGGGCGACGAACGCGCGGCGATGCTCACGCTCGATGCGGGGCTGAAGGAAATCGCGCACGGCACCTGGGAAGGATTGTTGGCGGAGGAAATCCGCCAGCGCGATCCCGAGCTGATGCACGCGTGGCGGCATGCACCGCATGAAGTACTGATGCCGCAGGGCGAATCGCTGCAGCACGTGCTCGATCGCGCCTGGCCCGCCTTCGCTCACGCATGCGCCGGCATGGGCGCGCACGAGACGCTGCTGGTGGTCGCGCACGATGCGGTCAACCGCGTGTTGCTGTGCCGCATCCTCGGCATGCCCTTGTCGAAGCTGTGGTCGTTCCGGCAGGCGCCGACGACGCTCAACCTGCTCGAAGGTCCCGATGTGGATCACCTCGACGTGGTGCGGTTGAACGATTGCAGCCACCACACGGCGTTGTTCGGGGAGGCGGTGCATCGGGCGTTGTAGGCTCGACTTTTCCAGTCGACGCGCCACGTCCTCTCACCCTGCGTTGATTCGCAATGCTGTCCCTCGCTCTGCCCCGGCCCTTGCGCGTAGCGCAAGGGCGTTCAGTCGGACATGCGCCCGTGGCGCATAAGCGTCCGCCTTCACCCCGCAAGCGGGAAGAGGGGCGTGTAAAGCAGGCGAAAAACTTTCCCTTCTCGCCGCAAAGCGGGGAGAAGATGCCCCGAAGGGGCGGATGACGGGCGCTTTTGGCGTTGAGCGTTGCACGCGAAACCCCCAAGGCGGGCCAGGGCCCGCCCTACAATTTCCCCATGCCGCAAACGCTCGCCGACTGGCTCGATTACATCGAGCGCCAACACCCAAAATCCATCGACATGGGCCTGGAGCGCGTGCGCGAAGTCGTAGCGCGCATGCAGTTGCCGAAACCGGCGAAGAAGGTCATCACCGTCGCCGGCACCAACGGCAAGGGCTCGACCGTCGCCTTCATCGAGGCCATCGCGCGCGCCGCGGGCTGGAAGGTCGGCGCCTATACCTCGCCTCATCTGCTCGCCTACAACGAGCGCGTCCGCATCGGCGGCGCCGATGCCGCCGACGCGGACCTGGTCGCCGCCTTCGCAGCCGTCGAAGCCGCGCGCCTGAGCCCCGCGCCCTCCGGCGCAGCGCTTTCAAGCCCCTCTTCCCCCGGGAGAGGGGTTGGGGTGAGGGTCCGGCGAAGCGACGCTGCTTCAGACACCCTTCGCACCTCCCACCCCTCATCCGCCGCTGCGCGCCACCTTCCCCCTGTCATGGAAGGGAAGGGCGAGATCCCACTCACCTACTTCGAATACGGCACGCTCGCCGCGCTCTGGCTGTTCGCGCGCAGCGGCCTGGACCTGGCCATCCTCGAAGTCGGCCTCGGCGGCCGCCTGGACGCTACCAACCTCGTCGACGCTGACGTCGCCGTAATCACCACGGTCGACCTCGACCACCAGGACTACCTCGGCGACGACCGCGAAGCGATCGGTTTCGAGAAGGCCGGCATCGCCCGTGCGTGGAAGCCGCTGGTGCTGGGCGAGGACGATCCGCCGGCGAGCGTGCTGCGCCACGCCTACGCGATCGGCGCCAACACGCTGCGCGCCGGTTGCGACTTCTTCTTCGTCGGGCCGCAGGGGCAGGGCAACCGCTTCATGCCCACCGACATGACGCTGCCCGCCGCGGACCACTGGACCTGGCGCGAGACCCGCCGCGCGCTGGACAACCTGCCGCTGCCGCAACTGGCCGCACCGGCGCAACTGCGCAATGCCGCGGCGGCCATCGCGGCCCTGCACGCGCTCGGCAAAAAGCTGCCGGCTGCGGCGGTCGCCCAGGGCGTGGCGCAGGCCCAGGTGCGTGGGCGGCTGCAACGCTTCGCCTGCGATGGTGTGGAGGTCGTCGTCGACGTCGCGCACAACCCGCAGGCCGCGCGCGAGCTGGCCGACTGGCTTGGCCTGGATCCACCGGTCGGGCGGACGCAGGCGGTGTTCGCCGCGCTCGGCGACAAGGACGTGCGCGGCGTGGTGGAAGCGCTGGCCGACCGCATCGACACCTGGCACCTGGCCGGGCTGGCCGACAGCGGCCCGCGCGGGCTGGACGTGGCGGCCTTCGCCGCGCGGCTGGACGGCACGGCCGCGGACGGCGGCATGCGTCACGCCGACGTGGCCACGGCGCTGGAAGCGGCCGTCACCCAGGCGGGCCCGGGCGATCGCGTCCTCGTCTTCGGCTCGTTCCATACCGTCGGTGCCGCATTGCGCTGGCTGGAGATGCGCGCGTAGGCCCGTCGCGCAACCATCTCCCCACCGCCGCGTGCCGTGGCCTCCCTTCAGGCCCGACTCCGGCGGCACGGCTATAATTCGCGCGCCCCAACCCCCGAGGCCCCCGATTCGATGGAACCCGCCCTGAAGCAGCGAGTGGTCGGTGCAGTTGTGCTGGTGGCGTTGGCGGTGATCTTCCTGCCGATGCTGGTCAAGGGACCGGCGCCGGAAAGCGGCGTTTCCGACGTGCCGCTCAAACTCCCCGACGCGCCGCCCGGCGACGGGACGATGCAGACCCGCGAGTTGCCGCTGGTCACGCCCGGCGCGGCGCCGACCACCGGCGTCGTCGGGATGGACGCCACCCAGGCCGACGACACCGACGCTGCGGCCTCGACGACGATGCTGCCGGCCGCCACCGCGGGCGGCGATTACGCCGTGACCTTCGGTCGCTATGCGACGGCCGCCGACGCCGACAAGGTCGTCGCCGCCCTGAAGAATTCGCAGTTGCCGGGTTACCAGGAAACGACGACCGACAACGGCCGCACGCTCTACAGCGTCCGCATCGGCCCTTACGCCACGCAGGCCGACGCGGAAGCCGCCCGCCTGCGCGCCGCGCATGTGCGCGACGACGTGGGCGCACGCGTCATCACGCTGAATGCGGACGCGGCAGCGGCGACGGAAACGGCCGCGACCGCGACCGCGACGGCACCGTCCGCTGCGCCAACGGCCCCCGCCGCCAGCACGACGAGCGCGAAACCCGAACCGGCCCCTGAAACGCGGGCGGCCGCAACGAAGCCCGCCGAACCCGCACCCAAACCGGCGACGCCGAAATCCCCGGCGCCCAAGCCCGCCGAACCGGTGGCCACCGCCACCAGGCCTGCGGCGCCCGCGGCCGCCGATACCGGATTCGCGGTGCAGTTGGGTGCCTTCGCGAGCGCCGAGGAGGCCAACAAGCTGCGCGACCGTGCGCGCGCCGCCGGTCTGCGCGCCTTCGTCGAATCGGTGCGCACCGACAAGGGCGTGCTCAGCCGCGTCCGCGTCGGACCGGTGCTGACGCGCGCGGAAGCCGACCAGCTCAAGGCGCAGGTCGCGCTGAAGCTCGGCATCGGCGACGCGATCGTCAAACCGCATCCATGAGGTTGCGGTGCTCCCCATCCCTTGCCCCGCTGGCGGAGCGAGGGACCGCTTCGCGGAGCGAAGCAGGGTGAGGGGCCATGACGTGCAGGCAGACAGGAGCAACACGCCATGACGGCGCTGGACTGGGTACTGCTGCTGATCGTCGGCGTGTCGGGCCTGCTCGGCCTGCTGCGCGGGATGATCGGCGTGGTGATGTCGCTGGTGGCCTGGCTGCTGGCCGGACTGGCCGCGTATGTCTTCGGCGGCGACGTGGGTCGCAGCCTGGTGACGGACGGACAGCTGGGCTGGGGCGAGTACCTCGGCGGTTACGCGCTGAGCTTTGCCGCCGTGTGGATCGCGGTGGCGCTGGTCGGACTGGTCGTGCGGCGCATCGCGCACGAAGCGGGACTGTCGGGCGTGGACCGCCTGTTCGGCTTCGGTCTCGGCGTGGTGCGCGGGCTGTTCTTCGCCTGCGTGCTGGTGCTGCTGCTCGGGCTGACCAGCGTTCCCGGCACGCGCGCGTGGCATGCCTCCAACGGCGTCGCGCTGCTGCTGCCGGTGGCGCAGTGGATGCGCGCCGCGATGCCGCCCTGGATGGCGCAACGCGTGGATCTGGAAGGCCGCGGCACCTCGCTGCAGGCGCAGGTCCAGGCCCAGGCCAGACAACTCGAGCGGGCCATGCCGGAAGGACTGCCCGCGTCGCTTCCCGAGGCGCTGACGAGTGGCGCGCTGCCGGAAGCGATTCCTGAAATCCTCCCGTCGGTGACACCTGGCAAGCAGGCGCCACCGGCGGATCCGAAACTGGTCACCCCGGATCCGCCCGCGCCCGGTTCAGCACCGGACGAAAAGCGGGTCCACTGAAGAAAGAAGGTTCACTGCTATGTGCGGCATTCTCGGAATCGTCGGCCACACGGATGTCGCCGCCCAGCTCTACGACGGCCTGACGGTGCTGCAGCACCGCGGCCAGGACGCGGCGGGCATCGCCACCGCCGACGGCGGCAAGCTGCGCGTGCACAAGGGCAACGGCCTGGTCAGCGACGTCTTCGACGAGGACTCGATGCAGCTGCTGCAGGGCAAGTTCGGCATCGCCCACTGCCGCTACCCGACCGCGGGTTCGGAAGGCTCCGACGAGGCGCAGCCGTTCTACGTCAACTCGCCCTACGGCATCGCGCTGGCGCACAACGGCAACCTGATCAACACCGAGAAGCTCCGTCGCGAGGTCTTCGAGCAGGATCGCCGCAACGTCAACACCGAGTCGGATTCGGAAGTGCTGCTCAACGTGTTCGCGCACGAACTCGACACGCAGAAGGCGCTGACGCCCGAGGCCGTGTTCCGCGCCATCGAAGGCGTGAACCGCCGCTGCGTCGGCGGCTACGCCGTGGTCGTGTCGGTGCTGGGCCTGGGCCTGGTCGCGTTCCGCGATCCGCACGGCATCCGCCCGCTGGTGCTGGGCAAGCGCACCGGCAAGGGCGGCGACGAATACGCGGTGGCTTCCGAATCGGTCGCCCTGGACCTGCTCGGCTTCGAGCGCCTGCGCGACGTCGCCCCGGGCGAGTGCGTGGTGATCACCGCGCGCGGCGAGCTGTTCACGAAGCAGACCGCGCCCGCGCAGGAGCACACGCCGTGCATCTTCGAGTACGTGTACTTCGCCCGCCCCGACTCGATGATGGACAACATCTCGGTGCACAAGGCGCGCATGCGCATGGGCCAGAAGCTCGGCGAGAAGATCCTGCGCCTGATGCCAGACCACGACATCGACACCGTGATCCCGATCCCGGACACCTCGCGCGACGCGGCGCTGGAAATCGCCAACGTGCTGGGCGTGAAGTACCGCGAGGGCTTCATCAAAAACCGCTACGTCGGCCGCACCTTCATCATGCCGGGGCAGGGGCAGCGCTCGAAATCGGTGCGCCGCAAGCTCAACCCGATCCCGCTGGAATTCCGCAACCGAGTGGTGCTGCTGGTCGACGACTCGATCGTGCGCGGCACCACCTCGCAGCAGATCGTGCAGATGGCGCGCGACGCCGGCGCGCGCAAGGTGTATCTCGCCTCCGCCGCGCCGCCGGTGCGCTATCCGAACATCTATGGCATCGACATGCCGTCGGCCGAGGAACTCGTCGCGCACGGTCGCAGCGAGGAAGACGTGCAGAAGCTGCTCGGCTGCGACTGGCTGATCTACCAGGACCTCAGCGACCTCGAGGACGCCGTGTCCGGGCCGAAGCAGCACCTGGAGCACTTCGATTCGTCGTGCTTCAACGGCCACTACGTGACCGGCATCGAGGAAGGCTATTTCGAGCGCATCAAGCAGCTGCGTTCGGACGAGGCCAAGAAGACAAGGCGGGCTTCGTAGGCGCGCGTTGTTATGCCGTCGCTCGTATGTATCCGCGAAGGTGAGTGCTTCAGCTCGTCATCCTGCACCAGTGATGCCCCAGTTGGTGTGGGGTTTTAGTCGTCATTCCCGCGAAAGCGGGAATCCAGTGACTTTGCCTTTACCGACTGCATCACTGCCGCGGAATTACCGACATTGGCCGCCGCGCGACGGCGAAAGACACTGGATTCCCGCTTTCGCGGGAATGACGAGCTGAAGCATGACCGACCTCTTCACCGCCGCCCGCACCTGCCTCGAGGCTTCCACGCCCGAGGAAAAGCTCGCGCGCACCTTCGAGGCGGCCGAAGCCTTCGCGTGCGGCGAACTGGCGATTCCCGCGGACGCCCCCGCGCCCGAACCGATCCGCATGCCCGGGCGTCCCGCCCGCCCGAAGCTCGTGCATCCGCGCGAACTGCCGCGCCGCGGTTTCGGCACGAAGGAAGGCCTCGCCGCCTTCATCCACGCCGTCGCCCACATCGAGTTCAACGCGATCGACCTCGCCTGGGATGCCGCGTACCGCTTCCGCGACCTGCCGGCGGATTTCTACGGCGATTGGGTGCGTGTCGCGCATGACGAGGCGCGCCATTTCGCCATGCTGCGCGAACGACTGCAGCAGCTGGGCCACGACTACGGCGACTTCGACGCGCACAACGGCCTGTGGGAAATGGCGGAGAAGACCGCGCACGACGGTCTCGCGCGCATGGCGCTGGTGCCGCGCGTGCTGGAGGCGCGCGGGCTGGACGTGACGCCGGGGATGATCGTGAAGCTGCGCTCGCTCGGCGATGCAGCGACCGCGGACATCCTGGAGGTGATCCTGCGCGAGGAAGTTGCTCACGTCGCCGCCGGATCGCGCTGGTACCGCTGGTACTGCGAGCGCGCCGGCGTCGAGCCGCGCGCTGGCTTCCGCGAGCTGCTGCGCGAGTACGCCAGCGGCGTGTTGCATGGACCGTTCAACATCGAGGCGCGGCTGGCGGCGGGATTCGACGCGGACGAGCTCGGCAGCCTGCAGGCCGAAGCGGCGGCGAGCCTCACTGCCCGCTAACATCGGCGCGACTAGCGTGCGCGTCCCGCGCATCCCGATGGAGCTCCGCATGCGTACGTGGTCCCCGATCCTGTTGTTGCCGCTCGTGCTGGCGCTGGCGGGATGCCCGCGCGACACGTCGCCGGTTGCGGCGAACGACCCTTCCGCAGCAGAGGCACCTGCCATGCACGATCCCGATCCTGCCGCGCCCGCCCCCGACGATGCGCCCAAAGGCAAGCGTGCCCCGGGCCAGGAAAATGAGCCGCTGATGGCGTGGCGCGCCTTCGGCACCGAGCCGTTCTGGCAGGCGCGCGTGGATGGCGACGACCTGTACTTCTCGACGCCGGAAGACCAGGACGGCCGGCTGATGCACGGCCGTCGCGTGCCGTCGCTGGTTGGCTTCGTCTATATCGGCAAGGACGGCGACACCGACTTCCACCTCGACATCAGTCCGGGCGAATGCAGCGACGGCATGTCGGACAACCGCTACGAGTTTCGCGCGACGTTCATCTACGGCGAGACGACGTACAAGGGTTGCGGCGAGGCGGCGAAGTAGGCGGTGCCCTCGGTAGGGTGGGCTCAAGCCCGCCTGAGGCTGATGTCGTCGCGGGCGCAGCTCGCTGCGCTCGCTTCCCCTCCTCCGGCGCTGCGCGCCACCTTCTCCCCGCAGGCGGGGAGAAGGGAATGCATGACGCGCTTCATCCGCGCGGGCAGGAAATGCACGATCGCGCTTCGCCAGCGCGAGAACCGGATTGCGCGTTGTTCCTTCAGCGGTGGAGACAAGACACGTGCTCGCCATCAGCCGAGGATTCATGCGGGGACGAGCGATCGCTGTCCCTCTTCCCGCCTGCGGGGAGAGGGTCGAAGCGGCGTCAGCCGCTGAGGGAAGGGCGGGTGAGGGGCGGCGAGCGAAGCGAGTTGCTCTTGCTGTTCCAGAGGAAAGCCAGCCCGCAGCATCCCCACAACGCTTCCAGCTTCACGCTGCCAGCCTTGACGCGCAGCACTGAGCCTTGGTCGCACAGCGCTCAACGCGCCAGCGCGCGGAGAAGCCTGGACTACAACGTTTCCAGCTTCACGTCGCCGGGGCTTACCCGCAGCACGGACCCCTGGTCGTACCAATCCCCCAGCACGATCCGCTGACACGCACGCTCACCGATCTCGAGCTCATGGATCGCCGGCCGATGCGTATGCCCATGGATCATCCGCGTGATGCCGAAACGCAGGAGCGTTGCTTCCACCGTGGCGGGCGCCACATCGGTGATGCTTTCCATCGCGCCCTTGTCCTGCAGCCCCGCCTGGTGCGCCTTGCTCGCCGCGCGCGCCTGTTGCGCGAACGCGACGCGTGCCGCCAGCGGCTGCGACAGGAACTGCTGCTGCCAGGCCGGATTGCGCACCTGCGCGCGGAACTGCTGGTAGGCGACGTCGTCCGTGCACAGCGTGTCGCCGTGCAGGATCAGCGTCGGCTCGCCGTAGAGCATGACCACCGCCGGATCGGGCAGGATCGTCATGCCGGCCCGGCGCGCGAAGGCGTCGCCAACGAGGAAATCGCGGTTGCCGCGGATGAAATGCACCGGCACGCCGGCATCGGCCAGCGTGCGCAATTCGCGCGCGACGAAGGCACCGGTGTCGGAGGGATCGTCGTCGCCCACCCAGGCTTCGAACAGGTCGCCGAGGATGTACAGCGCGTCGGCGCCGCGGGCTTCTTCACGCAGGAAACGGCCGAACAGGGCGGTGACCTGCGGACGCTCGGCATCGAGGTGCAGGTCGGAGATGAAGAGGGTGGTCATGGGGGAATTGTACGGCGTGGCTCAAGCCCCTCTCCCCGCGGGAGAGGGGGTGAGGAGGAGCGATTGCGCGCCACTGGCGCGCGCTCCGACGAACGCCCGTCGGCTATGCCGATGGGCCTGGGTAAGGGTCGGCGAAGCGGTGGACTGCCGCCAAGAGTGCTGACTGATGTCGATGCTTCGATCTGGTGCTCCATCCCTCCGTCGCCCCTCATCCGGCGCTGCGCGCCACCTTCTCCCGGAGGGAGAAGGAAACATCGGGCGAGCGTCACGACTGATCAGTCGATGCTTCGATTGGGCACTTTCCCCTCCGCCGCCCCTCATCCGGCGCTGCGCGCCACCTTCTCCCGGAGGGAGAAGGAAACATCGGGCGAGCGTGACGACTGATCAGTCGATGCTCCGATTGGGCACTTTCCCCTTCCGCCGCACCCTCATCCGGCGCTGCGCGCCACCTTCTCCCGGAGGGAGAAGGGAGATCAGCCCCGGCGTGCCGCGCCGCCTGCCTGTGTAGGAAAGGGAACACCCGCGTCCGGTAAAATTCCCGCTTTCCGCCGTACCTCGAGCCCCACGATGACCCGCACCCGCTTCGCCCCCAGTCCCACCGGCTACCTGCATATCGGCGGCGCGCGCACCGCGCTGTACTGCTGGCTGGAGGCGCGCCGACACGGCGGGCAGTTCATCCTGCGCATCGAGGACACCGACCAGGAACGCAGCACGCAGGCGGCGATCGACGCGATCCTCGATGCGATGCAGTGGCTGGGCCTCGATTACGACGAAGGTCCGATCTACCAGACCCACCGCCTCGAGCGTTATCGCGAGGTCGCCGAGCAGCTCGTCGCCTCCGGCAACGCGTACTACGCCTACGAGACCAAGGAAGAGCTCGAAGCCATGCGCGAAGCGGCGATGGCGAAGAACGAGAAGCCCCGCTACAACGGCGCCTATCGCGACCGGAACGCTGGCTTCCGCGACGATCCCAACCGCGTCATCCGCTTCCGCAATCCGCTCGACGGGGTGGTCGCGTGGGATGACAAGGTCAAGGGCCGCATCGAGATCAGCAACACCGAGCTCGACGACCTAGTGATCTTCCGCAGCGACGGTTACCCGACCTACAACTTCGCCGTCGTCGTCGACGACATCGACATGCGCATCACCGACGTGGTGCGCGGCGACGACCACGTCAACAACACGCCGCGCCAGATCAACATCTACCAGGCGCTGGGCGCGCCGGTGCCGCATTTCGCGCACCTGCCGATGATCCTCGACGAGCACGGCGCCAAGCTGTCCAAGCGCACCGGCGCGGCCGACGTGATGCAGTATCGCGATGCCGGCTACCTGCCGCACGCGCTGCTGAACTACCTGGTGCGGCTGGGCTGGTCGCACGGCGACCAGGAAATCTTCTCGATCGCGGAGATGACTTCGCTGTTCGACCTGAAGGACGTCAACGCGAAGGCCTCGCGCCTGGATCCGGCCAAGCTCGGCTGGCTCAACCAGCAGTACCTCAAGAGCGACGATCCCGACGCCGTGGCGAAGCATCTGGAATGGCACCTGCGCCACCACGGCTATGACCTGGCGAAGGGCCCCAGGCCCGCCGACATCGTGATCGCCCTGCGCGATCGCGTGCAGACGCTGAAGGACATGGCCGAACGCGCCGCGGTGTGGTTCCGGCCGCTCACGCAGTACGACGATGCCGCGGTCGCCAAACACCTCACCGCCGCCGCGCGCGCGCCGCTGGCCGATGCGCGCGAGCGTCTGGCGAAGCTGGCGTCGTGGACGGCGGAATCGGTGTCCGCCGCGCTGCACGAGACCGCCGAGGCGCTGGGCATCGGCATGGGCAAGGTCGCCCAGCCCATGCGCGTGGCGATCACCGGCACCCAGGTCAGCCCCGATATCTCGCACACCGTCTATCTGGCGGGGCAGGGCGAGGCGGTGAAGCGCATCGACGCGGCCCTGGAGCGGATTTCCGCCCACGGAGCGTAGGGCGGGTCTCGCCCCGCCATCGACACCGCAAGTTGCCCGCGGCGGGTCACGACCCGCCCTACGCTGCCTTGTGTTGGCGACTCGCCGGCACCATCCTTTGTCCATGGCCCATTCGCACGCCTGCACTGACCCCAAGCACCACGTCCACGACGGCGATGCCTTCGTGCGCGAGGTCGAGCGTGCGTGCGAGGAGCGCGGCCTGCGGCTGACGCCGATCCGCGCCAATGCGCTGCGGCTGATCGCCGACGCCGGCCGCCCGATCAAGGCCTACGACCTGCTCGACCAGATGAAGGCCACGCACGACGCCGCCGCGCCGCCGACGGTGTATCGCGCGCTGGACTTCCTGCTCGAGCACGGCTTCGTCCACAAGCTCGCGTCGATCAATGCCTACGTCGGTTGCCATCATCCCGGCGGCGAATCGCATGCGGTGCCGTTTCTGATCTGCGACGGCTGCCAGTCGGCGACGGAACTGGAAGACGCGGAGATCGTCGATTCGCTCGACGCCAGCGCGCGTTCGCTCGGCTTCGTGCCGCAGGCGCAGACGCTGGAAGTGCACGGCCTGTGCGCCGCCTGCGCGAAACAGGCCGCGGCGGAAGGCTGAGCGTAAACCCTGGCGTCTGCGACGCCGCGATCGCAAACCCGTGAGCTGCTTATGCATCGTTCTCGCTTATGCGCGTTGCTGATCGACTGCAATACGCCCGACATCGACGCGGCCGCCGACTTCTGGGCGCAGGCATTGGGCCGTGCGGTGGATCCGGATCATCCCGGCACACGCGGCAACTACCGCATGCTCGAAACGCCGCCGGACGAGCCCATCGTGCAGATCCAGCGGGTCGCACACGAAAGCCGCGTGCACATCGACATCGAAACCGATGACATTCCCGCCGAGGTGGCGCGACTGGAAGGACTCGGCGCCACGGTCGTCGACCCCTGGAACGCTGGGTGGTCATGCAGGCCCCCAGCGGACAGCGGTTCTGCATCGTGCGGGTGCAACGGCCGGGATTTCCGAAGAACGCGAATCAGTGGCCCTGATCGGGAAGTCGCGCGCGCCGTAGCGATGTCGCGCGTGCGGCGGACTCAGGCCGGGGCGGCCTGCAGCGCCGGGCGGGTTTCGCGGATCGGCAGGTTCGCGGCGGCGGCCAGCAGGGCCAGCACGATGTCGGCGTACCACATCCACGTGTAACCGCCGAAACGTTCGACCACCAACCCGCCGACCCACGCGCCGAGGAAGCCGCCGATCTGGTGCGACAGCAGCGTCAGGCCGAACAGCGTGCCCAGGTAGCGCGGACCGAACAGCTTGCCGACCAGTCCGGCGGTGGGCGGTACCGTGGCGAGCCAGGTGAGTCCGAGGCCGGCGGCGAACAGGAAGAACGTCATCGGCGTCGGCGGCGAAACCAGGTAGACCGCGATCAACGCGGCTCGGCTCGCGTACATCAGCGCTAGCAGCGATTTCATGCGGTAGCGCTGCCCCAGCCAGCCGATGCCCAGACTGCCGCCGATGTTGAACAGCCCGATCAGCGCGAGGCTGATCGCCGACACCTGCGGCGACAGGCCACACATCGCAATCTCGGTCGGCAGATGAGTGACGAGGAAGGCGATGTGCACGCCGCAGGTGAAGAAGCCGACGTGCAGCATCCAGTAGCTGCGATCGCGCAGTGCGATGCGCAGTTGCCCGCGCAGTGTCATCCCGCCGTGCATCGCGGAACCTGCCGCGGTCGCGGCGTGGGCCGACGCGCGCCGGCGCAACGGAAATGCCAGCGGCAACGTCGACAACGCGGCGATCGCCAGCGTCCACATCGCCGCCGCCCAGCCGAATGCGCTGATCACGGCCTGGGTGAAGGGCGCGAACACGAATTGCCCGAGCGAACCGCCGGCGTTGATGACGCCGCCGCTCATCGAGCGTTTCGTCGCCGGCACGTGCTGCGCGGTCGCGCCGATCAGCACCGAGAAACTGCCGGCGCCAGCACCGGCCGCGGTCAGCACGCCCAGGGTCAGCATCAGCCCCCATTGCGAATCGAAGAAGGGCACCAGCGCCGTCCCGGCAACGAGCAGCAATCCGCCCAGCACGAGGACGCGTCCCGGACCCTTCTGGTCTGCCACCGCACCGAACACCGGCTGCACCACGCCCCACACGAACTGACCGATCGCCAGCGCGAAACTGATCTGCGCGATGCCCAGCCCCGTCGCCTTGCCGATAGGACTGACGAACAGGCCCATCGACTGGCGGATGCCCATCGTCACCATCAGCGTCGCCGTCGCGGCGAGCACCAGCGGCCAATAGTGCAGGGAAGACGCGGCGTTCGATCGGATCGTGGTCATGGGAGCGGCTGCCGTGGGCTGCATGGCGGGTGCGGTGGCGGCGCCCGGGGCGCGTGGCCACCGGTCGACGACGCCGAAGCGTCCTGCGCCGCAGCGAGGCGGCAGTATCGATCCGGGCGAAACCGGCAGCGGCGACGTGGGTGCAACGCAGGCGTTGCGTCGGTGGCGTCTTGCCGGGAGCAGCCAGCCGACGAAGTTGCCGTCCGTTCGGGCGCGGCCGAGTCCCGCGGCCCGGTTTGCCCGATCGGGCGAACCGCCAGGCGCCCGCCCGGCATGACCGCTGTCCTATTGACCGTTGGATTCGAGTGTTATGTTATTACATCCGACAATCGACCCGACCCAGAAGAGTCCCCGGACCCATGCGGAAATCCCTGCTGACCCTGTGCATCGCGAGTGTTCTCGGCGCCTCTCCGGCCTTCGCCGCCGATGCCGCCACCGACCGCCGGATCGAGGCGCTCGAAGCCCAGGTCAAGGCCCTGCAGGCGGAACTGCAGGCGCTGAAATCCCAGTCCACGGCCACCGCGACCCCGCCGCCCACTCCGGCCAGCAGCGAGGAAGCAGAAATCGACGCCCTCGCCGCCACGCCGGAAGCAACGCCCGACGTCGCGGCCCCGGCCGATGCGACCGCCGGGGTTCAGGCCACCGCGGGCGCGCCCAGCGCCAGCGGCGCCAACGGCAACGCATTCAACCCGGCGATCAGCATCATCCTCAACGGCAGCTACTCGCATCATTCGCTCGATCCCGACCGTTACGCGCGCGCGGGCTTCCCGCTGGCGGGCGAGGGCGGTCCCAGCGCGAATGGCTTCTCGCTCGGCGAGAGCGAGGTGTCCTTCGCCGCCAACATCGACGACAAGTTCTACGGCCAGCTCACCGTCGCCATGGAGAGCGAGGACGGCCAGGACGAGCTCGGCGTCGAGGAGGCCTACATCGACACCACGGCCTTGCCCGCGGGTTTCAACCTGCGCCTGGGCCGCTTCTTCTCCAACATCGGCTACCTCAACAGCCACCACGCGCACACCGACGCGTTCTTCGATCGTCCGCTGGCGTACCAGGCCTTCCTCGGCGGCCAATACGGGGACGACGGCGTGCAGCTGCGCTGGGTCGCGCCGACCAGTCTGCTGTTCGAAGTCGGCGGCGAAGTGCTGCGCGGCCAGAACTATCCCAGCGGCGGCGCGCAGGACGGCGGCCTCGGCACGCGCACGCTCTTCGCGCATCTCGGCGGCGATGTCGGCGCCGAGAACGAATGGCTCGCCGGCGTGTCGATGCTGCGGACGAAGACCGAAGGCGGCGAGGACGGTTTCAACGGCGACGCGAAGGTCTATGTCGCCGACGCGACATGGAAGTGGGCGCCGCAGGGCAACTTCAAGGACGGCGGGATCACCCTGCGCGGCGAGTATTTCCTCGACGACCGCGATGGCGTGTTCGTCGATCCCGCCGACGACACCATTACCGCCGCGTGGAATGGCCAGCGTCGCGGCGGCTATGTCGAGGCGCTGTACCGCCTCAACCGCGTGTGGGATGTCGGCTACCGCTACGACCGGCTGTGGGCGGATGCGGACGGCCCGTTCGCGAGCGACTTCGATCCGTATCGCCACACCGCCGAACTCACCTGGCGCAACAGCGAATTCAGCCTGTTCCGCCTGCAGCTGAGCCGCGACAAGCCCAACGCCGACGACAGCGACAACGCGGTCACCCTGCAGTACCAGACCAGTCTCGGCGCGCACGGCGCCCACAAGTTCTAGGTTCGAGGACATCCATCGATGAAGGCATTTGCTCTCCCCGTGGTGCTGCTTGCCGCGCTGGCATCGGCGCCGGCGCAGGCCAAATTGAAAGTGTTCGCCTGCGAACCCGAATGGGCCTCGCTGGTGCAGGAACTGGCCGGCGACAAGGTCGACGTCGACGTCGCCACCTCCGCGCTACAGGATGTGCACCAGATCGAAGCCAAGCCCAGCCTCATCGCCAAGGTCCGCAGCGCCGACCTGCTGGTGTGCACGGGCGCGGAACTCGAAGTGGGTTGGCTGCCGCAGCTCATCCGCCAGTCGGGCAATGCGAAGGTCGCCTCGGGCGCGGGCAACTTCATGGCGGCCATGCAGGTGAAGACGCTGGAGAAGCCGACCGCGCTCGATCGCGCCTACGGCGACGTGCATCCCGACGGCAATCCGCACGTGCAGATGGATCCGCGCCGCGTGCTGGTGATCGCGCGCGCGCTCGATGCGCGGCTGGTGCAGCTGGATCCCGCCAACGCCACGACCTACCAGCAACGCCTGGCCGACTTCAGCCAGCGCTGGCTCGCGGCGATGGTGAAGTGGAAAGCGCAGGCCGCGCCGCTCAAGGGCCGCAATGTCGTCGTCCATCACATCAGCTGGGTGTACCTGTGGGACTGGCTGGGCATGAACCAGATCGGCGCGCTCGAACCCAAGCCCGGCGTGCCGCCGACCAGCGCGCACCTGGCGAGCCTGATCGCGACGACGAAGAACGGCCACACCCTCGCGATCGTGCGCGCCGCCTACCAGGACGGGAAGCCGTCGGAATGGCTGTCCGATCGCACCGGCGTGCCGGCGGTGTCGCTGCCGTTCACCGTCGGCGGTGATGCGCAGTCGAAGGATCTGTTCGGCCTGTTCGACTCCACTCTTGCCAAGCTGCTCGGAGCTGCGAAATGACGCTCAACTGGGAAGGCCTCGACATGAGCATCCTGGGCCCGGCCTGTGTCGCCGGCCTGGTGGTGCTGTCCACGCACGTGCCGCTGGGCAAGCAGGTGTTGTCGCGCGGCATCATCTTCATCGACCTGGCGATCGCGCAGATCGCCGGCCTCGGCGTGATCCTCGCGCAGTACCTGGGCATCGACGAGCACGGCCTCGGCGTGCAGGCCGCCGCCGCCGCCGCGGCGCTGGCCGGCGCTGGCCTGCTGTCGTGGACCGACCGGCGCTGGCCGGAATACCAGGAGCCCCTGATCGGCACGCTGTTTGCGCTGGCCGCGACCGGCGGCCTGCTCCTGCTCGCGGACAACCCGCAGGGCGGGGAACACCTCAAGGACCTGCTGGTAGGGCAGATCCTGTGGGTGAGTTATTCGCAGCTGATTCCGGCGGCGGTGCTGTCGGTGGTCCTGCTGGCCTTCATGTGGCTGCGCGGCGGCAAGTTGGCCGGGCTGCTGTTCTATGCGCTGTTCGCGCTGGCGATCACCGCCTCGGTGCAGCTGGTCGGCGTGTACCTGGTCTTCGCCAGCCTGATCGTGCCGGCGCTGGCGACGGCGGGCATGAAGGGCCGCGGCCGGCTCGTCGCGGCCTACGTGATCGGTGCGCTGGGCTACGTTCTCGGGCTCGGCCTGTCCGCGGTTTTCGACCTGCCCAGCGGCGCCATGATCGTGTGGACCCTGGCCGGCTGCGCGCTGCTGGCCCAGCTGGTGCCCGCGGTCCGGCGTTCGCATCCCGCGCATGCAACGCAACAGGCCGTTTTCGACGCCGCGTCGTGACGGTGCATTGGCGTGCGACTGTTACAATGTAACGAGATGAGCGGCTTTCCCTTCCGTCCCCGCACGCACCTCCTGGACCGCCTCGGCGCGGCCGGTTCGCTGCTGTGCGCGATGCACTGCGCGCTGCTGCCGCTGCTGATCGCGGTGTTGCCTTCGCTGGGCGTGGCGGCGTGGCTTGGAGATGACTTCGAGCGCGGTTTCGTCGTGTTCGCCACGCTGCTCGGCCTGTTCAGCATGGTCTGGGGCTACCGCCGCCATGGCGCGGTCCGGGCGCTGGGCCTGTTGCTGCCGGGCCTGGCCATCCTCTGGATCGGCGTCCTCTACGACCCGTTGCACCATGCCCTGGTGCCGCACGCCCTGGCGATGACCTTCGGCGGCACCCTGGTGGGTCTGGCGCACCTGGCCAACCTGCGGCTCGGCCACATTCACGACGCTTCCTGCGTGCATTGAATCGGGGCTTCGCGCTGGTTGATGCCAGGGCTTGGTCCACAAACCGTCGACGCCGCTGCGCGCCTGCCTCTCCCGTCACTTCGTTGCGCCCTTGCCAAAGGCCTCCGCTTCGGCGGATTCCCGGCGCCAGGGGGGCCGGCCCGGCGTGCTAGACTTCGCGGCCTCGCGCGCGACGCGATTTCTCGTAACCCCCGCACTGCGTGCGGATTTTTGACAGCTTCAGGAGCACGAACATGGGCAAGGGCGACCGCAAGACCGCCAAGGGCAAGCGCTACAACTCCAGCTACGGCAACGCCCGCAGCGCCAAGGCCGTGACCAGGGCCGCCGGCACCGCTACCGCGCCGGTGGCGAAGAAGGCCGCGACCAAGAGCGTTGCCAAGGCGCCGGCCAAGAAGGCCGTGGCGAAGAAGTCCGCCGCCTGAGGCGACTGACCCGGAAACGAAAAAGCCCCGCATCGCGGGGCTTTTTTCTTGCGCGCGCGAATGGTTCAGGGCGTCGCGGCGCGCTCGGCGGCCGTCCACACGCGCAGGAGATTGCCGCCGAGGATCTTGCGGATATCGCCATCGCTGTAGCCGCGTTGCTGCAGGCCGGCGACCAGTACCGGATAGTCGGCGACCGAATGCAGTTCGGCGGCGAGGTGACCGCTGACGCCATCGAAGTCCGAACCGATGCCGACGTGATCGATGCCGGCGAGTTTCACCACGCGGTCGATGTTGTCGAGCACGGCGGCGAGCGCGGTGGGCTGCAGCGTCGGCATTTGCGGTTCCGTGCCGGTAGCAGTTTTTCCCGCGGCAATCGCCGCCTGCTGGGCCATGCGGAACGCCTCGCGCTCGCGCAGGTACGTCGAATAGGTCTGCGCCGCGCCGGCATCGATGAAGATGCTGCCGAACGGCACCTGCACCACGCCGCCCTTGGCCGCGATGGCCTTGACGTTCGCGTCGCTGATGTTGCGCTGGAAGTCGGGTGTGAAATGGCGCAGCGCCGAATGGCTGGCAATGACCGGCACGCTGCTGGCTTCCACCGCTTGCCGGATCGCGTCTTCGGACAGATGCGAGACGTCGACCATGATGCCGAGGCGGTTCATCTCCTTCACCACCTCGCGGCCGAACGGGCTCAACCCGTGCCAGCGCGGCGCGGTATCCGTCGCCGAATCGCTGATGCGGTTGTTGCGGCCGTGCGCGAGGGTGATGTAGCGCACGCCACGCGCATGGAATGCCGCCAGCTGCTTCAGGTCGTCGCCGATCGGCGCGCCGTTCTCCATGCCCAGCGCCAGCAGCACCTTGCCGCCCTTCTGCAGCCGGGCAAGGTCGCGCGGCGAACGCAGCAGCGCGAACCGGTCCGGATGGCGCTGCACCAGTGCTTCCACCGCATCGATCTGCGTGTGGGCCGATTGCCAGGCCGTGCCCGCGTCGTCCTCTTCGGCCGAGGTGTAGATCGACATGAAGGCGACGTCCAGGCCGCCTTCGCGCGCCCTGGGATAGTCGAATTCGCGCGACGGCGTGGCTTCGCCGAGGTCGTACCAGTGATCGATCAACTCGCTGGGTGCGTCGATATGCGTATCGACCACGATCGCGTCATGCGCGAGGCGACGCGCGGCGTCGGTGGCCTGCGCGTGGGCGAGGGACAGCGGCAGCGATACGAGCAAGGCGGCAACGACGAGTCTCATGCGTTCTCCCCAATGGGCCGCGAAGCGCGCGGCGGCGACGAAAATCAGAGCGTGCGTCCTCCGGCAACCACCTGCCGCGCGAGCCGCCCGTCGAGCCAGTAGCACAGTTCGGAGGGGTGGCGGATATCCCAGTGCACGAAATCGGCGCGCATGCCGACGCGCAGTACGCCGCGATCGCGCAATCCCAGCGCGCGCGCCGCGTGCACGGTCGTGCCGCGCAGGGCTTCCTCCGGCGTCAGGCGGAAATGCGTGCTGGCCAGCTGCATCGCCTGGCGCAGCGACAGCAGCGGCGAGGTGCCTGGATTGCAGTCGGTCGCCACGGCCATCGGCACGCCGTGTTCGCGGAAGGCCTGCAGCGGCGGCAGCTTCGTCTCGCGCAGGACGTGGAAGGCGCCCGGCAACAGCACCGCAACCGTGCCGTGCTGCGCCATCGCGCGCACGCCGTCGTCCGAGGTGTGCTCGACATGGTCGGCGGACAGGCCGTCGAATTCGGCCGCAAGCGCGGCGCTGCCGAGATCGCTGAGCTGGTCCGCGTGCAGCTTCACCGGCAATCCGAGTGCGCGCGCCGTCTCGAATACACGCCGCGTCTGCGCCGGGCTGAAGCCGATGCCTTCGCAGAACGCGTCGACCGCATCGACGAGGCCTTCCCGGTGCAGCGGCGGCAGCCATTCGCACACCGCAGCGATGTAGTCGTCGGCGCGATCCCTGAACTCGGGCGGCAGCGCGTGCGCCGCCAGATACGTCGTTCGCACGGTGATACCCAGCGCTTCGCCGAGCTGCCGCGCGACACGCAGCATCTTGCGTTCGTTGGCGAAGTCCAGGCCGTAACCGGACTTGATCTCCAGCGTGGTCGCGCCATCGGCGAGCAGGGCGCGCGCGCGCGGCAGCGATTGCCGCAGCAGTTCGGTCTCGTCGGCCTCGCGGGTGGCGCGCACGGTGGAGACGATGCCACCGCCGGCGCGCGCGATCTCCTCGTACGTCGCGCCCTGCAGCCGCAGTTCGAATTCGCGCGCGCGGTCGCCGGCGAACACCAGGTGCGTGTGGCAGTCGACGAGGCCCGGTGTGATCCAGCCGTCCGCATCGATGACTTCGCGCGCCAGCGCACGGGCGTCATCCGGCAACTGCGAACGCGGGCCGACGAAGGCCAGCACGCCATCGCGCCAGGCCAGTGCCCCGTCGTTGACTTCGCCGTAACCGCTGGCCGCATCGAGCGTGGCCAGGCTGGCGCCGAGGATGAGTCCGTCGAAGGGGGCGGTGGCTGCGCTCATGGTCGGCGATTCTAAACGCCTGTCCGAACACGGGCCGAATGCGGGCCGGGAAGTTGCCGGAAACCCACATGCGCGCGCGCTTGCAGGCGATGGGGGAGAATGGCGTCCATGAAGACTCTCGACGCCGCCATGCTATGGACCCCGGCCGGATGGCAGGCCGATGCGGGATTCGACCTCGATGCGCGCGGCCGCGTCGCGCGCCGCCGCAGTGCCGAACCCAGCGCAAGCGACGGCTGGATCGTGCCCGGCATCGCCAACCTGCATTCGCATGCGTTCCAGCGCGCCATGGCCGGCATGGCCGAACGCCAGACCAATCCCAGCGATTCGTTCTGGACCTGGCGCGAGACGATGTACCGCTTCGCCGCGCGCTTCGACCCGGAATCGCTGCATGCCGTTGCCGCCCAGCTGTACGCGGAAATGCTCGAAGCCGGCTACACCACCGTCTGCGAATTCCATTACCTGCACCACGCCCCCGACGGCCGTCCGTATGACGATCCCGCGGCGATGTCGCGCGCGCTGGTGGCCGCCGCGCGCGACACCGGCATCCGCCTGACCCTGCTGCCGGTGCTGTACATGACCGGCGGCTTCGACGGGCGCGCGCTCGGCGAGCGGCAACGACGCTTCGGCCATGATGTCGAAGCCTACCTGCGTCTGCTCGATACGCTGCGCAGTGACGAAGGCGATTCGCTGCGCATCGGCTGCGCGCTGCACAGTCTGCGTGCGGTGCCGGTTGACGCGATGCGCGACGTGCTGGCGGCGCTGCCGTCCGACAGCCGCGTCCATATCCACATCGCCGAACAGATCGGCGAGGTGCAGGATTGCCTGGCGCTGCGTGGCGCGCGTCCGGTGGAGTGGCTGCTGGCGAATGTCGACGTCGACGCGCGATGGACGCTGGTCCACGCGACCCATCTCACCGAAGCCGAAACGCGTGGCATCGCGGGCAGCGGTGCCACGGTGGCGATCTGCACCACGACCGAAGGCAACCTCGGCGACGGCCTGTTCCCGCTGCGCGCGTATCTCGATGCCGGCGGCGCCTGGGGCGTGGGCTCGGATTCGCACATCTCGGTGTCGCCCATCGAGGAACTGCGCTGGCTCGAATACGGCCAGCGCCTGGTGACGCGCCACCGCAACATCGCGGTGCGGCCGGATTCCCCCAGCGTCGGCGAGACGCTGCTGTGCGGCGCGATGGCGAGCGCGACGCGATCGAGCGGTCACGCCATCGGCATGCTGGCCGAGGACGAGCACGCGGACTTCATCGTGCTCGATACCGATGCGCCGCAGTTCGCCGGCGTGCAGCAGGGCGATGCGATCGACCGCTGGATCTTCAGCGGCAACCGCAACCTTGTGCGCGATGTGTACGTGGGCGGGCAGCGCGTGGTGGCGAATGGCGCGCATCGCGATCGCGACGCGACCGCGGTGCGCTACGGACAGGCAATGCGGAAGCTGCTCGCGGATTGATCGCACCCCCACCGCGACGTCCTGCGCAGGAGCGCCCCATGGGCGCGAACGGCTTCGATACCACCGGCAACCGACATGGGGCGGCGATCGCGAGTGCATCGCGTCTACGCACCTCACGGCGATAGCGCCCATGGGGCGCTCCTACGCGAACAGATCGATTTCCCGCGGCAGCGCGCCTTCCAGCTGCAAC
This sequence comes from Lysobacter yangpyeongensis, assembly GCF_042655745.1. NCBI lineage: Bacteria > Pseudomonadati > Pseudomonadota > Gammaproteobacteria > Lysobacterales > Lysobacteraceae > Lysobacter > Lysobacter yangpyeongensis. Next base: position 130,898 of record NZ_JBHSNM010000002.1, on the reverse strand, counting down.
AGATACTGCTTGGTGGGCAGTCCGCCGCCGAAGCCGGTGAGGCTGCCGTCCGCGCCGATCACGCGATGACACGGCAGCACGATCGGGAGCGGATTGCGGCCGTTGGCCGCGCCCACCGCGCGCGTCGCGCTCGGCTTGCCGAGGCGCTGGGCGAGCTCGGCATAGCTGATCGTGCCGCCGAACGGGATGTTGGCCAGCTCCCACCACACCTGCCGCTGGAACTCCGTGCCCTGTGGCGCGAGCGGCAGGTCGAAGCGGCGACGTCGGCCGGTGAAATATTCCGCCAGTTGCCCTTGCGCGTCGCGCAACACGGCGTGATCGCCTTCGCGCCAGTCCGCGCCGCGCGCGACCGGATGCCGCGGGGCATGGAATTCGATCGCGCGCAGGCCGGTATCGTCGCCGGCGATCAGCAGCGGTCCGACCGGACTGTCGATGCGGCGGTAGATCACGTTCATGCCGCGGCCTTCGCCTTGGGCAGGTTCATCGAATCCTTCCACAGCTGGATCACCGAATACGCGCGCCACGGCCGCCACGCTTCCGAACGCGCGCTCAGCGCCTTCGCGCTCATGCGCGATCCGTCGGCGGGCACCGCGCGTTGCAGCACCAGGTCGTCGGCGGGAAACGCATCGGGATGGCCGAGCGCGCGCAGGGCGATGTAGTGCGCGGTCCACGGGCCGATGCCCGGCAACGCGATCCAGCGCGCGGTGAAGTCGTCGAGCGTGCGTTCGGGTTTGAAGTCGACGCGTCCGTCGAGCAAGGCACGCGCCACGGTCCGCACGGTATCGGCGCGGGCGCGGGTCAGGCCGATCGCGCCGAGGTCCGCATCGGCGAGCGCTTCGGGCGTGGGGAACAGGTGGTCGAGCCCCGTCGCGAACGATGCAGGCAACGCTTGTCCGAAGCGCTGCGACAGCCGTGCCGCCAAGGTGCGCGCGCCGGCCACGCTGATCTGCTGGCCGATGATCGCGCGCACCGCGATTTCGAAACCGTCCCAGCCGCTGGGCACGCGCAGGCCAGGGCGACGTTTCAGCAGCGGACGCAGTCGCGCGTCCTGCGAGAGCGCTGCGCCGATCGCGTGCGGGTCCGCGTCGAGATCGAACATGCGCCGCAGCCGGTTCACGATCTCCAGCATCTGCGAAGGCCGCGCGCCGTGCAGTTCCAGCTTCAGCGCGTGCTCGTCCGTATGCCGGCTCACGGTCGGCCATTGCGACACGCGCAGCCAGCCGGGTGCGTCGATCGGCCCGATCACCCGTGAGTAGCTGTCGGCATCGACGACTTCCACGCCGGGCAGCGCGCGCCCGCGCAGGAAGTCGAGCATCGCCGCGAAGTCGTACGGCGGGCGATAACCGAGGCGCAAGGTCAGCGTTTCGCCGGGCGCCTCCACGCGCTGCTTGCGCAGGTCGCGTGGCGCCATGCGATAGGCCTCGAGGAACGCGGCATTGAAGCGGCGCAGGCTGCCGAAACCGGCGGCGAGTGCGACTTCGGTGATCGGCAACGCCGTTTCGGTCAGCAACTGCTTGGCGAACAGCAGGCGTCGCGTGCCCTGCACGCCGATCGGCGGCACGCCCAGACGCTCGACGAACAGGCGGCGCAACTGGCGTTCGCCGATATCGACGCGCGCGGCGAGCGCCGACAGCGGCGCTTCGTCGAGCACGCCCTGGTCGATCAGCTTCAAGGCACGCGCCACGACCGCATCGCCGCGTCGCCAGGCGCCATCGCCGGGCGAAAGCTCGGGCCGGCACCGCAGGCAGGGACGGTAGCCCGCGGCTTCCGCGGCGGCCGCGCTGGCGTAATAGACGACCCGCTTGGCCATCGGCGCGGGGCACACCGGCCGGCAATAGATCTTGGTGCTCAGCACCGCGGTGAAGAACAGGCCGTCGAACCGCGGGTCGCGGCTGCGCCGGGCCTGCTCGCAGGTCTGCGGATCGGGAATGGCGGTAGCGGCGACGGGGTTCGGCATGGGCGCAGGCTAGCACCGTCCCGTGGCCGGGACTGGCCGGATTCGGACATCGATGTGGGGGAACAACAACAGCCTGTTCGGCTGCGTGTTCACGCGTGCTGCGGCGCGTTGGACTTACTGCGCGTCGCAGTGGCTCGCGGCGCATTTCAATGCCGGCAGCAACGGCGCGATGTCGCCGTCATTGGGGCGTGGCGCGATGCCGAGCAGTTTCGCCAGCAGCGGATAGACATCGACGTTGTCGAACGGAGCCAGTTCCACGCCGGACCGGAACGCCGGCCCCTGCGCGATGAACAGCGCGCGCATGGTCGGATCGGCCGGATCGAATCCGTGCGCGCCGCGCGTGCTGCCGGGCTTGCGCCGCGCCAGGCGCGTCGGCGTTTCCGCGTCCCAGCCGACATCCATCTGGCAGACGATCGGCGGGATCCGCGCATGCGTGCCGTAATGCCAGCGCGCGGGCAGTTCACCCTTGCGCCAGCATTCGTGATGCGGATGGCGGCCGAGCAGCTGCTGTTCCGCGGCGGCTTCGTGTCCCGGTCGCGGAACGAAGCCGAGCACTTCGCCATACGTCACGTACGTCGCATCGCGCGGATCCACCAGCGTTTCGATGCCGAGCGCCTGCGAGGCCGGCACCGCCGCCATGCCGTGGTCGGACACCACGACGATGTTGACGCGATCGCGCAGGCCGCGTTTGCGCAGGCCGTCGAGCAGGCGGCCGATCGCGGCATCGACCCGCGCGATCGTCGCATCGGTCTGCGGCGCATCCGGCCCGAAGTCGTGCGCGGTGTGGTCGAGCGCGCCGAAATACAGCGTCGTCAGCCGCGGTCGCTGCTCCTGCGGTCGCGACAGCCAGCCGAGCACGATGTCGACGCGCCGCGCCATCGGCAGTTCGTCGTCGTACGCCAGCCATTGCGTCGGCCAGGTGCCGTTGATCGGCGCTTCGCTGCCGGGCCAGAACAGCGTCGCGGTGCGCAGTCCGTCCTTCTCGGCCGTCACCCACAAGGGTTCGCCGCCCCACCACGCCGGATTGCGCACCGCGGCTTCGTTCGAATTGCTGAAATCGCCCAGCGCCGCATCGCGCATCGTGTTGTGCACGATCCCGTGGTGGTCGGGCCGCAGCCCGGTCACCAGCGTGTAATGGTTGGGAAAAGTCAGCGACGGGTAGGACGGATTCATCCAGCGCGCGCGCACGCCTTGCTGCGCCAGCCGTGACAGATTGGGGGTGAGGCCGCGATCCAGATAATCCGGACGGAAGCTGTCGATCGAGACCAGCACCACCGGTGCGGGGGCGTCCGCAGGAGGCGTCGAGGCGCAGGCGGCGAGGGCGAGCAGGGCGGCAAGGGCCGCGAAGCGGATCGGGCGCATGCCCGCGATGATAGCCAGCGACCCACGCGACAAGTATTGCAGGACGGGAACCTTGCCGATGCTGGCAAGATGCGCGGGCTTCCTACCCCGTGTCCGGATTGCCATGCGCCTGATCGTCCCCGCCTGCCTGTGCCTCCTGTTCGCCCCGGTCGCGGCGCTCGCCGCCGATGCCGTGCCTGCGCCCGCGGCCGCGCCCACGCTTCCCGAGCTCAGCGCGGAGGAATGCGCGGTATGGCAACGCGAACTGAGCTTCGCCCGTTCCGTTGCCGAACACGATGCGGTGGCATTCGCCAGCCATGTCGGCGAGCGCGCCGCGTTCGGTGCCAGCCGGCGCGAACCCACGCGTGGCCGTGACGCCATCTCGCAGCGCTGGGCGGGCCTGATCGAAGGCAGACGGATGGCGCTGCTGTGGTATCCCACGCGCGTGACCATGGTGCCCGGCATCGCCGATACGGCCTGGTCCAGCGGGCCGAGCCTGCTCGAAGTGCTAGAGCCCGCGGCGGCCGGCGAGGGCGCGACGCCCGAGGAACGCTTCCACATCGGCGCCTTCCATTCGGTGTGGCACCGGGACGCCGACGGCGTGTGGCGGGTGCTCTTCGACGACGGCGTGGAACCGCGACCGGCGACCGAAGCGGAGGTCGCGGCGTTCAGGGCGGGCCGCATGGAGTGCAACCCGAACCGCAGCTGACGCGACGCGCTGCCGCCATGTCCGGCACAGGCCGGGGGGCGTATGGTGACCCGGCGAACACCACGACGGAGTTCCCTCATGAAAACCCTGACGATCTCCCTGGGCGCATTGCTGGTCGCGGCCTCAGCGCAGGCCGCACCACCGCAGCCGGCGCCTGCTCCCCAGCCCGCCGCCGAAACAGCCACTCAGCAGGACGAGGCGCGCAAGCAGGACATCAACGATCATCTGTGCCTGCGCCACACCGGCACGCGCATCAGCCAGCGCAGCGACACGCGCAAGCAGCGCACCTGTAGCAACGGTGCCATCGGCCGTGCCTACACCCGCGAGGACATGCAGCGCACGGGCGAAGTCGATATCGCCGACGCGCTGCGCAAGCTGGATCCTTCGATCCACTGATTGGGCGAGCGGCCCATACGAAAACGCCCGGCAATGCCGGGCGTTTTTTCGTTGCGTCGCTCCAGGCGTCAGTCGAGGTACGCGGGCGCCTTGGGCAGCGCTTCGAAGTCGCGCGGATCGTGCTGGATCACCAGTCGTCCGCCGTTGCGGGCGAGGATGCGGCGGATGCGGTCCATCGAACCCAGCGTTTCGCCACGCGCGTAGTTGAAGACCGGCATGCGGTTGAGCTCGTAGTTCTCGCGCGTGTGCACCGCATCGCCCGACAGGATCACGACGCCGGCGTGCGGCAGTTTCAGTTGCAGCACCTGGTGCCCGGCGGTGTGGCCGTTGGCGCGCAGGATCTTCACCGTGCCGTCGCCGAACACATCGCGGTCGAGGTCGATCAGCTCGACCTTCGCCTGCTTGCGGCCGCTCAGGTCGTCGGGATTGACGTTGACCGGCGTGGGCGTTCCTTCGAGCGCTTCCACTTCGCGCCGGCTGAGCAGCCAGGTCGAGTGCACGAACACGTTGGCATTGCCGGTGTGGTCGCGATGGAAGTGGGAGAAGGACAGGTATTCGATGTCGGCGGGCGCGACGCCTATCGCCTGCAGCTGCTTCAGCAGTGGCGTATCGACGATGTAGCGCACGCCGGGCCGCACTTCCACGCCGCCGGGCGTGGCCGCGAAACGATCGCCCAGGCCGGTGTCCCAGAGCAGGTCGCCTTTCGGATGGCGGATCAGGAAGCACGGTTCGGACAGCGTACCCGCGACGCCGTCGTACTCACCGGTGTCGGAAAAGATGCCCAGGTCCTTGAATTCGAGGCGACCGCAATCGAACGCATAGACACGCACGGATTCGACCGGCGCGGCGGCATGAACCGTGGGCAGCCATAGTGCGAGGACGACTGCGGCGAGAATGGCGAAACGACGCATGGAACACTCCTTGTGGTTCGTTGTGAGGTTTCGCTGCGTTGGCCACCGCGAGCGATGCGCAATTATCGTGAGTTGCCGGCGGCGCGCCGCGGAAACTGAATCCAGCCGCTGGGACAATCGCAGGCCGGCGCTGTCAGGCCATCAGTCCGTGCAGCAGGCGCTGCAGCGAAGCCTCGTAGAAGCGCCGGAACTGCGCCTCGTCGTAACTGAAGCGACCCGCGCGATACAGCGCGACCAGTCCGTGCGTGTGCGCCCACAGCGTCATCGCGACGTCCCATTCGTCGTCGCCGCGCAGCAACCCCGCCTGCATGGCTTCGGCGACCGCTTCGGCAGCCACGGTGAGCGTCGGCGAACGTCCGGCGCGGAAGTCCTCCGGGTACTGTCGGGCACCGGCGCGCCGTGCGGAAAACGCGTGGTCGAACAGGTGCGGATGCGACAGCGCGTAGTCCAGGTAGATGCGTTGCAGGCCGATCACCCGCGCCAGCACGTCGCCGCCGCGGTTGCGTGCGATCCAGTGCCGTGCGATCTCGTCGAAGCTGTCGTCGCTGATGCGGCGGAGCAGCGCTTCGCGATTGGGAAAGTGGCGGTAGATCGCCATCGGCGTCAGCCCGACCGCATCGGCGACCCGGCGCATGCTCACCGCCTGCGCGCCGCCACGCTCGAACAGGACGCGGGCGGCGCGCAGGATGCGTTCGGACGTCGGGAGCGGGGCGGTCATGTATACAGCGTATACAAAAACCGCTGCGAGGCCGGAAATCGGGTGGTTTCCGGCATGTCCCGGACGATTGCGGCGCTGCCCGCCGTGGAGGCTGCCGGGCACGCGGCGCGATAATTTTCCCGGAGAGCACAGGCAGTCGTCGTCTGAGCAAGCCGATGACGCTGCCGGGCTCGACGTCCATGGCTACCCGCGTTCGCGGGAATGACAACAACCAGGAACCGACCATGTCCACCCGTCGCGACACTTCCCGCCAGATCCGCGCGCCGCGCGGCAACACGCTCACCTGCAAGTCGTGGCTCACCGAAGCCCCGTACCGCATGCTGCAGAACAACCTCGACGCGGAAGTGGCGGAGAACCCCGCCGAACTCGTGGTGTACGGCGGCATCGGCCGCGCCGCGCGCGACTGGGAATCCTTCGACGCGATCCTCAAGTCGCTGCGCGAACTCAACGACGACGAGACGCTGCTGGTGCAGTCGGGCAAGCCGGTCGGCATCTTCCCCACGCATCCGGACGCGCCGCGCGTGCTGCTGGCCAACTCCAACCTGGTGCCGCACTGGGCGACGTGGGAGCACTTCAACGAGCTCGATAAGAAAGGCCTGATGATGTACGGCCAGATGACGGCCGGCTCGTGGATTTACATCGGCTCGCAGGGCATCGTGCAGGGCACGTACGAGACCTTCGTCGAAATGGGTCGCCAGCATTACGGCGGCAGCCTCAAGGGCAAGTGGATCCTCACCGCCGGCCTGGGCGGCATGGGCGGCGCGCAGCCGCTGGCCGCGTCGCTCGCGGGCGCGTCCTCGCTCACCATCGAATGCCGCCAGAGCAGCATCGACTTCCGCCTGCGCACGCGCTACGTCGACGAACAGGCGCACGACCTCGACGACGCGCTCGCCCGCATCGCGAAGTACACCGCGGCCGGCGAGGCCAAGTCGATCGCGCTGCTCGGCAACGCCGCCGAGATCCTGCCGGAACTGGTGAAGCGCGGCGTGCGCCCGGACTGCGTCACCGACCAGACCTCCGCGCACGATCCGGTGCACGGCTATCTGCCGATCGGCTGGAGCGTCGAGCAGTGGCTGGACGAACAGAAGGCGAATCCGACCAAGGTGCGCGACGCCGCCAAGAAGTCGATGCGCGTGCACGTCGAAGCGATGCTCGCCTTCCACGCGCAGGGCATCCCGACCGTCGACTACGGCAACAACATCCGCCAGATGGCGAAGGACGAGGGCTGCACGAATGCCTTCGACTTCCCCGGTTTCGTGCCGGCCTACGTGCGCCCGCTGTTCTGCCGCGGCGTCGGCCCGTTCCGCTGGGTCGCGCTCTCGGGTGATCCCGAAGACATCTACAAGACCGATGCGAAGGTGAAGGAAATCATCGCGGACGATCCGCACCTGCACCGGTGGCTCGACATGGCCAAGGAGCGCATCAGCTTCCAGGGCCTGCCGGCGCGCATCTGCTGGGTCGGCCTGGGCCTGCGCCACAAGCTCGGGCTCGCCTTCAACGAGATGGTGCGCAAGGGCGAACTCAAGGCGCCGGTCGTGATCGGTCGCGATCACCTCGACAGCGGCTCGGTCGCTTCGCCCAACCGCGAAACCGAAGCGATGCGCGACGGTTCCGACGCGGTTTCGGACTGGCCGCTGCTCAACGCCATGCTCAACGTGGCGGGCGGCGCGACGTGGGTGTCGCTGCACCACGGCGGCGGTGTCGGCATGGGCTACTCGCAGCATTCGGGCGTCGTGATCGTCTGCGACGGCAGCGAAGCCGCCGACCGGCGCATCGCTCGCGTGCTGTGGAACGACCCGGGCACCGGCGTGATGCGCCATGCCGATGCCGGCTACGACATCGCCAAGCAGTGCGCGAAGGAGCAGGGCCTCAAGCTGCCGATGGTGCAGGGATGAGCGCCTCGGCCGCGCCGGTGGCACTGCGCATCGACTTCGTCTCGGATGTCGTCTGCCCCTGGTGCGCGATCGGACTGGCCTCGCTCGAGCAGGCGCTCGCGCGAGTGGCCGGGGAGGTACGGGCGGAAATCCATTTCCGCCCGTTCGAACTGAACCCGCAGATGGGACCGGAAGGCGAAGACATCGCCGAACACCTGCAGACGAAGTACGGCATGTCGGCGGAGCAACTGGCGCAGAGCCAGGAAGCGATCCGCCAGCGCGGTGCGGCGCTGGGCTTCCGCTTCGACATGGAACGGCGCACGCGCACGTACAACACCTTCGACGCGCACCGCCTGCTGCACTGGGCTGCGCTCGAGGGCAAACAGGCGGCGCTCAAGCACGCCCTGCTGCGCGCCTACTTCAGCGAAGGGCAGAACGTGTCGGATCACGCGACGCTGGTGCGCATCGCAGCCGGCGTCGGCCTGCCGGCGGAGCGCGCGCAGGCGATCCTCGCCGGCGACGAATACGCCGATGCCGTGCGGATCGAAGAGCGGTTCTTCCTCGAGCGCGGCATCCAGGCCGTGCCGGCCATCATCATCGAGCAGCGGTACCTGATCTCCGGCGGACAGCCGGTCGAGGTGTTCGAGCAGGCGCTGCGGCAGATCGCGGCCGCGAAGCAGCGCTGAGCCGGCAGCTCCTGCACCGCACGCAGGCATGCGGCCAAGATTGTGAAGCCGCAATTGCGTAGCCTGTCCGCTCCTCATGCCGGGAGCACGCGATGAAGGGCTGGATGCTGGCACTGCTGTTTGTCCTCCCCGCGATGGCAGCGCAAGCCCGCGACGCCGCGCAGGACGAACGCGAGATCCGGCGCGTCGAAGCGGCCATCTGCCATGCCTTCGAAGTGGGCGACACCGCGTACCTGCGCACCGCGCTGGACCCGCGCTTCACGCTGGTGGATTCGCGTGGCGCGGTGACCGACCTCGCGCAGAACCTCGCCGAAGTGACCGCGCGCGAACCGCGTTATCAGGAATTCCGCAACCACGACCAGTCCGTCCGCCTGTACGGCGACGCGGCGATCGTCACCGGCATCACCAGCATCAAGGGCACGGCGGGAGGTGAAGCCTTCGCGGCGGATTTCCGCTTCACCGATACCTGGCTGTATCGCGAGGGACGCTGGCTCCTGGCCGCGAGCCACGCCTCGCGGCTGCCGGCACGCTGAGGGGCAACAGCAAATGGATCCCAGCTTGCGCCGGGATGACGAGCGACCGCCGGGATGATGCGTGACCGCCGGGATGACGAGCGACCACCGGCATGACGACCGACGACGTCGACGCCTGTCGATTCCGCGTCATCTGATTCGTCGTCTTCCTGAACCGGTACGCCAGGCCTGCCTGACCTACCATGCCCTTGATCCGGAAGCGATGGACTCCGAATGAATAGCGAACCGCAATCCGTGCTCGACGCTGAATCCGACACGCCTTCGACGGGCGAGCACCGCCCGCTCTGGTCCGAACTGCGCGAAGCCATCCGCGGCACCGGTGCCGATTACACGAAGATTCCCTTGCGCCGGGCGGTATTCCTGCTCGCCGTGCCGATGGTGCTCGAGCTGGTGCTGGAGTCGACCTTCGCCGTGGTCGACATCTTCTTCGTCGCCAAGCTCGGGCCCTCGGCCGTGGCGACGGTGGGGCTGACCGAAAGCTACCTGTTCCTGCTGTACGCGCTCGCGATGGGCCTGGCGATGGCGGTGACCGCCGTGGTCGCGCGGCGCGTCGGCGAAGGCAAGCGCGAGGAAGCGGCGATCACGGCAGTGCAGGCGATCTTCATCGCGCTGCTGGTATCGATACCGTCGGCCGTGGCCGGGATCCTGTTCGCGCCGGACCTGCTGCGCCTGATGGGCGGCGATGCGTGGACGATCGAACATGGCTACCGCTATACGCAATGGATGCTCGGCGGCAATGCGGTGATCATGCTGCTGTTCGTGATCAATGCGATCTACCGCGGCGCGGGTGACGCGGCGATCGCGATGCGCGTGCTGTGGCTGTCCAACGGCCTGAACATCCTGCTGTGCCCGCTGCTGATCTTCGGCCTGGGGCCGGTGCCGGCGCTGGGCATCGAAGGCGCGGGCCTGGCCACCAATATCGGCCGCGGCGTGGGTGTGCTGTTCCAGCTGTGGGTGCTGTTCCATGGCGGCAAGCACATCCGCGTGGCGGCATCGCAGCTGTCCGTGCATGGCGCGATCCTCTGGAACATCGTGCGCACCTCGCTGGGCGGGATCGGCCAGATGATCGTGGCGATGACGTCGTGGATCTTCCTGATGCGCATCCTCGCCAGCATCGGCAGCGAAGCCGTCGCCGGCGCGACGATCGCGATCCGCATCATGATGTTCACGCTGATGCCGGCGTGGGGCATGTCGAACGCGGCGGCCACGCTGGTCGGGCAGAACCTCGGTGCGCAGCAGGCCGAACGCGCCGAAGCGTCGGTGTGGCGCATCGGCTGGTACAACATGGCCTTCACGCTGGCGATCTCGGTGCTGTTCTACCTGCTGCCGACGCAGCTGATCGCGATCTTCACTGCCGATCCCCAGGTCATCGCGATCGGCGGCGAATGGCTGAAGATCCTCTCCTATTCTTACTTCATCTACGGCTGGTGGATGGTGTCGGTGCAGGCCTTCAACGGTGCCGGCGACACGATGACGCCGACCCGCATCAACATCGTGTTCTTCTGGCTGATCCAGATCCCGCTCGCGTACTGGCTCGCCGTGCATCTGGACTGGCGGCACACCGGCGTGTTCTGGGCGGTGTTCTTCTCGGAAACCTCGGTGGGCCTGTTCACCCTGTGGCTGTTCTCGCGGGGGCGTTGGAAGACAGTCCACGTATAACGCGGAGCCGGTCACGCTTTACGTGCCAGGCGGGATGGCGCAAGCTTTCCCGCGGGTAGCGATGCCCGGGGAAAGGCACAGATCCGCCATGCGATTTCAGGCGATCGCCGCGTCGCACGCATGGCGCCAACTGCGGTTCAAAGGGGAACAACCATGAAACGTTTCAACAGGCTCGTGGCGCTGCTGCTGGTCGCTGCCTTCGCGTCCGGCTTCAGCACGGGCGCTTTTGCCCAGGCCACACGCACTTGGGTCTCGGGCGTTGGCGACGACGCCAATCCGTGCAGCCGCACGGCACCTTGCAAGACGTTCGCCGGTGCCATTTCCAAGACGGCCGCCGGCGGCATGATCAACGTCCTGGACCCGGGTGGGTTCGGCGCCGTCACGATCACCAAGGCAATCACCATCGATGGCGGCGGTGTCGATCACGGTGGCGTCCTGGCGGCTGGAACGAATGGCATCATCGTCAATGCCGGCGCAGCGGACACCGTCGTGATCCGTAATCTCTCCATCGATGGCGTGAAGAGCGGCCTGAACGGCATTCGCTTCCTCGCCGGGCGCAGCCTCCATGTCGAGAATGTCGAGATCAGCGGCTTCACGTCGCGCGGCATCGATTTCGAGCCGAGCGGCGCCAGCCAGCTGTTCGTGAGCAACAGCGACATCCACAACAATGACAGTGCTTCGTCCGGAACCGGCGGCATCTACGTGTCGCCTACCGGAACGGGTATCGCGACCGTCTCCGTATCCAGCACGCGCCTGCACGAAAACGGCTTCGGCCTTCGCGCGAACAATCGCAGCATCGTTGCCGTCAGCGACTCCGTCGCCTCGGGCAACGTCAACTTCGGCATCGCATCGGTCAGCAGCGGCGATTTCTCCGATATCACGGTGCAGAATTGCCAGATCGCCAACAACGGTTACGGCCCGTCCGTGGGAGCCGGTCTGCTGGCAGATGGCGCGGCCGCGAACCTGCGCATCTCGGACAACGTGGTAACCAACAATGACAATGGATTGCGCGCCATCAACGGGGGCAACATCCGTTCTTTCGGCAACAACCGCGTGACCGACAACGTCTCCGACGGCAGTCCCACGGCGACGATCCTCCAGAAGTAGGACCGATGCGGCGGCGCGCTGTCCTCCGGGCAGCGCGCCCTGGCCGGGATGACCGATCGCGGAATGGTGTATAGGCTTGTCCATGACGCTGCTCGACCGGCTCGGCATTTCCATACCGATCATCCAGGCGCCGATGGCGGGCGTGCAGCATCACGCGCTTGCCGCGGCCGTGAGCAGTGCCGGAGGCCTGGGTTCGCTGCCTTGCGCCATGCTTGGCGCCGATGCACTACGCGCAGAACTGGCGGCTCTCCGCTCCGCCACTGGCGCCCCGTTCAACGTCAACTTCTTCTGCCACGTTCCGCCGGTACCGGATCCGGAAGGTAATGCACGCTGGCGCGCGCTGCTGGCGCCGTACTACGAGGAACTGGGCATCGATGCGGAGGTGGTATCTACCGCGCCGGCCCGACAACCTTTCGATGATGCGGCGGCCGACGTGCTGGAGGAATTCCGGCCATCCGTCGTGAGCTTCCATTTCGGACTGCCCGCGCCCCGGTTGCTGGCGAGGGTACGTGGCTGGGGTGCGGTCATGCTCGCAACGGCGACGTCCATCGAGGAGGCGCGGTGGCTGGAAGCGCGCGGCGTCGATGCGATCGTTGCGCAGGGCGTGGAGGCAGGCGGCCACCGCGGCTGGTTCCTGACGCCTTCGCTGGAGCGCGCGGCCGACACCCTGTCGCTGGTGCGGCAATTGACGCAGGTGATGAGCGTGCCCGTCATTGCGGCAGGCGGCATCGCCGATCGATGCCAGGTAGAAAATGCGATCGCGCACGGCGCGGCCGCCGTGCAGGTTGGCACCGCATACCTGCTGTGCGACGAGGCGACGACGGGTCCGGTACATCGCGCTGCCCTGCAGGGCGATGGGGCCGGCAATACCGCCTTCACCAATCTGTTCAGCGGACGGATCGCGCGCGGGATCGTCAATCGCGTGATGCGCGAACTCGGGCCCATCCATCCGCGCGCCCCGGAATTTCCCCTCGCCGCCGCCGCGATGGCGCCGCTACGCGCGGCCGCGGAACGCCAGGGCCGCAGTGATTTCTCGCCCTTGTGGGCGGGCGAGAGTGCACGCGCGTGCCGGGCCGTTCCCGCCGCCCGCCTCACCCGCGAACTGGGCGGACGATCGCAGTGACGCAGGGCCTGAGCGGCCGCCGCCGGTCAAGTGATGCAGGCGGGCGGCCGAGGAACGCAGCAAGTTCGCCGGCTGCGTGAAGCAGCGCAGTAGCGACGGGACGTCAGTGCGACCGCAGCTCCACCACCGGCGCGAACCCGCCGTAGATCAGCCGCTTGCCGTCGAACGGCATCGGATTGTTTTCGGGACTCACGCGCGGATCCTTCATCACCTTCTCCATGCCGGCGTCGCGCGTGGCCTTGTCGGGCCATTCGATCCACGAAAAGACCACGGTTTCGTCGTCCTTCGCCTGCACGGCACGACGGAAATCGGTGAGCTTGCCGTCCGGGACGTCGTCGCCCCAGCACTCCAGAACGCGGGTGGCGCCGTTCTCCATGAAGACGGAATCGCCGCTGTTGGCGTGCCGGATGAACTGGTCCTTGTTGGCCGTCGGAACGGCCATCACGAAGCCATCGATGTAGGACATGGGACCTCCTCGGAGCGGAAGGGGAGAGGGCGTTGTAGCGCCTCATCCGTTACGACGATTCGAAGGGCTGCGGATCGACTGCCGCGGCGGCAATCCCGCGACTCGAGGCCCGATTTTTGCGTTTGCCCTCGCTCCGTCGGCCCGGTCCCCAGTCCTGTGCACGCACACGCCGGGCCTTCACGACCCCGAAGCGGCCGCAGGAGGACGCTCTCCCGCGTCACGGAAACGGGAGGCGTCCGATGGCCAGGTCCGCACCAGTACATCCGCTGGCCGCATCGTTGCTGGCGATGACGCTCGCTGCCTGCGGCGGGGGCGGTGGGGGAGGCCGCGTGCCGCCGCCATTGAACCGCGCACCGGTATTCACCTCGACGGCGTCGGTCACGGTCGCGGAGAACACGGCGGACGCGTTCCATACCGTGACCGCCACCGACGCCGACGGCGATGCGCTGACGTTCTCGATCAGCGGGGGCGTCGACGGCGATCGCTTCCGCATCACTTCCGCCGGCGCGCTGTCGTTCGTCTCTCCGCCGGATTTCGAAGCTCCGGGCGACAACAACGGCGACAACGTCTATCAACTCGAACTGACCGTCAGCGACGGGCACGCGAACGTCGCCCGCTCCATGTCGGTCACCGTGACCGACGTGGCCGAGGCGCCCGCCTACCAGGTGCGTCGCGTGGTGGCGGGGTTGAACGAGTCGGCCTTCCTGGCGCCGGTGCCCGACGGCAGCGGACGGGTGTTCGTGACCGAACTGGGCGGCCGCATCCTGGTTCTGTCGCCCGATACCGGCGCGATCGCACCGACGCCGTTCCTCGATCTGACGGGACAACTATCGACCGATGGCGAACGCGGTCTGCTGGGGTTCGCCACCGCGCCCGATTTCATGACGAGCGGGACGTTCTACGTGTTCGTGACGGTGCCCGACGGCACCATCGAGGTCCGCCGCTACGGCACGATGGCGGGCAATCGCGAGCAGGCCGATCCCGCGAGCGGCGACGCGATCCTGCGCGTGCCTCACCCGCGCAGCAACCACAACGGCGGCTGGATCGGATTCGGACCCGACGACTTCCTCTACATCGCGATCGGCGACGGCGGCGGCTCGGGCGATCCCGACAACAACGGCCAGAATCCGGCCACGCTGCTGGGCAAGATCCTGCGCATCGATCCCGGCCGCGACGGATTCCCGGCCGATGACGCGCGCGATTACGCGATACCGGCGGACAATCCGTTCGCGAACGGCGGCGGCGCGCCGGAAGTGTTCGCATACGGACTGCGTAATCCGTTCCGCAACAGCTTCGATCCCGCCACCGGCAACCTGTGGATCGGCGATGTCGGACAGAACGCGGTGGAGGAAGTCGACCTGCTGCGGCCCGGCGACGGCGGCGCGAACTTCGGCTGGCCGATCATGGAAGGCACCTCGCCATACCGTGGCGGGTCGACGGCGGGACTCACGCCGCCGGTTGCCGAATACGTGCACGGCGCAGGAACGCGCCAGGGCAACACCGTCATCGGCGGTTACGTGTACCGGGGCAACGTGCAGTCCCTGCAGGGCCTGTACGTGTTCGCCGATTTCATCCGGCCCAACGTCTGGACGTTACCGGTGTCGAGCGTGTCGGTGGGCATGACGTTGCCGTCCAGCGAGTTCACCGTGCGCAATGCGGACTTCGCGCCGAATGCCGGCGCCATCACCAACATCGCCAGCTTCGGCGTGGACGAGGACGGAAACCTGTATCTGGTCGATCTCGATGGCGAGATCTTCGTGATCGAGCCCCTGGCTTCCCCCATGCCCGGCACGCGGATGCGTGCGCAGACGCCGCGGTGGCGCGAGCGCTGGCCGGACCGCTAGCGGGAATGCCGCGACGGTTGCCAGCAACGCGGTCATCGAACGAACATGCCTGCGCAGGCGGATGGCCGCCTGGCAGGCAATCGCGATGACCGAACACGATCTCGACAATCCCTTCTGGAATTCGCTGTGCACGCGGCATCGCGCGATCGCGCTGCGCAACGGCGATGCCGCGTGCTATCCCGCACCGTTCGCTCCCTTTCTCGGCGTCGCCCACGCCGGGGTCGATGTCGACGATACCGTCGCGCCCCTGGTCGCGCCGGGCGAGAGCGTCTACCTCATCGGTGTCGTGCCCTCGGTTCCCGCGGGCTGGAAGCTGGAGGCCTATCGCCCGCTGGCGCAGATGATCAGCCATGACCCGCTCGAGGTGATCGACGGCCCGGAGATCATCCCGCTGTCGGAGGCGCATCGCGCCGACGTGCTCGCGCTCACCGCGCTGGTGTATCCGCATTACTTCCGCGAACGCACGATGGAGATGGGGCGCTACTTCGGCATCTACCAGGAGGAGCGGCTCGCCGCCATCATCGGCGAGCGTCTGGGCACCGATGCGTACACGGAGATGAGTGCGATCTGCACGCATCCGGATTTCCTCGGCCGTGGCTACGCGCGCCGGCTCACGGCGATGCTCACGAACGACACACTGGAACGCGGACGGATTCCCTTCCTCCACGTCAGCCACGAGAACACGCGCGCCAAGCAGCTGTACGAGCAGATCGGCTTCCGCCATCGCCGCGATGTCGGCTTCTGGTCGCTGACGCGGCTGGCAGGCTGAGCCGCACGACGACCAGAACTTCCGTTGCGCGGCGTGTGTGCGCCCGCACTCAGGCGTGGCCGCTCCACGCGCGGATGAACGGCGCCAGTTGCGGCAGGAGGTCGACCATGCCGTGCAGCGGGACGATCAGCCACAGCGAGCGCGTGCGTGCCCACAGCACGCCGAAGGCGATGCCGGCGGGCGCGATCATCACGATGGAATAGGCGATCGCCCACGCCGGCGTGGCGTGCGCCACGCCTTCCATCAGATGCCCGCCGCGCAGCCATAGCCCCGGCGCGTGCGCCAGGCCGAACAGCAGCGAGGCCCACGCCACCGCGGCGACCTGCGAGCCGCCGGCGATCGCGAGCTTCTCCTGCAGCACGCGGCGGAACAGCACTTCCTCGCACAGGCCGGCTTCGATCGTCTGCCACCCGAAACACGCGGGGATCGCCCACGCCAGGGTCGCGGCCGACGGCGCGAGTTCGCGCAGCGTCACCAGGCCGCGCCCGAACACCGACTGCATCGCCAGGTAGGCCAGCGACATCACCACGAAGGTCAGCAGCAGGCGTTGCCACGGCAGCGTCGGTTTCGCGCCGAACTTCCAGCCGAGGAACAGCACCGCCGGCAGCAGCACCATCGTCACCAGCTTCACCACCAGTTGCACGATCGACTGCGCCGGCTCGTCGGGGAAATGCGCGTTGATCGACGAGAAGCCCCAGCCCAGCACTACCAGCGCGAATGCGGCCAGGTACAGCACTACGCGCGGCAGTTGCCGCGGCTCCGGCAGCGGTGTGGCCGGTCGTTGGGGTTTCAGCGTGCACAGCCAGGCCAGGAGCGGGAACACCACGCCGAGCATCGCGAACAGGAACAGCGGTTCGACGATGCCGAAATCCGGATCGCGGGCCAGCACGGACAGCGCGATCGCGTACGCAGTCGCGGCGACGACGAGGGCCAGCGCGGCGGCGCGGCCAGGACTTGGGGAGCGGAAGGTCGGCATGGGGCCAGCATGCCCGGCCGGCGCGGGGGCCGCCTTGCCCGTTGGTCGCCCAACGATCGGCACAGGCGAGGCCACTCCGTTGGTTCGTGCCGTTCCATACGCCCCGGTGTGGACGTCGTCGGGCGCAGCGGGCAGACTCGCCCGGCCCGCCACGACCCGACCACGGAAGGCCCGCGATGGAGAAATGGATATTGCTCGGCATGGCGCCGGTGTTCCTGGCGCTGATCGCCCTGGAGGCCTGGTACTGGCGCCGGCGCCGGCCCGGGATGTACAGCCTGGTCGATACCCTCTCCAACGCCGCGCTGGCGTTGATGCACCAGGCCGCCGATGCGGTCGCGTGGCTGCTGGTGATAGGCCTGTACTACGCCGTTTACGCGCATCGCCTGTTCGACCTGCCGGCCTCGGCGTGGACGATCGCGGCATTGTTCGTGGCCCAGGACTTCTTCTATTACTGGTTCCACCGCGCGAGCCACCGCATCCGCTGGCTGTGGGCGTCGCACGTCACGCACCACTCGTCCGAACGCCTCAACCTGTCCACCGCGTTCCGCCAGAGCCTCACGTATCCGGTCTCGGGGATGTGGCTGTTCTGGCTGCCGCTGGCGTGGCTGGGTTTCGAGCCCGCGCATATCGTTGCGGTCGTCGCGATCAACCTGGGCTTCCAGTTCTTCGTGCACACGCAGGCCGTCGGCCGGCTGGGCTGGCTCGAACACGTGTTCAACACGCCTTCGCACCACCGCGTGCATCACGCGCGCAACGCGAAGTACATCGACCGCAATTACGCGGGCGTGCTGATCGTGTGGGACAAGCTGTTCGGCAGCTTCGTCGAAGAGGATCCGGCCGTGCCGTGCGAATACGGCATCGTCGGGCAGATCCACAGCCACAACCCGGTCCGCCTGACCTTCCACGAGTGGATCGCGATGTTCCGCGATGCGGCGCGCGCACGCGGCTGGCGCGGCACGATCGGACAACTGCTGGGGCCGCCGGAACGCGCGCTGGCGCATCGCCAGGCGTTGTCCGGCGACTGATCCTCAGCGTCGCTTCGGCTTGCCGGGCACGGGCGGGACGGTGCGCAGGTAGGCCCACACGGCGCGCAATTCGGTGTCGTCCATGCGGTCGTAGGCCGGCCACGGCATCAACGGATCCACCGCCGTGCCATCCGGGCGGCGCCCGGTGTGCATCAGGCGGAGGAAGTCGGCTTCCTGCCAGGCCGCCAGGCCATCGGCGTGCGGGGTGAGGTTCGCCGACTTCGGCTTGCCGGGGATCACGACGGTGTTGCCGGCCAGGCCTGGGCCATGGCAACCCGTGCACGATTGCGCGACGTAGCGGCCGTATTCGGGCGTGATTGCCGCGACGGGCGCCTGTCGCGCGCGTGGCGCATGGTCGATGCGTTCGGCGGAAAACAGCGGCAGCTTGCCGAGCGTGTACAGCACGCGACCCACCGGACGCACGGAGCTGGTTCCCGGGGCGTTGTCGCTGGCGGGCAGCGAGCGCATGTAGGCGACGAGCGCGGCGACGTCGCGATCCTCGAAGTCGGCGAATTCGCCCGACGGCATGATCAGCAACGGGGTTCCGTCGGGACGGATCCCGTGGCGGATCGCGGCGCCCAGGGCATCGTCGGTGTACGCCGGATCGCGAACGCTGCGGCTGAGGTTGGAGGGAACGATGCGACCAAGCACCGGATCGTCGATCAGCACGCGTCCGGCGCCCTGTGGTCCGTGGCAATCGCCGCAACCGCGCGTGTCGAACAGGTGGCGGCCGCGCGCCAGCGCCTCGGCCGTCGTTTCCACGCGCAACGGCGGATCGCTGACCGCATACGTGCGGGACATCGCCTTGCCGGTGACCGCCCAGGACACCGCAAACAGCGCCGTCACGCCCAGCAACACGATCGCCAGCCCGATCGCCGACCACTTCGCCACACGCCGCATCACACCCGCTCCACGCGAATACCTTGCCCGTCATACGCGGGAAGGACACGCGACAGGACAGGCACGGAGCGATCGGTGGCGCCGGGCGATTCGCGGGCCCGGCTGAAAGGCCTGCCTCACGCGGCTGCGAATGGGTGACGGCAGCGACCTGGCTGCCTGAATGCGCGAACCGGCGCGTCAGCCGCCGGCGACCTTGATCTCGACCTCGCCGAGCGTCACCCGCTGGCCCGCGTGGATCTTGCAGGTCTTGCGCAGTTCGACCGCGCCGTCCACGCGCACCGCGCCGCTGGCGACCAGCTGCTTGCCGGCACCGCCGCTGTCGCACAGGCCGGTTAGCTTGAGGAGCTGGTTGAGCTCGACGTAATCCCGGTCGAGCTCGAAAACGATGCGCTGCATGTGCGGAACCTGTCCTGCCGTCTGTCGGAAGCTGGCGGCAGCGTCGCAGCCGTGCGGCCCTCGCGCAAGCGGAATGTGACCGCGCGCGCACTCGTAGCGAGACCATACGCCAGCGTCGTTTGCGGTGGTGCCGGCGGGACCGGACAATGGCGCGCCTTCCGGGAGAATGCCTTGAACACCGCTGTATCGCACGCCGCGCCTGCCGCCTCCACCGTTTCATCCCCCAACCTGCGCAAGCTCTGCGCGCAATTCGCCACGCCCCATCTCGGCCGCGCCGTGTGGCAGCTGATCAACACGCTGGTGCCGTTCGCGGTGCTGTGGGCATTGATGGCCTGGAGCGTGGTAGGCCAGTGGGGTTACGGCTGGACGCTGCTGCTGTCGATTCCCGCCGCCGGCCTGTACGTGCGCACCTTCATCATCCAGCACGACTGCGGGCACGGTTCCTTCTTCGCCAATGCGCGTGCCAACGACACGGTCGGTCGCGTGCTCGGCGTGGTCACGCTGTTCCCTTACGGCTACTGGAAGAAGACGCATGCGATCCACCACGGCACCTCGGGCAACCTCGATCGCCGCGAGATGGGCGACATCGAAACCCTGACCGTCGCCGAATACCGCGCGCGCTCGTGGTTCGGCCGCCTGAGCTACCGCTTCTACCGCAGCACGCCGGTGCTGCTGGGCGTCGGGCCGCTGTACCAGTTCGTGCTGAAGCACCGCTTCCCGTTCGACCTGCCCTTCACCTGGAAGAAGGAGTGGGCGAGCGTGCTGCTCAACAACCTCGTGCTGCTCGTCGCCGGCGGAGCGCTGGCGTGGGTGCTGGGCTGGCAGACCGTGCTGATGGTGCACCTGCCGATCGTGCTGATCGCCGGCGCCGCGGGCGTGTGGCTGTTCTACGTGCAGCACACCTTCGAGGACGCGTACTGGACGCGCAAGGACGAGTGGGATTCGAGCCAGGCGGCGATCGCCGGCAGTTCCTACTACGACCTGCCGCGCGTGGTGCACTGGTTCACCGGCAACATCGGATACCACCACATCCACCACCTCGCCAGCCGTATTCCCAACTACCGCCTGCGCGAAGCCTTCGAATCCAGCCCGCTGCTGCAGGCCGCGCCGCGCATCACCCTGTGGACGAGCCTGAAGAGCGCGCGCCTGAAGCTGTGGTGCGAGGAAACGCGGCGGATGGTCGGATTCCCGCGCCACGCGGCGGCGTGATGGCCGCGTTGAAGCGATGAAGAAAGCGGGCCTGGTGCCCGCTTTTTTTTGGCCTCATTCGCGCTCGAAGCGCAGCAGCTCGTCCAGCTGTGCCTGGGCGCGGCGCAGGCTGGCGCCGGTGAGGGCATCGTCGAGTGCGCGTGCCAGGTGCGGACGCGCGGGATTGCGCGACCAGCGATGCACGCCCCACATGGCGAGCAGTCCGAGCACGCCCACGCCCAGCCCGCTCCACACCATGAGCGGCGACGTCGCCGGCAGGTCGATGCCGGCCAGGCCTGCCAGCACCACCAGAACCACGAACCAGAGGAACCACCACGGCAGTCCGGCGACCATGCCGCTGCGGATGTACAGCGTGCGAACGCGCGCCAGCTGCTTCTGGATCGCGATCACCGGTGCCGCTGGATCGATCCGGCCCATCTGGCTCAGCACGACGGCGGCGGCAATGATCGTCGCCACGCCGTAGACGTGCACCAGCACGCCGGCCGCGATCACCGCGCCGCCATGCGGCTGCGAGGCCCAGAGCGACATGGCCAGCGCGATGAACAGCAGGCCAAACGCGATCTGCGCGATCTGGCCCCAGAACAGCGGACGCAGGCCGGCCTTCAGGCGATCGAGCCGGTCCTGGCGGAAGACGTGCAGGTCCAGCTCGTGCTGCTGCTGCAATTGCCGGTCCAGGCGCTGCCAGGCGGCCTTGAGTTCGTCGAGTTCCATGGTGCCTCCTTCAGGCGAATTCGTTGCGGAGCCGCTGCTTGAGGCGGCTGATCTTCGTGGCGACGTTGGCCTCGCTGATGCCGAGGACGTCGGCGATTTCGCGGTGGCTGCGCTCGTCGAGGTAGAGCAGCAGCAGGGCGCGGTGGAGCGGATCCTGTCGCGCGATGAAGTCGTGCAGCAGCCGCAGGTGCTCGTCGCCCTCGTGATCGTCGCCGTCGCCGGCGAGCAGGGCCTCATCGTCCAGCGGCACCGAATGCCGGCCGCGCAGGCTGCTGCTGCGCACGTGCGAGATCGCCACGTTCAGCGCGATGCGGTACATCCACGTGGAGAAGCTGGCGCGTGCGGCGTCGTAACCGGGGAACGCGCGCCACAGCTGAGCCGCGATGTCCTGTGCGAGGTCGGCGCGATCGTCCGGATGCCGGCAGTACGAATGGGCGACCTTGAGCACGATGCCGCGATGGCGTTCAAGCAGTCCGGCGAAACGCTGTCGCGCGTTGTCCTGCATGGCGGCGGCGATTTCCATGGTGTCCCGCTGGATTCTAGGTGGAGTCACGGTGCCCCGCCGGCGTCGGCGGCGCGGTTGTCGGGGAAGTGATTCGCCGCGGTGGCCGATTCCTTACAGCGCCGCTGCATGCGTCGTTGACGCGGCCTGGGGCAGGGTGGGGGCCACCGTCCATCGGGAGGCCTGCCGTGCGCCGCAAGACATTGAGGTTCGGCAAGGGATTCCGCGTGGCCTTCGACGTGCGCAGGGCGCAGGCGGCGGAAATGGTGATCGCGCCCGGCGACAGCGAAGGCGGGCCGGACAACCGCCATCGCGGTGCGGACCAGTGGTTGTTCGTGGTCTCGGGCTCCGGTATGGCGACGGTGGAGGGCCGCCGCGTGCCGCTCAAAGCCGGGACGCTGCTGGTGATCGAGAAGGGCGAGCGGCATGAAGTGCGCAACACCGGCCGCACGCTGCTGAAGACGCTCAACTTCTACTATCCGCCCGCGTTCGATGCGGACGGCGATCCGATCGGTCCCGGGCGCGACTGAAACTTCGCGAAGCGATCCGCGCAAGCGGGTTGCGTCAACGGATCGGCAGGCGGATCTTCCGGCCGCGCCACTCCAGCAGCACGCTGTCGGGCTGGATCGCTTCCACCATCGCATCGCCGATGCGATCGCCTTCGTTGGCGCGGGCGCCGTCGATGATGACGAAGCGGTGCGCGGCGTCGGGCGCCCACATGTGCATGCTGAGTTTCAGCGGCGGCAACTGCCGGCGTTCTTCCGAAGACAGGTCGGACAGTCGCAGCGGCAACTGGGGGCTGGTGAAGGCGATCGGCGGTGGCGCCGGCTCGGCGGCCGCGGACGACGGCAACGATGGTGCCGTGGGTGGCGAACTGCTTTCCGTCGCGGGGCGCGTCGTTGCAGCCGCGACGGTTGCGGGCGATGCCGTTGACGCTGCGGTCGACGGTTTGTCGTCTGGTGACGGGGCCACCGGACGCGGCGACGGCGGCGTCGCGATCCGCGGCGAAGCGGGCGGCTGCAGACTCCGCGGAGGCGGTTGCAGCGAGGGTGTCGTCACGGTCGCCATGTCACCGGCTTCATCCGCCGCTTCGCGGGTGTCGATGCGCGCTGCGCCGGCCTCGGTGGGCACGGGCGCCGGCGCGCGCATCCAGGCGATGGCGAGCGCGGCCACGATCAAGGCCGCCGCTGCCGCGCTGCCCGCAACGCGCCAATCGCGTGCGCGCGTCGGCGTCGTCGGGAACACGGGCACGGTTTCGGTAAGCAGGTCGGGCGTCTGGCCGCGGCGACGCTCGGCTTCGGACTTGCGCAGGGCTTCGAGGATCAACGACATGGTTATTCCAGCCCTCTGAGCAGGCGTGGGCCGGTTTCTCCCCGAGCGGCCAGCGCCATCAGCGTTTCCGGACCGATCACGCCGTCGCTGACCAGTCCGCTGTCGTCCTGGAAGCGGCGCACGGCTGCCTGCATGTCGGCATCGAGCTGCGCGACCGCATCGATCGGCAGGTAATGCGGTGTGAGTCGGTCGCGCACCCACCTGAGCGTCGGCGTGCCGTTCGTCACCGGCCACGCGATGCCGGAGGGGCCGCGCCACAGGGCGGCGTAGTCGCCGTTCCAGTAGCGCGCCAGGGCAATGCGGTCGATGTCGAAGGTCTTGCCGTCGAGCGACAGGCGCGCGCGACGCGCGTCGGCGCCTAGCAATACCGCCCAGGCTTCGTGTCCCGCATCGGCGAGATGCAGCAGCACGGGACGATCCTGCGTGGCGATGCGGTCGAGCGCGCCGCGCGCGTGCAGGCAGTAGGCATCGGTGGAAATCGCGAAGGGACAACTCGCCGCGATACCGATGCTGAGATCGTCCGAGGGCAGCTGCCACAGCTGCAGCAATTGCTTCCACGCCAGCGGCGAGGCGGGCGCGGCACCGGCGATGCGCGCGGCCAGACCCTCGGCGTCGATCGCCGGAACGGCGGGCTTGTTCGGCGCGGCCTGCGTCGTGGCTGGCGCTGTCGCGGTACGTGCAGGCACGACAACGGAGGCGGGCGTAGGCCTCGTCGGCACGCGCCACGCATACACGCCCGCGATGAGCGCGAGCGCCGCCACGCCGAGCCCGGCCGGCACCAGCCAGCGCGGAATGCGTCCCGCCGCACGCGGCGCCAGCGTTTCCCGCGCGGCCCGGTCGACGGTGCGCGCATCGATGCGGGTGTCGTCGTGCGCGTAACCGCCAAGCAGGGCGCGTTCGGCGATCACGTTGATCAGGCGCGGCACGCCGCCCGAATGCGCGTGGATGCGCCGGATCGCCGCCGCATCGAAGGGCAGGTGCAGGCCGCCGGCAACGCGGTAACGGTGGCGCAGGTA
Source organism: Lysobacter yangpyeongensis (assembly GCF_042655745.1). Taxonomy (NCBI): domain Bacteria; kingdom Pseudomonadati; phylum Pseudomonadota; class Gammaproteobacteria; order Lysobacterales; family Lysobacteraceae; genus Lysobacter; species Lysobacter yangpyeongensis. Next base: position 106,738 of record NZ_JBHSNM010000002.1, on the reverse strand, counting down.
GGCCGTGGTTTCGTTCGCGTCGAGTGGCGTGAGGTGATAACGCGCGGTGATGCGCTGCGCGAGCTGGCGCAACTCGGGACGCGCCAGCATGTCGCGCAGTTCCGGCTGGCCGAGCAGGATGATCTGCAGCAACTTCTGCGTATCGGTCTCGAGATTGGTAAGCAGCCGCACCTGTTCGAGCGCTTCGACCGACAGGTTCTGCGCCTCGTCGATGACCAGCACCACGCGCAGTCCCTGCGCGTAGGCTTCCAGCAGGTAGGCATTGAGCGTGTCGGTGAGCGCCTTGGCGCTGCCGCGACGGCCCTCGATGTCGAGACGGAGCTCTTCGCAGATCGTCTCCAGCAACTCGGCCGGCGACAGGCGCGGATTCAGCACCAGCGCGACGCGCGTGGGCACGCTGTTTTCGAGTTGCGGGATCTGTTCGAGCAGGAGCCGGCTGAGCGTGGTCTTGCCGGTGCCGACCTCGCCGGTCAGCTGCACGAAGCCGCCCCCGCCCCCCTGGCCGATGCCGAACAGCAGGTGCGCGAGCGCGTCCCGGTGGCGCTCGCTGAGGAACACGAAACGCGGATCGGGCGTGATCGAGAACGGCGGTTCTTTCAGGCCGTAGTGCTCGAGGTACATGCGGTGTCGATCGGCGGGGACTCGGACCCGTCATTAGCTGCCAGCGGGGGGGATGGGTCAAGTCTGGTCGCTGCGCTTGCCCCCCTCATCTGCCCCTCCGGGGCATCTTCTCCCCGCGAGCGGGGAGAAGGGGGTGATCGGTGCTGTTGCCGTTGTCGTTGTCGTTGTCGTTGTCGTTGCCGCTGCCCTGCCGCTGCCAAAAGCAACTCGCTGCGCTCGTTCCCTTTGCGGGAAAGAGGGGCATGGAATCCCTCTCCCCGCCTGCGGGGAGAGGGTGCCCGCAGGGCGGGTGAGGGGAGGCGAGCGCAGCGAGCTGCTGTTGCTTTTGCTGCTACTGAAAGAAGAGCAACTCGCTGCGCTCGCTCCCCTCATCTGCCCCTCCGGGGCATCTTCTCCGCAAGCCGGGAGAAGAGGTTGATGCTGCGGCGGATCGAATACCGCTACGCCTTCGCCATCGTCTTCAAAAACGCCTGCGCTGCATTGCGCCCGCACGCACCGCTGATGCCGCCGCCGCCGTGCCCGCCGCTGCCGCACAGGTGCAGGCCGTCCACCGGCGTGCGGTGGTCGGACCAGCCCGGCAGCGGGCGCATGAAGAACATCTGGTCGAGGATCAGCTGCCCGTGGTTGGGATCGCCTTCGGTCAGGCCGAACATCTTTTCCAGATCGACCGGCATCAACGAACGCGTCTGCTGGATCGACGCCTTCAACTTGGGGAAGTGCGCGGCCAGCGTGTCGATCGCACGCTGTTCGACCATCGCGCGCGCACTGGTCCAGTCCTGTTGCCGCAGCGCGTACGGCGCAGACTGGAAATGGATGGAGACCACCGTGCCCGCGCTCGTGACCTCCAGGTACGGCTGCGTGGAAATCTCGCCATACTTGGCGGCGTCGAAGGCGCGTTCGAGGTACTTGAGCGTGGGCGCCACGGCGAGCGTGCCCGACGGAAGGCCATGCGTGCCATCGGTCAGCAGATGCACCTTGGCGATCGCGCCACGCATCTTGATCGACTGCACCTGCCAGACGAATTCCGGCGGCAGTTCCGGTGCGCCGACGAGATCGAGCAGGGTGTGGCGCGGATCGGCCGCGGAGAACACCGCGCGCGCGGCGATCGTCTCGCCGGTATCGAGCACCACGCCCGTCGCGCGCTGCTGGTCGACGACGATGCGCTGCACGTTGGCGTTCGCGCGCATTTCGCCGCCGTGCGCGGTGAGCGCCGCCACCAGCGCGTCGGCGATGCGCACGCTGCCGCCGGCGACCGGACGCTGCGCGAGGCCACCGCGGTTGAGCCAGTTGTGCATCAGCGTGTAGCCGGTGCCCGCGGACATCGAGCCCAGTGTGTGGCCATGGATGCCGACCGCCGCGATCGCCGCCTTGAGCTCTTCGGACTCGAACCATTCCTCGGTGAATTCCACCGTCGACATCGACAGCGAGCGGATCACCCGGAACATGTCGCGGCCGCCGAGGCGGCGCAGTGTCCACGCGAGTTTCGCCAGCGGCCAGCCTTCGCTGAAGCCGACGTGCAGCAGGCGCGGCATCGGCGTGCGATACGCGGCATCGAGGAAGGCCGCCGCGCGATCCATGAAGGCGACGAACTCGGGCCACTTCGCGGCATCGGCCGGCGAGAACTGGCGGATCGATTCGAGTGTCGCCTTGTCGCCTGCCGTGGTGGACAGCTGCAGACGGCGACCATCCGGCAACAGCGAGATGTACGCCAGCGCAGGCCCGTTCGCAGCGGTCAGGCCATGTCGTGCCAGTGCCAGATCGCTCACGATGTCCGGTCGCAGCTGCGCACCCGCATGCAGCGGATCGAAGCGGATGCCTTCGTCGAACGCGCGCTGGGCGAGTTGTCCGCCTGCGCGTTCCAGCCGATCCAGCACCAGCACCTGCTTCCCGGCCTTCGCCAGGTAGGTCGCCGCGACCAGGCCGTTGTGGCCGGCGCCGACGACGATGACGTCGTATTTCGATTTGTTCATGGCTTCCTGGTTTCGCTTAGATCGTCATCCCAGCTTCCGCTGGAATGACGGAATGGGGCCGGGCAGCACCCAGCACTCACTTCCAATCCTTCAACACTTCCTGCGCCGCCAGCTTGCCCGCCGCCCCCATCACGCCGCCGCCCGGATGCGCGCCGGACGCGCCGAAGTAGTAGCCCGGCAACGGCGTGCGGAAGTCGGCCCATTGCGGCGCGGGCCGCAGGAAGAACAGCTGGTGCAGCAGCAGTTCGCCGTGGAAGATGTTGCCCCCCGTGATCCCGGCGATGTTCTCGATGTCCTTCGGCGTGATCACCTGCTTGCCGACGATCGCGCGGCGGATGTTCGGTGCGTAGCGTTCGATCGTGGAGATCACGGTCTCGCCGAACGCGTCGCGCTTGGCGTCGTCCCAGCCGCCCTCGATGTCGTAGGGCGCGTACTGCACGAAGCACGACATCACGTGGTGGCCCGGCGGCGCCATGTCGCGGTCGATCATCGAGGGGATGATCATGTCGATGTACGGGTTCCTGGCGAACTGGCCGTACTTGGCCTCGTCGTAGGCGCGCTCGATGTACTCCATGCTCGGGCTGATCGAGATCGCGCCGCGGTGCATCGGGCCTTCGCCCGGCAGGCAGGTGAAGTCGGGCAGTTCGCTCAGCGCGATGTTCACCTTGCCCGACGAACCGCGCACGCGGAAGTTGCGGATCTGCTGCACGAACTCGCCGGGCAGGTGCTTCTCCTCGACGAACTGCAGGAAGCTGCGCTTGGGATCGGCCGCGGAGATCACCACCTTCGCCTGCAGCTCGTCGCCGTTCTGCAGGGCCACGCCCGCGGCGCGGCCGCCCTTGACGATCACCTGCTGCACGGCGGCGTTGGTGCGGATGTCGACGCCGAGCGCGCGCGCGGAACTGGCGATCGCCTGGGTCACGCCACCGTTGCCGTTCTTGCAGAAGCCCCAGGCGCGGAAGGCGCCGTCGATCTCGCCCATGTAGTGGTGCAGCAGCACGTACGCGGTGCCGGGCGAATGCGGGCCAAGGAAGGTGCCGATGATGCCGCTGGCCGACTTGGTGCCCTTGAGCGGGTCGAATTCGAACCAGTCGTTGAGCAGGTCCGCCGCCGACTGCGTGAGCAGCTTGGCGATCTGGTACAGCTCCTTCTCCGACAGGCTCTTCGCGTACTGGCCGACCTTCAGCAGGCCGAGCATGTCGCGCAGGCTCAGCGAGGAGGGATCGGGCGGCACCAGGCCGAGGATCGGCTTGATCGCCTTGGCCGCGCGGGCCATCACCCGGCCGTATTCGTCGGAGGCCTCCGCATCGCGCGGCGAATGCCGGTACAGCTCCTTGCGGGTGAGGTCGTGGTCGTCCCACGCGGCGAGGTAGTCGCCGTTGTCGAGCGGCGTGACGGTGCTGGGCAGCGGCAGGATCTTGAGGCCGTGCTTCGGCAATTCCAGGTCGCGGATGATCTCCGGGCGCAGCAGGCTCACCACGTAGGAGAACTGGCTGAAGCGGTAGCCGGGGAACGGCTCGGACGTGACGGCGGCGCCGCCGACGACGTCGCGGCGTTCGAGCACGGCGACCTTCTTGCCGGCGCGCGCGAGGTACGCCGCGGCGATCAGGCCGTTGTGGCCGGCGCCGATGACGACGGCGTCGTATTGGTTTGAGGTCATAGGGTTCTGCTCTTGCTCGTCATCCCGGCGCAAGCCGGGATCCATGTTGCTGTTGTTCTGGTTTGCGAAGACGAAAGGCGAAATCAAGATGGATCCCAGCTTGCGCCGGGATGACGACTGAGGGGCTTGCGACTGACGGAACGACCGACGGGACGACTGACGGTTCGGGAAGCGACGGGTCTCATTTCTTCTTCCACTCCGGCTCGTAGAACGGCAGCTTCACCACCTTGCCCGGCGCATGCAGCCGCTTGTGTTCGACCGTGACCTCCAGCGACAGCCGCGTGCCCGGTGCGTAATACGGCCGCTGCACATGCACCAGCGCGATGTACTTCTTCAGCACCGGCGACCAGGTGCTCGTGGACGCGTAGCCGACCTGCTTGCCCTCGTGCATCAGCGGCAGGCTGCCGCGCACCGCCATCGCCGGTACCTGCGGCGGCAGGCCGACGGGCGCGAACAGCGCCTCCATCCCTTCCCAGTCGACTTCGAAGCCCATCAGCTTCCACGCCGAGCCTTCGCGGTGCTCGCGCTCGAGCGCGCGGCGGCCGACGAAGTAGCCGGGCTTGTCGAGCGCGACCGCCCAGTCCAGGCCCATCTCCAGCGGCGAGGACTTCTGCCCCTCGATCCAGGCGTGGTTGGCGGCGGTGTAATCGACGTCGATCATGAACAGGCCGGCTTCCACGCGCGCCATGTCCATCGCGAGGATGCCGCAGGGCACGATGCCGTAATCGTGGCCCGCCGCCATCAGTGCGTCCCACACGTGCAGCGCATCGCCGGCGTCCATCCAGATCTCGTAACCGAGGTCGCCGGTGTAACCGGTGCGCGAGATCGTCACCGGCTTGCCGGCCAGCTTGTTCTGCATCACGCGGAAGTACTTGAGCTTGTCCAGCGTCTTGTCGCACACCAGGTTCAGCACCGTGCGCGACTTCGGCCCCTGCAGGCTCAGCGCCGCGACCTGTTCGGTGACTTCGGTGATCGTCACGTCCATGCCGACCGCGTTCATCGACAGCCAGCGCAGCGAGGGTTCGGCGGACGTGAGGCGGAACAGGTTTTCGCCAAGACGCGAAATCGTGCCGTCGTCGAGCAGCTTGCCCTCGTCGTCGCACCAGCCGGTGTAGCCGACCTGGCCCACGGCCATTTTTTTCACGTCGCGCGGCGTCATCTTGTGCAGCAGGCGCGCGGCGTCGGGGCCCGCGATCATGTACTTCATCAGCGGCGACACGTCGATCATCGCGACGCCGTCGCGGATCGCCCAGTACTCGCGGTCCAGATGCAGGTCGTAGGAGCCGAGCACGATGTGCCCGGCCCAGCGGCGCCAGTTCTGCGGCACGCTCAGTTTCGAGGTGCGCTCGTGGAAGGGGGTGTGTTTGAGTTTGAACATGGGGCGTTGGGAGGCGGGAATAGGGAAGAGGGAATGGGGAACGGGAGAATTGAGGAGACTTCAGGTGTGTGGGGCGAGTCAGGAACAGGAAGCCACGGCTTCCTTCCGTTCCCTATTCCCCATTCCCCGTTCCCGCCTTTTCGACCTTTCCAACCATCTCGCACGAACTTACCCGATGCGCCCGCACCGTCGGCGGCACGACGCTGAAGTCGCCCGCGAGCGCGTGCAGGTACCAGTCGAGGAAGCGCTTGGGCGTGTCCTCGAATTCCGGATGCTGCGGGCCCGGCTCGAAGAACTGCGAATTCACCCCGGCGGCATTGAGCGTCATGATCCGCTTGTCCTCCAGCGTGGTGACGTGCCACAGCCAGATGAGTTCCTCGCGGTCGTAGTCGACGCCTTCGCGCGCATCGCCGGCGACGAACCAGACGATCTCCATGTCCGTCCGGTCGATGCCGCGCGGCACGTAGCGGAACAGGATGCAGTGGTCCGGGTAGTTGAGCATGTAGGTCAGCGGACCGAACTGGTAGTCGCCCGCGCCGCCGTCGTAGCCCTTGAAGTCGCCCATCAGTGGCGCCAGCGGCGCGCCGTCGCGGCTGCCGGTCTTGCAGCCGTCGAAGAGCGCGTAGCGGCTGGTGTAGACGCAGGCGCCGAAGCCGGGTGCTTCGCGGAACATGCGGTACAGCGCCTTCTCGATGTCGGGGATGCCGGTTTCGCGCTCCGCCCGCGCCCACATCGCGCGGTTGAGCGGCGCGGCGACGTGCTCGCGTTCCTTGAACGTGTGGATCTTCGAGTACGCGCGGTGCGCGGTGTCGCAGTGGTAGCACTCCAGGTAATTGCCCAGCGCGATCTTCCAGTTGGCGTCGACCGGATAGGTCTCGCGGTGCGCGATCTTCGCCTGGTCGAGGTGATAGGGCGCCATCTGCGCATCGACCTGCTTGAGGCTCTCGTTGAAGTCGTAAGCGTCGGGATCGAAGTTGATGAAGATCAGGCCGAAGCGCACGGCCACGCGCGCCTGCTTCAGGCCGTGATCCTCGCGGCGGAATTCCGGCATCGCCTCCATGTGGCGCGCGGCGCGCAGGCTGCCGTCGGCGTTGTAGACCCAGCCGTGGTACGGGCAGACGAAGGTGCGGCAATGGCCGGAGCTTGCTTCGCAGACGCGCGAGCCGCGGTGCCGGCAGGAATTGATCAGCGCGCGGACGGTGTCGTCCTCGCCGCGCACGACGATCACCGATTCCTCGGCGATCTCGTAGAGGAAATAGTCGCCCTTGTCGGGGATCTGGCTGACATGGCCGGCGTACAGCCAGCTCCTGAAGAAGACGTTGTTCAGTTCCTGCTGGTAGGTCACCTCCGACCGGTAGAAATAGCGCGGCAGCCCCGCATCGGGCTGCTGCAGCTGCGCCGACACGGCGCGCTGCAACTGCTGCTGGCTGTCTTCCACGTCGGGAACGAAGGCGGTCATGCAATCACGTCCGGCTGGCTGGCGGGGCGCGCGTCCATGCGCCGAATGCGGCAAATCCCGATCTTAGTCGGTCAGGCCCGTCCCGCGGCGAACGACCGCCAGCGCATCAGCGCATACAGCGGCACGCCGGCGACGGCGAGCAGCAGTCCCAGCTGGAACGGCTCGCGGCCCAGGCCGACGAAGGCGAACAGCACGTACGCCGCCCCCAGCAATCCGACCGCCAGCATCCCGCGTGCGGCGCTGCGGCCGCCGCGATGCCACAGCACCGCCAGCGCCAGCGAGCAGCACAGGTACAGCGGCAGGTTCGCCGCGGTCACCACCTTGCTGAGGAAGGTGAAGCCGTCGACCAGCGACTTGCTGTAGCTCATCAGCACCATGGCGGAGGCGAACACGCCGGTGACCAGCAGCGCCAGCGCCGGCGCGCCGCGGCGGTTGTTGCGCGCCAGCGCCGCGGGCATCACGCCGTTGAGTGCCATCGTGCGGGTGAGTTCGCCCACGAGTAGCGTCCAGCCGTTGAGCGCGCCCAGGCCGCTGACCACGACGAACAGCGCCAGCCAGCGGCCGAATCCGGCGCCGGCGTGGCGGTCCATCAGCGTGGCGAACGGCGCGCTCGCGCTGGCCAGTTCCTGCTGCGGGATCAGCAGCATCGGCACGGTGGACACGATGATGTAGACGATCGCGGTCAGGATCGTGCCGGCCATGGTCGCGCGCGGGATGGTGCGCGAGGGATCCTCGACGCGGCCCGCGGGCACCGTCGCCGATTCCAGGCCGAGCATCGCGAACAGCGCGATGGTGGAAGCCGCCATCACGTCGCCCAGTTTCAGCGGCGAGGTCGGCGGGTGTTCGGTGTACGTCGCTGGCGAGGTGAGCAGCAGCCATGCGCCCAGCACGGCCACGGCGATCATCGGCACCAGCTTCAATGCGGTGGTCGCGACCTGCACGCGTCCGCCGGTACGCACGCCGAGCATGTTGACGATCGCGAACAGCCACAGCAGGCCCAGCGCCAGCACCGCCGGCTGGACGCCCGACAGGGCGGGGAATACCGCGTCGAGGTAGCCGACGACGCCGGTGGCGAGCGCGGCGTTGGTGATCCATAGCGAGACCCAGTAGCACCAGATCGACAGGAAGGCGGGAATGTCGCCGAGCGTCTCGCGGATGTAACCGTAGGGGCCGTCGGCCTGCGGCAGTTCGCGTGGCAGGCGCGCGAACACGCGGGCGAGGGCGAGGCAACCCAGCACCGTAACCAGCCAGCCCAGCGTCGCGTTGAAGCCGTACGGCGCCAGCGAGGCCGGCAGCAGGAAGATGCCCATGCCGATGGTGTTGCCGACCACCAGCGCGGTGCACATCCAGAAACCGAGCTTGCGTTGCGAGTCGTGTCCGCCTTGCCCTTGCTGCATGTCGCGCCCCTGTTGGTGCCGCTGCCAGCGGCCAGCCTGCCACAGCCATTGCATTCCGCCGACCCGCGAACGGGGCGGCGGAATGCCGTCGTTATCGCCCATCATTGCCGCACTGGGCAATGTCCGCGCATACCACCGTCCCGTTCCTGATCACGGCCTGCACGCGACGGAGTACCTCGATGTCGGCCAGCGGATCGCCGGCCACGGCGATCAGGTCGGCCGCCATGCCCGGCGCCACGGAGCCGAGCTTGTCTTCACGCCCGAGGAGGCGTGCGGAGTTGATCGTCGCCGCCTGGATCGCCTGCATCGGCGTCAGGCCGTAGCGGACCATGTAGGCGAACTGACGCGCGTTGTCGCCGTGCGGGTAGACGCCGCTGTCGGTGCCGTAGGCGATGTTCAGGCCGGCCTTCACCGCCTTGCGAAAGCCCTGTCGCTGCACGTCGGTGGTTTCCAGGTTCTTGCGCAGCTTCTCGGCCGACCAGTGCTCCTCGCGGCCGACGGTGTCGATGTAGTCGCCGTTGTAGATGTCCGCGACCAGCCAGGTGCCGTGCTGCTTCATCAGCGCGATGCCTTCGTCGTCGAGATACGAGGCGTGCTCGATCGAACGCACGCCCGCGCGCACCGCGCGCTTGATGCCTTCCGCGCCATGCGCGTGCGCGGCGACGAAGCTGTGGTGTTTGCCGGCTTCCTCCACCGCGGCGCGGATCTCCGCCTCGCTGTATTCGGACTCGCCAGGCTCGGTGCCGTCGGTGAGCACCGCGCCGGTCGCGATCACCTTGATGAAATCGGCGCCGTGGGCGAAGAGATCGTTGACCTTCTGCCGCACTTCGGCCTCGCCCTTCGACACGCCGCGGCGGAATTCCTCCGGCACCACGGTGCCCGCCGGCAGTCCGGTGATCTCGCCGCCACCGCCCGGCACCGTGATGTAGGCCCCGGCCACGAACATGCGCGGGCCCGGCACGTAGCCGGCGTTGATCGCATCGCGCAGCGCCACGTCGGCGAAGCCGCGGTAGACGCCGACGTCGCGCACGGTGGTGAAGCCCGCATACAGCGTGGCGCGCGCGTTCATCGCGCCGATGAAGGCATCGCGCACGGCGGTGCTCTTGAGCGGGCCCGCCGGGTCGGCCTCCTGGCCCTCGTCGGCGAGATGCGTGTGCATGTCCATCAGGCCGGGGAGCACGGTGTAACGCGACCAGTCGACGAGCGTCGCGCCGTTCGCCGCATCGGCGGACCACGGCGCCACCGCGACGATGGTGTCGTTCTCGATGCGTACGGCCTGGTCGGCGAGCACGGTGCCCTGGTCGACGTCGATCAGGTGGCCGGCGTGGACGACGACAGTGCCGGCGTGGGAAGTCCCTGCGAAACAGGCCAGGGCGAGCGCGAGCGGGGCGAGTCGGGTCATGGGGATCCTGTGGCAACGAGTATGGAAAACAGTACCTGCACGTTCTTCATGCTGGCGGACTCCTTCTGCATGTCGAGCAGAGGACTCTTCTTCTCCCCGCTTGCGGGGAGAAGATGCCCGGAGAGCCTGCCCTCGAATGCTTTAATCGGGGGGCAGATGAGGGGAAGCGAGCGCAGCGAGCTGCCTTTGCTCTTCGACGTAAAGCAACTGCAAAAGCAAAAGCAGCTCGCTGCGCTCGCGCCCCTCACCCGCCTTCGGCACCCTCTCCCCGCAAGCGGGGAGAGGGAGAGTGCCATTACTTTCCACGCGGTCGATAGCGGTTGTAGCGCTTGAGCAACCGCACCAGCGCCGCATGATCGATCGCCTTCGCATACCGCCCGCCTTCACCGGTCATGTCGCGCGCGGCGACCATCGCGTTGACGATGGCTTCCTCCGTGGCCTGCACGGTCGCTTCGAACAGCCCGTCGAGATGATCGTTGCCGACGAAGTCCGCCTGACCCAGCGGCGCGCCAGCGGCGGCACCGGCGTTCGCAGTCGAGAAGGCGATGAAGATGTCGCCCGAGCCATTGCCGGCGTAGCTGCCCATGCGCGCCAGGCCCATGCCCGCGCGCTTGGCCACGCGCTTGAGCTGGTGCGGCAGCAGCGGCGCATCGGTGGCGATCACGACGATGATCGAGCCGGTGTCGCCGGTGATCGCCGCGCCGGTGTACACGCGATCGTTGCGCAGGTGCTGGCCAACCGGCACGCCGGCGATGCGCAGGGTGTCGCGCACGCCGTAGTTCGCCTGCACCAGCGCGCCGACCGTGTAGTCGTGCCCGTCCTGCGCGATGCGTCGCGACGCCGTGCCGATGCCGCACTTGAACTCGTGGCAGACCATGCCGGTGCCGCCGCCGACGTTGCCTTCTTCGACGGCGCCGCCTTGCGCCTCGCGCAGCGCCTGCGCGACGTGTTCCGGCTTCACGTGGAAGCCGTTGATGTCGTTGAGGTGGCCGTCCCAGGTCTCGGCCACGATGGGCAGCGACCACCAGTAGCCGCTGGCATCGGCGCCGCCGGCCTGGATGCGCTCAGCGATCACCGCATCGCGCACGACGCCGACGCTGTGCGTGTTGGTCAGCATCACCGGACCTTCGAGCTGGCCCGATTCGTCGAGCCAGGCGGTGCCGGTCATCTCGCCGTTGCCATTGAGCGCGAACCAGCCGCCGAACACCCATTTGTCCAGGCTGTCGCGGCCGCGCGGCAGGATCGCGGTGACACCGGTGCGGACCTTGTGGCCGTCGGGTTTGTCTTCGATCAGCGTGACCTGCCCGACGGTGACGCCGGCGACGTCGGTGATCGCATCGAGCGGGCCGGGCGTGCCGTCGAAGGGGATGCCCAGGTCGCGTGCGCGTGGCTCCGCGGCATGCACGACGCCCGCCACGGCGAGCAGCAGCGCAGCGACGTAGCCCGGGTAAGCGAAGCGCATCCGGAGGAATGCGGGACGTTCCAAAAGCTCGCGGGTGCGGCCTGCGGCCTTACCCGGGCTACGGTCAGGCAAATTCACGGCGCCTCCTTCAGGTAACGGTCGTACCAGCGCAGGTTGCGCTGCATCCGGTCGCGCAGGTAGCTGGGCACGCTGAGCTGGTGGTTCTCGCCCGGATACAGCACCAGCTGCGTGGGCACGTCGCGCGCCCGCAGCGCCTGGTACATCTGCTCGGCGCCGAGGCATGGCACGTTGAAGTCTTCCTGCGCGCACTGGAACAGCGTCGGCGTCGTGATGCGATCGGCATGCAGGAACGGCCAGCTGGCGCGGTCGTACTGCTCGCGATCGCTCCAGGGCGCTCCCAGTTCGAGCGTGTATTCGCGCACGTACTGGTCGTGGCCGTACATCGCGTACATGTTCGAGGCGCCGGCGCCGCTGATCGCGGCCTTGAAGCGCGCATCGCGCGCGATCACCGCGTTGGTCAGGATCGCGCCGTAGCTCCAGCCGCCGATGCCCAGGCGCTGCGGATCGGCAATGCCGTTCGTCACCACGAAGTCGACGCCGGCCAGCACGTCCTGCGCGTCCAGGTGGCCCCAGTCGGCGTAGATCGCCTTCGCGAAGTCGAAGCCGCGCCCGGAACTGCCGCGCGGATTCACCGCCAGCACCGCGTAGCCGTTGGCCGCGTAGACCTGCCAGTCCAGCATGAATTCGTGACTGAACTGGTACACCGGGCCGCCGTGCACGCGCAGGATCGTCGGATAGCGCTTGCCCGGTTGGTAATCGACGGGCTTCACCAGCAGCCCTTCGATCGGCGTGCCGTCGGCGCTGCGGAAGGCGATGTCCTCGGCCGGCACGAGCGTGCGGTCGGCGAGGAATTCGTTGTGGTCGGCGAGCACGCGTAGCCCGCCGTCTTCCACGGCCGCGATGCGGTACGGATGCCGGTCGCCTTCGCCGAGCACGACGACGCGGTCGGGCGCACCTGGCGGATGCGCGACGGCGAGGTCGTAGTCGAAGCGGTTGCCGTGGGTGAGTTCGGTCACCCGGCCGTCGATGAGGTCGATGCGCGACAGATGAGTGACGCGGCTCTGCTCGATCAATGCATAGACGCTGCGGCCGTCGGCCGACCAGCGCGGCTTGTAGAAGCAGCGGTCGATCGGCGCCGGAACGGTTTCCTGCCCGGTGGCGATATCGACGATGGCGAGCTGCCACGGCGCGTAGTAGATCCACTTGTCCTCGCCGCTGCGCAGGTAGGCGATGCGTGTGCTGTCGGGACTCCACGCCGGTCGCGTTTCCCAGTACGGATCGAGGTCGGAGCCGGCGAATGTCGTCAGCTGGCGTTCGGTCGCGCCCGCGCGCGGCTCGACCAGGTAGATGTCGTAATTGAGGTGGCGATCGGGATCGTCGCCGCGCTTGGTGACGTAGGCGATGTGCTTGCCATCCGGCGACCACGCCGGCAGCAGTTCGTCGTGCGCACCGGAGGTGATCTGCTCGGTCTTGCCGCTCGCGATGTCGACCACGTAGAGATGCGTGCGGCGTGCGTCGAGATAGCCGGTGCCGTCTTCCTTGAACTGGTAGCGCGTGGTGACGATCGGCGGCGGGTTCTTCGGCTTCGGTGCCCCGGCCGGGCGTTCGGGATCGCGCACGATCACCGCGATGCGCTGGCCGTCGGGCGCCCAGACGAAATCGTCGACGCCGCTGGCAAAGGCGGTGATGCGCCGCGCGCTGCCGCCCTGCGCCGGCATCAGCCAGACCTGGCTGGTCGCGTCGTCGTCGTCCTCGTCGCCGCCCTTGCCGGGTGCCGCTTTTTCCGGTGCCGGCCCGTCGGACAGGAACGCGATCGCATGACCGTCCGGCGACCACTGCGGCCGCGATTCGCCGTGCTTCGGCGTGTGCGTGAGTTGCACGCGCTCACTGCCGTCGTAGCCGACACGCCACAGGTCGGTCTGCGCGAGGTCTTCCTCGGTGTTGACCGTGCTGACGCTGTAGACCAGCGCGCTGCCGTCGGGCGAGAGGTCGGGTTCGGCGAGATCGGCCAGGCGTGCCATGTCGTCGATGCCGAAGCGGGCCGGTGCCGCGTACGCGGGGGCCAGGAGCAGCAGCGTGGTGATCGCCGCGAGACAGTGTATTGCCGACGGTCGCATCGCTCAGTTCCCCTCCGCCTTGCCCTGGTAGATCGTGCGCGCCGCGCGCAGGTAGTCGAGCGTGTCGCGCTTTTCCTGCGCGGTGTTGTAGTCGTCGCGCGCATCGGCCGCGGCGATCAGCCGGTCCAGCCAGGCCACGAAGTACGCCGCATCGTCGCGCGCCGGTCGCGTTGCGCCCGGCAGTTCGATCCATACCGGATTGGTCGTCGCGTACGGGTACAGATCCAGCAGTTGCGGATCGGCGCCGTCGTTCCACGCGCGCAGCAGGATCCAGCCGCCTTCGCTGAGGTCGAGTCCGCCCTGCGCATCGAACGTGCGGCGATCGCCGGCCAGGTCGAAGCTGCGCAGCACGCGGCCGTTCTGCACGAGTTCGAGATGATCGACCGCGACCGGCGAGCGCAAGGCGATGCGATAGGACTGCCGGCCGGCCGATGACAGCGCCAGCGTATCGCCAGGCCTGCGTCCGCCGATCAGCAGGCCCAGCAGCGGGCCGTTGCTGACAAACGCGTGACCGCCTTTCAGCGGAGCGAGGATATTCGTCGGATCGGGCGTGTCCACCGCGGCATCTCCCAGATCGACGAACACGCGGTTCATCCCGACCGGTCCGCGCAGCGACGCGTAGTTCGCCATCGCATCGGTCCCGGCGCCGGCGGCGAGGCGATAGCCAAGGTTGAGCAGGCGATACCACACCGCCGCCGTGGCCTTGTGATCGGCGAAGCCGACGACTTCCAGATAATCGACCTTGGCGTGCGCCACGTCGGCCGGCAGCTGGTGCGTGAGCACCGCGTCCTGCGCCGGATCGGGCACGGTGTCGAACGGATGCACGTAGCCGACCACGCCGCCCTGCGCGTGCGCGAGATCGGCGATCACGCCGTTGTGCGGCCACGGACTGGCCAGCGCGGTGTGGCGGTAGGCGGCGAAATCGGGCGTGACCAGGTGGTCATGCAGGCCCAGCAGGCCCAGATGGCCCCAGTAGCTGGTGTGGAATTCCTGCGTGTGCGCGATGTTGCGCGGTGCGCCGGGGGCGCGGTCCGCGCCGAAGTACGCGATGTCGGGAACGCGTTCTTCCTTGTTGACGATCAGGTTCTCGACCACGTCGAGATCTTCTGCGCGCGCCTGCCAGGCGAGGTGTTCCGGCGTGTTGCGATAATGGCCGCCGTAGTTCATGTGCACGTGCAGGTCGGCGCTGGCGAAGCGGCCGAATTCCGGCGGCAATGCCTGCGACTGCAGGGCGACACGGACAGGTTGCGTCGCGCCCGGCTTCGCCTGCACGTCCTGCTGCCAGATCGCGTGGGCGAAGCCGTGCTGCACGGTGATCGTCGTGGTCCCGGCCGGTACATCCAGCGCGCAGCGGGCCTCGCAGTGGAAGTAATGCGTCTCCGTCGCCTGCTTCGCGCGATCGAAGCCGTCGTCGGCGTGCATCCAGGCGGACGCCGGGGCGTAGGCACGGTGATCGCTGCCTTGCACCGTCACGCGCGCCGGAACGGGCTGGCCGGTGCCGTCGGTGATCGTCAGTTCGATGCGCGTTGTCGGGTCGAGCGTGCGCCTTTGCTTTGCAACCACGAAACGACGTGCGCCGCCGATCACCTCGATCACTTCCAGCGCGGTGTTGCCGTCCGCGCCACCGTTGCCGATGTAGGCGATGCGTTGCCCGTCGGGCGACCAGCGCGCATTGCGGCGCTCGCTGTCGCCGAAGGTGAGCGGCAACGGCGCGGCGCCATCCAGCGTGGTGAGCCACAGCTGGTGCGCCTGCCGGCCGTGGTAGCTGGAAAACAGCACGCGCCTGCCGTCCGGCGCGAGTTCGGGACGCGCGCTCCAGCTGGTTTCCTCGCTGTGGATCCTGCGGCGCTGCATCGGGTCGCGCAGCGACACGCTCCAGATATCGCCGCTGCCCCAGGCCGTTTCCGGGTTGCCGACGAAGAGCAGGCGCTGCCCGTCGGGCGACCACGAGGGATTGATCGCGTGATCGACGGCCGAGTAGTAGTAGCGGTCCAGCGTGCTCCGACGCTCGCCGAGCACCGGGCGCGCGTTGTGCAGGCCGCTGGCGTCGATATCGGCGACGAACAGGTTGAAGTGGCCGGCCTTGATGCCGTGCGCTTCCTGCGTCGAGACCCAGGCGATGCGCTTTCCATCGGGTGACAGTCGTGGCTCGACGTTGACCGCGCCGTTCGCGGTGAGTTGTGTCGCGCGGCCGTCGGCGAGATCGAGCCACCACAGTTCCATCGCGTTGCCGTCGTAGCGGGTGAACACCACGCTGCGGCCGTCGCGCGCGACGTCGGGCTGGTAGTCGTATGCGCCCTTCGGGTGGGTCAGCTCAACCGCCTCGTCGTCGTCGATGCGCTGCCGCCACAGCGAGCCGGCCATGCTGTACACGAGCGATTCGCCATCCGGCAGGAAGCTCGCCGACGACGGTCCGGTGGTGAGCTGCGGCAGGTACAGCTCGCGCCAGTAGTAGCTGTGCGGCAGATCGACCTGCTTGAGCACGGGTTCGCGGCCGGCGGCGTGCGCAGTCGCTGCGCCCAGGCAGAACGCGAACACGCACGCGGCATGACGCAGCCCGGACAAGGCCGCAGGCCGCATCCGGGGATTTGCGCGGTCAGCGTTCATTTGCTTCTCCGCATGGTGTAGTTCAACGCGCGCTGCGGCGCGATGTGCGCCATTGTCGTGCCTACCTGGTCGCGGCGCGGTGCGCTTCGCTTACCCGGGCTACGACACCGGCGAGCGCTTCGTCGAGGCTGAGCCGCAGCAGTGCGACGCCTTCGTCGATCTCGTCGCGGGTGACGTTGAGCGGCGTCATGAAGCGCAGCGTGCTGGCCCCGCACGGCAACAGCAGCAGGCCGTTGTGGAACGCGCGGGTGATCACGCGGTCGCACAGCTCGCGGGCCGGCGTGCGTGCGGCGTCGGCTTCGACCAGTTCCATGCCGATCATCAGGCCCTTGCCGCGCACCTCGCCGATGCAGCCGTAGTCGCGGGCGAGTTCCTGCAGGCGCGCGACGAAGTGCGCACCGACCGCGGCGGCATTCGCGGCCATGCCGCCTTCGACCAGCTCCAGCGTCGCGTTGGCCGCCGCGCAGGCCAGCGGATTGCCGCCGTAGGTGTTGCCGTGCGCGCCGCGCTTCCACTGCGCCATCAGGCGGCGCTTCGCGACCATCGCGCCGATGGGCAGGCCCGAGCCCAGGCCTTTGGCAAGCGTCATGATGTCCGGGTGCACGCCCCAGTGCTCGCTGGCGAACAGGCGGCCGGTGCGGCCCACGCCCGATTGCACCTCGTCGAAGATCAGCAGGATGCCGTGCTCGTCGCACAGCGCGCGCAGCCCGGCAAGGAAGCCGTCGGGCGGCACCACGTAACCGCCTTCGCCCTGGATCGGTTCCACCAGGATCGCGGCAACCTCCGACGCGGGCACGTTGCGCTCGAACAGCATGCGGATGTAGTCGAGCACGGCCTCGCCCTGGTCCGCACCGGCGAACAGCGGCCGGTACGGATTGGGATAGGGCACGTGGGTCACGCCCGGCATCGTCGCGAAGAAGCCCTGCTGCTGCGTGTACTTGCTCGAGGTGAAGGCGAGCGAGCCCATCGTGCGGCCGTGGAAACCGCCGAGGAAGCCGATGAAGCGCGGGCGCCCGGTGACGTGGCGCGCGAGCTTGAGCGCGGCTTCCACCGCCTCGGTGCCGGACTGGCAGAAGAAGCTCATCGCCGGCTCGCCCATCGGCGCCAGCCGTGCGAGGCGCTCGCCGAGTGCGGTCATCTCCTCGTGCCAGTAGTCGCTGGAGATATGCAGGAAGCGGTCGGCCGCGTCCTTCACCGCCTGCACCACGCGCGGATGCGCATGACCGGTGCTGCACACGGCGATGCCGGCGGCGAAATCGAGGAAGCGGTTGCCGTCGACGTCCCACACTTGCGTGCCGCGGCCGTGCGACATCACGAACGGGTAGTCGCGCGGGTACGAGGGCGAGATCACGTCGGCATCGCGCGCGAGCATGGCGCGCGCCCTGGGGCCGGGCAGTTCGGTACGGATATGCGTGCGGGGCGAGACGGCGGCCATCAGGAGCGCTCGGTGGCGAGGTCGGTAACGGGTGTCCAGGCGGGCAGGCGGACCGGACGGGCATGGGCCTCGCGCGTGCGCGCCTTGAGCGCGCGCAGCGTGTCCAGTTCGAGCGCGGTCGGCGCGGCCAGGAGGTCGATGTCGTCGGCGAGCCGCAACGGCCAGCCGATGGCGGCGCGCGCTTCGTCGGCCGACGCGTCGGCGAACAGTGCGCTCAGCTGCAACTCCTCGGTGTCCGGATGCGGCGTGAGCACGCCAAAGTCGGTGATCACGGCGCGCGGCCCTGTACCGCGCAAACCGCTGCGCGCTCGCGCGCCGTGACCCTCGACGAAACCGGTGGTGGTGCGGAAATCCAGGCGCTCGACGCAACTGCGCGGCGAGGCCTTGAGCATGACGAAGGTCTGCTTCGCATGCGCGGCGATCTCGGGCGCGCCGCCCGCGCCGGGCAGGCGTGTCATCGGCAGTTCGTACGGGCCGATGACGGTGCTGTTGAGATTGCCGAAACGATCGATCTGCGCCGCGCCGAGGAAACCGACATCGACGCGTCCGGCCTGCAGGTAATACGCGAATACGTCCGGCAGCGACACGACGCAGGCGGCGGTATCGGCCAGTTCGCCGTCGCCGATCGACAGCGGCAGCACGTCGGGGCGCGTGCCGATCGTGCCCGACTCGTAGACCAGGACGATGTCCGGCGCGTGCGTCAGCCGCGCCAGGTTGCAGGCGGCGCTGGGCAGGCCGATGCCGACGAAGCAGACGCAGCGGTTCCACAGCATGCGTGCCGCGGTCACGGTCATCCATTCGTCGCGCGTGGCCACCGTGGCGAAGGCGCTGCTCATGCGGCCTTCTCCTGCAGGCTGGCGAGGAATCCGCGGTGGTCGGCGGTCTGCAGCACGTGCCGGTCCATCCAGGCGAGGAAGCCGGCGCGGTCGCGCGAGATCGCATCCCAGGCGCGATAGAAGGCGTTGTCGCGCGTGTAATGCCCGTGCGCGTACGAGGGATACGCGCCGCCGGGGCAGTGCGATACCGCGGTCACGATCCAGTGCGGCAGCACGATCGCATTCATCATCGGCGGCAGCCGGTCGACGATCTCCTCGACGGTCACCAGCAGCGTGCGCGCGGCGAGCGCGGCTTCGCGCTGCGCGCCGACGATGCCGTGCAGGGCGACGTTGCCTTCGCGGTCGGCGCGCTGCGCGTGCAGGATTGTCACATCGGGCCGCAGCGCGGGCACCGCGGCGAGCGTTTCGCCGGTGAACGGGCACGTCACCGTGCGGATGCGCGGATTCGCCTTCGCCAGGTCGTTGCCGAGATAGCCGCGCAGCGTGCCGAACGGCAGGTTGGCCGCGCCGGCGCAGTAGGCCGCGGCGATGCCGGCGTGGCTGTGTTCGTCCAGTTCCAGGGGCTGCGGCCACTGCTGCTCGACCGCATCGCGCAGGCGGTGCAGCGATCCGACGCCGGGATTGCCGCCCCACGAGAATGTCAGCTTGCGCGCGCAACCCATGCCGATCAGCTGGTCGTAGACCAGGTCGGGCGTGAGCCGGATCAGGTGCAGCTCGCGGCGATGCTGGCGGATCAGTTCATGGCCCGCTGCGAAGGGAATCAGGTGCGTGAAGCCTTCCAGCGCGACGCTCGCGCCGTCGGGGACGTGCGTCCGGATCGCCTCCGCGAGCGGCAGGAACTGCATCCTTACTCCACCACCGTGCGCGATTGCTCGCGCAGGTACTGCTGCAGGTAATAGAACGACGCGATCGCCTTGCCCGTCGAACCCGATCCCTTCCAGCCGCCGAAGGGCTGGTAACCCGGCCACGCGCCGGTGGTCGCGCCCTGCGGACGGTTGGCGTAGGTGACGCCCGCTTCGATGTGGTCCTGGAACCACGGCACTTCGTCCGGTGCGCCGTAGAAGCCGGCGGTGAGGCCCATGTCGGTGTCGTTGGCCCAGCGCATCGCCTCGCCGCGGTCGCGGTAACGGTGCAGCATCACGATCGGCAGGAACATCTCGTGCTTCCACAGCGGATGATCCAGGTCCGCTTCGGCCAGCACGGGCTCGACGTAGTAGCCGCGCGCGGCGTCGCCTTCGCGCAACTGTTTGCCGCCGCGCAGGAGTTTCGCCCCGCCGGCATTGAGGTTGGTCACGTAGCGCGCGTAGTTGTCGTAGGCCGCGGCGTTCACCACCGGACCGAGCCAGTGCTCGCGGCGGCGCGCGTCGCCGATGTTGATCGCGTCGATCTGTGCGTTGAGTTTTTCGATCAGCGCGTCGGCGACGGCTTCGTGCACGTACAGCCGCGACAGCGCCGAACACTTCTGCCCGCCCATGCCGAAGGCCGAGCGCGCGATGCCGGCGGCGGCGCGATCGAGGTCGGCGTGCTCGGTGACGATGCACGGATTCTTGCCGCCCATCTCGGCTATGCACGGACGCGGATAGGCACCGCCCGCCATCTGCTGCAGCAGGTTGCGGCCGACCGGCACCGAGCCGGTGAAGGTGATGCCGGCGGTGAGCGGGTGCCTGGCCAGCGCTTCGCCGGCTTCGCGGCCCGCGCCGGAGAGGTAGTTGAACGTGCCTCTCGGGAAGCCCGCATCGCGCAGCACCTCGGCGAGCAGACGCCCCGACCACGGCGTGTCGGTCGCCGACTTGAACACCACGGTGTTGCCGGTGACCAGCGCTGCGGCGACGGGGCCGCCGGCGAGCGCGAACGGGAAGTTGAACGGCGCGATCACCACCCACGCGCCGTAGGGACGCATCACGCTGCGATTGCGCGAGACCACACCGTCGATCGGATCGTTCGGCAGCGGGTGGTCGAAGCCATGGTGCTGCTCGAAGTCGTCGGCGTAGTGGTGGAAGAAGTCGACCGTTTCCTGCGCCTCGCCCAGCGCTTCCATCCGGTTCTTGCCGACTTCCAGGGTCAGCGCCGCGGCGATTTCGTACACGCGCTGCTGCATCAGGTCGCCGGCCTTGCGCAGCAGCGCCGCGCGTTCGGCGACGGGCATGGCGCGCCAGGCGGGAAATGCGGCGTGTGCGGCGCGCATCGCGGCGTCGACGTCCTGCGCATCGGCGAGCGGGAATTCGCCGAGCACGAGATCCGTATCGATCGGAGTGCGCTTTTCGCCCCACGCGGCGGGTTCGCGATCGGCGCCGTCGACGAACAGCGGATGGCGCTGGCCGAACGTCGCCTCGAGCTTCGCCAGCGCCGCCTCGAACTGCGTGTGCATCTCCGGCGGCGGGTTGAACATCGTGGCGTAGGTCAGGCGGAAGGTCATCGCATGCCTCCATTCATCGCGGTGGGTTCATTCGGAAAGAAGCGGGTCAGCAGCCGGTCGAGCAGGGCGAGCGCGTCGGACAGTTCGCGCTCGCCGATCACCAGCGGCGGCGCCAGCAGGATCAGGTTGCCGCGCACGGCCAGCGACACGCCTTCGGCCATCGCCGCGTCGACCAGCGCGCGCAGCGGCGCCGGCGTCTGCGGCCAGGGCGCGTGCGCGGCGCGCGTCACGGGATCGGCGACCAGTTCGAGCACGGCGAACAGGCCGTGGCCGCCGCGCACGTCGCCGAGCACCCGATGGCGTTGCTGCAGTTGCAGGAGCTGCGCGTGCAGCGCGGAACCAAGCGCACGCGAGCGCTCGATCAGGTTTTCGTCGGCATACGCCTGCAACGCCGCCACGCCCGCCGCGCAGGCGAGCGGATGGCCGCAGTAGGTCAGGCCGGCGTAGAGCATTTCGTGCTCGATGCGTTCGGCGACGTCGCGGCTCAGCACCACGGCGCCGAGCGGGACTGCGGCGCCGGTCAGGCCCTTCGCCAGCGTCATCAGGTCGGGACGACCGGCCTCGCCGTGGCGCTGCCACGCGAACCATTCGCCGCAGCGGCCGAACGCGCTCATCACCTCGTCCGCGATCAGCCACACGCCGCGGTCGGCGGTGTGGCGGCGCAGCGCCGGCCAGTAGCTGTCCGGCGGGACGATGCCGTTGGTACCGGCGTTGGGTTCCATCAACACCGCGGCGACGTTGTCCGCGCCGAGGCGGTCGATGTGGTCGGACACCGCATCGGCGGCGCGCCTGCCGCATTCGTCCGCATCGCGGCTGCCGAACGGGCAGCGGTACGCGTACGGCGGCGGGACGTGATGGACGCCGAACGCGGCCGGATCCACCTGCGCGCGCGTGCGGGTGTCGCCCGACAGCGCCATCGCCAGGTGCGTGGCGCCGTGGTACGAGCGATCGCGCGCGATGATCGCGCCGTGCGGCTTGCCCGCGGCCTGGCGCGCGATCTTCACCGCATTCTCGCTGGCGTCGGCGCCGCCCGTGGTGAAGAACACGCGCCCGCCTTCGAAGCCGGAGCGTTCCAGCAGCCGCTGGGCGAGGTCCGCGCGCGGCTGCGCGCCCCAGGCATTGGTGACGAAGCAAAGCTGCTCCGCCTGTGCGCGGATCGCGGCGACCAGACGCGGATGCTGGTGACCGAGGTTGCTGCACTCGGCGAGGCTGCTCAGATCGAGGATGCGGCGGCCATCGGCCAGGTGCAGCCACGCGCCTTCGCCGCCGGTCACGGTGGGGGCATTCCAGTCGGCCTGGACCGACCAGCTGTGCAGGACGCCATCGCGTTCCGACAGCGGCGCCTCCGTCGCCAGCATGACCGTGTCCCCCGATCGTCCCATGGCTGCTCCCTGTGCCTGGTTCCTGCGAACCGGCGGCTCGGCTACCGAAATGTGCGCATTGCGCACATCGTGTGCGTATTGCGCACCATGCTATGAACGCCTACTCTCGCCGTCAACTCGCATCGCCGTGCGTTCCCGCTGCACGCGCCGATGCCATCGGGGAACAACAGAAACGGCAGCAGACCGGCACGCATGGCAAAGAGATCAGCGGACAGCGCACGCTTCGAAGACAGCCGCGACTACGTGCAATCCATGGCGCGGGGCCTGGCGGTGCTGACCGCCTTCGATCGCGACCACGTCCGCCTCACCCTGGGCGAGATCGCCAGCCGCGCGAACCTGTCGCGGGCCGCGGCGCGCCGGCTGATCCTCACGCTGCAGCACCTGGGCTACGTGCGCGAAGCCGGGCGCAGCTACGTGCTGGGCCCGCGCGTGCTCGAACTCGGCTTCGGCTATCTCGGCTCGCTGAACCTCACCGACCTCGCGCAGCCGCTGATGGAAGACCTCGCGCGGCAGGTGCGGCAGAGCAGTTCGATGGCGGTGCTCGACGGCCAGTCGATCGTCTACGTGCTGCGCGTGCCCGGGCAGCGGGTGATGAGCGTGACGCTCGGCGTGGGTGCGCGGTTGCCGGCGTTCTGCGCGGCGATGGGGCGCGTGCTGCTGTCGGGGCTGACCCCGGCGGAATTCGACACCTGGCTCGGGGCCTGCGAGCCCCGGCGCCTGACGCCGCATACGGTGACCGAACCGGAACGCTTGCGCCGCATCGTCGACGACGTGCGCAACCAGGGTTACGCCTACGTGGAACAGGAGCTGGAACTGGGCCTGTGCTCGATCGCCGTGCCGATCCGCAACGCCGAAGGCCGGGTCGCCACCGCGATCAACGTCAGCATGCCGTACCAGCCGGATGTCGCGCGGCATGCGCTGGGCACGATCCTGCCGCCGCTGCAGCAGACCGCGGCGGCGATCGAGAGCTGCCTGCCGACCGGACGACTGGTGCCGGTCACCGCATGAACCACGGCGCCCGGCCGGTGTATCTCTGCGACGGGATACGCACGCCGTTCGGGCGCTATCGCGGTGGGCTGGCGGAGGTGCGGACGGACGATCTGGCCGCGCTGCCGTTGCGTCGCCTGCTCGAACGCAATCCGCAACTCGATCCAGGCGCCGTCGACGAAGCGATCCTCGGCTGCGCCAACCAGGCCGGCGAGGACAACCGCAATGTCGCGCGCATGGCCGTGCTGCTCGCCGGATTGCCGGTGTCGGTGCCCGCGCTGACCGTGAACCGCCTGTGCGCGTCGGGACTGGAAGCGGTCGGGCAGGGCGCGCGCGCGATCGCGCTGGGGGAAGCCGACGTCGTGCTCGCCGGCGGCGTGGAGAGCATGTCGCGTGCACCGTACGTGATGGGCAAGGCGGCGACGCCGTTCGATCGCGCGCAACAACTCGAAGACACCACGCTGGGCTGGCGCTTCGTCAATCCGCGCCTGCAGGCGGAGTACGGTGTGGATTCGATGAGTCAGACCGCGGAGCACCTCGCCTGCGAGCACGGCATCGCGCGCGCCGACCAGGATGCGTTCGCGCTGCGTTCGCAGCAGCGCGCCGCCGCGGCTATCGCCAGCGGGCGCTTCGCCACCGAGATCATGCCCGCGGGCACGCTCACCGCCGACGAGCAGCCGCGCGGCGATACCACCGCGCAGAAGCTGGCCGCGCTGCAACCGATCCTCGGCGAGGGCACCAGCATCACCGCGGGCAACGCGTCCGGACTCAACGACGGCGCCTGCGCGCTGCTGCTCGCCAGCGAGGACGCCATCGCGCGCTGGCGACTGACCCCGCGTGCGCGCGTGCTCGGTCTGGCCGCGGCCGGCGTGCCGCCGCGCACCATGGGCATCGGCCCGGTGCCCGCGATCGGCCTGCTGCTCGCGCGCCTGCAGCTCGCGCTGGACGACTTCGACGCGATCGAGATCAACGAGGCCTTCGCCGCGCAGGTGCTCGCCGTGACGCGCAGCCTCGGCCTTGCTGACGATGCCCGGCATGTCAACCGCAACGGCGGCGCGATCGCGCTGGGGCATCCGCTCGGCGCCAGCGGCGCGCGGCTCGCGTTGACGGCGATGCACGAGCTCGCTGCCGGCGCGAAGCAGCGCGCGCTGCTCGCGATGTGCGTGGGCGTCGGCCAGGGCGCGGCGCTGGCGCTGGAGGCGGTCCGGTGACGCGCGCGCTCCCGCCGCGGACGCCCGGCGAACGGCGCTGGCGGGGCTGCGCCGGA
The DNA here is from genome assembly GCF_042655745.1 of Lysobacter yangpyeongensis. Classification (NCBI taxonomy): domain Bacteria; kingdom Pseudomonadati; phylum Pseudomonadota; class Gammaproteobacteria; order Lysobacterales; family Lysobacteraceae; genus Lysobacter; species Lysobacter yangpyeongensis. The sequence goes on along the minus strand of NZ_JBHSNM010000002.1, from coordinate 82,321 downwards.
TTTGGGATGCTTCGGGACAGATTCGGCAAACTGCGCTGGCGCAGCCCGTCTCGGTCCTGAGCCAGGAGGTTGGATGTCGACGAGCCCGCAGCCCCAGCCGAGTGCGTCCCTCGAAGAGGCGCTGGCGCACGCGTCGCGGCTGCTGGAGGTCGACCCCGCGCTCGCGGCACGGCAGGCGGAGGAGATCCTGCGCGCGGTCCCCGGACATACGATCGCCCAGCTGCTGCTGGCCACCGCGCACAACGCGCAGGGCAACCCGCGCGAAGCGGCCGACATCCTGCAGACGCTGGCCGTGGCGCAGCCCGGATCGGCGCGCACGCAGCTCGAACTCGGCATCGCGCTGGGCCGGCTCGCCCGCGGCGATGAGGCCCTGGCCGCGCTGCGACGTGCGGTCGCGCTGAAGCCGGACCTGCACACCGCCTGGCTTGCGCTCGGCGATCACCTCACCGCCATCGGCGACACGGAAGGCGCCGATGCGGCGTACGCGAACCACGTGCGGCATTCGGTGCGCGATCCGGCGCTGCTGCAGGCGGCGTCCGCACTGGCCGGCGGTCGCCTTCCCGAAGCCGAGCACCTGCTGCGCGAGCACCTGAAGAAGTTGCCGACCGACGTGGCGGCGATCCGCATGTTCGCCGAACTCGCCGCGCGCCTCGGGCGCAACGAGGATGCCGAGGCGCTGCTGGCCCGTTGCCTGGAACTGGCGCCGGGTTTCCATGCCGCGCGACAGAACTACGCACTGGTGCTGCAGCGGGCCAACAAGCCCGAAGCCGCGCTCGCGGAGATCGAGCGGCTGCTGGCGATCGACGCCGCCCATCCCGGCTACCGCAATCTCAAGGCGGTGATCCTGTGCCGCATCGGCGACTACGCCACGGCGATCGACCTCTACCAGGAATTGCTGGCGCAATACCCGCGAAGCCCCCGGGTGTGGATGAGCTTCGGCCACGCGCTCAAGACCGCGGGCCGCACCGCGGAAGCCATCGCGGCCTACCGCCGTTGCACGGACGTGGATCCGGCGCTGGGCGAAGCCTGGTGGAGCCTGGCCAACCTCAAGACCTTCCGCTTCAGCGCCGCCGACGTCGAGGCGATGCAGCGGCAGCTCACCCGTACGGACCTGGCGGACGAACACCGGCTGCATCTCGAATTCGCGCTCGGCAAGGCGCGGGAGGATGCCGGCGAGTACGCGGCCTCGTTCGGTCATTACGAACGCGGCAACGCGCTCCGCCGTGGCCAGCTGCGCTACAGCGCCGACGAGATGTCGGCGCGGGTCCGGCATATCCGCGGGCAGTACACGCGTGAGTTCTTCGCGCAACGCGCGGGCGCCGGCACGGCGGAACGCGATCCGATCTTCATCGTCGGCCTGCCGCGATCGGGTTCGACCCTGCTCGAGCAGATCCTGTCGAGCCACAGCCAGGTCGAAGGCACGATGGAACTGCCCGAGATCATCTCGATCACGCGCGCGCTGCGCGCGCAGGGCGGCGACGGCGCGATGCCGTATCACGATGCCGTGGCCTCGCTCGACCGCGACGGCCTGAAGGCCCTGGGCGAGCAGTACCTCGCGCATACGCGGATCCAGCGCAAGAGCGATGCGCCGTTGTTCATCGACAAGATGCCCAATAACTTCATGCACGTCGGCCTGATCCAGCTGATGCTGCCCAACGCGCGGATCATCGATGCACGGCGGCATCCGCTGGCGTGCTGCTTCTCCGGCTTCAAGCAGCACTTCGCGCGCGGCCAGGCCTTCAGCTACAGCCTGGACGACATCGGGCGCTACTACCGCGACTACGTGCAGCTGATGGCGCATTTCGACGACGTCCTGCCGGGCCGGATCCATCGCGTGATCTACGAACGCATGGTCGAGGACACCGAAGGCGAAGTGCGCCGCCTGCTCGACTATTGCGGCCTGCCGTTCGAGGCGCAGTGCCTGCGCTTCTTCGAGAACGCTCGGCCCGTGCGCACCGCCAGTTCGGAGCAGGTGCGACAACCGATCTATCGGGACGGCGTCGACCACTGGCGCCATTTCGAACCCTGGCTGGAGCCGCTCAGGCGCGCGCTCGGGCCGGTGCTCGATGCGTATCCGGACGTACCGGCGTTTGCAGTGCCCGGAATCGGAATGCCGGAGGTTGCTGTCCATTCGCAGTGAAATCGCAGTTCGAACTCATAACCAGAACGGGGAGGGATGTCGATGTACCGATCGAGAAAACCCGGAGCGCCGGGAACGCGCCGCGCCTTGAGCCGCCTGCCGTTGGCCGCGGCGATCTGCCTGGCGGTCAGTGGCGTGGCCTACGCGCAGGACGCCGCACCGCCGGCGACTGCCGACCAGCAACCCGAACCGGCCCAGCAGGCGGCGCCGCCCGCACCGGGCAAGACCGCGACGCTCGAGACGATCACGGTCACCGCGCAGAAGCGCTCGGAAAACCTGCAGAAGGTGCCGATCAGCCTGGAGGTGCTGGGCGAGGAAAAGCTGGACGAACTGAACGTCACCAGGTTCGACGACTATGTGAAGTTCCTGCCCAGCGTCTCGTACCAGACTTTCGGTCCGGGTTTTGCGCAGATCTACATGCGCGGCGTTGCCAGCGGCGGCGACGGCAACCACTCCGGTTCGCTGCCCAGCGTGGGCGTGTACCTGGACGAGCAGCCGGTCACGACGATCCAGGGGCCGCTCGACCTGCACATCTACGACGTCGCTCGCGTGGAGTCGCTGTCCGGTCCGCAGGGCACGCTGTACGGCGCCAGCGCGCAGGCCGGTGCCTTGCGCATCATCACCAACAAGCCTGATTCGAGCGGATTCGCGGCCGGCTACGCGGTCGAAGTGAACAGCGTCAGCCACGGCGGCATCGGCCACGTGGAAGAGGGCTTCGTCAACCTGCCGATGGGCGAATCGGCCGCGATCCGCCTGGTCGGCTGGAACCAGCACGACGCCGGCTACATCGACAACAAGCCGGGCGATCGCCAGTTCCCGGTGCGTATCGCCGACGGCGGCACGCCGGCCGACCCGAGCGATGACGTTCCCGACAGCTGGGGCGGCGTCCTCACCAACCGCAAGTGCACCTCCACCGACCAGCTGGTCTGCACCGGCCGCGCCAAGGACGACTACAACGACGTCGATACCACCGGCGCGCGCCTGGCGTTGCGGGTGAACCTCAACGACAACTGGACCATCACGCCGACGATCATGGGCCAGCACGCGATCGCCAACGGCAACTTCGCTTTCGACGAGGAAGTCGGCGATCTCGCCATCAACCACTTCTACAAGGAACGCTCGGAAGACAACTGGTGGCAGGCCGCGCTGACCGTGGAAGGCAAGATCGGCAACTTCGATCTCACCTATGCGTATGCGCACCTCAAGCGCGACGACGACGTCGAATCCGACTACAACGACTACGGTTTCTGGTACGACACGCTCTATTACTACAACGCCTACAACGACAACGACGAGTTCATCAATCCGTCGCAGTACATCCAGGGCAAGGACCGCTACAAGAAGGACAGCCACGAGTTGCGGCTGAGCACGCCCGCCGAGAACCGGCTGCGCCTGGTCGCCGGCTTGTTCTGGCAGGACCAGAAGCACGACATCCAGCAGCGCTACAAGATCGACGGTTTCGGCGCGCAGTACTCCATCCACAACTGGCCCGACACCATCTGGCTCACCAAGCAGGAGCGCGAGGACCACGACGAAGCCGTCTTCGGCGAACTGTCCTACGACTTCATCCCCGACGTGCTCACCGGCACCATCGGCGGACGCCACTTCCGTTCGGACAACAGCCTGAAGGGCTTCTTCGGCTTCAGTCTCGGCTGGTTCCCGGGGTCGAGCTACGGCGAGCAGGTGTGCGCCGACCAGTACGGCGACGATCCGGCGAACTGGGTGCCGTTCAACGGCGCGCCCTGCGAGGTGTTCGACAAGAACGTCAAGGAGAGCGGCAACCTCGGCAAGGCCAACCTGACCTGGCAGATCACGCCGAACAAGATGGTCTATGCCACCTGGTCGGAAGGCTACCGTCCCGGCGGCATCAACCGTCGCGGCACGCTGCCGCCGTACCTGTCGGATTACCTGACCAACTACGAGTTCGGCTGGAAGACCAGCTGGGGCGAGAACCGCTTCACCTTCAACGGTTCGGTGTTCCACCAGGAGTGGAAGGACTTCCAGTTCAGCATCCTGGGCGCGAACGGCCTCACCGAGATCAAGAACGCCAACCAGGCCAGCATCGACGGCCTGGAGCTGGACGTGAACTGGGCCGCCACCTACAACCTGCAGATCGGCGCCGGCGCCGCGTTCTACGACGCCAAGCTGACCGACAACTTCTGCGGCTGGACCGACGAGAACGGCAAGTCGGTCACCGTCTGCCCGGCCGGCACGATCAATCCGAACGGCACCTTCGACGATCCCACGGACGACTTCGCCGTGGATGGTCCGGAAGCGCCCGACGGCACGCAGCTGCCGGTCACGCCGAAGTTCAAGGGCAACCTGATCGCGCGCTACAACTTCCAGCTGGGCAGCCTGGATGCGTTCGTGCAGGGCGCAGCCGTGTACGTCGGCAAGCGCACCTCGGACCTGCGCCTGCTCGAGCGCGACATCCTCGGGGACCTGGATGCCTACTCGACCATGGACCTGTCCGCGGGCGTGAGCAGGAACAACTGGACCGTCAGCGTGTATGTCAACAACGTGTTCGACGAACGTGCGGAGATCTCGCGGTTCACCAACTGCGCCGAATCGGTCTGCGGTGCCTCGGGCGTGGTGCCCGAGTACCCGAACGGTCAGGTGTACACGGTCACCAACCAGCCGCGCACGTTCGGTATCCGCTTCTCGCAGGAGTTCTGATCGACCCGGCGACGGCCCGCTGGGTCGTCGACCTTGTGCAAGGGGCCGGCTACTCGCCGGCCCCTTTGTTTTCCGCGGTACCGAGCAATTCGGGTTGCAGCGCATGCGGCTGGCCCAGCAGCGGATGGATGAAGACCGCGGCCAGGATGATCGCGACACCGAGGTAGAACTGCGTCGTGAGTTCGCGCTGTTCGCCCAGCAGCAGCACGGCGAGCACGATGGCGTAGACCGGCTCCAGGTTCACCGCCAGCTGCTGCGCGAACGCGCTCATGTGGCGCAGCGCGACGAGCGAGAGGCTGAAGGGCAGCAGCGTGCAGGCCAGCGACAGGGCCAGCAGGAGCAGGACGTCGCGCGTGCCGGGAACGACCAGCAGATCGCCGGCGAACGCCGGAAACAGCAGGGGCATGACCGGCGCCAGCACGGTCAGCACGATCGCGCCGGCGCCGAGTTCGAGCGCGGTGACGGTGAGCGGATCGCCGTGTTCGACCAGCCGCTTGTTGAGCGAGCCGAAGATCGCGACCAGGAACGCCGACAGCGCGCCCACCGCGATGCCCGCGCGCATGCCGTGCGGCACGCCGCCCACGACCAGCACCACGCCGGGCAGCACGAGCACGCCGAGGGCGAGTTCGCGCTTGGAGAAACGGGTGCCGGTGAGCCACGGCTCGATCATCGCGACGAACACGGTCCCCAGCGCGATGCAGGTCGCGCCGACGGAGGCGTTGGACAGCTTGATCGCGCCGTAGAAGGTGAGCCAGTGCAGCGCGACGAGTGCCCCGATGCCGGCGTAGGCGAGCATCAGCCGCGGCCGCATCGCGCGCAGCCCGCGCCAGACCCGCGGCACCAGCGCCAGCGCGGCGACCACGATGAGCAGGCGCCACCACACCAGCGGCAGCGCGGGCAGGGAGATCATCTTGCCGAGGATCGCGGTGAAGCCCCACAGCGCCACGCAGAAATGGATCTGCAGGAAGGCCTTGCGGGTATCGGACATCGCCATGGGTTGCAGGAGGGGAATGCGGAGGAATGCGCTAGTTTTGCAGAGTCGTGGGGCGCGCGGCAGCACGGCAGCGGTGGCAGGAGCGGGCCATGCCCGCGAAGCGTGCGGTGGCGGATCGGTCGTGCCCGTGGGGCGCTCCTGCGAGCGGACGGTGCAGGAGGGGGCCATGCCCGCGCTGTACCTGCGGGTGCAGGAGCGGGAAGATGCCGCCATCCGCGAATGCCTGCCGCCTGGTTCGCGCGGCCGTGACGGAGCTGCCATGACCTCGTCCATCCAGCAACGCGGTGCCCCACTACGATGAGCGAAGCCCTGATCGAACACCTGCGCGACCTGTTCGAACCGCTGGGGAAGATCTCCGCGCGGGCGATGTTCGGCGGCTATGGCGTCTATCTCGACGGAATCATCATCGGCGTGATCCTCGACGAGGCCCTGTATCTCAAGACCGACGAACAGACCCGCGCGGACTTCAAAGCGGCGGGCTGCGCGCCGGCCGTCTACGAGATGCGCGGCAAGCCGCTGCCGATGAGCTACTGGTCGGTGCCCGAGGAAGCGATGGACTCGCCGCAGGCGATGCGGCCGTGGGCGGAGCGCGCCATCGCCGCCGCGCGGCGCAAACCGGCAGCGAAGCCGCGCGGCAAGCGCGCGAAGTAGGCGCGGCGCGCGCTCACGCGTCGTCCTGCGGCAGCCCCAGCAGCCAGTCGACGAAGGCGCGCGCCGCGGGCTTCAGGCGTTTGTGCGCGGGGTAGACGATGTAATAGCCCCAGCGCGCCTTCAGCGCGGGGCCCGGCAGCCGGATCAACACACCGCCGGCGAGATACGGCGCCACGATCTTGTCGCGCGCAAGCGTCGCGCCCAGGCCATGCACGGCGGCATTGAGCGCGGCGGTGCTGTCGCTGAAACGGTAGTGTTCCTCCACCGCGGCGCCGTGCACGTCGGCGGCGCGCAGCCAGTCGTGCCAGCCCTGGCGCGCGAGATCGGACACCAGCGGCAGGCGGGTGATGTCGGCCGGCGTGCGTACGGCATCGAGGCCCGGCAGGGTGGGCGAGGCGACCGGGAACAGATGGTCGTCCATCAGATGGTGCGCAGTGAGACCCGGCCAGTGGCCGGCGCCGTGGCGGATGCCCAGATCCGGCCCGCCCTCGTCGAAGCGGGTGAGCGCGACTTCGGTGTCCACCGTCAGCCTCACGTTCGGATGCAGCGCCGCGAATTGTGGCAACCGCGGCTGCAGCCAGGTGTAGGTGAGCGAATGCAGCGTGGTGATGTGCACGCGGTCCTGTTCGGTGCGCGCGATGCGCAGGCTGCGCACGACGCTCTCCATGTCGGCCATCGCGCTGCCCGCGGCGTCGGCGAGCTGGCGGCCTTCGGCGGTGAGCGAGACACCGCGCGCGTGGCGCTGGAAGAGCGTGACGCCAAGGCGCGATTCCAGTTTGCGCACGTGATGGCTGACCGCGCTCGCGGTGAGGTGCAGCTCCTCCGCGGCGTGGGCGAAGTTCTGGTGACGGGCGGCGGATTCGAACGCCGCCAGGGCAGGGAGCAGGTCCGCGCGCAGGGCCATTTCGAGCCTCAAATCTGGCTTGTGTCTGTCGGCGAAAGTATGCGCTTGTGCGGCTTCCGCGTCTCCCCAAAATGGATCGCAGCCGACAGCCTGGCTCAAGACGGCAGCGCGTCGTGCTTCCTCCCCCACGGGCGCTGCGCGCCCATCGCAACGGAACTGATTCCATGGGCCGACTCGATGCGATTTCCGTTTCCACCATGCAGGCTTCGCTGATCGACGACGTGCCGGCGATCCGCATCGGCGCCGGCTGCACGCGCCGCGACCTGTCCTCCGACGGCAGCGTGCGTGTGTGGGTGGTCGACATGGAGCCGGGCAGCACCTGGCCCTACGTCGACGACCACGACACCGGCGAGCATTACTACGTGATCGAAGGCGAAGTCATCGAAGGTCGCACGCGCTTCGGCGCCGGCACCTACGTGCGTTTCCTGCCGGGCACCAGCCACCGCCCGCGCACCGAAAGCGGCGTACGCCTGATCGGCTTCAACCTCGATCCGGCGGCGATGACCGCGGCGCGCGAGGCGGCCAGCCGCGCCCACCGCTTCAACTACAGCCAGGGTTGAGCGTCGCGTCACCGCGACGCCCACTTCCCTCAAGGAACCGAAGTACCGATGAACACGATCGCATCCAATCCGCCGTTGTCCGGCCTGCGCTCGGGCGCCTGGCTCACGCCCGTCGAACTGGGATTGCTCGGCGCCATCTGGGGCGCCTCGTTCCTGTTCATGCGCGTGGCCGCCAACGACTTCGGCCCGTTGCCCCTGGTCGAAGTGCGCCTGGCCCTGGGTTCGCTGGTGCTGCTGCCGTTCCTGTGGCGCGCCCGTTCGCAGTTCGCATCGAAGCAGCTGTGGGGCAAGCTCGCGCTGATCGGTGCGATCAATTCCGCCGTTCCCTTCATGCTGTTCGCCTGGGCCGCGCAGCGCGCACCGGCGGGCGTGGGCGCGATCGCCAACGCGATGACGGTGCTGTTCACCGCGCTGGTCGGCTTCCTGTTCTTCGGCGAGAAGATCGGCGCCAAACGCGCGGTCGCGCTGTTCACCGGGTTCGCCGGCGTCGTGGTGCTCGCCAGCGGCAAGGTGGCGGGCGCGAGCATCGGCTGGGCGGTAGTTGCAGGCGCGACGGCGTCGTTCCTGTACGGCATCGGCATCAACCTGGTACGTCGCCACCTCACCGGATTGCCGCCCGCGGCGGTCGCCTCGGCGACGCTGGGTACCTCGGCACTGCTGACCCTGCCGTTCGCCATTGCCAGCTGGCCGCAGCACGCGATCCCGCTGAAGTCGTGGCTGTCGGCGGGCATGCTGGGCGTGCTGTGCACCGGCATCGCCTTCGTCATGTATTACCGGCTGATCGCGCGCATCGGCGCCAGCCGCGCCTCGACCGTGACCTACCTGATCCCGGTGTTCGGCGTGGCCTGGGCCTGGCTGCTGCTTGGCGAGGCCTTAACCTGGACGATGGCAATCTCGGCCGCGCTCATCCTCGGCAGCGTGGCCATGAGCCAGCAACCGTCGCGCTGATCCGCGACCGCCTACGGAAGCAACGGCCATGATCGCCCGACTCTGGCACGGCACCACCCGTCTCGATCGCGCCGACGCGTATGCGGCGTTCCTCGGCGACCGCGCGATGCCCGACTACCGCGGCACGCCCGGCAATCTCGGCGCGCAGGTCCTGCGTCGCGACGAGGGCGAGGTCGCGCACTTCGTCACGGTGAGCTACTGGGAAGACGAAAACGCGATCCGCGCCTTCGCCGGCGACGACCTGCTGAAGGCGAAGTACTACCCGGAAGACGAAGGCTTCCTGCTCGAGTTCGAGCCGCAGGTGGTGCATTACGAGGTGCGCTCGGCCGGGTGACGCGCGGCCGTTGCAGGTTGCGCTGAAGGAGCGCGCTCGCGCTCGGAGTGTCTCAGCGACCGGTGTCGACGCGCCTGACCTTGGCGCCGACGCTGATGCCTTCGATGCGCAGGTACCAGCTGCTGAGTGCGCCGGGGCGTACCGTCGCCTTCGGATGCGCCAGCGGCGTGGACGAGAAATACTCGCCGTCGACGACGCGCCAGCGCTGTCCGTTGTCCAGTTCGAACACGGTGCCCTTTTCCCAGCCGCGCACGTCGCCGCGAATCGCGCTTTCGATGGGGCCTTCGGGCTCATGTGCGCTCGCGGCCACCGCGGCGTCCTGTTCTTCCTGCAGCAGGCGGTTGAGCAGGGCGAGCTGTTCGCGGCTCAACTGGTCCAGGCCGGTCGCGTGCAGCTGATCGGAGCTCAGCCGTTGCTCGATGGCGACGTACGCGCGCCCGGCGGCAGCTGGCCCGCACGCGAGCGTGGCGACGAGGGCGATCGCGAGAGTGGTCGCTCGCATGTTCACTTCACCCTCCGCACGCTGGCGCGCGTGTTGTAGCCCTCGACCTGCATGTACCAGTTGTTGCCGACCAGGCTGGGCGTGATCTTCACCTGCGGATCGGTCTTGCGCACGCCGGCGAGCGAGGCGGCGTCCATCTGCTCCCACACCTGGCCGTTGTCGAGCGTCCAGCTGCGGCCGCGGGCGAAGCCGCGGAATTCGCCGGTGATCCGGGCGACGATCGGATCGCTCTTGCCGAAGCTGAGGAAGCCGCGGTTCTCCGATTCCACCTTGTCCTTGGCCAGCTTCGCCGCCCTGGTGGTTTCCACTTCCAGCGTGTTGTTGAGCCAGGCGTTGAGGTTGGCCAGTTCCTGTGGCGAGAGTTTGTCCAGGCCCGCGGCCTTGAACTGCTCGGGCGTCATCTGCTGCTCGATCGGCGGCTGCGCATGCGCGGCGGGCACGAGCGCCAGCAGGGCCAGCAGCATGAGCGCATTCCAGAACGGATGCAGACGGATCGTGGGCATGGCTGTTCCTCCGGGCAGTTGGGGGCTAGTGTAGACCGCCGCCACGTTTCGACCGCAATGCGCGCCATGTCTTCCGTTTCCCTGCGCCTCGACGAGCTGCTATCGCTGCCTGAGACCTCCCAGGCGGCCGGCGCGATCGCGCCGCCGCTGCGCGATGCGCTGCGTTCGGCATACGGCGAAGGCGCGCTGGCCTTGCGCGATGCGCCGGCGATCGTCGCCACCACGCTGGACCTGCTGGCGAAGCTCGGCGCCGATGGGGAAACCATCGCGGCCGCGGTTTTGCACGATGCGCCGCCGGCCGCGGGCGCATCGCAGCTGGACAAGGCCTTTCCCGCCGTCGCGGCGCTGATCGACGGCCAGAATGCCGCCGCGCAGGTGTGGTCGCTGCATGCCGAGCGTGGATCGCATGCGAGCAACGAGGGCCTGCGCCGCTTGCTGCTGGCCATCGTCCGCGATTTGCGCGTGGTGCCGATCCTGCTCGCACGGCAGCTCGCGCGCCTGCGCAGCGCGGCGACGCTGCCGCCCGAACAGCAACGCGCGCTCGCCGAGCTCACCCGCGACATCCACGCGCCGCTGGCCAACCGGCTGGGCATCTGGCAGCTGAAGTGGGAACTGGAAGACCTCGCATTCCGTTATCTCGAACCCGACACCTACCGGCAGATCGCGCGCCTGCTCGACGAGAAGCGCGGCGATCGCGAGCGCTACATCGAGTCGGTCAAGCGCACGCTGCAGCAGGCGATGGAAGCGCAGGGCATCCGCGCCGACGTCGCCGGCCGGCCCAAGCACATCTACAGCATCTGGAAGAAGATGCGGCGCAAGGACGTGCCGATCAGCGAGCTGTACGACCTGCGCGCGGTACGCGTGCTCGTCGACGACATCGCCGCGTGCTACGGCGCGCTGGGCGTCGTGCACTCGACCTGGGTGCCGATCCCGAGCGAGTTCGACGACTACATCGCGCGTCCCAAGCGCAACGACTACCGCTCGCTGCACACCGCGGTGATCGGCCCGGAAGGCAAGACCCTGGAAGTGCAGATCCGCACCTTCGAGATGCATCGCCAGGCCGAGCTGGGCGTCGCGGCGCACTGGAAATACAAGGAAGTCGGCAGCCACAGCGCCGACGCCGCGTTCGACCGCAAGATCGCCTGGATGCGCAAGCTGCTGGAAGCGCACGGCGAAGGCGAGGGCGCGCTCAGCGGTGAACTCGACAGCGAACTGGTCGAGGACCGCGTCTACGTCCTCACCCCCAAGGGCGAGGTGATGGACCTACCTGCCGGCGCGACCCCGCTGGACTTCGCCTACCACGTGCACACGCAGGTCGGTCACCGCTGCCGTGGCGCCAAAGTCGACGGGCGCATCGTGCCGCTCGACTACAAGCTCCGCACCGGCGACCGCGTGGAGATCCTCACCGGAAAGACCGAGGCGCCGCGGCGCGACTGGCTGGTGCCGTCGAACGGTTTCCTCGCCAGCGGCCGCTCGCGCGAAAAGGTGCGCACCTGGTTCCACAAGCTCGATCGCGCGCGCAACGAGCAGGAAGGCAAGGAACTGCTGGACAAGGAGCTGCGCCGGCTCGGGCTGCTCGGCGCCGATCTCGCGCCCGTGCACACGCGCTTCAACGTCGACAGCGACGGCGACCTGCACGTGCTGGTCGCGCTGGGCGACGTCGGGCCGCACCAGGTCGCGCGCGCGCTGATGGAACTGGAGCGCGCGGCGACGTCCGAGGAAGCCGCGCCGGCGGTGTCGCCATCGCGGGCGCCGCGGAAACCGCCCCGGCAGTCGACGGAATTCACCGTGGAGGGCGTCGGCAACCTGCTGGTGCAACTGGCGCGTTGCTGCCAGCCGGTGGCCGGGGAACCGATCGTCGGCTACCTCACCCGCGGGCGCGGCGTCACCGTGCACCGGCCCGACTGCCCCGCGTACCTGCGCCTGGCGGCCGCGCAGCCGCAACGCGTGCTGCCGGTGGAATGGGGGCGCAAGGGCGGCGGTTACGAAGTCGACGTCGAGGTGCTGGCGCTCGACCGACGCTGGCTGCTGAAGGAAGTCAGCAACGTCATCGCCCAGGCCAATGCGCACGTGCTCAGCATCAGCAGCCAGCTGGAGCGCAGCGGCGCGCAGGTGCGGCTGCGGGCGCGCTTGCGCGTGAACGACTACGGCCAGTTGTCGGCCCTGCTGGGCAAGCTGTCGTCGCTGCCCGGCGTCGAGCACGCACAGCGCGGCTGAGGCCCGCCGCGTTGCACGCAGCCGCGCACGGCCCGGTCATCGGGCAGGCGCTATCCTCCCGCGGATGACAGCGCACGATCCCGGTCCGGAACCGAACGGCGGCAGGCGCGAGCCTCCGCTGGGACGTTTCGACGAATTGCAGTTCCGCCCGCCGCGCGCACGCGTTCGGCTGACGCGGACGCGCGCGTTCGCCGAACGCGTCAGCGCTTGGGACTGGCGCTGGATCCTGGCGCTGGTCCTGTTCGTGGTGGCGCTGCTGTTCGTGCTGCGGCAACCGCTCGCGGACTGGCTGTGGCCGCAGACGCGCGCCCAGCGTCTGCATGAGCGCGCCGAACAGGCGCTCGCCGCAGGCCGGCTCACGTCTCCAGATGGCACCGGCGCGCGCGAACTCTATGCCGCCGCGCTCGCGCTCGATCCGGACCGCGCCGACGCGCGCGTGGGACTCGACCGCGTCGGCAAGGCCGCGCTGGCGCAGGCGCGCGCGGCGATCGCGCGGCGACAGTTCGCGCAGGCGCACGACGCGCTCGACCTCGCCGAGGCATTGTCCGTTCCGCGCGCGGAAACGACGGCATTGCGCGAACAGCTCCGGCGCAACGAAGCCGCTTCGGTCGGCATCGACGAACTGCTGCAACAGGCCGCCGCTGCGCGTGCGGCCGGGCAGCTGGACGGCAAGGGCGGCGCGCTGCCCCTGTACCAGCGCGTACTCGAACTCGCGCCGGACCGCACCGAGGCGCTGGAAGGCCGCGAAGACACCCTGTCCGACCTGTTGCAGCAGGCGCGCGCGAACCTGCAGGAAGGCAACCTGGTGGCCGCCACCGTCATCGTGCGCGGCGTGCAGGCGGCCGATGCAGGGCATGTGGAATTGCCCGACATGCTGGCCGAACTCACCCGCGCCTCCGAACAGAAACGTCGTCAGGCCGCGCGCGAATTGCGCTCGGGCGACCTGGAACACGCGTTGCAGGACTACGGCGCCGCGCTGCTGGTGAATCCCGAGGATGCCGAGGCGATGCGCGGCGTGCAGGCGGTGGCGTCGGCGCATGCGCGCCGCAGCGACCGCCTGGCCGCGGACTACCGTTTCGACGAAGCGGAGGCCGAACTGCAGCAGGCGCAGACCGTCGCCGGCACGGGTGCCGCGCAGAATCCCGCGATCGCCGAAGCCCGCCAGCATCTCGCGCGTGCGCGACAGGCGCAGCGGCAGGCCACGCGGACGGCGCCGACGGCGGCGCAGCGGCGTCGCGTCACCCAGTTGCTCGCCGAAGCGGCGCAGGCGCAGGCGCGCGGCGACCTGCTCACGCCGCCCGGCGACAGCGCCTTCGACAAGCTGCGCGCGGCGCAGGCGCTGGCGCCGCAGGACGCGCAGGTGAAGGCCGCGTCCGCGCGCCTGCTGCCGGCGGCGGTGGCGTGCTTCAACGATGCGCTGCGCGAAAACCGCCTGGTTCGCGCCGGGGGCTGCCTGGATGCGCGGCGCGCGCTCGAAGGCGAATCCGCCGGCGTGCTCGCAGGCCGCAGCGAACTGGCGCAGCGCTGGATCGCACTCGGCGACCAGCGACTCAGTGCCGGCGAGATCGGTGGCGCGCAGTCCGCACTGGACGCGGCGCGCGCGCTGGATCCCGGTGCGGAAGGGCTGGCGGCGCTAGCCCAGCGCCTGCGCACCGCGGCACCGGAGCGGCGCTAGCGGGCGCGGCTTCAGGCCAGCAGCACCCGGCGCACCACGTCGCGACCCGCATCCAGCGAGAAGTGACGTTCGACGTTGGCAAGGCCATTGGCGGCCAGGCGCGCCCACAGCACCGGATCGGTGTACGCGCGCACGACGGCATCGGCGAAACCCGCCGCATCGTCCGCCACCAGCACGTCCTCGCCCGCGCGTAGGTGCATGCCTTCCACCGCGCACGCGGTCGCGACCACCGGTTGTCCGTGCGCCATGCTCAGGTTGACCTTGCCCTTGACGCCCGCGCCGTAGCGCAGCGGCGCGACGGCAAGCCGCGCACCGTCCATGTACGGCGCGATGTCGGCCACGTAGCCGTGCACGGTGACACCGGCCCGCGAGGCCAGCGCGGCGATCGCGTCGGGAACGTCGCCGCCGATGCAATGGAAGCGCACGTCCGGCAGGCGTTCGCGGACCCGCGGGAATACCGCGTCGACGAACCACGTCACCGCATCGACATTGGGCGGATGGCGGAAACCGCCGACGAAGACCAGGTCGTGCCGCGCCGCGAACGGCAGGCCCGGGCCGGCGACATCGTGCAGGTTCGACAGGATCTCGACCTGCGCTCCCGGCGCGTCGGTGGCGAGCAGGTCGCGTTCCGCTGCACTCACGACCAGGGTCACGTCGCTGCGCGCGATCACCTCGAGTTCGCGCGCGCGGGTGCGTTCGGCGGCACGCAGCAGGGCGGCGTTGCCGTCCACTTCGGCGCCGCGCCGTTCGCGCAGGTAGTGCAGGTCGACCGTGTCGAAGACGATCTTCGCCCGTGGTGCGTGGCGTCGCAGCAGCGGCAACAGTTCGCGCGCGACGTAATGGCGCGACACCACCACCGTGTCGAAGCGATGGCCGTTCCGACGCAGCCAGTCGGGCGAATTCTTCGACCACGGGCGGTGCCAGGCTTCGACGCCCAGTTGCTGCAGATCGCGCGTGTAGCGGCCTTCGTAACCGTGATCGGCGGGCAGGAAGACGACGTGCGCGCCTTCGTCGCGGAGCAGGCGCATCAGGTTGAACAGGCGCAGCGATCCCGAATCGCGATCGGGTTGCGGCGTCAGCGCATCGACGACCAGAACGGTCCTGCGGTAATGGCGATCGCCGCTCGACACCGGATCGTCGGAATGACGCGGATGCGTGCCCAGCACCGCCTGCCAGCGTTCGGCGAAGCGCTGCCGGTTGCGCGGCTGGTGCGCCTTCACGCCGCGGCGTTCGTCGGTGCCGGTGGTCACGCCTTCCAGATGCACGACCCACGACGCCGGCTGCACCAGCACGTGCAGCCCCCTGGCGCGCACGCGCATCGCGAGGTCGGTGTCCTCGTAGAAGGCGGGCGCATATGCGGGATCGAATCCGCCCATTTCGACGCACAGCGCGCGCGGCATCGCGAGCGCCGCGCCGGACACGTAGTCGACGCGGCGGACGTGATTGAACGCCGGTTCGTCGGCCGCATGCAGACGGGCGAGCTTGTCGGCCGAGCCGTCGTTCCAGACGATGCCGCCCGATTCCTGCAGGCGCCCGTCCGGATACAGCAGCTGCGCACCGACGATGCCCGTGCCGGGGTGCTCCGCAAACGTGCGCAGCAACACGTCGAGCCATCCCGGCTGCGGCACGGTGTCGTTGTTGAGGAACACCACGTAGTCGCCGCGTGCCAGCGCCAGACCGTCGTTGCAGGCGGCGATGAAGCCACCGTTCGCGGCGCGGCGGCGGTAGCGCAGTCCTTCGATCTGCGGCAGCACCGTCTGCGTCCCGTCGGAGGAGCCGTCGTCGACGACGATGATCTCGACCGCGACGCCCGGCGGATGCGCGGCCAGTGCGCGCAGGCATACCAGCGTGTGCGCGAGATGGTTGAACACGGGGATGACGATGCTGGCCGCGGGCATCGCCGCGGCCGCCGTCGACGGCACCGCGAACGGGGCGAAGGCGGCGGGTTCGAGGAGGTACAGCGCGGGACGCTGCGCCTCGGGGACGCGGCGGAACTGCTTCTTCACCCGTCGCCAGGTGGACGCGAGTCCGCGCGTCCGCAGGCTGCCCAGCCCGCGCGCGAGCAGGCCGGTGACGCGATCCACGCGGAACCGCAAATCGGTCCAGTTCATGCCGAAGGTGCCTGTTGCATTCGCCGTTCTCGTTCTTGCCCAATCCAGCGTGAATCGGCCACAGGAATCCCGGTCCGCCTGACCCGCCTGCGCTAGACTCGCCCGGTTCGGGCGCGCAGCCCCTCTATTCTGGCATCCAGTGGCGATCGATTACGACGAAGACGAAGACGGCGGACAGGACGGAGGCAGCGGCAGCGGGCAGTGGAAGCGACGTGTGGTCACCTGGACGCTGGCCGCGATCGCCCTGGGCCTGGGCTTCCTGATCCCCTACACGCTCTACCTCAACCACCAGGTCACCGAACGCTTCGGTCGCCTGAAGTGGCAGATCCCCACGCGCGTATATGCGCGCCCGCTCGAACTGCGGCCCGGCCTGGCGCTGGATACGCGCACCCTGAAGACGGAACTGGACGCGGCCGGCTATCACGAAGGCGACGGCCTCCGCGCGGGCAGCTACGCGCAGGACGGCGGGCACTGGAAGATTTCCAGCCGCGGCTTCAACGATGTCGACGGCGTCGTGCCGGCGCGGCGCATCGAGGTCGTCGTGTCCGGCGGACACGTTGCGAGCGTGCGCGAGGCCAAGGCACCGATCAAGGTCGCGCGGCTGGATCCGGCGCGCATCGCCACGCTGTACGGGCAGAAGCAGGAAGAACGCCGCCTGGTGCGCATCGAGGAAGTCCCCGAACTGCTGGTCACCGGCCTGCAGGCGGTCGAGGACCGCGACTTCAACCACCACATCGGCATCGACTTCAGCGGCATGCTGCGCGCCGCGTTCAAGACCGCGACCGGCCGCAAGCAGGGCGCGAGCACGCTGACCCAGCAGCTCGCGCGCAGCGGCCTGCTCGGCATCGGCAAGGAACAGACCTGGACCCGCAAGGGCAAGGAAATCCTCTACGCGCTGATCATCGATGCGCGTTATGAGAAACGCGACATCCTCGAGGCCTACCTCAACCAGGTCTACCTCGGGCAGCGCGGATCGCAGGCCATCCACGGCGTCGCGGCCGCTTCCGAATTCTGGTTCGGCCGCGACCTGCGCGACCTGAGCACGGAGCAGATCGCGCTGCTGGTGGGCATCGTGCGCGGCCCGTCGTGGTACGACCCGCGGCGCAATCCGCAACGCGCGCTGGAACGGCGCAACTTCGCGCTCGGCGAATTCCGCGAAACCAACCTCATCGACGAGAAGGAATACCAGCGCGCGCTGAAGGCGCCGCTCGGCGTCACGCCGACCGCGGGCACGATGGCGCCGAACCGTTTCCCCGCCTACGTCGACCTCGTCCGCCGCCAGCTCGCGCGCGATTACCCGGCCGACCAGCTCGCCGGCGCCGGCCTGAGCGTGATGACCGGCATGTCGCCTTCTGCGCAGGCCTTCGCCGAAGGCGCAGTGACGCGCACGCTGAAGAGTCTGGAAAGCAAGCGACGTCCGCCGCTGCAGGCCGGCCTCGTCGTGACCGACGTGCACAGCGGCCAGGTGCTCGCCGTGGTCGGCAGCCGCGAACACACCGAGCACGGCTTCAACCGCGCAGTGGAAGCGCAGCGGCCGGTGGGCTCGCTGCTCAAGCCGTTCGTGTACCTGCTCGCGCTGGCGACGCCGGACCAGTACTCGCTCGCGAGCTGGGTCGACGACTCACCGGTAACCGTCGACCTGGGCCGCGGCAAGCAGTGGACGCCGGGCAATTCCGACGGCCGCAGCCACGGCACCGTGCGCCTG
This sequence comes from Lysobacter yangpyeongensis, assembly GCF_042655745.1. NCBI lineage: Bacteria > Pseudomonadati > Pseudomonadota > Gammaproteobacteria > Lysobacterales > Lysobacteraceae > Lysobacter > Lysobacter yangpyeongensis. The sequence goes on along the minus strand of NZ_JBHSNM010000002.1, from coordinate 64,401 downwards.
CTCGATGCGCTGGCGATGTCGTACAACCAGGCCACCGTGCGGGTCGGCATGAAGGTCGCACCGGAACGCATCGCCGACCTGATCCGCACGCTCGCCGGCATCCATGCCGAGCCACGTCCGTCGCTGATCCTCGGCGCGATGGACCAGAGTCCGTATGCGATGGCGCAGCTGTACCAGTTCCTCGCCAGCGGTGGGCAGATCCAGCCGCTGCATGCGGTGCGCGGCGTGCTCGACGCGAACGGGCGCGCGCTCAAGCGTTACGACACCAAGCCGGCGCCGGCGCAGGAAGGCGACGCGATCGCCGCGCGCCTGATCACCATCGCCGGGCAGCACACCGTTACCAGCGGCACCGCCGCGCAACTGGTCCGCGACGGCCTCGGCCGCCTCAATGCCGCGGGCAAGACCGGTACCAGCAACGACGGCCGCGACAGCTGGTTCGCGGGCTGGACCGGCGATCACCTCGCGGTGATCTGGGTCGGCAACGACCAGAACAAGGAAACGGGCCTGTACGGCGCCACCGGCGCGATGCGCGTGTGGTCGGCGATCTTCTCGCGCCTGCCGAGCGCGCCGCTGCAGGTGGGCAGCAAGGGCATCGACTGGCAGTGGGTGATCGGCAGCAACACCACCGATGCCGATTGCGCCGGCGCTCGCCGCTTCGCCTTCGTCGCCGGATTCGCGCCGCAGTACGCGCCGTGCCCGATGCCGGAACCGATCGAAGAGGAAAGCGAAGGCGGTGGCTGGCGCGAATGGTTCGGCCTGGGGCGGCGCGACAAGGACGAACAGGAAGCGCGCGAGGTCCCGCCTCTGCCCGACCAGCAGCAATGAGCAGGATGCACGGAATGGGTAAGCACGGGATGGGCGCGTCGAGGATCTGCGCAGGCGTCGGCGCGCTGCTGCTCGCGGCCTGCGCCACGCAGGCGCCGCCGGCGCCGGCGTACGACGCGGCGGCGATCGTGCGGGCGATCCGCGCGGCCGGCGCGGCGAGCGGCAGCGAACTCGAAGTCCAGCCCCTGCGCGATCCGCAGCTGGAAGACCTGCGCCAGGAAGCGGCGCAACTCGAGGAAAAACACATGTACCGCGGCGCCGCCGAGCGGCTCGATCGCGCGCTGGCGCTCAATGCCGGCGATCCCGCGCTGCTGCAGGAGCGCGCCGAACTCGCCTTCCTGCTGCGCGAGCCGGATCAGGCGCAGGAATTCGCGAAGCAGGCGATCGACCTGGGCTCCACCACCGGCCCGCTGTGCCGGCGCCACTGGGAAACCCGGCTGCAGGCCGCCCTGTTGCGTGCCAACGACCGCGTGATCCGCCGCGACGAAAGCGAAACGCAGGCAACCGCGCGCGTGCAGGCCGCCGCGGCCGAGGTGCGCGCCGCGCGCACGCAACGCGACGCGTGCACCGTCGCCGCGCCCAACCGCTACTGATGTCGGGACGTCTCGCCGAAGCCAGCCGCGCGGCATTGAGCGAAGGCGGTGAACTCGCGTCGAAGATCGATGCGTTCGCGCCGCGCGCCGCGCAGCAGGATCTTTCCGCCGCGATTGCCGATGCGTTCGAAACGCGCGGCACGCTGATCGCCGAAGCCGGCACCGGCACCGGCAAGACCTTCGCCTACCTGGTGCCCGCGCTGCTGTCGGGCATGAAGACGATCGTCTCCACCGGCACGCGCGCACTGCAGGACCAGCTCTACCACCGCGATCTGCCGCGCGTGCGCGATGCGCTCGGAAAGGGACTGAAGACCGCGTTGCTCAAGGGCCGCGCGAACTACCTGTGCCTGTACCGGCTCAACCAGGCCAAGGGCGAGCCGAAATTCTCCAACCGCGAACAGGTCGCGCAGTTCCAGCGCATCGTCGCCTGGAGCGGCCGCACGCGCATGGGCGATCTGGCCGAGCTGGAGGCGCTGCCCGAGGATTCGCCGCTGCTGCCGAAGGTGACGTCGACCGCGGACAACTGCCTGGGCAGCGAATGCCCCTTCTTCGGCGACTGTTTCGTCGTGCAGGCGCGCCAGCGCGCGCAGGCGGCGGACGTCGTGGTGGTCAACCACCACCTGCTGCTCGCCGACCTTGCCCTGAAACAGGAAGGCTTCGGCGAAATCCTGCCCGGTGCGCAGGCCTTCGTCGTCGACGAGGCGCACCAGTTGCCGGATCTCGCCTCGCAGTTCTTCGGCGAAGCGCTGAGCGCGCGGCCGCTGGTCGAACTGGCCCGCGACGCGATCGCCGAGTGCAAGGACGTGCCCGGTTCGCTGGCGACGGTGCAGGGACCGGCGCGCGAGCTCGACCACGCGGTGCGTGCATTGCGCGCGGCCATGGACGAGTTGCCCGTGCGCGGCACGCGGCGGCGGGCGGGCGAATTGCCGGCAGTCGAGCAGGCCTTCGATGCGCTCGCTGCCGCGCTCGACCACATGCATGCGGTGCTGGAGCCGCTGCGCCAGTCCGCGCCGGGTTTCGATGGTTGCGCGGCGCGGGCGCGGGAATTCCTCGCGCGGCTGCGGCGCTGGCGCGGCGAACCCGCCGCGGACGCGGAACCCGCGGACGAATTCGAGGCCATCCCGTTCGACGAGGCCGCAGCGCCGGGTGACGATGAGGCCGGCGCGCGCGCGGACCAGCGCGAAGGCGGCGGCGTCCACTGGTACGAACTGACCGCGCGCGGCTTCCGCATCAGCCGTACGCCGCTCGACGTGGCCGGTCCGCTCGCGCAGCACCGCGAGCGCTCGCACGCGGCCTGGGTCTTCACTTCGGCCACGCTCGCCGTCGGTGGCCGCTTCGATCACTACGCCGCGAAGCTCGGCCTGGACGATCCGCGCACGCTGCTCGCGCCCAGCCCGTTCGACTGGCCGCGGCAGGCGCTGTGTTACCTGCCCACCGGCTTGCCCGATCCGGTCGTGCGCCACTACAGCGACAGCCTGGTCGACAAGCTGCGCCCCGTGCTCGAAGCCTCGCGCGGCCGTGCGTTCGTGCTGTTCGCCTCGCATCGCGCACTGCGCGAAGCGGCGGAACTCCTGCGCGACGGACCGTGGCCGCTGTTCGTGCAGGGCGAGGCGCCCCGGCCGGTGCTGCTGGAACGCTTCCGCGCCTCGGGCAACGGCGTGCTGCTGGGCGCGGCGAGTTTCCGCGAAGGCGTCGACGTCGCCGGTGAAGCGCTCAGCGTGGTGGTCATCGACAAGCTGCCGTTCGCCGCGCCCGACGATCCGGTGTTCGAAGCGCGGCTCGAAGCGATCCGCCGCAGCGGCGGCAATCCGTTCCGCGACGAGCAGCTGCCGCAGGCGGTGATCGCGCTGAAGCAGGGCGCGGGCCGCCTGATCCGCAGCGAGAGCGACCGCGGCGTGCTGGTGCTGTGCGATCCGCGCATCACCTCGAAGACCTACGGCAAGGTGTTCCTCGATTCGCTGCCGCCCCTGCCGCGGACGCGGCTGATCGAGGATGTCGCGGCGTTTTTTGCGCCAGAATCCGTGGCCGCCGATACCGCAACCGATCCCTCGTGAAACTGCTCGCTCTGGAAACCGCCACCGAAGCCTGTTCCGTCGCCCTCTGGCTCGATGGCGAGGTGCACGAACGTTTCGAACTCGCGCCACGCCGCCACGCCGAACTCACCCTGCCGTGGGCGGAGCAGTTGCTGGTCGAGGCCGGCGTGGTGAAGTCGCAACTCGATGCGATCGCGATCGGGCGCGGTCCGGGCGCGTTCACCGGCGTGCGGCTGGCGATCGCGATCGGGCAGGGCATCGCCCTCGCGCTCGATCGCCCCGTGGTTCCGGTTTCGACCCTGGCCGCATTGGCCTTGCAGGGGCCTGGTCCGCACGTGCTCGCCGCGATCGACGCCCGCATGGGCGAGGTGTATGCCGCGGCATTCGCCCTGCGCGACGGCGATGCGATCGCCCTCGATGCCGAGCGCGTGACGGCGCCGGACGCCGTCGCGCTGCCAACCGGCGACGAGCGCTGGCATGGCCGTGGCACCGGATTCGGCGCACAGGAAGGCGCACTCGCACGGCGGCTGGCACCCCGGCTCGCCAGCGTGGATGCGACCGCGCTGCCGCATGCCGCCGATGTCGCGCGCCTGGCGGCGCTGGCCTTCGCCCGCGGCGAAGCGGTGGCGCCGGAATTCGCCGAGCCCGCCTACCTGCGCGACAACGTCGCCCTGACCATCGCGGAGCAGCAGGCGCTGCGCGATTCGCGCTAGGGAACCGCGGACGGTGGCGCGGGTCAGTACTCCAGTTCCAGGAGGAAAGCACATGACCGAACACGCGAAACCCCCCAGCCGACGCAGCCGCATCATCGGCGAGGCCAGGTCCATTGCCCTGATGCTGGCGCTGCTGGCGGTGGCGCGGACCTCGTTCGCCAACCACTACACGGTGCCGAGCGGTTCGATGGAGAACACGCTGAAGCCGGGCGACCACGTCATCGTCGACATGTCGGCCTACGGGCTGCGCGTGCCGTTCACCGACATCGTCCTGGTGGAGCGCGGCCATCCGCAGCGCGGCGACATCGCCGTTTTCCGCTCGCCGGTGGACGGCACCCGGCTGATCAAGCGCGTGGTGGCCGTGGGCGGCGACCGGGTGAGCGTGACCGCGGGGCACCTGCGCATCAACGGCACGCCCATGGCATCGATGGCGGCTCCCGATGTCGAGCGCTTCGGCGAGCACCGCGCGGACCTCAACCTCGATCGCGGCGGCGGGCCGGACGTGGTGGCCGCGACCATTCCCGTCGGCCAGGTGCTGGTGATGGGCGACCACCGCGGCGACAGCTTCGATGGCCGCTATTTCGGCCTGGTGCCGGCCCGTTCGCTCTACGCCAAGGCGCGCTACGTGTACTGGCGCAGCGGGGAAGGACCGGTCTGGAAGCCGCTCTGAGCGCGCCAGGGCTGCATCGGCGGCTCAGTCGTCGATCAGCTCGCCGCCGGGCATGAACAGCCACGTGCGGGTGACATGCAGGATGTCCGGGTCTTCCTCCGTCTTGGGCAACGGCGCGTACGGCTCGGCGAGCTGCGCGATCCGCAGGGCGGAGGAATCCAGCAGCGGAATCCCGCTCGACTGGATCACCTGCGCCCGTTCGACCGTGCCGTTGCGGCGGATCGCGACCGTGATGACGACCTTGCCGGCCAGGTGGCGGCGACGGGCTTCATCGGGATAGTTGAGGTTGCCCACGCGCTCGACGCGCTTGACCCATTCGCTCAGGTAGGTCGCCCAGGCGTATTCGGTGGTGCTGGCCGACACGAACTTGCGCTTGGGGCGCTTGGCGTAGCGCTCCGAGCGCAGGTGGATCTCGGCGGCCAGCCGGGCCATGGCGATGTCGCGCGCGATCTTCTCGCGGCCGCGCGGCAGCACCTGCTCGTCCGGCGGCGGCGTGGCCTGGGCCTTGGCGATCTCGGCTTCGCCATGCAGGCTGCTGACCACCCGGTCCTGCGGCGCCGGCTGCGGTGCCGGCGACTGCGCCCGCAGGGGACGCGGGGCGATGCCGGGCTCGGGTTGCGGCGCCAGGCCGGACTGGGTTTCGCGCGGGCGGGTGGTCTTGTCGTGCTCGCCGCCGCCCTGGTTGCTGGCCTGGGCCAGGAAGTCGGCCTGCTTCTGCGTCAGCGGCGAGGTCGTCTCGGTCAGGATCACGTCCAGCGTGGGCATCACCGGCGCCGCGCTTTCGACCGCCCAGCCCACGCCCAGCAGCAGGATGGCGTGGACCAGGACCGACAGCACCATGGTGGCGCTGATGCGGCGGTTCTCGCCCACGGCGTACTCGCCGGGGTGCGGCGGGACTCGGGCGGCGACCGTGCTCATGCGGACAGTTTCTGCTCGATGCAGTCGAAGAGCGTGCCGGCGATGTTCAGGCCGAACTGCGCATCCAGCTCCCGGATGCAGGTCGGGCTGGTGACGTTGACCTCGGTCAGGTAGTCCCCGATCACGTCCAGGCCGACGAAGATCATGCCGCGGCGGCGCAGTTCCGGGCCGACCCGGGTGGCGATCCAGCGGTCGCGTTCGCTGAGCGGCTGGCCGCGGCCCTTGCCGCCCGCGGCAAGATTGCCGCGGAACTCGTCGCCCTGCGGGATCCGCGCCAGGCAGTAGTCGATGGGCACGCCATCGACCAGCAGGATCCGCTTGTCGCCCTCGGTGATCTCCGGCAGGTAGCGCTGGGCCATCGCCAGTTCGCGCCCTCCGGCGGTCAGGGTCTCCAGGATCACGTTGGTGTTGGGATCGCCGGCGCGGACCCGGAAGATCGACCGACCGCCCATGCCGTCGAGCGGCTTGAGCACGGCGTCGCCATGTTCGGCCAGGAAGGCCTTGAGCACCGCGGCCTCGCGGCTCACCACGGTGGGGGGGATGCACTGCGGGAATTCCAGCGCGGCCAGCTTCTCGTTCATGTCGCGCAGGCCCTGCGGGTCGTTCACGACCAGCGCTCCCGCCCGCTGCGCCAATCCCAAGATGTGGGTGTCGTTGAGGTAGGCGGTATCGACCGGTGGGTCCTTGCGCATCAGTACGATCTGGCCCGGAGCGAACGTCCAGCGGGTCCAGTCGCCCAGTTCGTACCAGCCGGCCGGATCGTCCTTCACCACCAGCGGGGCGACGGTCGCCTGCGCCCGGCCATCCGCGACCGCCAGACCGCCCGGACGTACGTACCATAGGCGGTGGCCTCGACGCTGGCCCTCGAGCAGCATGGCGAACGTGGAGTCCTTGGCGATCTTGATGGACCCGATCGGATCCATCACCACGACGATGTCGGCACCCGGTTGCGAGGGCATGTTGGCAGCGCTGAAAACGATGCGCGCGATGGTAGCAGGCGGGGTCGCCGGCGCGGCCGGGCGTGCCCCAAAACGTCATGTTCCGGACGCTCCGGTGCAATCCGGGTCGCGATTGTGCGACCCCGCACATTCAGGGATGGGCGTTCCCCCGATCTCGCTTGACAGTCCGCGCTATGCTTGAAATAAAGGCACTTCGCGACGTGCGGGGTTCGCCGTGATCGCACAGGGGATTCAAAGCATGCAAGACGGTCGCAACGGCAATCTCGAAGGCCTGAAGGTCATGGTGATCGATGATTCCAAGACCATTCGCCGGACCGCGGAGACTTTGCTGAAGCGCGAAGGCTGCGACGTCGTGACCGCGACCGATGGCTTCGAGGCCCTGGCGAAGATCGCCGACCAGCAGCCGCAGATCATCTTCGTCGACATCATGATGCCGCGACTCGACGGCTATCAGACCTGCGCGCTGATCAAGAACAACCATCTGTTCAAGAACACGCCGGTCATCATGCTGTCGTCCAAGGATGGCCTGTTCGACAAGGCCCGCGGCCGCATCGTGGGCTCCGAGCAGTATCTGACCAAGCCGTTCACGCGCGAGGAGCTCCTCGACGCGATCCGCAATCATGTACACGCCTGACCGGGGGGTAGGGCATCAATGGCACGTATTCTGCTGATCGAGGATTCGCCGACCGATACGGCGGTTCTCACCCAGCTGCTGGAGCGCAACGGACATCAGGTCCTCACGTCCGGTAGCGCCGAAGACGGTATCGCGGTCGCGCAGCGCGAGCTGCCCGACCTCGTCATCATGGATGTGGTCCTGCCCGGCATGAACGGCTTCCAGGCCACCCGCGCGCTGTCGCGCGACGCCGCGACCAGCGCCATTCCGGTGCTGATCGTCAGCACCAAGAGCATGGACACCGACAAGGCCTGGGGCATGCGCCAGGGCGCTCGCGACTACATCGTCAAGCCGCCGAGCGAAGCCGAGCTGATCGCCCGCATCAATGCAGTGCTGGGTCACTGACCGGGTCGCCACGTGAGTCGCAAAGCCTCCCCGCTCAGCCCGTTCGAGCTGCTGGCCGACTATGAGCGCCGCAGCCTGGAACACGTCGCCGGCCTGCCCGAGCAGCTCGACGCGCCGGGCCTGTGGCGCGGCGTGGGCTATCGTGTCGGCGCGAATCGCCTGGCCTCCGGTTTCGACGAGGTTCGCGAAATCCTGCCGCTGCCGCCCATCACCCAGGTGCCCGGCTCCCAGCCGTGGATGCTCGGCGTGGCCAACGTGCGCGGCAACCTGCTGCCGATCGTCGACCTCAAGCAGTTCCTCGAAGGCGAGCGCACCGTCGTGCACGAAAGCCAGCGCGTGCTGCTCGTGCGCCAGCCCGGCGGCGATGTCGCCGTGCTGATCGACGAGCTCTACGGCCAGCGCAGCTTCGTCGAAGCGCAGAAGGTGGACGAGGCGCAGGCCGACGAGAACCAGTTCCATCAGGGACGCTACGCGCATTTCGTCGACCGGGCCTATCGGGTCGGCGAGCACGCGTGGGGCATTTTCAGCCTGGACCGGCTGGCCCGCACTCCCGAATTCCGTCAAGCCGCCGGCTGACGCCACCAACAACCAGCAGCACGCAAGCAGCAATCGCCAACGAGGTTGAACCATGAGCACTGTGATGAATCCCAAGGGCCGCGGCCTCGGCGTCAATACCTGGTTGACGATCCTCGGCGTCTCGGTGGTCATCTTCGGTCTGAACGCCGGTTACGCCACCTACAAGGGCTCGCGACTGGCGAGCGCGAGCTCGTCGGCATCGGCGCTGCAGGTGAATTCGCAACGGCTCGCGGTGCAGGGCGCCGAGGCCGTGGCCGGTGACAAGGAGGCCTACGCGAACTTCAAGGCCACCAAGGCCCAGATGGACGCGGACGTGCAGCAGTTGAACGAACGCTTCGGCAACGAGCTGGGCGTGTCGGGCGACATCGAGAAGGTCTCCAACACCTGGGACCTCGTGGGCAAGAACGCGGACCAGGTCATCGCGTCGGAAGGCGCGGTCACCGGCCTGGCCAGCAAGGCGGACAGCTTCTCGGCCAAGGTGCCGCAGTTGCAGGCGCGACTGGACGAACTGGTGCGCGCGATGTCCTCGTCGGGCTCGCCCGCATCGCAGGTCTACCTCGCGCTGCGCCAGAACGTGCTCGCGGGCGCGATGGACAAGAGCATCACCTCGATGCGTGCCGGCGGCCCGGGCGCATCGATCGCCGGCGACCAGCTGGCCCGTAACGCCACCGTGTTCGGCAACGTGCTGGTCGGCCTGCGCAAGGGCGACGCCGCGCTCGGCGTGACCCCGCTGTCCAACGGCGGCGCGCTGGCCGCTCTCGGCCAGGCCGAGGCGCTGTGGACCGACATGAAGAAGGACCTGGACGCGATCAGCGCCGGTTCCAAGAACCTGTTCACCGCGCAGGCCGCGGCGGGCACCATCACCAGCGAATCCAACACGCTGCTCGGCCAGAGCGAATCGCTGTTCCGCTCGCTGACCGCGTTCGGTTCGGTGCGCAGCAAGAACCCGATCGGCCACATCCTGGTGTCGATCCTCTCCGGTATCGCCGCCATCCTCGCCATCGCGGGCCTGCTGTTCTCGCTGAACCGCGCACAGCAGAAGCGCTACCAGACCACCAAGGAACTCAACGACCGCAACCAGGAGGCGATCATGCGCCTGCTGGACGAAATGGGTTCGCTCGCGGAAGGCGACCTGACCGTGAAGGCGACCGTGACCGAGGACATGACCGGCGCGATCGCGGACTCGATCAACTTCGCCGTCGAACAGCTGCGCAGCCTGGTGCAGACGATTACCGACACCTCGGTGCAGGTGGCCTCCAGCGCGCAGGAAACGCAGGCCACCGCCATGCACCTCGCCGAAGCTGCCGAGCACCAGGCGCAGGAAATCAGCTCCGCTTCCGACCGCATCAGCGAAATCGCGGCGAGCATCGACCAGGTGTCGAAGAACTCCGCCGAATCCGCGGACGTGGCGCAGCGCTCAGTGCAGATCGCGACCAAGGGCGCCGGCGTCGTGCGCCAGACGATCGCGGGCATGGACTCGATCCGCGACCAGATCCAGGAAACCTCGAAGCGAATCAAGCGACTGGGCGAGTCGTCGCAGGAAATCGGCTCGATCGTGGAACTGATCAACGACATCTCGGAGCAGACCAACATTCTCGCGCTGAACGCGGCAATTCAGGCGGCCTCGGCCGGTGAAGCGGGCCGCGGCTTCGCGGTGGTGGCGGACGAAGTGCAGCGACTCGCCGAACGCGCATCGAACGCGACCAAGCGAATCGAAACGCTGGTCCAGACGATTCAGTCGGACACCAACGAAGCGGTGTCCTCGATGGAGCAGACGACCTCGGAAGTGGTGGCGGGTGCCCGCCTCGCCGAAGACGCGGGTACCGCGCTGGGCGAGATCGAAAAGGTGTCGTCCGACCTGTCGGGCCTCATTCAGGGCATCTCGACCGCGGCGAAGCAGCAGTCCAGCGCGGCGTCGAACATCACCCAGACGATGAATACCATCCAGTCGATTACCGCGCAGACTTCGCAGGGTGCGAGCCAGACGGCGCAGTCGATCGGAAACCTGGCGCAGCTCGCGGCCGACCTGCGCCGTTCGGTCGCCGACTTCAAGCTGCCGGCCTGACCGACGCCAGACGGAACCGAGACGAGATGGACGGCCTGATGGCAAACCGCCCTGCGCCCGCGCCCGCCCCTGAAGCGGACGCCGCGGTTGCGCGCCGACACGGAGGCAACCGATGACCGTGTTGCGCGACGCGATCGACACGACCACGCTGGGGTGGGTGAAGCCCGAGCTCGACGCCACGCTGCGCCTGGCACGCGACGAGATCGAGGCCTTTGCCGAGAATCCCTCGCAGACCGCGCACATGAAGACCTGCGCGGCGCACATGCACCAGGTGCACGGCACGCTGCGCATGATCGAGCTGTATGCGCCGGCCATGGTCGCCGAGGAAATGGAGCGCCTGGCCCTGTCGCTGCTGCGCGGCGAAGTCGCCGAACGCGACGATGCCTGCGCCGCGCTGATGCGCGGCGTGGTGCAGCTGCCGGACTACCTGGAACGCCTGCAGGGCGGCCATCGCGACATTCCGATCGTGCTGTTGCCGCTGCTCAACGAGCTGCGCGCCACCCGCGGCGAAACCGGGCTGAGCGAGAGCGTGCTGTTCTCGCCCGACCTCGATCGCCCGCTGCCGGAAAACCTTCCCGCTCCGGCACCGTCGGCGCCGAAACCGGCGCGCGACGACCTGCTGACCCAACTGGGCGCGCTGCGCGATGCGCTTGCCGCATGGCCCGAAGACGGTGCGCCGGCCGATGCCGCGCAACTGGCGAAGATCGTCGATTCGCTGCTCGCCCAGGTCGATACCGAACCGCTGCGCCGCATGCTCTGGGTCGCCTCGTCGGTGGCCGGCGCGTTGCGCGACGGCGCACTGGCCGCCAGCCGCGGCGTGCGCCAGGCCTTTGCCGGTGTCGAACGCGAAGCGCGACAGACGCTGGTCGAGGACAGTTTCGCCTTCAGCGCGCCGCGTGCCGATGCCGCCGCCGAACCCACCCGGCAGCTGCTCTACCACGTGGCGCACAGCGAGAGCCAGCACCCGGCGCTCAACAGCCTGCGCCAGACTTTCGACCTCGCCGGACAGCTGCCCAGCGAGGATGAGCTCGAACACGCGCGCGGCAGCCTCAGCGGGCGCAACCGCGCGCTGCTCGACACGGTTTCGGCGGCGATCAAGGAAGACCTCCTGCGCGTGAAGGACGCGCTGGACCTGCACCTGCGCACGCGCCAGACCGACGTCAACGAACTGCAGCCGCAGGTCGACGCGCTGACCCGCGTCAGCGACACGCTGGGCATGATGGGTCTCGGCGTCGCGCGCAACGTCGTGATGCAGCAACGCGATGCCATGCGCGAAATCGTCGCCGGCCGCCGCGCCGCCGACGAGGGCGCACTGCTCGATGTCGCCGGCGCGTTGCTGTACGTCGACGCTTCGCTGGACGACCAGGTCGCGCGCCTCGGCCGCGCCGATGCAGGCAGCGAGGAAGACCTCGCCGCCGGCGAACGCAACAAGGTCATCGACGTGGTGGTGCGCGAAGCCATCGCCAACTTCGGCGACGCGCGCCAGTCGTTCGTCGCCTTCGTCGAGACCGGCTGGGAACACGCCGAACTGGGCGAAGTGCCGCGCCTGCTGGACGAAGTCGGCGGCGCACTGCGCATGCTGGAACAACAGCAGCCCGCCGACTACCTCACGGCGGTGAAGCGCTACGTCGAAGTCGAACTGCTCAACCGCAAGCGCGTTCCCAACAGCCAGCAGCTGGACACCATGGCCGATGCCCTGGCCAGCCTGGAGTACTACCTCGAAGCGCTGCGCGACCAGCGTCCCGCGCGCGACGAGATCCTGGAGATCGCCCGCCACGCATTGGAGCGCCTGCGTTACTGGCCGCTGCCGGCGGTGTCGGAGGAGTCGGCCGGCGTGGCCGCGCCGACGGAGTCGCTGCAGCTTTCGCCGGAACTCGCCGATGCGCTCGACTTCGGCAAGATCGAACCGTTCCGCGGCGTGGCGCATGCCCCCGTGGTCGAGAAGCCGGCTTCGGCGCCGTCGCATGCGATCGTCGACACGCCGGCGCAACCGGTCGAACCGGCCGCGCCCGCCCCCGAACCGGTGGCACACGCCCCGGTCGCGACGACCGCCGACGCGGTGGCCGCGGGCGGTTTCGAACGCAGCGACGACATCGACGACGAGATCCGCGAGGTCTTCCTCGAGGAACTGCAGGAAGAAATCAGCAACCTCGGCGAACTCCTGCCGCCGTGGCGCGAGCACCCGGACGATGCCGAACGCCTGCGCCCGATTCGCCGCGTCTTCCACACGCTGAAGGGCAGTGGTCGCCTGGTCGGCGCCAAGACCCTCGGCGAGTTCAGCTGGAAGGTCGAAAACATGCTCAACCGCGTGCTCGACGGCACGCGTCCGGCGAGCCCCGCGGTCGTGGCCCTGGTCGGCCATGCCTACGACGCGCTGCCGCAGCTGCATGACGCATTGCGTGGCGAAGGCGTGATTACCGCCGATCTGGCCGGCATCGAATCCGTCGCCGACCGCCTGGCGGCGGGCGAGGAAGCCATCTTCACCCCGGCCGTGGCCGCTCCCGCTGCGGTGCCCGCGCCGGCCGACGAGGTCGTCCCGGAACTGGCCGATGCCGCGGTCGTAGCGATCGACGTGGGCGATCTGCAGGGTGAAGTCGCGCCGCTGGCGGCCGAACCGGCCCCCGCGGCCGCCGAGCCGGTGGTGGTTCCGGGGGTGCGCGCATCGGTCGATGCCGTGCTGCTGGAGATCCTGGCCGGCGAAGTCGGTGGTCACCTGGTCACCATCGAAAACTGGCTGGACATCTCGCGCAATGCGCCGCAGCCGGCCACCGAGCCGTTGCAGCGCGCCGTGCACACGCTCAACGGTGCGTTCGCGATGACCGAGGTGCCGGTGATCACCGAGATCACCGCTCCCACCGAGACCTATATCAAGCGCCTGCTCGCCGCCGCCGGCGTCCCCACGCCGGAAGGCGTGGCCGCCATGGGCGAAGTCGCCGCGGCGATCCGCGGCACCCTGCAGGGCCTGCAGTCCGAGGTGCCGCACGTTCCGCATTTCGCGGGCCTGGCGGCGCGCATGCAGGCGCTGCGGGACAGCCTCCCCGAGGCGCGTCCGCATCACCTGGTGGAAGAGGAAGCCGCGGCAGACCTGCCGGCGTTCGACTTCAGCGAGTTCACCAACCTGGCCTCCGAAGTGGGCGCCGACACCCTGGCGCAAGCAGTCGCCCCGGTGGCGCCCGCGGTTGCCGGTCTCGAGGCGGAATCGCCGCAGGCAGCGACGGCGGATGCCGAACCTGCCAGCACCTTCGACTCCGGTGCGGCGCTCGAAGCCGAACGCCTGGAAGCCGAACGCCTCGAAGCCGAGCGTCTCGAAGCCGAGCGTCTCGAAGCCGAACGTCTCGAAGCCGAACGTCTCGAAGCCGAACGTCTCGAAGCCGAACGTCTCGAAGCCGAGCGCCTCGAAGCCGAGCGCCTCGAAGCCGAGCGCCTCGAAGCCGAACGTCTCGAAGCCGAACGTCTCGAAGCAGAGCGTCTCGAAGCCGAGCGTCTCGAAGCCGAACGTGCCGAAGCCGAACGTGCCGAAGCCGAACGTGCCGAAGCCGAACGTGCCGAAGCCGAACGTCTCGAAGCCGAACGTCTCGAAGCCGAACGTCTCGAAGCCGAACGTGCCGAAGCCGAACGTGCCGAAGCCGAACGTCTCGAAGCCGAACGTCTCGAAGCCGAACGCCTCGCGGCCGAGGAAGAAGCCGAATACGCCCGTTTGGAAGCCGAGTACGCGGAAGCGGCACGGCAGGCACAGGAACAGCGCGAAGCCGAAGAGCGTGCACGGCACGAGGCCGAGGAAGCCGCGCGCCTGGCGGCCGATCAGGCCGAAGCCGAACGCGTTGCGGCGGCACAGGCCGCGGCCGAAGCTGCGCGCGTGGCCGAAGAAGAACGCCTCGAAGCCGAACGCCTGGCCGAGGAGCAGGCGGCGGCCGCGAAGGCAGCCGCGGAAGCCGAAGCCGAAGCGGTGCGCCGTTCCGAGGAACTGCGCGAGGCAGAGGAGCGCGCGCAGCGCGAGGCCGCTGCCGCGGCGGCGGCACTGGCGGCCGCCACCACGCTGCCGGAACCCGAGCCCGCCGTCGCCGCCATCCTCGCGCACGCCCAGGCGGGCAGCGAGGATCCCGACGAGGCCCTCGATCTCACCGGGCTCGACCCGGAACTGGTCGACATCTTCGTGGAGGAAGGTGCCGACCTGCTCGACCATTCCGACGGCCTGCTGGCCGAGCTGCGCGCCGCGCCGGATCTGCGCGAACCGCTGATCGGCCTGCAGCGCGATCTGCACACGCTCAAGGGCGGTGCGCGCATGGCCGGCATCATGGCCGTGGGCGAACTCGGCCACACCATGGAATCGTTGCTCGAGGCCGTGGTCGAGAACCGCGTCGAACTCGGCAGCGATGGCGTGCCCCTGCTCGAGCGCGGCTTCGACCGCCTGCATGCGATGGTCACCCGCGTCGGTGCGCGCCAGGCGATCGCGATGCCGGAAGGGCTGATCGCGGAATTCGAAGCGCGCGCCCGCGGCCAACGCCTCGCCACGCCGGCCTCGGCCGACGCGGCCACGACGGACACCTCGCAGCCGGCCGCGCCGGTCGTCGAGCTCAAGCCGCTGTCCGCACCGATGGTGGATGCGCCGCACGGCGACGAAGACGACATCGGCACGCGCGCGCCACAGGAACAGGTCCGCATCCGCGCCGACCTGCTCGACCGGCTCGTCAACTACGCGGGCGAGGTGGCGATCTATCGCGCCCGCCTGGAACAGCAGCTGGGTGCGTTCCGCGGCGCCATCGCGGAAATGGACCAGACCAACATCCGTCTGCGCGACCAGCTGCGCCGCCTGGAAATCGAAACCGAAGCGCAGATCATCGCGCGCTACCAGCGCGAGCACGAGTCGACGGACGCGACGTTCGACCCGCTCGAGCTCGACCGTTTCTCGACCCTGCAGCAGCTGTCGCGCGCGCTCGCCGAATCCGCCGCCGACCAGACCAGCCTGCAGGTCACGCTGGACGATCTGACCCGCCAGTACGAAACCCTGCTGCTGCAGCAGTCGCGCGTGAGCTCGGAGCTGCAGGAAGGTCTGATGCGCACCCGCATGGTGCCGTTCGACTCGCTGGTGCCGCGCCTGCGTCGCGTCGTGCGCCAGGCTGCCGGCGAAACCGGCAAGCAGGCCCAGCTCAAGCTCGGCAACGCGCAGGGCGAGCTCGACCGCAACGTGCTCGACCGCATGACCGCGCCGCTGGAGCACATGCTCCGCAACGCGATCGCGCACGGCCTGGAAAAGCCGGACAAGCGCAAGAAGGCGGGCAAGGCGGAAGAAGGTTCGATCAGCATCGCCATCCGCCGCGAAGGTTCGGAAGTGGTGCTGGAAGTCGCCGACGACGGCGCCGGTCTCAATCGCGACGCGATCCGCAAGCGTGGCGAGGAGCGTGGCCTGGTCCGTCCGGACGCGGTGCTGACCGACAGCGACCTCGACATGCTGATTTTCGAGCCGGGCTTCTCGACGGCGGACGAAGTCAGCCGCCTCGCCGGCCGTGGCGTTGGCATGGACGTGGTCGCGTCGGAAGTGCGCCAGCTCGGCGGCACGATCGACATCGACTCGCGGCCGGGCGAGGGCACGCGCTTCACCCTGCGCCTGCCACAGACGCTCGCGGTGACGCAGGCGGTGTTCGTCCGTATCGGCGAAACCACGTTTGCGGTACCGATCGCGTCGGTGCGCGGCGTCGGTCGCATCCCGCGCGCCGAGCTGCAGCCGGGTGCCGTGTACCAGTACGGCGGCGAGGACTATCCGGTGCACGACCTGGGTACGCTCGTCGGCCACGCGACTGCGAAGGCCGAAGGCCAGCTGCAGATGCCGCTGCTGCTGATCCGCGCCGGCGATCTGCGCGCCGCGGTCAGCGTCGACCAGGTCGTGGGCAACCGCGAAATCGTGGTCAAGCCGGTGGGCCCGCAGGTCGCTTCGATCCCGGGCATCTTCGGCGCCACCATCATGGGCGACGGCAGCGTCGTGGTGATCCTCGACGTCGCGCCGCTCGTGCGCCGCCAGGCCGTGCTCGCGCCGGAACACCTACCGACCCCGACGGTGGTCGAGCATCGCCGCATCCCCATGGTCATGGTGGTCGACGACTCGGTCACCATGCGCAAGGTCACCGGCCGCGTGCTCGAGCGCAACAACTTCGAGGTGCTCACGGCGAAGGACGGTCTCGACGCGCTGGAGAAGATGGTCGAGCACGTGCCCGACCTCATGCTCCTCGACATCGAAATGCCGCGCATGGACGGCTACGAGCTGGCCACGGCGATGAAGGCCGACCCGCGCCTGCGCAACGTGCCGATCATCATGATCACGTCGCGTACCGGCGAGAAGCATCGCGAACGCGCCTTCAGCATCGGCGTGGAGCGCTACCTGGGCAAGCCGTACCAGGAGCCGGAACTGCTGCGCAACGTATTCGAACTGCTAGGGATAGCGCGTACCCATGAGTAACAACGACCGCCGCGTCGTGTTGCTGGCTCGCCCCGGCGCAGCCCGCGACCGCATGCGTGAGGCACTGGAACAGGCCGGGGCGAACCTGGTGCTGGAGGCCGATCCGGCCACCACCGGCCAGGACGCCGTGCTGTCGGCCGAGCCGGACGTGGCCCTGATCGTGCTGGACGCCGCCACTGACGAAGCGCTCGACCGCTTCGATGGCGTGCTTTCCAATCCACGGATCGAAGTCCTGTTCGAGGAGGCCGAACTTGCCGTCGGTCGCGTCGGCTGGGATGCCGCGCGCTGGGTGCGACACCTGCGGGCCAAGCTGGGCCACGCCGACAGCGTCTTGCCGCCCGGATACGAAGCGTCGTCGACGGAGACCTCTGGGTCCCTGTCGGCTCCGTCTCCCGCACAGTCGGCACCGCCGCCTTTGCCCCCCGAATTGCCACCGGTCGAACCAGCCGCTGCGCCTGTCCCGGCACCCGCACCGGCACCTGCAGTGAAAGTGGAACTGTCGCTGTCGGAACTCGACGAAGTCGGGCCGGTCGACGTGCATAGCGACATGGACCTGGTCGCCATCGAACTCGGCGACGAGGCCGCGCACTATGCGCAGGAGCATGCGGCCGAGCCGGCGCCGCCGTTCGCTTCCAAGCTCGAGCTCGAACTCGTCGACGACACCCCGACGAAGATCACGTTCGATGGCCTCGGCCTCGAGGAAGACCAGCCGGCCGATGCCAGCCGCTTCCATGACGACATGGCGGAACTGCACTCGCGCATCGCTGCGATGGAACTGGTGGAAGACCGCACCGCGGCTTCCGTGCACGGCGCGGTGCTCGTGCTCGCGGGCATCGGCGGCCCCGATGCCGTACGCCAGTTGCTCGGCGCATTGCCGGAAGGTTTTCCGCGCGCCGTGCTGGTCCAGCAGCGCCTGGATGGCGGGCACTACGACAAGCTGGTCGCGCAGATGCAGCGTGCGACCACACTCCCGGTGAAGCTCGCCGCCAGCGGCGACACCCTGCAGGCCGCGACGGTCTACATCCTGCCGCCGGTGCTCGGTGTGCACACCGTCGGTCGCGACCTGGTGTTCGACGAGTCGCCGGCCGAACTCCTGGCCTCGCTGCCGGCGAACGACAGCGCGGTGCTGATGCTGAGCGGCGCGGATCCGGCGCAGGTGGATGCGGTCATGAAGATGGCCGCGGCCGGCGCCCTCATCGCCGCCCAGGCGCTGGATGGCTGCTACGACGTGGCGGCGCCGTCGGCGCTGGCATCGCGCGGCGGACAGGCCGGCAAGCCGCAGGACCTTGCCCGCCGCCTCGCCCAGCGCTGGCATTGAGCCGCCATCCGAAATATCCCGGAACCATGATGACCAGCCAAAGCCCGAAAGCCGCCCAGCCGACCGATATCCGGGGCGTCCTCATCGCCGTGGCGCGTGCCCGGCTGCTGCTGCCGAACGCGACCATCGCCGAAGTGCTGTCGTTCGCACCGCCGTCGCCGGTGGAAGGCGCACCGGAGTGGCTGCTGGGCCGCATCCGCTGGCGCGGCTGGGAGTTGCCGCTGATTTCCTTTTCGCGCATGGCCGACATCGCGCCCGAAGCCGGTGGCCTCGGCAGCAAGGTGGTCGTGCTGAAGGCGCTCGGCGGCGATCCGAAGGCCCCGTATTTCGCGATCCTGACGCAGGGCTTCCCGCGCCTCGTCACGGTGTCGACCGATCGCCTCCTGCACGAACCCGACGAGCAACTCCCGCGCGGCGTGCACGCACGCGTGTGGCTCAACGAGGACGAGGCCTTCATTCCCGATCTCGAGGCGATCCAGGCCCTGATCGGCAACGCGCTCGCGCAGGCTGAGGCGGCCTGATCGCCGCGGCATGGCTGACGCCACCGTCGGCCATGCGGGTGCCGCTTCCACTCCGGGCCGCCTGGCCTCGGTCGACGCGCTGCGCGGCATCACCGTCGCGGCGATGCTGCTGGTGAACAACCCCGGCGACTGGAGCCACGTCTACGCACCGCTCGAACACGCGCAGTGGCACGGCGTGACGCCGACGGATCTGGTCTTCCCGATGTTCCTCTTCATCGTGGGCGTGTCCACGACGCTGGCACTCATGCCGCGGCTGGAGCAGGGCGCATCACCGCGCGCGCTGACCCGGCAGGTGGCGGTCCGCGCGCTGCGCATCGTCGGCCTGGGCCTGCTGCTGCACCTGTGCGCGTGGTGGGCGTTCGACCTGCCGCAGTACCGGCCCATGGGCGTGCTGCAGCGGATCGGACTGTGCTTCGCGCTCGCCGGCCTGGCGACGTGCTGGACGCGACCGCGAACCCACTGGCTGTTGCTGCTGGCGCTGCTCGGCGGATACGCCGCGTTGCTCGCCGCCGGCGGCAGCTATGCGCCCTTCGGGAACATCGCCAGTCGCATCGATCACGCCGTGCTGGGCGTGCATGTCTACCAGCTCGATCCTGCGACGGGGCGCGGGCACGATCCCGAGGGGCTGCCCAGCACCCTGGGTGCGCTGGCCACGACCTTGCTGGGCCTGCGTGCCGGCGATTGGCTCAGGCGCGGCGATGCGCGACGCCTGTGGCTCGCCGGCGCCATCGCGCTGCTGCTCGGGCAGTGCTGGGCGCTGGCGTTGCCGCTCAACAAGAACCTGTGGACACCGTCCTACGTGCTGTGGACTGGCGGGATCTCGCTGATGTCGCTGGCCTTCGCGCATTGGCTCGTCGAACGTCGCGGCCTGCCGCCCTGGGGCCGGGCGTTCGGCGTCAACGCGATCGCGGCGTACGCGGGCTCGGCATTCCTGCTCTATGCGCTGGCCGCCGCAGGCTGGCTGGAACCGATCTACCGGCACGGCTTCGCCGACTGGATCGTTCCGCGCCGGGGACCCTACGTCGCCTCGCTGGCGTACGCCGTCGCGTTCGTCGCCCTGTGGTGGCTGGTGGTGCGTTGGCTGGACGCGCGCCGGATCTACTTCCGCATCTGAGCGGCGGAGCCTCAGGCCAGGTCGCCCAGCCGCGACTGCAGCGCCGCGATCGCGGCGAGCCCGGCCGTCTCGGTGCGCAGGATGCGTGGCCCCAGGCCCAGGCCGCGGAATCCCGCCGCGCGCAGCTGCTCGCGATCGGTCGGCGACCAGCCGCCTTCCGGGCCGACGGCCAGCACCACGCCATCGGCGACATCGGCCGGCAACGCCCCCAGGGCGAGTTCGCCATCCGGATCCAGGATCAGCCGCAAGCCGCCTTCCGGCAGTGCGGCGAGCGCCGCCGCTAGCGACACCGGCGCAGCCACGTCCGGCACGCGGGCGCGCCCGCATTGCTCGCAGGCCGCATCCACCACGGCGCGCCAGTGCGCGAGGCGCTTGTCCGCGCGCGCGCCGTCCAGCTTCACTTCGCTGCGCTGCGACCACAGCGGCGCGATCGCGAACACGCCCAGCTCCGTGGCCTTCTGCAGGATCAGGTCCATCTTCTCGCCGCGGGCCACTCCCTGCAGCAGGGTGATGCGCAGCGGCGATTCGTTGTCGACGGGCCGGGAGGCGACGATCGCGACGCGCAGCTGGCGCTTGTCCAGCGCGACGATCCTGGCGGCGTAATCGTGTCCATCGCCGTTGAACAGCACGCATTCGTCGCCCACCCCGAGCCGCAGCACGCGCGAGAGGTGCGCCGCGGCCTCGTCGGGCAGCGTCGCTTCGCCGCCCACCGCGAGCGCGGCGTCCACGCGAACCCGGGTGGTGCGCATCAGTCGGCCTCCGAGGTGGCTTCGTCGATCGCGTGGCGCGTGACGTCGGCGAGCAGCGCCAGCGCGTCGTCATCGATGCAGTACGGCGGCATCCAGTACAGCACGTCGCCCAGCGGACGCAGCAGCACCCCGCGCGCGAGCGCACTGCGATAGGCCCGCAGGCCCACGCGCGAGGTTGCGGCGAATGGCGTGTGCCGGTCGCCATTCCGCGTCAGTTCGAACGCGACGATCATCCCGGCCTGGCGCACGTCGGCGACGTGCGGGTGATCGGTGAACGGCTGCGCCAGCGCCCGCATGCGCGCCGCCGTGGTCCGGTTGCGTTCGATCACGTTGTCGATGGCGAAGATGTCCAGCGAGGCGAGCGCCGCCGCGCACGCCAGCGGATTGCCGGTGTAACTGTGCGAATGCAGGAACGCACGCTCGCGTGAATCGTCGAGGAAGCCGTCATAGATCGACTGCGTCGCCAGCACCGCCGCCAGCGGCAGCGCGCCGCCCGTGAGCCCCTTCGACAGGCACAGCAGGTCGGGCTGGATGCCGGCCTGCTCGCAGGCGAACAGCGTGCCGGTGCGGCCGAAGCCGGCCGCGATCTCGTCGGCGATCAGGAACACGCCGTGCGCATCGCACAAGGCGCGTGCCAGGCGCAGGTACTCTGGATCGTGCATCCGCATGCCGCCGGCGCATTGCACGCGCGGCTCGAGGATCAGCGCGCAGATCTCGCCGGCATGGCGTTCGAGGATTTCACCCAGGGCTCGCGCGGCGCGCACCGCGCAATCGGTGGGACTCTCGCCCGCCTCGCACTGGTACGCATCCGGGGATGGGGCGAAGACGGCCTCGGCCAGCAGCGGCGCGTAAACGCGCCGGTACAGCGGGATGTCGCCGACCGCAAGCGCGCCCAGGGTCTCGCCGTGATAGCCGTTCTCCAGCGCGACGAAGCGGGTACGGCGCAGGTCGCCGCGGTTGCGGAACCAGTGGAACGCCATCTTCAGCGCGACTTCGACCCCGGCCGAGCCGTTGTCGGCGTAGAACACCTTCGCCAGCGGCGCACGTCCGGCCTCGCGCGGCGCGATCTGCAGCAGGCGTTCGGCGAGTTCGACCGCCGGCGCATGCGAGCAGCCGGCGAGGATGACGTGTTCCAGCGTCGTGGCCTGGCGGGCGATCGCGGCGGCGATGCGCGGTTCGGCGTGGCCGAACAGATTGGTCCACCAGCTGCTGATCGCGTCGAGGTAGCGGCCCCCGTCGCGACCGATCAGCCAGGGGCCTTCGCCGCGCGCGACGGGCAACAGCGGCAGAGTGTCGGGGTGCTCGCGCATCTGCGTGCACGGGTGCCAGAGCACCGCCAGGTCGCGCGAACGCCACGCATCGGCGTCCGCTATCATCGCGGCATCGTGAGTCTTGTCCTGCATCCCGTCATTATCGCAGCACCGGCGACCGCCGCCGCGTGGCCGTCCATGCCGCGGCCCGGCCGCGGAGGTCGCGCGTGACACGCCGGCTGCCCACCATCCATCGCATCACCGAGCACGACGCCGGCCCGTACCGGCTGGAGCGGCTCGAGCTCGAATTCGCCAACGGCGAGCGCCGCAACTACGAGCGCCTGCACGGACGTGGCCACGGTGCCGTGATCGTCGTGCCGATGCTCGATGCCGACACGGTGCTGCTGGTGCGCGAGTACGCGGCCGGCATGCACCGTTACGAACTCGGCCTGGTCAAGGGCCGCATCGATGCCGGCGAAACCGCCTTGCAGGCGGCCGATCGCGAATTGAAGGAAGAAGCCGGCTTCGGCGCGCGCTCGCTGACCCTGCTGCGCGACCTCACCCTGGCCCCGACCTACATGAGCCATACCGCGCAGCTGGTGATCGCGCGCGACCTGTACCCCGAGCGCCTGCCGGGCGACGAGCCGGAGGAGCTCGAAGTGATTCCCTGGAAACTCGATGCCCTGCACGAACTCATCCTGCGCGAGGACTTCTCCGAAGGCCGCAGCATCGCCGCGCTGTTCATCGCCCGCGAATGGCTGAGGATGCAGGCATGATCGACCGCGCCTTGCGGGAAGAAGTCATTGCGCTGGCGCAGGATGCGGCCGCGGCGATTCTCGGCATCTACGACAGCGAGTTCGCCGTCGAGCACAAGGACGACGATTCGCCGCTGACCGCCGCGGACCTGGCCGCGCATCGCTGCATCGTCGCCGGTCTCTCGCGCATCACCCCGGAAATTCCCGTGCTGTCCGAGGAGTCGGCGCACGAAGTCGCCACCGCGCAGCGCCGCGGCTGGACGCGCCTGTGGCTGGTCGATCCGCTCGACGGCACGCGCGAGTTCGTCAAGCGCAACGGCGAGTTCACGGTCAACATCGCGCTGATCGAGGACGGCGTCGCGGTGTTCGGCGTCGTGCAGGCGCCGGTAACCGGCGTGCTGTGGCATGGCGGCGCCGGCCTGGGCGCCTGCGTGCGCGAGCACGGCCAGGAGCGGGCATTGCGCGTTCGCAGCCCGGCCGTCGCGCCGCTGCGCGTCGCCGCCAGCCGTTCGCACCGCGATGCGCGTACGCAGGCTTTCATCGAGCGCATGGGCGAAGTCGAGCCGGTCGGGCTCGGCTCGTCCTTGAAGTTCTGCCGCATCGCCGAAGGCGCGCTCGACGTCTACCCGCGTTTCGGCCCCACCAGCGAATGGGACACCGCCGCCGGCCAGTGCGTACTCGAAGGCGCCGGTGGCGCGCTGTTCGACCCGCAGGGGCGACCGTTCCGCTACAACCAGCGCGACCGCATCCTCAACGGCGACTTCGTCGCGCTGGGCGACACGACGCTGCCGTGGCGCGACTGGATGGCATGAGGCCGACATGAACCAGCTTCCCCAGGACCACCGCGACATCCACACGCTGCTGGAAATCATGCGGCGCCTGCGCGATCCGCAGGGCGGCTGCCCGTGGGACGTCGAGCAGGACTTCGCCAGCATCGCGCCGTACACGATCGAGGAGGCCTACGAAGTCGCCGACGCGATCGACCGCAAGGACCTGCACGCCCTCAAGGACGAACTCGGCGACCTGCTGCTGCAGGTCGTGTTCCATGCGCGCATGGCGGAAGAGCAGGGCAGCTTCGCGTTCGACGACGTGGTTGCCGCGATCAGCGACAAGATGATCCGCCGCCACCCGCACGTCTTCGCCGATGCCACGGTCGAGGACGCGCAAGCGCAGACGGCGGCGTGGGAAGAGCAGAAGCGCCGCGAACGCGAATCCTCGGGGCACGAAGATACTTCCGCCCTGGCCGGCATCGCCCGCGGCCTGCCCGAATGGCAGCGTGCGGTGAAGCTGCAGAAGCGCGCGGCGACCGTGGGCTTCGACTGGCCGCACATCGATCCGGTGATCGCCAAGCTGCACGAGGAAATCGAGGAAGTACGCGCCGAGTTCACCGCCGTCGCCAACGACCCGGCCGACGCGGCAGCGCGCGATCGCCTCGAGGACGAGATCGGCGATCTGTTGTTCGTGGCGGCGAACATCGCCCGCCACGCGAAGGTCGATGTCGGCGCGGCGATGCGCCGCGCCAACCTCAAGTTCGAGCGCCGCTTCCGCGCGATGGAGGCGCTCGCCGACGCCGATGGCCACGCGCTTGCCGCGTTGCCGCTGGAAGCGCAGGATCGCTACTGGAACCGGGCCAAGGACGGCGAGAAAGCAGGAAAGTAGACACTGCGGGCGATCTCCCGCATCACGGCGGACACGCAATGGGCCAGTTTTCCAGCTTCCGCGATTTCTATCCCTACTACCTCGGCGAACATGCCAACCGCATTTGCCGGCGCCTGCATTTCGTCGGTAGTTGCGGCGTGCTCGTGCTGCTTGCCCTGGCGATCTGGCAGCGCAATGGCTGGTACGTGCCGGGAGCGCTGGTCTGCGGGTATGGGTTCGCCTGGATCGGCCATTTCTTCTTCGAGAAGAACCGGCCGGCGACGTTCCGGCATCCGTTCTATTCGTTCGTGGGCGACTGGGTGATGTTCAAGGACATCCTCTTCGGACGCATCCGGTTCTAGGCCCCTTCCGTTCGCCGGGAGAAATGCCGAAAAGCCTGCTCCACGAATGCTTCGCCGGGTCAGAGGTGGAAGCTCTTTCGCCCCGCTTCTTCCCGCTCCCGGGGAGAAGATGCCGAAGAGCCTGCCCACGAATGCTGCAATCGGGGCAGATGAGGGGGCTTCTGCTGCTGCTTTCCTTCGCCTTTCAATCCTGGAAGATCAGCCACGCCGCCACCACGATCAGCACGAAGCCGGCCCAGTGGTTCCACTTCAACGGCTGGCCGAGGTACCAGGTGGAGAATCCCGCGAACACCAGCAGCGTGATCACTTCCTGCATGCCCTTGAGCTGCGGCGCCGAATACAGGGAGCTGCCCAGGCGGTTGGCCGGCACCATCAGGCAGTATTCGAAGAGCGCGATGCCCCAGCTGGCGGCGATCGCCAGCGCCAGCGGAGCGGACTTGTAGCGCAGGTGGCCGTACCAGGCGAACGTCATGAAGACGTTGGAGGCGAGGAGGAGCAGGGCAGGCAGGAGGCGGTCGAGCATGGACGCGGCGGGACGGGGCGGAAACTGAATTATTTCAGGTTCTTAGCTGCTTCTTCACGGAACCTCTACCCGCTCCGGTGCAGTTTCACAAACCTGAAGTCGCTCTGGAGGCCCGGGTCATGCAATCAACACGCGATGGCGGATTGGTCCTGATAGTCGAGGACAATCGCAACATTTCCGAGATGGTCGGCGAGTACCTGGAAGGCCGCGGGTTCGAGGTGGATTTCGCGGCGGACGGGCTCGACGGCTATCGACTCTCCACCGAGAACAGCTACGACGTGATCGTGCTGGACCTGATGCTGCCGCGCATGGACGGCATCGAGGTCTGCAAGAAGCTGCGCGAGGAAGCGCGCAAGTCCACGCCCGTGCTCATGCTCACCGCACGTGACACCCTGGACGAGAAGCTCAACGGTCTCTCGGTCGGCGCCGACGACTACCTCACCAAGCCGTTCGCGATCCAGGAGCTGGAAGCACGCCTGCGTGCGCTGATCCGCCGCGAACGTCGCCAGGTCGGCGGCGAGGTGCTGAAGGTCGCCGACCTGGTGCTCGATCCCGCCAGCCTGCGCGTCACCCGCGGCGGTACCGAGCTGCAGCTTTCGCCGATCGGCCTGCGACTGCTCACGATCCTGATGCGCGAATCGCCGCGCGTGGTCAGCCGTCAGGAAATCGAGCGCGAGATCTGGGGCAACGGCCTGCCCGATTCGGACACGCTGCGCAGTCACCTCTACAACCTGCGCAAGACCATCGACAAACCGTTCGACAAGCAGCTGCTGCACACCGTGCAGAGCGCAGGTTATCGCGTCGCGGACATATCCCAGCCGCCCGACTGACCGCGTCATGCCGCAGGGGCTGCCCAGGAAGGTAAAACTGGCCTTCGTCGCGCAGGCGCTCATTGCGAGCGTCGTGCTCTGCCTCGTCATGCTCGCGGTGGGTCTGGCCGTGCGGCAAACCGTGGTGACCTGGGCTGCGCATCGCGAAGCGGAGCAGTTCTGGTCGCGTCATGCCGCCGCGGGCAATGCGGCCCTGCTTAGCGGTCGCACTTTCCACACCTACTTCGCGCCCGCCGCCAGCGGATCCGATGCCCTGCCACCGACCACGCGCGACCTGCCCGAAGGTCTGAACCAGCTGTCCCTCGGCTCCTTCGCCTACATCGAGGATCGCCCGTCCGGACGCTTCGTCGCGACGATCGATACCGAACTGATCGACGTCGTGATCATCTGGACGGTGCTGTGCGCCCTGCTGTTCGCGCTGGTGATCTCGTATGCCATGGCCTGGCTGACGTACCGGACCACCAAGCGCATGGTGGTGCCCGTGAGCTGGCTGGCCGATGTGGTCGCGCACTGGGATCCACGCGCGCCCGATACCAGCGTCATCCGCGAAGGCCGGCTCCCGCCCGATTCGGGCAGCGAGGTCCGCCAGCTCACCGCCGCGTTGACCGATCTGGGCGATCGCGTCACCGACTTCGTGCAGCGCGAGCGCGACTTCACCCGCGACGCCAGCCACGAGTTGCGCACGCCGCTCACGGTCATCCGCGTGGCCACCGACCTGATGCTGGCCGATCCCGACGCCAGCGAGCGCCAGGTGCGTTCGCTGGCGCGCGTGCAGCGCGCGGGGCGCGACATGGAGGCGGTGATCGACGCGTTCCTGATCCTCGCGCGCGAAGCGGAAGTGGAGCCGCTGAGCGAGGAGTTCGACGTGCGCGAGATCGTCGGCCACGAAGTTGCGCGCGTGCAGCCGCTGCTGTCGGGGCGGCCGATCGAGCTGGACGTCATCGACCAGGGCGCGCCCAGGCTGTTCGCGCCGCCGCACGTGCTGGCGGTGATGGTCGGCAACCTGCTGGGGAATGCCGTGCGCTTCACCGATGCGGGACGCATCGAACTGGTGCTGATGCCGGACCGCATCGTCGTGCGCGATACCGGCATCGGCATGTCGCGGGAAACCTTGATCAAGGCCTTCGATCCCTTCTATCGTGCCGACCCCGCACGCGAGGAAGGACGCGGCATGGGCCTGTCGATCGTGCGCCGCCTCGGCGAGCGTTTCGGCTGGCCGGTCAGCCTCGACAGCCAGCCGGGAAAGGGCACGGTCGCTACCATCCGCTTTGCCTGATCGGTCGGAACGTTGCCGGCCGGCTGGACCGGCACTGAACGAACCGGGGCCGTAGCGGTCAACGCTCCGTCAACCCGCGACGCCTTCGGGCGTTATCTCCGTCGTTTCCCTACTGCCCGGTTCCATGAGCGCAACCCGCAAGCCGTCCCCTGCCCGTAAAACATCGTCCTGGTCGCGCCGCATCGCCGTCGTGGCCGTCATCGGGGCCGTCGCCATCGGCGCGCTGTATGCGTGGCGCCATCGCAGCAACGAGGAAGCCGCCTCGGCCTACCGCACGGCGAAGGTCGAACGGGGCGACATCCGGGTCACGATCTCCGCGACCGGCGCGCTCAACGCCACCTCGCAGGTCGATGTCGGCAGCCAGATTTCCGGCCAGGTCACCGACGTCCTCGTCGATTACAACGATCACGTCAGCAAGGGCCAGGTGATCGCGCGCATCGACCCGAGCACGTACGAGGCGCAGATCGCGCAGGGCAACGCGCAGATCAACAGCGCACGCGCGGCACTCGCGACGGCCCAGGCCACCTTGCGCAACGCCGAAGCCGACTACAACCGCAAGGCGGAACTCGCGCAGCAGCAGCTGATCGCGCGCGGCGATCTCGACCTCGCCCGCGCCGCACGCGACCAGGCGCGCGCGCAGGTCGCTTCGGCGCAGGCGCAGATCCGGCAGCAGACCGCTTCGACGCAGACTTCGCGCCTCAACCTGCAACGCACGGTGATCCGCTCGCCGGTGGACGGCGTGGTGCTGTCGCGCTCGATCGAGCCCGGCCAGACGGTGGCCGCGAGCCTGCAGGCGCCGGTGCTGTTCCAGATCGCTGAGGACCTGTCGCAGATGGAGATCCTTCTGGCGGTCGACGAGGCCGACATCGGCCAGGTCAAGCCGGGGCTCGACGTCGCCTTTACCGTCGATGCCTATCCCGAACGACGCTTCCGCGGCAAGGTGAAGCAGGTGCGCCTGGCCGCGACCAACACCAGCAACGTCATCACCTATCCCGTCGTGGTGTCGCTGGACAACAGCGATCAGTCGCTGCTGCCCGGCATGACCGCGAATGCCGAGATCGAGGTCAGTCACCGCGAAGACGTGCTGCGCGTGAGCAATGCCGCGCTGCGTTACAAGCCCGACGACGAATACGGCGGGGCGGCGACGCGTGGAGCTGGCGGCCGCGGCAACTTCGCCGAGGATTTCGAGCGCATCGCTGCAACGCTGAAGCTGGACGCCCCGCAGCGCGCCGCATTCGATCAAGCGCTGGCCGCGATCCGCCAGCGCGTGGCATCGCGCCAGGCGGCGCCTGCACCGCAACAGGGCGCCAGCCTGTTCGGCCGCGGCCCGGGCGGAGGCAGCAACCGGCCTGGCGGCGAAGGCAATGCGGGTGCGATGCGCCAGCGCATGGCCGATCGCTTCAACCAGCAGTTCGCGGCATTCAAGGCCACGCTCGACGACGCGCAGAAGGCGCAGTGGGATCGCGAAATCGCCGCGCTGGTCGGCTCGCGTCGCGCGCCGCTCTACAAACTGGTCGATGGCAAGCCACAGGCGGTGATGGTGCGCGTTGGCGCGTCCGACGGCAGCTACACGGAAGTGTCCGGCGGGATCCGCGAGGGCGACGAGGTGATCGTCGGCAGCGGGCGCGCGGCGAAATGAGCGCATCGCCCACGGACGTTGCCGCGGGACGTGCGGAGACCCCTGCCGTGATCGAGACGCACGCGCTGGGCAAGGTGTATTCGCCGGGCACCGAAGCGGAAGTCGTCGCGCTGCGCGGGGTGAACCTGCGCATCGGCAGCGGCGAATTCGTGGCGATCATGGGCCCGTCGGGTTCGGGCAAGTCCACGCTGATGAACCTGTTGGGCTGCCTCGACACGCCTTCGAGCGGTACCTACCGCTGCGACGGCATCGATGTCGCGACGCTCGATGCCGAGGAGCGCGCAGCGTTGAGGCTGGAGAAGATCGGTTTCGTGTTCCAGGGGTTCAATCTGCTGCCGCGGATGAACGCACTGGAGAACGTGGCGATGCCGATGGGTTACGCCAACGTGCATCGCGAGGAACGCCTGCAGCGCGCCCGCGACGCGCTGGAAGCGGTGGGTCTCGCCGAACGCGCCGGCCACCGCCCGAGCGAATTGTCCGGGGGCCAGCAGCAACGCGTCGCGATCGCGCGCGCGCTGATCAACCGGCCGCCGATCCTGCTCGCCGACGAGCCCACCGGTGCGCTCGACAGCCGCACGGGCGAGGAAATCCTGGCGCTGTTCAAGCGCCTGCAGCAGGAAGACCACACCGTGGTGCTGATCACGCACGATCCCGACGTCGCCCGCCATTGCGACCGCGTCTTCCTCATGCGCGACGGCGAGTTGCACGAGCAGGCGCGACCGGTGGCGGAAGAAACGCCATGAACTTCATGGAAATCCTGCGCACCGCCGTCTTCGCCCTGCGCGGCAACTGGTTGCGCAGCGCACTGACGTCGCTGGGCGTGATCATCGGCATCGCCGCGGTCATCGTGATGGTGTCGGTCGGGCAGGGCACGCAGGCGGAAATCGACAAGCTGGTGTCGGGGTTGGGCTCGAACCGGCTCGACATCAGCGGCGGTGGCGGTTTCGGCGGCGGCGGAGCGCGCGTCGCCGCGGGCAGCCGCTATTCGCTCAACGAAGGCGATGCCGAGGCGATCCGCGACCAGATTCCGGAGGTCCAGTACGTCGCCGCGTCGCTGCGCGGCGGCACGCAGATCGTGTATGCGGAAAGCAACTGGTCCACGCAGTGGGAAGGCGTGCAGCCGGATTTCTTCGCGATCAACGACTGGGAAATCGCCGATGGCAACGGCTTCGAGGCGCACGACTACAGCGGTGGCAAGTCGGTGCTGCTGGGCGAGACCGTGCGCCGCGAACTGTTCGGCGACGAGGACGCGGTGGGCCAGACGGTGCGCCTGGGCCGCGTGCCGTTCACCGTCGGTGGTGTGCTGAAGGCGAAAGGGCAGGGCGGCTTCGGCCAGGACCAGGACGACATCGTGCTGGTGCCGCTGGAAACCGCGCGCCGCCGCCTGATGGGCGCCGCCAACGTGCCGCCGGGCGGCGTGCGGCAGATCGCGCTCGGCGTCACCCGCGCGGAGGACGTGGACTATGTCCAGGGCGAGGTCGAAGCGCTGCTGCGCCAGCGCCACCGCATCCAGCCTGGCGACGAGGACGACTTCAGCGTGCGCAACATCGCCGAAGTCGTCGCCACGCGCACGCAGACCACGCGGCTGATGTCGCTGCTGCTGGGTGCGGTGGCGACGATCTCGCTGGTGGTCGGCGGCATCGGCATCATGAACATCATGCTGGTGTCGGTGACCGAACGGATCCGCGAGATCGGCCTGCGCATGGCGGTTGGCGCGGGGCCTTCGGACATCCGCCGGCAGTTCCTCGCCGAGGCGATGCTGATCTCGCTGATCGGCGGCGTGATCGGCATCGCGCTGGGTGTGGTGGGCGCGTTGCTGGTGGGGCGCTTCGGTTCGCTCCCGGTGGCGTTGAACGGGCAGGTGGTGGCGCTGGCGGCAGGCTTCTCCATCGCCACGGGCCTGTTCTTCGGCTACTACCCGGCGCGCAAGGCCTCGCAGCTCGACCCGATCGAGGCCCTGCGCCAGCAGTGACCCGACCGCCTGCGCACAGACCCTGGCGCGGAGGCGGACTATGCTTGGCCGGTCATGAACCCTCGAGGCCTGCCATGCGCCATCTGTCGCTCCTGTTGCTTGCATTCGCCGCCATGACCGCCCACGCCGCCGACCCGAATGCCAGCGACGCCGGCAACGTCGGAAAGCATCGCACCGCCATGGTGATCCACGGCGGCGCCGGTGTGATCGAGCGCAGCGCGCTGAGTGCGGAGGACGAGAAGGAGATCCGTGCGACGTTGAATCGCGCGCTCGATGCCGGCAATGCGGTGCTGACGAAGGGCGGCAGCGCGCTCGACGCGGTGGAAGCCGCGATCGTGGTGATGGAGGAATCCCCGCAGTTCAACGCCGGCAAGGGCGCGGTGTTCAACGCGGAAGGCAAGCACGAACTCGACTCCTCGATCATGGACGGCCACACGCGGCGCGCCGGTGCGATCGCCGGCGTCACCACCGTGCGTAATCCGATCAAACTGGCGCGCGCGGTGATGGAGCACAGCCCGCACGTGATGCTCGCCGGCGCGGGCGCCGAGAAATTCGCCGACAGCCGCCCGGAAATCGAGCGCGTGGCCAACAGCTGGTTCGATACCGATCGTCGCCGCAAGCAACTGGAAGAAGCGCAGGCGAAGGAGCGCAGCGGTGCCGCGATCGTCGAGAAGGGCAAGTACTTCGGCACGGTGGGCGTGGTCGCGCTGGATGCGCAGGGCCATATCGCCGCGGGCACCAGCACCGGCGGCATGACCAACAAGCGCTGGGGCCGCGTGGGCGACTCCCCGATCATCGGCGCAGGCACCTGGGCCGACGACCGCTGCGGCGTGTCGGGCACGGGCTGGGGCGAGTTCTACATCCGCAATGCGGTGGCGCACGACATCTGCGCGCGCGTGGCCTATCGCGGCGACGCGCTGGTCGACGCGGCCGAGGAAGTCGTCAACCGGATCGTGCCGGCCAGCGGCGGCGACGGCGGCGCGATCGCGCTGGATCGCGACGGCAACATCGCGATGCCGTTCAACACCAGCGGCATGTACCGCGCGTGGCTCAAGCCCGACGGTTCGCGCGGCACGGCGATCTTCCGCGACGAGAAGTGAGACGGCTGCGGGGCCTGGCGCCCCGCAGCGGGTCCGCTCAGGCGCCGGCGTGCTGCTGTTTCGACCACTCCGCCATCGCCTGTTTCATCTCCTCGGGGCCGACGTCGCGCACGTGCGTGCCCAGCGACCACTTGTGGCCGAACGGGTCGATCACGGTGCCCATGCGGTCGCCCCAGAATTCGTCCTTGACCGGTCGGTCCGGTTTCGCGCCGGCCTGCACCGCGCGGTCCCACGCGGCGTCCGCGTCGGGGCCGTAGATGACGAAGCTGGCGGTGGCGCCGCCGCGCTTGTTGGGACCCAGCGCCTGCATGTCGGGCCACTCGTCCGACAGCATCAGCTGGGTGTCGCCGATGCGGATCTCGGCGTGGCCGATCCGGTCGCCCATCGGCAGCCGGTAGAGTTCCTGCGCACCGAAGGCGCGTTCGTAGAAATCGATCGCCTTCGCCGCATCGTCGACGATCAGGTACGCGTTGACCGAGTGGTAGCCCTCGGGAATGGGATTGACGGACATCGCACGCTCCTCGTGGGGGAAGAGGCGCAGGCTGCGCCGGCACGCGTTACCCGGCAATGATCGTTCTT
Organism: Lysobacter yangpyeongensis; assembly: GCF_042655745.1. Classification (NCBI taxonomy): domain Bacteria; kingdom Pseudomonadati; phylum Pseudomonadota; class Gammaproteobacteria; order Lysobacterales; family Lysobacteraceae; genus Lysobacter; species Lysobacter yangpyeongensis. The sequence continues at coordinate 31,954 of NZ_JBHSNM010000002.1, read as the reverse complement.
GCCTCGTTTTCGCGCGGCCGACGCGGGGCCGGCAGGGCGGGGCTGCGGAGCTTGTGGCAGAATCCGGGGCCTGATCGCGGCCCCCGGCCGCCTCGCCCGGCCCCGTTCGCGGCCGTCCAGATCGACCAGGTCATGCCTGCCCATCCAGCAACGTTTCCGGAGCGCCGCCATGGCTGACGCCACCGGCCACCTTCCGCGCCATCCGTCGCGCATCCTCAAGGCCGCCAGATGGTCGATGCAGGGCCTGCACGCCGCCTGGACGCACGAGTCGTCGTTCCGGCTCGAGGTCTACCTGTTCGTGGTGCTCGCGCCGATCGGCTGGTGGCTGGGCCAGACGCCGGTCGAACGCATCCTGCTGGTCGGTTCGATGCTGCTGGTGATGAGCACCGAGCTGCTCAATTCGGCGATCGAAGCCGTGATCGAGCGCTACGGCCCCGAATTCCACGAACTGGCCGGCCGCGCCAAGGACATGGGCTCGGCAGCGGTCTTCGTGCTGATGATGAACGTACTGCTGGTGTGGGGCGCGATCCTGCTGCCAAGGATCCTGTAGGGCGGGTCTTGACCCGCCTGCTTCCCCTGAATGCCTGAAACGGCGGGTCAAGATCCGCCCCACGAGAGTGCGCAAGTGATTGAACTGCTGACCGACCCGCAAACCTGGATCACCCTGTTCACCCTGAGCGCGATCGAGATCGTGCTCGGCATCGACAACCTGGTGTTCATCTCGATCGCGGTGAGCAAGCTGCCGCTGGTCAAGCGCGAGAAGGCACGCAAGTTCGGCATCGCGGTCGCGTGCCTCACCCGTATCGGGCTGCTGCTGACCCTCGCCTGGCTGGCGGGTCTCACCAATGACCTGTTCCATGTCTTCGGCCAGGGCATCTCGATGCGCGACCTGGTGCTGATCCTCGGCGGCGTGTTCCTGCTGGTGAAGGGCTCGGCCGAGATCAAGGACCTGATCGTCGGCGAGGAAGAATCCGAGGATGTGCACACCCGGCCGGCGGTGTCCTTCCTGGGGGTGATCGCGCAGATCGCGGTGATCGACATCGTGTTCTCGCTGGACTCGGTGATCGCCGCGGTGGGCATGGCCAACCAGACACCCGTGATGGTCGCGGCGATCCTGCTCGCGGTCGCGGTGATGCTGATGGCGGCCACGCCGCTGGGCCATTTCATCGAACGCAATCCCACGATCAAGATGCTGGCGCTCGCCTTCATCGTGCTGGTGGGCGTGTACCTGATCGCCGACGGCTTCGGGCTGCATGTCCCGAAGGGCTACATCTACGGTGCCATGGGCTTCTCGGCGCTGGTCGAATGCCTCAACCTGTGGGCCAAGCGCAACGCCCTGCGACGGGTGGAAGCGGATTGACGGCAGCCGGCACGGCGGGCGATTGATTTCGCCGCCGTGCTCCCCCACCGTGGGGTGGCGCCGGGCCGGTTTCCTCACGTCGGCTTGATTCCGGCCGATGCTGCAATGCACGGCGCGCCACCGATCCGCCACGCCAACCCGGGGGAACTCCCATGCGCAAGCTGCTCATGATGCTGGTCCTGGTCCTGCTCGCCGCGATGCTCGGCGGTTGCGGCTACAACACCATCCAGCAGAAGGACGAGGCGGTGAAGGCCGCCTGGTCGCAGGTCCTCAACGTCTACAAGCGCCGCGCGGACCTGGTGCCGAACCTGGTCGCCACGGTACGCGGCTACGCCACCCACGAGCAGCAGGTGCTCACCCAGGTGACCGAGGCGCGCTCCAAGGTGGGCAGCATCAACGTCAATGCGGACGATCCCGCCTCGCTGCAGCAGTTCCAGCAGGCGCAGGGCGAACTGCAGAGCGCGATCGGTCGCCTGCTGGTGGTCAGCGAGAACTACCCGCAACTCAAGGCCGACCAGAACTTCCTGCAGCTGCAGGCGCAGTTGGAGGGAACCGAGAACCGCATCGCGGTGGAGCGCCAGCGGTACATCACGGCGGTGCAGGACTACAACACCTACATCCGCTCGTTCCCGCAGAACCTCACCGCGATGATGTTCGGCTACAAGACCAAGCCGAACTTCACCGTCGAGAACGAACAGCAGATCCAGGAAGCGCCCAAGGTCGATTTCGGCCAGCCGGCGACGGCGCCGCAACCGCCGGCGCAGCAGCAACCGGCGCAGCAACAACCGGCGCAGCAACAGCCGGCACCGGCCGGCGGCTGAGCCGGCGACGTAACCGTCGATGCTGCGACGCCTGCTCGCGCTGAGCGTCCTGCTGCTGGCCTGCGCGTTCGCGCAGGCGCAGCAGCTCGCGGCGATTCCGCCGCTCACCGGCCCCGTCATCGACACCACGATGACGCTGGACGCCGCGACGAAGCAGCAACTCGAAGCGCAGGCGCGCGCCCTGCAGCAGCGCAAGGGCAGCCAGCTGCAGGTGCTGATCGTGCCGACCACGCAGCCGGAAGACATCGCGCAGTACGCCGTGCGCGCCTTCGACCAGTATCAGCTGGGGCGCAAGGGCACCAATGATGGCGTGTTGCTGGTCGTCGCCAAGGACGACCGGCGCGCGCGCATTGAAGTCGGTTATGGGCTCGAAGGTGCGATTCCGGATGCGACCGCGATCCGCGTCATCACCGAGTACATGACACCGAAATTCCGCGCAGGCGACTTCAACGGCGGGCTCGTCGACGCCACCGCGGCGCTGGTGAAGCTGATCGACGGCGAGCCTTTGCCTGAGCCCCTGGCGGAGCCGCGCGCAGCGTCGCGGCACGGTGGGGGCAGCGGTTTCCTGTTCGCGCTCTTCGCCGCTTTCATCGTCGCGCAGGTCGCGCGTGCGTTCCTCAGTCCCTTGCCGTCCTTCCTGCGCGGCGTGCTCGGCGGCGCCGCGGCCGGTGGCGTGGCCTGGCTGGTGTCGTCGCTGGTGGTCGCGGGCGGCATCGGCGGAGTGATCGGTTTCGTGGTCGGACTGGCGAGCCTGCCGCGCGGACGCTACGTCGGCCACGGCGGCTGGGGCGGCTTCGGCGGTGGGGGAGGCTGGGGCGGCGGCGGTTTTGGGGGAGGCGGCGGCTTCGGCGGCGGAGGCGGAGGCGGCTGGTCCGGTGGCGGCGGCATGAGCGGAGGCGGCGGCGCCTCCGGCAGCTGGTAGGGAGTCCGCGATGCGCCTGCTCAGACATCTCTTCGCCATGCCTTCGCGCCGCCTCTTCGCCAAAGACGCGCTGAAACGCATCGCCGAGGCGATCGCCGCCAGCGAAGTGCGGCACACCGGCGAAATCGTCTTCGCGGTGGAAAGTGCGCTGCATCCGCGTGCGGTGCTCGCGGGAATGCAGGCACGCGATCGCGCGCAGGAGGTCTTCGCGCAAGTGCGCGCCTGGGACACGCGCGCCAACAACGGCGTGCTGCTGTACCTGCTGCTGGCCGACCATCGCATCGAGATCGTGGCCGATCGCGGTTTCGACGGACTCGTCAGCCCCGAGCAATGGCGTGGCGCCTGCCAGCTGGTCGAAGAGGGTCTGAAGGCCGGCGAGCCCGAGGCCGCCGTGCTGCGCGGCCTGGAGGCCCTGTCCGCGCTGATCGAAACGCATTTCCCGCGCGCGCCGGGCTACGTGGATGCCAACGAGCTTCCGGATGATCCGCACCTGCTGTAGGTAGTTGGGGATCGGGCATCCAACGGCGGTCCGCAGTCGCGCAGTGTCGTGACCCGCGGTTGCGTCGCGATGGTGGGCTCGGGCCCACCCTACGGCACAATAGGGCATCCCCCGCGGAGCACCTTTCCGGCATGACCGTCCTGCACCAGATCGATCCCGTCGCCCTCGACCTCGGCACCTGGAACCTGCCGCTGCTCGGCAGCATCCATCCGCAGATCCACTGGTATGGCGTCATGTACCTGCTGGCCTTCGTGGCGGCCTGGTGGCTGGGCCGCCGGCGCGTGCGCGCGGGACGCCTGCCGGGCGTCGACGAAGCCGCGTACGGCGATCTGATCTTCTACTGCGCGCTCGGCGTGGTGCTGGGTGGCCGCCTCGGCTACATCCTGTTCTACGACCTGCCCACCTACATCGCCGAGCCGCTGCAGGTGTTCAAGATCTGGCAGGGCGGCATGAGCTTCCACGGCGGCCTGCTCGGCGTCGTGTTCGCCGCGTGGTGGTGGTCGCGCCGCCATCGTCTGCACCTGTTCGACACCGTCGATTTCGTCGCGCCGCTGGTGCCGCCGGGGCTCGGCTTCGGCCGTCTCGGCAATTTCATCAACGGCGAGCTGTGGGGCAAGCCGACCGGCGGCGAGTGGGGCGTGGTGTTTCCCAGCGATCCGGCACTCCAGCAACTGCCGATGCAGCAGATCCGCGAGCAGTTCGCCACCGGCGCGCTCGACCAGTTCGCGCGGCATCCGTCGCAGCTGTATCAGGCCGGGCTCGAGGGGTTGGTGATGTTCGCCGTGCTGTGGTGGTACTCGCGCAGGCCGCGGCCGCGTTATGCGGTGTCGGGCCTGTTCGCGTTGCTCTATGGGCTGTTCCGCTTCGTCGTCGAATTCGTGCGCGTGCCCGACGCGCAGATCGGCTATCTCGCGTTCGGCTGGCTGACCATGGGGCAGGTGCTGAGCCTGCCGCTGATCGCCCTCGGCCTGTTCTGGTTGTGGCTGTCGCGGCGCTCGCCGACGCTGCAGCCGGCGCTTTCGCACTAGGAGGCACCGATGAAGCAGTACCTCGATCTCCTCCGCCACGTCCTCGAGCACGGCACCGAGAAATCCGACCGGACCGGAACGGGAACGCGCAGCGTGTTCGGCTGGCAGATGCGCTTCGACCTGGCGCAGGGCTTTCCGCTGGTCACCACCAAGAAGCTGCACCTGCGCTCGATCGTGCACGAACTGCTGTGGTTCCTGAAGGGCGAGACCAACATCGCCTATCTGAAGGACAACAAGGTTTCGATCTGGGACGAATGGGCCGATGCCGAGGGCGAACTCGGTCCGGTATACGGCAAGCAATGGCGGCGCTGGGCCGGTACGGACGGCCGGGAGATCGACCAGATCAGCTGGGTCGTCGACGAGATCCGGCGCAATCCGGATTCGCGCAGGCTGATCGTGTCGGCCTGGAACGTCGCCGACCTGCCGCACATGGCGCTGATGCCGTGCCACACGATGTTCCAGTTCTACGTGGCCGACGGAAAGCTCAGCTGCCAGCTCTACCAGCGCAGCGGCGACATCTTTCTCGGCGTGCCGTTCAATATCGCCAGCTACGCGCTGCTCACGCACATGGTGGCGCAGGTCTGCGACCTGGCCGTGGGCGACTTCGTGCATACGCTGGGCGACGCGCACCTGTATTCGAACCATTACGAACAGGCCCGCGAGCAGCTGACACGCACGCCGGGTGCCTTGCCGAGCCTCCGGCTCAATCCGCAGGTGCGCGATCTTTTCGCCTTCGGCTACAACGACATCGCCATCGAAGGCTACGATCCGGCGCCGGCGATCAAGGCGCCGGTGGCGGTCTGATGCCACGCAACGATAGCGGCGAGCACCGGATGCGGACGATGTGCGCGTCATGATTCCGCTGCATCTGATCGCCGCGCTCGACCGGCACGGAGCCATCGGCAAGGACAATGCATTGCCGTGGCATCTGCCCGACGATCTCAAGCGATTCAAGTCGCTCACGCTGGGCAAGCCGGTGCTCATGGGCCGCAAGACGGCGCAGTCGCTGGGGCGCGCGCTGCCCGGCCGGACGAACCTGGTCCTGACGCGTTCCGGCGCGGTACCGTTCGATGGGATGCGGGCCGTGGCTTCGCTCGATGAAGCGATGCGAATCGCGAACGGCGAAGGTGCCGACGCCTTGTGCGTGATCGGCGGCGGCGAGGTCTATGCGCTGTGCCTGCCGTTGGCCACGCACCTCTACCTGACCCATGTCGATGCGGTGGTGCAGGGCCCGGATGCGCACTTTCCGGCGTTCGACCGGGACGAATGGCGCAGCGTCGGCCGCGAAGCGCATGCCGCGGATGCGCGCCATGCGTTCGCCTTCGAATTCGTCGATTACGTGCGGTCGCGCTGACCGGCGCGTCAGTGCGATCCGCCCAGGCGGAACCGGGCCATCGCGAGCGCACCGGACTGCGGCTTCCGCGAGGCGCTGTGCGAATCCGCGTGCCGCTGCGGCGGACACATGGGCTGCCTTGTGCGGCGCCCGTGCGCCAACCCGATCGCAAGCAGGGCGAAGGCAACGGCCACCAGGGCGAACGTCGCCGGCACGCGGCTACTTGCCCTGCGGGCGGTGGTAAGGCGGCCGCGGACGCGGCGGATTGGCGGGGACGTCGCGCCCCGGCACCTGCACGACACGCAGTTCGTCGGTGTCCAGCTGCAGCGCGGTGAGCTTGCCGCCCCATACCGCGCCGGTATCGATGGCGTGCACGCCGTGGCCGATGAAGAGGCCGAGCGTGGACCAGTGGCCGCAGACGATCTTCAGATCGCGCTCGACCCGTCCGGGGACCTCGTACCAGGGATAGAAGCCCGGCTGCTGCGTGCCCGGCGCGCCCTTGTCCTCGAAGCCGATGCGGCCGCGCGGCGTGCAGTAACGCAGGCGCGTGAAGACGTTGATGATGGCGCGATGGCGATCGACGCCGGTGAGCTTGGGATGCCATGCGGGCTTGTCGCCGTACATGTTCTTCAGCAGGCGGCCGGGCTGGTCGCCGTGCAGGCGCTCCTCGACTTCGCGCGCATGGCGTTCGGCCATCGTCGTCGTCCATTTCGGCGCCAGGCCGGCATGGACCATCATCCAGCCCAGCGAACGATCGACGTGCAGCAGCTTCTGCATCCGCAGCCAGCCGATCAGCTCGTCGCGATCGGGGGCGAACAGCACGCCCTGCAGATCGGCGTTGACCTTGCGCTGCTCTTCCTCGCGACGCTCGCTGATTGCCAGCAGGGAGAGGTCGTGGTTGCCGAGCACCACGATGCTGCTGGCGCGCAAAGAATGCACCAGGCGCAGGGTTTCGACCGACTGGCCGCCGCGGTTGACCAGGTCGCCGCAGAACCAGAGCGTGTCGCGTGCGGGGTCGAAGGCCAGCCGTTCCAACAGGCGCTGCGTCGCGTCGTAACAGCCCTGCAAGTCGCCGATCGCCCAGACCGTCATCAGTGCAGCGTCCGCGGAACGGTCAGGGTGAAGGCGGGAATGGGCGCCTCGAACTGCGTGCCGTCGTCGGCCAGCATCCGGTAGCCGCCATGCATGGTGCCCAGGTCCGTTTCGAGCACGGCTCCGGAGGTGTATTCGAAGTGCTCGCCGGGCCGCAGATAAGGTTGCTCGCCCACGACGCCGTCGCCTTCGACTTCCTCCGTCTTGCCGTTGGCATCGGTGATGATCCAGCGCCGCGTCAGCAGGCGCGCGGGCAACTGGCCCGTGTTGCGGATGCGGATGGTGTAGGCGAAGACGTAGCGGTCCTGCTCGGGCTCGGACTGATCATCGAGGTAGCGCGTGGCGACATCGATGTGGATGGCGTAAAGACGTTCCATTGCGGAAGTGTAGTGCGCGGCGTGCGGATCGGGAATGCGCCGGCTGAAAGGAGGTGCGGCGCCGCCGCGCGGCCGGGACGCCTCGTCGATCTGGCGCTGTGTCTTTCGTGCAGCGACCGGGTCGCAGCGTCAGGAGCGGATCAGTCGCCCGTCTGCGTGGCCAACGCGTTCGCGAGCCTGACGAAGCCGGCGACTTCGATCTGTTCGGCGCGCGCATCCGGACGCAAGCCGGCGGCCTCGATCGTCGTCGCGTCGCATTGTTGCGAGAGCGCATTGCGCAGGGTCTTGCGGCGCTGGCCGAAGGCATCACGGACGACGGCGGCGAAGCGCGCAGGATCCTGCACGGCCACCGTGGCCGGATCGCGCGGCACCATGCGCACGACGGCGGAGTCCACCTTCGGCGGCGGGCGGAACGCGCCCGGCGGCACGGTGAAGAGCGGCGTCACGTGGCAATACGCCTGCAGCATCACGCTCAGCCTGCCGTAGACCTTGCTGCCCGGCCCGGCGGCCATGCGGTCGACCACTTCCTTCTGCAGCATGAAGTGCATGTCGCGGATCGCGGCGGCGTGTTCGAGCGCATGGAACAGGATCGGCGATGACAGGTTGTACGGAAGGTTGCCCACCAGCCGGATCGGACCGCCGTTGTGCGCCAGCGCGGTGAAGTCGACCGTCAGCACGTCGCGATGGATGACTTCGAGCGTGCCGTGGGCGCGCGCGGCTTCCGTGAGCGGGAAGATCAGGTCGCGGTCGAACTCGATGACGGTGAGCTCGCCGTGGCGATCGAGCAGAGGGAAGGTGATCGCGCCCTGGCCGGGACCGATCTCGACGAGACGATCGCCCGGCTGCGGATTCACCGCCTGCACGATCTTCTGGATGATTCCCCGCTCGTGCAGGAAATGCTGGCCGAGGTGCTTCTTGGCCGGTTCGGTGAAGGCGGCGGATCGACTCATGCGGGGATTATCGCTCGCCGTGGTCGCGGCGCTTACATGCGGCGCATGCGTCGGGCGGCCATGCGTGCGCAGGTCTCGGCCGCGGCGATGAGGCTGGAAGGATCCGCGATGCCCTGGCCGGCCAGGTCGAGGGCGGTGCCGTGGTCGACCGCCACGCGCGGATAGGGCAGGCCGAGGGTGAGATTCACTGCCCGCTCGAAGCCGCTGTATTTCAGTACCGGCAGGCCCTGGTCGTGGTACATCGCGACCACCGCATCGAAGCCGCGCAGCTTGCCCGGCAGGAAGGCGGTATCGGCAGGCAACGGGCCGACCAGCTGCATTCCTTCGCTGCGCAAGGCGTCGAGTGCGGGAGTGATGATCCCGATTTCCTCGCCACCGAGGTGGCCGCCCTCGCCGGCATGCGGATTCAGGCCGAGCACCGCGATCACCGGATCGGCGATGCCGAAGTCGCGCTGCAGGGCCGCATGGGTGATGCGCAGCGTGCGGTCGAGGCCCTGGGGCGTGATCGCGTCGGCGACGGCGCGCAGCGGCAGATGGGTGGTGACCAGCGCGACGCGGACGATGTCGTTGGCCAGCATCATCACCACGTCGCAACCCGCCTGCGCGGCGAGCAGTTCCGTGGTGCCGGTATAGGCAATGCCGCCTTCATTGATGACCGCCTTGTGCACCGGGCCCGTCACCAGCCCGTCGAAATCGCCATGCAGGCACGCCGCTGCGGCCTGCTGCAATGCGCCGATCACGGCGGAGGCGTTGCGCGGGTCGGGTGCACCGAAGTCCGGGGTTGTCGCATTCGCGACTTCGATGATTTCCAGCTGGCCGGGCTGTGTGGCGTCCTGGTTGGGCGAAACCAGCGTGAGCGGCAGGCCCAGTGCCTGCGCCGCCGCGGCAAGGCTGCGCGGATCGGCGAACGCCGTCAGTCGATAGTCGCGTCGCTGCTGCGCGAGTCGGATGCACAACTCCGGCCCGACGCCGGCCGGCTCACCGGGAACCAGCGCGAGCCGGACAGGTGCCATGGCTCAGCCGTTGGGCTGCGCGGCCGGCTTGGCGTCCTTCTTGGCCGGCTCAGCCTGCGCGTCCGCCGGCAGGCCCTTGCGCATGTCGACGACATAGGCTTCGTCGCGCATTTCCTGCAGGTACCGGTTCCACTCGTCCTCGAGCTTGCGGCGACCGATGGTGTCGCTGATGCGCGCGCGGCGGTTTTCCTCGTTGGCATCGGTCTGGCGGGAGGCGACGCGCTGCACGATGTGCCAGCCGGCGTCGGTGCGGAACGGGGCGGAGACCTGCCCGTCGGCCAGGGCTGCGACCTGGCCACCGAAGTCGGTGCCGTACTGTTCCGGTACGAACCAGCCCAGGTCGCCGCCCTTCGCCTGCGAATTGAGGTCCTGCGATTCCTCGCGCGCGACTTCGGCGAAATCGGCGCCGCCCTTGAGGCGTGCGGCGATGGTGTCGATGCGCGCCTTCGCGGCAGCCTCGCCGGTGGTCTCGTTGATGCGGATCAGGATGTGGCGCGCGTGCACCTGGGTGATCATGTTGGCGCTGCCCGACTGCGCTTCGTCGCGCACTTCGACCAGCTTGAGCAGCTGGAAGCCGCTGGCGCCGCGCAACGGCGCGCTGACATCGCCGGGCTTCATGCTCTTCACCAGCGTCGCGAAGGCCGCCGGAATCTCGTCGACCGAACGCCAGCCCAGGTCGCCGCCCTCGAGCGCGTTGGGGCTGTCGGAATAGCGGACTGCGGCGGCGGAGAAATCCATCTCGCCGCGATCGAGCAGGCCCTGCACGCCCTCGATCTTGCTGCGCGCCGTCTTGATCTGGTCGGGCGTGGCGCCTTCCGGCAGCGCGACCAGGATGTGCGCGAGGTGGTACTGGACGCCCGCGTTCTTCTGCGCCGCGAGGGCCGCGTCGATCTCTGCCTCGCTGACGGCGATGCGGCTCTGCGCGAAACGCTGGCGCAGGCGCTGGACGACCAGCTCGTCGCGGATCGAATTGCGGAAGTCCTCGAACGTGCCGCCGTCGAGCACGGCCTGCTGGCGCAGCTGGTCCAGCGTCATCCGGTTCTGCTGGGCGATGTTCGCGACGGTGGAATCCAGTTCCTGGTCGGTGACGCGCACGCCCGTCTGCTCGGCGCGTGCGAGCTGCAGCTTCATCAGGATCAGTCGTTCGAGCACCTGGCGTTCCAGCACCTCGCGCGGCGGCAGCTGGTTATCGCGTCCCGCGTACTGGCGCGTGATGTTGTTGACGGCGCGGTCGAGCTCGCTGCGCAGGACCACGTCCTCATCGACCACTGCGGCGATCCGGTCGATGGACTGCAGATCGGCAGCCTGCTGGGCGAAGGCCGATGCGCCGGACAGCGCGGCGGCCGCGAGGAGGCACGCAAGGAATTTCTTCATGGAATCGGATCAGGAACCAGGTCGGTATCGGTGCGATCCACCGACGTAGGCGGGACGAGATAGAGGTCGTCGCGGTCGTAGCCGAGAATAGCACGGCGCAGGATACGCCTCGTGTCCTGGCCGGCGGAGCCCAGCCCCTTCAGCTCGAACTCGACCTGCAAGCTGTTGTTCAGCTCGCCGGTGCGGTTGCGCAGGTAGCGACGGCCCATGACGCGCACGGCCAGGCAGCAGCTTTCCCACTGCACGCCCGCCAGCTGTTCGAGCGGCTTGTGGTCGAGCAGCGAGTAGTAGTAACGGCCCACCACGCTCCAGTTCGGATTGATGGGGTACAGGAACGAGAAGTCGGCTTGCTTGAACAGGTCGTTGCGGGTCAGTGCATTGCGACGATAGCGGTAGCCGATGTTCACCACGCCCTGGTCGCCGATCAGGTAACGCGCGCGCAGGCTGGCCAGGTTGGTGCCTCGGTACTTCGGGTCCCACTGGTAGGCCGCGGAGATGTTCCAGCGATCGCTCGGCGCGACCATGGTCTCCGCTACCCAGGCCGACTTGCCCTGCTGCACGGGCGCTTCGCCCTGGATGATCACCCGCGACTCGTCGAAGTACTTGATCTGCCCCAGGCTCACCGACAGTCGTTCGCGCCCGTCGTCGGCGCCGATGAAGCGGGTGGTGATGGCGGCAGTCAGCTGGTTGGCGTCGGCCTGACGATCCGCGCCGCTGTAGCGGTTGTCGCGGAACAACTGGCCCCAGCTGAAGGTAAGCGGCGCCGAATCGAAGACCGGGATGCCGTCCTGGTTCTCGTAGGGCACGTGCAGGTAGTACAGCCGCGGCTCGAGCGTGTTCAGGTAACGGTCGCCGCGGATGGTGGTCTCGCGGTCGAAGAACAGCCCGGTATCGATGCTGCTGATCGGCACGCTGCGCGTCGGGCGATCGTCGCGGAAACGTTCTATCAGGGCCGGCGTCAGCGCGGTGTTGTAACGGGACGCGAATTCATTGGCGCGCTCCTCCGGCGTGCCATCGAGCTGGTAGCCGGTGTAGCGCCAGGCGAGCTTGGGGCGCAGGAACCAGCTGCTGCCTTCCAGCGGCAGGCTGACATAAGGCTTGAAGTCGAAGCGGCTGCCGCCCGGGACGTCGCGGTCGGCACCGGCCTGGCTGATGTCGTCGTGCTCGAAGTGGACGAGTTCGGTGTCCAGTCCCGCTTCCAGCCAGTTGCCGAACGGTTGGGCCCAGTGCAGGTAGGCCCGTGGCAGTCGGTCGAAGGGCAGGCTGCGCTCGCTGAGCGTGTAGTCCGCGAGCTGGTGATGTTCGGCCATCAGGGCCGCATCCCACCAACGCCCCTGGCCATAGAGTCCCGCGGTGCTGGTGATACGCGACGACGACAGTCCGTAGAGGCTGTTGTTGAAATCCTCGAAGTAGTGTGTGTCGCTTACCCAGCCCAGATTCGCCCGTGCAAACCAGGTCTTGTCCAGGCGATGGTTCACCTTGACCTGCAGGCTGCCGCGATCGTTGGGCAGGGTCGCATCCGGGATGGGATTGCCGTTGAGGTCGTTGAGATACCGCGACGGCTCGTCTTCCGGCAGGTTGTCGTGCGGCATGTAGTTGCCGGATACCTCGCCGCTGCCGCCGTGATACAGCCAGCGGAAGTCGCCACCGAGCGCGAAGCCGCGCTTGCTCATGTAGCGCGGGTACAGCGTGGCGTCGTAATTCGGCGCCAGGTTGAGGTAGATCGGCTGGCGCCAGTCGAAGCCGTTGCGGCCCGACATCGAGATCGACGGATACAGCAGGCCGGTCCGGCGCCGCTCGTCGATCGGGAACATCAGCCATGGCACGTGCAGCACCGGCACCTTGCCGATGCGCAGGGTGGCATTGCGCGCGACACCCATGCCTTCTTCGGTGTTGATGTCGATGCGGCGGGCGCGCAGTTCCCAGGCCCGCTGTCCGGGATCGCAGGTCGAATACGTCGAGCCGATCAGCGCGCCTTCCGAACCGTGCATCTCGATGGCTTCGGCACCCCCGTTGCCGCGGCGACGGGTGAGCTGGTACTTCAGGTCCTCGATCCGGTGCGTGTCCTTGTCCTGGTTGCCGGTCGCGCGCTCGGCGAGCACGCGCATGCCGGCATCCTGGTATTTCACGCTGCCTTCGGCCGTGTAGTCGCCCGTTTCGCGATTGAAGGTGAGCTTGTCGGTGTGCAGCGACTGGTCGCCGCGGTTCAGCGAGACATTGCCCTGCACGAGCGTGTTCGCGTTCTCCAGATCCTGGAGTTGGTCGCCCTCGATGTCGGTGGGCTGTTGCGCCCGCGTTTCCGGAGTGCCGCTGGACGGTGGCGGTGCGGGCTCGTCGAAGCCCGGCAGGGCGTCGACCACCGGACACAGACCCCAGTTCTCGTCGTCGTCGTCCTTGGCGTGGGCCGGCAGGGCCAGCGCGATGCAAAGCGACAACGGGAGCAGGCGAAGGCTGGGGCGCACGCGGGCATCCGGGTCCGTACAAACGGCCGCTAGCTTGCCGTATCCCATGCATACGGGCAATGCAGATGCGGTCCGCGGTCCGCTGGCATTCAAGCGAAGGGTGCGCGGATCGGCGTGCACACCGACCCAGCTTTCCGAACGTCGGGACCTCGCCGGTGCGCACGCATGCATGGGCACCGGCTCGTCCAAACGAGCCCTGGTGTTCTTGCCCTGGGCCAGGGCCCTGTGACCGTTCCCAACCGCGCAAAAGCTGGGGCGACAAAAACAAGACGGCGGACCTCGAGGGTCCGCCGTGCGTGGTGCGTCATCCAGTGGTTAGCGCGGTGCGGCCGTCGTCTTGGTACTCGCCGTGCCGGCTTCGTTATGCGGAGTATTCTTCGTGGGTTCGGCCGGCTTGTCGCTGGCTCCCGCGAACAGCGTGGGCTCATCGAAGTCGATATCCAGCCAGGCGCGGTCCTTCAGGCCGACGGCCCGATCCAGCATCGTGGGCAGCAGGCCGGTCGGCAGCGAACTCTCGCTGTTCCAGAGGATGGCGATGCCGAGATCCCGGTCGGGGAGCAGTGCCACGACGCCGCGATAACCCTGTACCGCGCCACCGTGGAAAACCAGGTTGTTGCCGGCATAGTCGTACACGCGCCAACCGAGCGCGTAACCCGCCGAATTCAGTCGCTCGCGTCGCCAGGAGGAACCGCGCAGTTCCGTCGGGGTCGCGACCAGCGGCTGGTGCAGCGTGGCCAGCAGCGGCGCGGACAACACGTCCGGCCGATGCCCGGTCTGCGCGAGCAGCCACTGCGCCATGTCGCTGGCGCTCGCATTGACTCCGGCAGCGGGCAGGACCCGGTAGTAGGCAGGCTTCGGCGTGAGCGACAGCCAGCCACCACGGGTACGCACGTGGGGGCGTGCCCAGTTCGCGCTGGTGAGGATTCCGTCGAGGCCCACGGACGCGTCGGTCATGCCGAGCGGATGGAAGATGCGGTTCTGCACCGCCTGGGCGTAGGGCTGGCCCGAGGCGCCCTGGATCACGTCGCCGATCAGGCTGAAGGCGATGTTCTGGTAGCCGTAGCAGGTGCCCGGCGCGCATTCCATCGGCGCGTAGGCCAGCTTCTGGGTCAGCGTCGCGTAGTCGACGTTGGCCTCGAGGTCGCGATCGTAGGCGTTGTGGTGCAGGCCGACGCGATGGCTGAGCAGGTCGGCGACGGTCACCTGGGCGGCCGCGGTGGGGTCGGCGAGCCGGAAGTCCGGGTCGTACTGGATCAGGCGCGTGTCCCAGCGCAGGCTGCCGTCGTTGACCATCAGGCCGGTGAGCGTGCCGGCGAAGGCCTTCGAAAGGGAGGCCAGCCGGAACACCGTGTGGCCATCGACCGGCATCGGTGCGCGGGTGTCGGTGACGCCATAGCCACGTGCGCTGAGGATGCGACCGTCGTGAACGATCGCCATCGCCAGGCCGGGAATGCGCTGGTCCGCGACCAGTTGCTGGGCCATGGCTTCAAACCGGGCGACGTCGAAGTCCTGGCCCAGCGGAAGCGAATTGCGAACGTTGCTGCGATCGATCAGGCCGGCCCGGGAAGCCGGAACGGCCTGTGCCGCCTTGCCTTCCCAACGCAGGGGCGTCTGGGCGCTGGAGCCGATCGCCTGCGTCATCAGGCACGAGAGGATCAACCCGGCTTGCCACATCCTGCGGGACCGGCGGCTGGATGGTTCTTTCATCGCTCGCAGCGCCTGCGTATGCTCTAAAACGCGCCCGATCATAGCGCCAAATTTCAAGGGAAGGGGAAACAAGCATGTTCAGCTTGCTGATTTTGTTGGGTTTGGTGATCGTGTTGGCGTTCTGGGCGGTGGGCATCTACAACGGCCTGGTCACGGCGCGAAATGCCTTCCGGAACGCCTTTGCCCAGATCGACGTCCAGCTGCAGCGCAGGTTCGACCTGATCCCCAACCTGGTGGAAACCGCCAAGGGTTACCTCAAGCACGAACGCGAGACCCTGGAAGCCGTCATCGCCGCGCGCGGCGCCGCGATCGCCGGCCTGTCCGCCGCCAAGGCCAGTCCGGGCGACCCGGCGGCGATGGAGCAGCTCGCCGCGACCCAGGGCCAGCTCAATGGTGCGCTGGGCCGGCTGCTCGCCGTGTCGGAGTCCTATCCGGACCTGAAAGCCAACCAGAACATGATGCAGCTCACCGAGGAGCTGACATCGACCGAGAACAAGGTCGCGTTCGCGCGCCAGGCCTACAACGACAGCGTCATGGCCTACAACAACCGGCGCGAGGTGTTTCCCTCCAGCGTGGTGGCCGGCATGTTCAATTTCGCGCCCGCCGCGTTGCTGGAGATTCCGTCGGACCAGCAGGCCCAGGTGCGTGCCGCGCCGAAGGTGCAGTTCTAGCCGCGTCGATCCGCAATCCCAATCCCGACGTGAACCGGTGGCGGCGCGCGATCGTCGCCGCTACTGCATCCGCACAGCGCGTACAGCGCGCAACGCAGACTGATCCGGTGCGTAGATGAACTTCTTCGAACACCAGGCCGCGGCGCGGCGCAATTCCTCACGGCTGGTGCTGCTGTTCGTGCTCGCCGTGGCGGGCATCGTGCTGGCGGTGGATGCCGCCGCGTGGCTGGTGTTCGCCGGCAAGGGTGCGTCCGTGGGCGAAACCGCGACGATGCTGGTGTTCACCTCGGTGCTGACGCTGGCGATCATCGGACTCGGCTCCCTCTACCGGATCGCGACGCTGCGCGGGGGCGGCGAATCGGTCGCGTTGCAGCTGGGCGGCGTCGCGGTGCCGGAGCAAAGCAACGATTTCCATCTGCGTCGTCTGCGCAACGTCGTGGAGGAAATCGCGATCGCATCCGGCGTCCCGATGCCAAGGCTGTATGTGCTGGAGCACGAGTCGGCGATCAATGCCTTCGCCGCCGGTTATTCGCCGTCGGATGCCGTCGTCGCGGTGACGCGCGGTGCACTGGAGCGTCTCAATCGCGATGAGCTCCAGGGCGTGATCGCCCACGAGTTCAGCCACATCCTCAACGGCGACATGCGCCTGAACATCCGCCTCATCGGCGTGCTGTTCGGCATCCTGATGCTGGCCATCATCGGTCGCAAGGTGCTGGAACTGGGACGCGGACGCGATCGCAACGCGGGCGCCATCTTCGCCGCGGCGCTGATCGCGATGCTGGTCGGCTACATCGGCCTGTTCTTCGGGCGAATCATCAAGGCCGGCGTGAGCCGTTCGCGGGAACGTCTCGCGGACGCATCGGCCGTGCAGTTCACGCGGCAGACCGCCGGGCTCGCCGGTGCGCTGAAGAAGATAGGGGGCATCGACGAAGGCAGCCGGCTGAGCCACCGTGGTGATGCCGAAGAGATCAGCCACATGCTGTTCGGCGACGGGATCGGACTGCGCAGCTGGTTCGCGACGCATCCGCCGTTGCTCGAACGCATCTGCGCCCTGGAACCCGGCTTCAATGGCGAGCAACTCGACCGGTTGCGCGCGAAGTGGCATTCGGCCCCGCCCGACGGCCTGGAAGAAGATGCGCACCTGGGCCTCGCCGACGTCAGGCAACCGCCGCCCCTGCCTTGCGTGACGGCCGAACAGGCGGTGACTCCCGCCGCCGTCGCGGCCCAGGTCGCCCAGCCCGGCGCGGACGATTACCGCCGCGCGGATGCGATCTCGGCGCACATCGACGACGCGTTGCGAACACTCGCCACCCGGCGCGAAGCCGTGATTCCGCTGCTGCTCGGGCTGCTGCTCGATGCGCGCGCCGACATCGCGGACAGGCAGGCGGACGAAATCGCCGCGCGCCTGGGCAAAACCATCGCACTCGAAGCCAGGCGTCTGGCTCGGCAAGCCAACGAGGCCCTGCATCCGGCGCTGCGTCTGCCGCTGGCATCGCTGGCGTTCCCGGTGCTGCGGTTGCGTCCGCGCCCGGAACTGGATGCCTTCCTCGACACCGTGAATGCCGTTGTCTATGCAGATGGCGCCGTGTCGCTGTTCGAGTATTGCCTGGCGCGCCTGCTCACCGTGCAGGTGCGCGAATCGCTCGATCCATCGCGCTACGCGCGCTTCGGGCGGCGCAGGATAGTCGAGGTGCGTGGCGAGATCGCAACGCTGTTGTCGGTCGTTGCGCAGGCGGGCAATGCCGATGCGGACGCGGCGCGCAAGGCCTACCTCGCCGGCATGCAACGCGTAATGCCCGAGCATCCGCCCTACGCGCCACCCGCCGGTGGCGTGCTCGCGCTGGACGATGTGTGGGTGCCACTGGATGCGCTCGAACCGGTGGCCAAGGAAATGCTGGTCGAAGCCATCACCGCGACCATCGGCCACGATGGCCGGATCGCCATCGCGGAAGCCGAGTTGCTGCGCACGATCTGCGCCACGCTGCATTGTCCCCTGCCGCCGATGCTGGGGAACGCCTGAAGCCTCAGACGCGACCGGAAATCAGGTCGGAGGCACGTTCCGCGATCATGATCGTCGGCGCGTTGGTGTTGCCGCCGATCAGCGTGGGCATCACCGAAGCGTCGACCACACGCAGACCCTCCACGCCGCGCACGCGCAGCTGCGGATCGACTACCGATCCCGCGTCGCTGCCCATGCGGCAGGTGCCGACCGGGTGGTACACCGTCTCCGCCTTGGCGCGGATGAATTCGACGAGTTCCGCGTCCGACAGGTCGTCGCGCGCGGGGAAGATCGGCGCGCCGCGGTAGCCATCGAACGCCTTCTGGGCGAAAAGCTCGCGCGAAAGCTTCGCGCATTCGACCATCATCTTCAGGTCGAAGCCGTCCGGATCGCTCAGGTAGTTCGCCTCGATGCGCGCCTTGTCGCCGGCGCTGCCGCTCGCGAGACGAATGCGGCCACGGCTGAGCGGGCGCAGGAAGCAGGCGTGCGCCGTGTAGCCGTCGCCCGCCAGACGGTGTCGGCCATGGTCGTCCAGCATGGCCGGCACGAAATGGAACTGGATGTCCGCGCGCTCGTCCGACGCATGACGCGAACGCACGAACGCACCGGCTTCGGCGATATTGCTGCTGCCCGCGCCGCTGTGGCCGCGCAGGTAGTAGTCGAAGGCGATCCGCGCGTCGCTCACGCGGTCGTAGGTGATTGGCTGCGTCGAATGCTGCAGCGTGCAGATGTCGAGATGGTCCTGCAGGTTCTCCCCGACCTGCGGCGCATCGACGAGGACGTCGATGCCGTGCTGTCGCAGCTGCGCGGCCGGTCCGATGCCGGACAGCATGAGCAGTTGCGGCGAATTGATCGCGCCGCCGCACAGCAGCACCTCGCGCGTAGCCACCTGGTGGAAGGCCTTTCCGCGCGCGGTATAGGTGACGCCGCTGGCGCGGTTGCGCTCGAAGGTGATGCGACTGGCGTTTGCGCCGGTGATCACGGTGAGGTTGTGGCGTTCCCGCGCCGGGTGCAGGTAGGCCACCGCGGCGGAACAGCGCGCGCCGTTCTTCTGGGTGACCTGGTAGAAGCCGAATCCCTGTTGTTCGGCACCGTTGAAGTCGTGGTTCGATGGATATCCGGCCTGTCGCCCGGCGTCGATGAACGCCTGCGACAGCGGATTGGTGTAACGCAGGTCGGAAACGTACAGGGGGCCCTGGTCGCCATGCAGCGCATCGGCGCCGCGTTCGTTGTGTTCGCTGCGCCTGAAGTAGGGCAGGACGCTGCGCCAGTCCCAGCCGGGCGCACCCTGCGCCGCCCAGTCGTCGTAGTCGCGGGGAACGCCACGGATGTAGCACATCGCATTGATCGAGCTGGAGCCGCCCAGCACCTTGCCGCGCGGCCACCACAGCGTGCGGTTGTTCAACTGCTTTTCCGGCGCGGTGGTGTAGTCCCAGTTGACGCCCTTCTTGCCGACCAGCTTGGCCAGACCGGCGGGCATGTGGATGAAGGGATGCCAGTCTTTCGGGCCTGCCTCGAGCAGCAGCACCTTGCAGTCGGGGTCCTCGGTGAGCCGGTTCGCCAGCACGCAACCGGCCGAGCCGGCGCCGATGATGATGTAGTCGTACAAACTGACGTCCCCGGCTGCGTGCCGCTCAATGACCGGGCGACGCTATGCCGGGAGGCTAGAGCAATTGCTCTCGCGTGCGGCGAGGCAGGGCCTGGCGCGAACGAACACGTGGCCTGCTAGCGGACGTGCAGGGCATCGGCTACCGTGGCGCCCAACTATTGCGGAGCGGACGCATGGGGACGATCCACGATGCCGGCGTTGCCGCGCGACGCATCCACCTGGGTGAATGGCGGGCGGTCCTGCTGTCGTTCGTCTACTTCTTCTGCGTGCTTGCCGCCTACTACATCCTGCGACCGGTCCGCGAGCAGCTGTTCGCCGCGGTCGGTGGATCGACCAATCAGACCTGGTTCTACGCCACGGTCTTCGTCGCGACGCTGGGCCTCACGCCGTTGTTCTCCGCCCTGGCGTCGCGCTATCCGCGCCGCGTCATCGTGCCGGTAGTGTACGCCTTCTTCATCGTCTGCCTGTTCGGTTTCATTCCCTTCTTCACCTACGAAGGGCTGCTGACGCCCTACGCGCTGGGTGTGGTCTTCTTCGTGTGGGTCAGCGTCTTCAACCTGTTCGTCGTGGCGGTGTTCTGGAGCTTCATGGCGGACATCTGGGACGAGGAACAGGCGCGACGCCTGTTTCCGATCATCGCCCTGGGCGGCACCGCGGGTGCGGTTTCGGGGCCGGCGCTGACGCAGATTCTCGTCGCGCGCATCGGCGTCGCGCCGCTCCTGGTGGTGTCCGCGTGCCTGCTGATGGCCGCGACTGCGTGCGCGGTCCTGCTGGGCCGATGGGCGCGCACGCACGGTGCGCGACGCTTCGAAGTCGGGCACGAGGCCGCGGTGGGCGGCAGCATGTGGGACGGCCTGAAGCAGGTGTTCGCCAATCCCTTCGTCCGCGGCATGTCGCTGCTGCTGCTGCTCGGCGACGGTATCGGCACGATCAACTACGCACTGGTGGCCGATTACGCCAAGGGACACTTCGCCGACGCAGTCGCGCGCACGCGCTTCTTCGGCGGAATGGATCTCACGACCAACACTTTGCAGGTCGTGCTGCAGCTGACCGTGACACGCTGGCTGCTGCCGCGCAGCGGCGCCGGGCTCCTCATCGCGTTGTGGGGACTGGGCGTCATGGTCGTGCTGTTGCTGGTGTATTTCGCTGCCGATCCCTACGGCGCGGTCTCCGGGATCACGCAGGCGCAGGCGGCGGCATCGATGGCCGGCGTGCACGGCGGGTCGTTCGTCATGGACCTGGTCCGCTCGATGTACGGATTCTTCCTGTTGATGCCCTGGGTCGCGCTGGCCCTGGTGGTGAGCCGCGCGTTGGCCTACGGGCTGGTGGGGCCGGCCCGCGAGAGCCTGTTCTCGATGGTGCCGCGCAGCGTGCGCTACAAGGGCAAGAATGCGGTGGATACGGCGGTATGGCGCTTCGGTGATCTCAGCGTCGCGTCGATCATGGACGGGCTGCGTGGTTTCGGCGTCGGTATCGCGGGGTTCTCGCTGCTGGCGGCGTCCTGGGGTGCGCTGGCCACTGCAGTCGGGTGGCGCCTGGCCGATATCGCGCGCCGCGAGAATTCCCTGCCGGCCCATCAGGTCGGTGCCGCGTGACGCGGACCGCGTAGGCCCGGCTTGCCCCGTCCTTTCCCGGAGAAATAACGATGCAACTGATCGCCGTCATCCTGGTCCTGCTGGTTGCGCTCCTGCACCTGTACTTCCTGGTGCTGGAGATGTTCCTGTGGACCAGGCCGCTGGGCCTGAGGGTGTTCCGCCAGTCGGCCGAAAAAGCCGAAGCATCGAAGGTGCTCGCGGCCAATCAGGGCTTGTACAACGGTTTTCTCGCGGCGGGCCTGCTCTATGGCGCGGCGACGGGATCGCGCGAGTTCGAGCTCTTCTTCCTGGGATGCGTGATCGTCGCCGGGCTTTATGGCGCCGCGACGGTGAGCCGCCGGATCTTTTTCGTGCAGGGGGCGCCTGCGTTACTGGCCCTGGGCGCCGTTCTCGCTGCGTGACCTGGGCGACAGCCACATCGTGATGCGCGCGCGGAAGACGTCATCGCCGCGCTGGTCCCGCACGGTGACCGTGACCGGCAGGTCGTAGTCGCTCGCCGTTTCGCTGATCGGAATGTCCGGCGATGCCACGGCGTGCATCGGTCCTTTCGCCTTTTTCAGGTATTCGACCGTCATGCCTTTGGGGATCCAGCGCATCGATGCGGGGAGCGACGCTTCCGTCATGACGCCGGCGCTCAACTCGGCGAGGTTGCACAGGGCGATCGCATGCACGGTCCCGATGTGGTTGTGCACGCGGCGGCGATCGCGGATGCGCACTTCGCAGTGCCCCGGTTCCAGGGCCACGAAGCGCGGCGCAATCGTCGCGAAGTAGGGCGCCCGGAAGCACACGGCCTGCGAAAACAGCCAGCGTCCTGCCGGCCAGCGGCTCAACCGGCGGTACATCGCGAGAACGGGTGCTGGCATGGCATCGGCTCCAAAAAGGACGGCGGGTCGTGCCCGCCGTCGCGTGATCGATCCCGGGCGCCGAATCAGGCTGCGGCGCGGTTGTCGTGGTGTTCCCGGCGGTAACCGGCCGAGCGCAGTTCCTCGGTGTCGAAGTCGTCGACGCTGATGGCGTCGATCGTCATCTCGCGCAGTTCTTCCAGTTGCCGGCGCTCATCGGCGGTGATCCAGCCTTCGCGGACGCCTTCGTCGAGTTGCGCGGCGAAATCCAGCGCCTCGATGTCGCTGTTCTTCAGCGCCTTGAGGAACTTGCGCTCCACCGGTTCGGCCAGCACCACCTTGGGCAGGTAGCTGTTGATGCGGCCCGCCGGATTGTTGGCGCACGGCGTTAGGAAGGTGCCGACGGCAAGCCGGTCGCGCGCTTCGTTGGGCGACATCAGCAGCGAGGCGACCTTATGGCCGAGACGATCGCTCGGCGCCTGCGCGCGGCGGCCCCACGGGAAGATCAGCATCCACAACAGATAGCTGACCGGGTGTACGGGGAAGTTGCGCAGGGCGGCGGAGAACGCGGTCTCGATCTTGTTCACCGCATCGTGGAAAGCCCACGCCAGCAAGGGCTGGTCGGACACCGGTCGGCCCTGGTCCTCGTAGCGCTTGAGCATGGCGCTGGCGATGTAGAGCTGGCTCAGCACGTCGCCCAGGCGGCCCGACAGCGATTCCTTGAACTTGAGCTTGCCGCCCAGCAGCAGCATCGAAGTGTCTGCCGCCAGCGCCAGCGCCGCGGAATAGCGGTTGAGCTTGCGGTAGTAGCGGCGCGTGTAGGTATCGCCGGGTGCCTTGCCGATGCGCGCGCCGGTGAAGCCGTACCACCAGCTGCGCACGGCGTTGGAGAACGCGAAACCGACATGGCCGAACAGGTTGCGGTCGAATTCGGTGAGGCGTTCCTGCGGATCGGCGAGCCCCGCCGCCTTCATTTCCTTCAGCACCCACGGATGGCACAGGATCGCGCCCTGGCCGAAGATCATCAGCGAGCGCGTCATGATGTTCGCGCCTTCGACCGTGATCATGATCGGCAGCGCCTGCCAGTTGCGGCCGGCGTAATTCTTCGGCCCCAGGATGATGCCCTTGCCGCCGTGGATGTCCATCACGTCGGTGGCGACTTCGCGCGCCATTTCGGTGCAGTGGTACTTCGCGATGGTCGACGGCACGGCGGGCAGTTCGCCGCGCGTGACCGCCGCCGCGGCCGCTTCGGACAGGGCGCTGATCGCATACGCCTTGCCGCCGATGCGCGCGAGCGCTTCCTCCACGCCTTCGAAGCGTCCCACCGACAGGCCGAACTGCTTGCGGATGCGCGCGTACGCGCCGGTCACCACTGCGCCGAACTTGGCGCCGCCGCTCGCGGTGGAGGGCAGGGTGATCGACCGCCCGATCGACAGGCACTCGACCAGCATCTGCCAGCCCTTGCCGGCATAGGCTTCGCCGCCAATCAGCTGGCTGAGCGGGATGAAGACTTCGCGGCCGTGGATCGGGCCGTTCTGGAACGGCGAATTGAGCGGGAAATGGCGGCGGCCGATGTCGATGCCGGGAGTCTCGCGCGGGACCAGCGCCAGGGTGATGCCGATGTCCCGCTTGTCGCCGATGAGGCCGTCCGGGTCGTACATGCGGAAGGCGAGGCCGATCAGCGTGGCGACCGGCGCCAGGGTGATATAGCGCTTGTCGAAGGTCAGCTTCACGCCGACGACGCGGGCGCCGTTCCACTCGCCCATGGTGACGATGCCGTAGTCGGGGATGGAGGTCGCATCCGAACCCGCCCAGGGACCGGTCAGCCCGAAGCAGGGCACTTCACGACCGTCGGCCAGGCGCGGCAGGTAGTAGTCCTTCTGCTCTTTGGTGCCGTAGTGCATCAGCAGTTCGGCGGGGCCGAGCGAGTTGGGCACGCCGACGGTGGAGCTGAGCACCGTCGACACGGTCGCCAGCTTCTGGATCACCTTGTGGTTGCCCAGCGCGGTGAAGCCCAGGCCGCCGTATTCCTTCGGCACGATCATGCCGAAGAACCGGTTCTTCTTGATGTAGTCCCAGATCTCCGGGGTCAGGTCGGCATTGACATGGGTGATCTGCCAGTCGTTGGTCATGCGGCAGACTTCTTCGACCGGACCGTCGAGGAAGGCCTGCTCATCGGGGCGCAGTTCCGGCTTGGGCTGGTCAAAGAGCACGTCCCAGTCCGGCTTGCCCGAGAACAGCTGGCCTTCCCAGCCGACGGTGCCGGCTTCGAGGGCGACCCGCTCGGTTTCCGACAGCGGCGGGAGGATCTTCGTGTAGAAGCCGAGCAGGGGCCGGGTGATGAAAGGCAGGCGGATCTGCGGCACCAGCAGCGGCACGGCCACCAGCGTCGCCAGGACGATGGCCACGATGGTCGCGGTGATGTTCGCGCCCAGCAGTAGGCAGGCGATGAGTGCGGTCAGCGTGATGGCGGCCCACACGACGAGGCGTAACCGGTGGTATGCGGCGACGGCGCCGACGACCAGCAGGGCGAGAAAGGGAAGGGCGATGCTCATGGAAGGCTCCGGCGCGACGCGGCGTTGACGGTCTGGCGGTCAGGTTGGTCGAGCGTTCCATCTGCCGGGCCGCTTCCGTGGCAGCCCGACAAATTCAAACAGGGACATGAAACGCTTAACATACGCTCGAGTATGGTTTCCGGGCGCGGGCGGTGTCAACCGCATTGCCACGTCGCCGGTGGAAACATGCGTACTGTCACAGTCGCCACCGTATGGTTAAACTTGCCCCCATGACGACCGCCGCTGCCAAGCCCGACCCCGCGAAGCCCGACGCCGCCAACAAGGAGCGTACAGGCCGCCTGAGTGCCGACGACTGGGCCGCCGCGGCCCTGGACCTGATCGCCGAGCAGGGCGTTTCGGCGGTGGCCGTGGAGCCGCTGGCCCGGCGCCTGGGCGTCACCAAGGGCAGCTTCTACTGGCACTTCCCCTCGCGCGAAGCACTGCTGGTGGCGGCGCTGGAACGCTGGGAGAAGATGGAGCAGGAGCTCCTGTTCGGCGAACTCGAGCCGATCAACGACCCCCGTGCGCGTCTGCGCGCGCTCTTCAATCTGGTCGCCCACGAATACAAGTCGCACGTGGTCTATTCCGAGCTGATCAAGGCCATGGACCATCCGGCCGTGCAGCCGGTGATCGGCCGCGTCTCCGAACGCCGCCTCGACTACCTCACCGCCTCGTTCCGCCAGGCAGGCCTGTCCCGTACCGATGCGCGCCACCGCGCCCAGCTGCTGTATTCCGCCTACGTGGGCTTTCTGCAGCTCAACCTGCAGCTGCACCAGACGCGGATGCAGCACGACGAATTCGAGGCCTATGTCGAGCACATGGCCGCAACCCTGATTCCCAATCCCTAGAAGGTCCGTTGATGAACAACCTGTCGCAGACTGCCCCGGCTGAAAATGCCGGTCGAAGCAAGCTTGCCGCACTCAACGAGTGGGTCGCGCAGGTCGCTGCGCTGACCCAGCCGGATGCCATCCACTGGTGCGACGGCAGCG
This sequence comes from Lysobacter yangpyeongensis, assembly GCF_042655745.1. NCBI lineage: Bacteria > Pseudomonadati > Pseudomonadota > Gammaproteobacteria > Lysobacterales > Lysobacteraceae > Lysobacter > Lysobacter yangpyeongensis. Next base: position 6,756 of record NZ_JBHSNM010000002.1, on the reverse strand, counting down.
ACGCCGAGAATGCGACGCTGGTGGCGCAGATGGAGGCCGACGGCACCCTCATCCGCCTCAACGAACAGACCCATCCGCGCAGCTGGCTGCACCGCTCGCACCCGGACGACGTGGCCCGCGTGGAGCATCTGACCTTCGTGTGCACCACGGCCCAGGACGACGCCGGACCGAACAACCACTGGATGTCGCCCGCGGACGGTCACGCGAAGATGGATGAACTCTTCGCCGGCTGCATGAAGGGACGCACCATGTACGTCGTTCCTTATTGCATGGGCCCGATCGATTCGCCGTTGTCGCGTTGCGGCGTGGAGATCACCGATTCGCCGTACGTCGTCGCCAACATGCGGATCATGACGCGCATGGGCGCTCCGGCGTTGGCGCGCATCGAGCGCGAAGGCACTTTCGTGCGCGGCTTGCATTCCATCGGCGAGCTCGACCCGAACCGCCGCTTCATCATGCATTTTCCGGAAGAACTCACGATCAAGTCGTACGGTTCGGGATACGGTGGCAACGCGCTGCTCGGCAAGAAGTGCCATGCCCTGCGCATCGCCTCGCACCAGGCGAAGTCGGAAGGCTGGCTCGCCGAGCACATGCTGATCCTCGGCCTGGAGAACCCGCAGGGCGAAACCCATTACGTCGCGGCGGCATTCCCGTCGGCGTGCGGCAAGACCAACCTCGCCATGCTCATTCCGCCGGAAGGCTACCGGAAGGATGGCTGGAAGGTGTGGACGATCGGCGACGACATCTGCTGGATGCGCCCGGGTGCCGACGGCCGTCTGTATGCGATCAACCCGGAAGCGGGCTTCTTCGGCGTCGCCCCGGGCACGTCGATCAACTCCAACCCCAACGCGCTCAAGACGGTCTCGCACGACACCATCTTCACCAACGTTGCCATGACCGCGGACAACCAGCCGTGGTGGGAGGGCCTTGGCGAAGGCAAGCCGGTCATTGACTGGCGCGGAAATGACTACGATTCCAGTAACGGTCCGGCCGCGCATCCGAATTCGCGTTTCACCGTCAGCGCCAGCCAGTGCCCATCCTATTCGCCCCGGGCGGAGGATGCGCAGGGCGTGCCGATCAGTGCGATCGTGTTCGGCGGCCGCCGCGCTTCGCTGGTGCCGCTGGTGTTCGAAGCGCGCGACTGGACGCACGGCGTGCTGGTCGGCGCTGCGATGGGTTCGGAAACCACGGCTGCAGCGACCGGTGCGGTGGGCGTGATGCGCCGCGACCCGATGGCGATGAAGCCGTTCTGCGGCTACAACTTCGGCGACTACTTCGGCCATTGGCTGTCGTTCGATCGCGAAGGCGTGAAGCTGCCGAAGATCTTCCACGTCAACTGGTTCCGCAAGGGCGACGACGGCAAGTTCCTGTGGCCGGGCTTCGGCGACAACCTGCGCGTGCTGGAGTGGATGATCAAGCGCGTCAAGGGCGAAGCCGGTGCCCAGGAAACGCCGATCGGCAACCTGCCGACGACGGACGACATCAACGTCGAAGGGCTCTCGCTGAGCGAGGAGGCCAAGGCGAAGCTGTTCGGCTTCGATCGCACGGGATGGCGCGCCGAATTCGACAGCATCGGCGAATTCCTCCGCGAGTACGGCCCGCGGATGCCGCAAGCGCTGCATGACGAGCAGCAGCGCATCGCGCAGTCACTCGCGGAATAAGGGCGCGCCATGGCCGCGAACCCCGCCGCGCCTGCGGCCAGTCGGGACCTGCTGATCGATGGCCGCCCGCTGCGGGTGTTCGACGGCTTGTTGCCCAACATCGCCGAATATGTGCAGGGGCTGGCGCGGGCTCCGTTCACCCGCACCGAGATCGCGCGTCCGGAAACGGCCGAGTACAAGCACTGGGCGACGGAAATCAAACTCGAAGCCCTGGTGCGTCAGCCGATCTTCGAACTGACGCGCCAGGTCGTCGCGGGCTTCTGCACGCCGGGCATGGGGTACAGGCCGTATCGGGCGTACACCAACGTCGCGAGCTACGGCGACATGCTTTTCACCCACACCGACTGCCTTCCCGATCAGCATGACCTCACGGCGCTCTGGTACCTGTGCGAACGCTGGGACCTGGAATGGGGCGGGGAGACGATGTTCTACGACGCGCAGGACGAAGTGGCGTGTGCCGTTACTCCACGGCCGGGTCGGCTGGTGGTGTTCGACGGCGCGATCAAGCACGTCGGGCGGCCACCCAATCGCATCTGCTATGCGCCACGCTACACGTTCGCCATCAAGTTCGAACGCGCCGCCGCTCCGTGATGGACTCGATCGACCTGCATGACCCCCACTGGTTCCCGGTGGACCTGAGCGTGCGGGAAAGGCGGTATGCCTTCCTGCGCCTGGACGAGAGCGTGGTGGAAGCATCGAGCTTCCTCGATACGCGCATCGGTGCGCCTCTTTCGCATGCAGTCCCTTGTCCTGTGGAAGCGGCGGACGACTTGCCAGTGTCGCCCAGGGTGGGCTGGCTTCTGCACACGTCGTATTGCGGCTCCACCCTACTGGCACGCGTGCTCCATACCCCGCCATACAACACGTGCCTGCGCGAGCCGCTCGTGCTGCGTCGCCTTGGCGACGCCCGTCACGAGAGCCAGCAGATCGATCGCGTGACCGGCCCCACGATCGCACTCCTGTCTCGGCCCTGGCATGCGGGAGGCAGCGTCGTCATCAAGCCGACCCATGCCGCGCTGAATGCCGCCACGCAGATGATGTCCGCTGCACCGGGCAGTCGTGCACTGCTCCTGACGTCCTCGCTGGACGACTTCCTCGTCTCCAACCTGAAGAAGTCCGCGGAGTCGCAGGCGAAAATTCCGCAGCTCGCCGAACGCGCCGTACAGGCATCCCGATTCGACCTGCTGCTCCCGGCGACCGCGTTCGATCCGCCGGACATGCTTTGCGCGGCTGTGATCCAGTGGGCTGCCCAGCGCGAACTGGCCCGACAGATCGCCGCCGAGGTCGGCTCCGAGCGCTTCCGTGTCGCGGACATGTCGATGCTGCTCTCGGATCTGCAGGCCACCGCACTCGCAGCCGCGCGCTGGCTGCAACTCGACATCCCTGAAACCGAACTGCGCAGCCGCTGCATGCTGGAAGGCGGGCGCAACGCCAAGGCGACCGATGCCGCCTACAGCGCCGCCCAGCGCGCCGAAGACGCGCGCTTCCTGGAGCGGAGGTTCGGCGCCGCGATCGCCAGGGCGAAGGAGTGGGCAGAGCGGCATATTCTTCCCCACATGCATCCACAGGCAATCGATGCCGCTTCCACCTGGACAATGACATGAAGGCGACCTCCCCGGACCAGGAGATTGCGCGGCTCTGGAGCCGTGGCGAAGCCGCTTCGAGTGCGAAGCGGTGGCGCGAGGCCGCCGATGCCTACGCGGCGATCATCGCCCGCAATCCGGGGCATCTGCCGGCGTTGCTGAAATCATCGGGCGCACTGCTGCGGGTGGATTCCTATCGCGCCGCACGCGATAGCCTGCTCTCCGCGTTCAAGCTGGCGAACAACCATCCGGGTCTGGTCATGGAGCTCGGTCGCAAACTGCGCACCTTCCATGAAGCCGATCTGCTGTTGCAGCTGGTGAGGAATAGCGGATTCGTTCGGTGCGGCGATCCGCGCATGCTTACCGAAATGGCGCTCATCGTCAGTTCCGTGGGCGATCAGGAGCTGGCGCTCCAGCTGGTGACGGAAGCAGTGAATCGGGATCCGCGTGGTGCGCAACCGCGTTACCTGCGCGGCACCGTGCTGATGTTCCTCGGGCGGATGGAAGAAGCCGAGCAGGAACTTGAAGCCAGCATCCGCCTGCTGCCTACTTTCGCGCAATCGCACTGGGTGCTTTCACGGCTCCGCAAATGGACCGACCAGGAAAACCACATCGAACGCCTGACCAGGCTCATCGGACAGACGCAGGAGGCAACGGAGGCCGAAGCCTATCTGTCGTTCGCGCTGCACAACGAATTGCACGACCTGAAGCGTTACGAGGAGTCGTGGCGCATGCTGGAGCGTGGGTGCAGGGCGAAGCGGGCGATCGATCCCTACGATGAGGTGAAGGGGCGCCAGCTGTTCAGCGCGGTCAAGGCCCTGTGCACCGCGGAGTTCGTCCAGTCCACCCCGCGCCAGGACGAGTACAGCTCGATATTCATCGTGGGCATGCACCGGTCCGGCACGACCTTGCTGGAGCGCATCCTGGGCGGACACAGTCTGGTATCCGACGGCGGGGAAACCTACGCGTTTACCGCCCAGCTCAAGATCGCCAGCGATCACAAGATCCAGCATGCCCTGGACATTGAGGCAGTCCAGCACCTGCCCGGGGCCGACTTCGACGCGATTGGTCGCGGTTTCGTCGAAGGTTCACGTTGGCGCGCCAAGGGCAAGCCGTTCCTGACCGAGAAGTTGCCGCCCAATTTCGTCAATGCTGGCTTCATCGCGAAAGCGTTGCCGAGCGCGAAGATCCTGCACATGGTGCGGGATCCCGTCGACACCTGCTTCTCCAATCTGCGGACCTATTTCTCCAACGCGGCACTGTATTCGTTCGACCAGGTGTCCCTGGCCAACCACTTCGGCGAGTACCGCGACCTCATGCGCCATTGGCGCGAGGTGATGCCCTCGCGGCTCCTTGACATCTCCTACGATGGGCTCGTCACTGATACGCCCGGGACGACGCGCCGCATATTCGACTTCTGCGGGCTGCCCTTCGAGGAAGATGCGCTGCGGGTGGAACGTTCATCGGGTGCGGTATCCACCGCGAGCAGTGCGCATGTGCGCCAAGGCATCCTGACCAATCGCGGCGCCGCGTGGAAACCTTACGAGGTCTACTTGCAACCCTTGCTGGACCGATTGACCGCGCTCGGATTGATCTGACGGGCGCGCTCAGCCGGACTGAGCCGTTTCCTTCATGCCGAACCAGCAATTGAAGGCGATGGTGATGCGCGTGTCGTCGCCGTAGAACGGCAGGACTTCGTGCTGCAACCACGACGGGAACAGCACCAGCTGGCCGGGCTGGAACCGGACGCTCCAGGTGCCGTGGTGGTAGGGCGCGCGCAGGCGCAGATTGCCCGAGTCGAGGAAGTAGTTGCTGTAGTGGTGCGGGTTATGGAAGCGCAGGACGCCGGATTCCGGTCTGTCCTCGGGCGTCGTGCCAGGGTCCACGCAGTACACGCCTGACCAGGAGGCCATGGGGTGGGTGTGGAGGATCGTGAAGCCGCCGTTCCGCGTCACATGGAACCACGTGTGCGAAAAGATCTGCAGTCGGCGCATTTCTTCGGCGCTGTAGCCGTTGAGTTCCTGTATCGCGCGGCCAAGCGTCGCCCAGCAGAACTGTCGGAGCTGTTGCACGCAGCTTTCCGGCCACGAAAACAGATTGAAGTCGCTTTCGAACACCCCCGCCTGCTGTTTCAGCGAGGGACTCGGATTCGCGTAGCGTTCGCCCTCGTTCTCTCTCGCCAGCAACAACTGCTTGAGCTGCGCATTGAGCTGATCCGCATTGGGGAACCGGTCCTGGACGAAAGGCACGGCAAAGACGGGGTTGATTTCGAAAGGCATCGGCGGGCTAGCGGTGTGGTAGCGATCAAGTCTACTGCCTGCCGGCAGGCACAAAAAACTACGGCCCCTTGCGGGGCCGTAGCGGTGTAGCGGAACAACCGGTCGATCAGAACTTCTGCGTGTAGCGCATGTAGTAGAAGCGGCCGGGGACTTCGTACTGCGGGTCGAAGCTGTTGGCGAACGCCTGCACCGAACGCGGCGGGTCCTTGTCGAACACGTTGTTCAGGCCCAGGGTGATCTTCGCGTTCCACGGTGCGTTCCAGTACACGCTTGCGTCGTGGTACGTGGTGGCACCGATGTGGTTCTGAGCAGCCGGGGTCGGCACGCCGCCGTTGTCGACGAAGCGATCCGGATCCGAGCACAGGAACGAATAGCCGTAGTCGACGAACGCCTGGCAATCCTCGTCCTGGTCGTCGTAGTAGCGGATGTTCCAGGTCGCGCCCCAGTCGCCCATTTCCCAACGCGTGGCGACGTTCGAACGGATGCGCCAGCCATTGTTGTTCTGCTGGTATTCGCCGATCGCGGTCGGCGCGGCGGTGCCTTCGCTCTTCGCCAGGTACGTCGTATCCCAGGTGAAGCTGAACTTGCCCCACGCGGTTTCCGGCAGACGGTAACCGACCGTCATGTCGTAGCCTTCCACCTTCAGGTCGCCGAAGTTGGTCGGGCCCGAGGTCAGGTTCAGCGAGCCGCCCGGGTTGCGGGTGAACAGCGCGCAGAAGTCCTGGCGGCCCTCGCGGATGCAGCCATCGAGGATCGTCTGGCCGGAGGTGACCGTGATGGTGTCTTCCATCTCGATCTGCCACCAGTCCAGCGAGATGTCGAAGCCTTCCAGCCAGCTGGGGTTGTAAACGAAGCCCAGCGTCTTGGAGGTCGACAGTTCCGGACGCAGGTTCGGGTTGCCGCCGACGTTGATGCGGATCTGCGGGTTGCCCTGGTCGTAACCGCCGTTGGGCACGCCCTGCGCGATGCAGCGCTGCTGCGCGGCCGGATCCAGGTTCGGGAACGAGGCCAGGTTGCAGGGGTCGGCGATGGTCGGGAACGAGTCGCCCAGACCGGCGAACAGTTCACCGATGGACGGCGCACGGAAGCCCTCGGCCCAGTTGCCGCGGACCATCAGGTCGTCGATCGGCTTCCAGCGGAAACCGAACTTGCTGTTGAGCGTGTCGCCGAAGTTGCTGTAGTCCGAGTAGCGGGTCGCGACGCTGAAGTCGAGCAGGCGGGCGCCCGGCAGGT